>JAVBVX010000038.1:0-212291 GCA_036677665.1 Clostridium sp. | reverse complement strand
TAACTGAAAAGTATTTATGATTAGGTAATTCTTATTGAACCGCCAAGTACCGAACGGTATGCTTGGTGGTGTGAGAGGTCGCTGAATAAAATAATTATTCAGCTCCTACTCGATTGAGTTTTATATTAGTTTCTCCAAATATGCCACATAGCATTATTTGTACCTCTAGCAAAGACATCAGTTCTATTTGGTCCCCAAGACACTGCGGCAGGGTCAGAGGTTATAGTTCCTCCAACATTACTCCAGTCACTCCAACGAGAACCGTTCCAAGATTTAGTTATTAGTTGATTATTTGTGCCTCTAGCGAATACTTCAAGTCTATTATTTCCTCTAGAAGAAACAGCAGGAGCTGATGTTAAGTTTCCACCAAGGTCTTCCCAGTTACTCCATCTTGAGCCATTCCACCATTTATGATATAAGCGGTTTCTTTCACCACGAGCAAATACATCAATTCTATTATTTCCCCAAGAGACAGCAGCAGGGGCAGATGTTAAAGTTCCACCAAGGTTTTCCCAGTTGCTCCAACGTGAACCATCCCACCATTTATGGTAAAGCGCATTATCAGTACCACGTACAAAAGTGTCTAATCTATTTGGTGCCCAAGAAGAAACAGCTGGTGATGAGCTTAAGCCGCCACCGAGGTCTTCCCATTGACTCCATCTAGTGCCATTCCAGAATATATGCCACATAGCATTATTTGTACCTCTAGCAAATACGTCAATTCTATTATTTCCCCAAGAGACAGCAGCAGGACCTGAAGTTAAAACTCCACCGAGGCTTTCCCAGTTGCTCCAACGTGAACCATCCCACCATTTATGATATAGAGCATTATCAGTACCACGTACAAAGGTATCAAGTCTGTTAGGCGCCCAAGAAGAAACAGCAGGGCCTGAAGTTAAAACTCCACCAAGATCTTCCCATTGACTCCATCTATCAGGAGAAGGGCCAGGTCCTGGAGTAGGAGGAGTAGTCATATTTCTAAGAGTAAATTCGATTACACTTCTAAAGGTACTGTTTATTACATTATTAGGTACTCCTGCAGCACGAAGAGAGATGAATATCCAAGATTGATCTCTTCTGAAATCATTAAATATCGCATTTGTTCTTCTATTTATGTTTCCACTATGACTTGAAGCATTATCTAGAGTAAAGTTTATAGCTATCCTAAATTGAGTATTAATTGTAGCTCTGCGTACTCCGTATCTTTCTAGAGTAGTAAAAAGTTGAGGCTGCTGAACAGTAAGGAGTGCTAGTATTCTATTTACTTCTTGCTGAGGAGCTCTCATACCATCAAATAAGTAATCATCATCAGAAAAATTATTAAATTCCTCGAATTCTTCAAAATCGTCGAAATCATCAAAATTGTTTAAGTCATCATTACTTCTGAAGTCATCATAAGTGTCAGCATAGTTTCTGTAGTAGTTTCCTGAGAAGGAACATACATCGCGGTTAATACAATAAGGACAATAAAAAACTGGGTTAATATACATTAAATCAAAACACCTCCAAACCCTTGTCACTTATATTGTATGATAAAGTCTTAGAGGTGCTACAATAAATTTTATTAAGTTAGAAAAAGTTAGGTATTATAGAAGCGAAAACTTTTCTTAAGAGTGCTTGGATTTGAAGAAGTCATAGCCTCAGACATGATGCATACACCCTTTGCCCCTACAGAAAGTACAGTTTCTACTTTATCCTTTGTTATGCCACCAATGGCAAATACCGGTATAGAGACAGATTCACAGATTTCTTTTAAAAATGGTATACCTCTTGAGGTCATTCTCCTTTTGCAGTCTGTTTCAAATATATGTCCTGCTATTAAGTAAGAAGCTCCAAGGTTTTGTGCTTCTTTTGCTTCCAGTAGAGAGTGAATGGAGGCACCTACTTCGGTAAATTCACTTAGCTGATTTTTATAGACTCTTAAATCTGACATTGATAAATGAATCTTTGAAAGTTCCAGTTTTTTTGCTACTGATATATTACTATTGATAATAAGAGGAACTTCATTTATGAGGCAGATTTTTTTTACTCCAGTAGCTAAAGCTTCATATTCATCTAGGCTTAAATCTTTTTCTCTTAGCACTATTGCATCAGGTTTTCCTTTTGCAAGTTCATTAATTCTACTTAGAAAGTCATCTTTGCAAAGCTTTCTATTTGTTATGCAAATTAACATTAATCTTCTCCTAAACCTTAATATAATCTGTATAAACAGGTTGAAGTCCTCTGCTGATAATTACATTGTGCACTTCACTTACGCTTCGTGAATCAGAGATCTCGAATTGTTCGTCTCCCTTTTCTTCAGTTTTATGACCTCCAACTCCAACACATACACCTGCGGATATCTTTGTAGCCATCATTCCTATTACATTATCACGAAAGCCTGCTCTTTCTCTTGTAGAAATAGTAATTCCAGCAAAAGGCATAAATAAGCGATAAGCAAGCATTACTTGTAAAAGCTGTTTTTCGTGAACATCATTAGGATTATTGTCAGCATTGTTAATATAAGGTCTTAAACGTGGAGTTGAGAAAGAAACTTCAGCATGAGGATATTTTTGTTGTATAAAGGATGCATGTAAGCCTACTGCAAATGCATCTTTTCTAAAGTCATCTAATCCAAGTAAGGCACCAAAGGCAACACCACGCATGCCACCGAGTAAAGCACGTTCTTGTGAATTAAAACGGTATGGGAAAATTCTTTTGGGTCCTCTTAAATGAACCTGTTCATATTTATCAGGGTTATAAGTCTCTTGATAGATAGAAACAAAATCTGCACCGCATTTATTCAAATAAGCATATTCTTCTGAGTTTAATGGATAAATCTCAATACCGATTGTAGAAAAATATTTTGTGGCAAGTTTAATTGCCTCACCAATATATTCAACTCCAGATATATTACGAGATTCACCTGTTAGTATTAAGAGCTCTTTTAAGCCAGTAGACGCAATTTCCTTTAATTCTTCTTCCATTTCTTCTAGAGAAAGCTTTCCACGTTGAATTTTATTTGTACAATTAAAACCACAATACACACATTCATTTTCACAGTAGTTAGCAATATATAGTGGTGTAAATAAAGAAACAGAATTACCAAAATGTTTTCTTGTTTTTAAGGTTGCTTTTCTTGCCATATCCTCTAAAAAGGGCATAGCAACAGGGGACAATATAGCGGCGTAATCCTCAATTGAAAGATATTCTTTGTCTAAAGCTCTTTTTACGTCTTTAGCAGTATACTTATTATAGTCATATTCTTTAACTAGATTTAACACCTTGTCCATGGTGTCTGAGTCTGTTTGCTCCATACCATCTAAATATTCCATATGATTTATTCTTAGATATTCCATAATTAGTCCTCCAAAAATCCAGTTAAGGGACTAGATGCCTCAGCTTTATGATCTAGCACTCTACCAAGACCAGCAAGATATGCAGTACGACCTGCCACTACAGCATCTTTAAAGGCTCTTGACATCATGGCGATATCATTTGCTGTTGCAATTGCAGTATTACACATAACTGCATCAACACCCATTTCCATTGCTTCACAAGCTTGAGAAGGACGACCTATACCAGCATCTACAATAATAGGTAAGTCTATTTCATCAACTAATATTTGTATGAAATCCTTTGTGGATAGACCTTTATTACTTCCGATAGGTGAAGCTAAAGGCATTACTGATGCTGCACCAGCATTTACTAGGGCTCTTGCTGCATTTAAGTCAGGATACATGTAAGGCATAACGATGAATCCTTCCTTCGCAAGTATTTCTGTAGCCTTTATTGTTTCATAGTTATCTGGCATCAAATATTTAGAATCATGGATTACTTCTAGCTTTATAAAATCCCCACATCCAAGTTCTCTTGCAAGACGTGCAATTCTAACTGCTTCTTCTGCATTTCTTGCACCTGAAGTGTTTGGAAGTAATGTAATATTCTTTGGAATATAATCTAATATGTTTTCCTCTCCACCTATATTAGCACGACGTAGTGCAAGTGTTATTATTTCTACTTCTCCATGTTCAATAGCTGCTTTAACCATATCTAATGAAAATTTACCTGAACCTAATATAAATCTTGAATTAAACTCATGTCCACCAATTATTAATTTATTATTCATTTAATACACCCTCTCTTATATAGCTTCTATTCCAAGTAGTAAACGAAGAATCATATTTGCCTGATGACCTGCACAAATTTGCACTCTTGGAGCCATTAGTCCCTTACCAATTCTTGCACTGCTTTCTAAATCTCCACATACATATAAATTTTTTATGGGATTTACTGTTTTTATTAAATTAGAACTATCATACCCAGCCATACCAGAAGCTGCTACTATTTTAGTATCGTTAAGCTGTTCTAAGGCTATATTCACTAGTATAGATTTTGCTTTTGGCTTATCAAAAGCCTCACAGATAATATCATATCCATTAAAGATTTCTACAACATTATCTTCTGTTACCTTTACATCTTTAGTCTCTACCTTAATGAAAGGATTGATTTCTTTAATCTGTTTTTTTAGAGCAGTTGTTTTAGGCAGTCCTAAATGGCTAATGTAATAGCTTTGACGATTTAGATTGCTTGGCTCAACAATATCAAAATCCACTAAGAGCAAATGACCTACCCCTATTCTTGCAAGCATAACTGCAATATTAGAACCAAGACCTCCAAGACCAGCTATAGCAACTTTACCTTTTTTAAGGCTTTTATGTACACTGGGAGTATGTCTTGACATCATCATACTCTCAAGCTCTTCTTCTTTAGGCATTGCACCTTTAGTTATTATAGTTAATATATCATTTTCAGATATATCAAAGTCATCCTCTATTTGAAAACCATTTAAAATTACAATATCAGTTTCATTTCCAATTTTATTTCTTACTTCAAAGGCTGTACTAGAAGCAACCTCTACTTCTTTTCCATTTACTATTATTTTCATAAATCAGCCTCCACCTACGAATCTAACAACTTCTATGGTATCTTCATCCTTAAGCATAACTTCTTTGTATGTTGTGCGAGGAACAATTTCACCATTAAGCTCTACTGCAATGATGTTAACATCAAAGTTTTGAGCAATTAAAAAGTCATATAGAGTTTCAGTTGTAGCTAATGAAATAGTGCATCCATTTAACTTCATTTTTTACCCTCCTTAAAAGTTTGTACAAAAAAAGCACAAAACGAGACTTACACCCTTTCGGTGGTGTACCCCATTTTGTGCTTTCTTTTTCAGTTATTTAAAAGTATATAATATTTGAATATGTTAGTCAAGCCATATATTTATAGACTCATTAATAGCTCTTTAGAAGAATTAAGTGTTGACATGGTCTTAGATAAGATATAAAATTTATTTGTGCACTAGGGGAGCTATTATGGCTGAGATGAATTTATTCAGACCCTTTAAACCTGCACTGGGTAATGCCAGCGAAGGGAAGTTGTAGAATAATATAAAAGCTTAATCTAAAGTTTTATAGATTAGTAATTAGATTATTAACTCTTTTCATTGGTATAGTGAATACTATTTGAAAAGAGTTTTTTGTATTTTTAAAAAGATTATTCTCAGCAGATGGATATGTTTAGGATAGATGTTATAAAACAGAAAGTTGGGTAATTTAAATGAAAGCACTAGAAATTAATAATTTATCCTTTAAATATAGAGATTCAGATAAAGTCATAATTGATGACTTATCCTTTAGTATAGATAAAAATGAATTTGTTACAATTATTGCACCGAGTGGGACAGGCAAAAGTACTCTTTTTAGATTAATTTTAGGGCTATTAGAGCCGGAAAAGGGTAATATACACATAGAAAATGTAAATAATAAAAACATTATGGGATATATGCCACAAAGAGATAGCTTAATGACATGGAGAAATATCTTAGATAATACATCAGTTGGACTTGAGTTAAATGGATATAGCAAGAAAGAAGCGAGAAATATAGCAGCTACATATTTTGAGGGGTTTGGACTTGCAGGAACAGAAAAATCATACCCTCATGAACTTTCAGGTGGTATGAGACAAAGAGCGTCTTTTTTAAGAGCTATAGTAAATAATCCATCATTACTTTTACTAGATGAACCATTCTCTTCTTTAGATGCATTAACAAGAAGAAAGATGCAAGCATGGCTACTAAACCTTTGTCAAAAAGAAAAGAACACTGTATTTATGATAACTCATGATATTGAAGAGGCTCTGCTTTTATCTGATAGAATACTCATTTGCACTGAGCTTCCCTATAAAAACTTAAAGTCTATAGATGTTAATATTACAAGACCTAGAACCTATGAAACTACTCTTACTAGTGAATTTGTAGAATTGAAAAGAGATATATTAAACATCCTTGATGTCCTTGAAGACAAGAAGGAGGGAAATGTAAAATGAAGAAACTTAAAGATTATATATTCCCTCTGATATTTCTAATGTTTATATTTTTGGCTTGGGAATTCCTAATACCATATTTTAAAGTTCCTAAATATATTTTACCTCGGTTCTCTAAAGTAATTGAGGCACTACTAACTAATAGACAATTACTATATAAGCATTCCTTAGTAACCTTAGGAGAGGCTCTACTAGGGCTTAGTATATCTGTAATTATAGGTATATCCTGTGCCTTTTCTATATATTTTTGGAGGAATGTTGGGAAAACACTATATCCAATTATAGTATTTTCTCAGACAATTCCAACCATAGCATTATCTCCTATTATGATTATGTGGTTTGGATATACTATATGGTCAAAGGTAGCAGTTGTAGTGTTATTCTGCTTCTTTCCTATAGTTATAAGTACTTTAGATGGACTTAATAGTGTAGATAAGGATTTAGAAGATGTTTTAAAAGCGCTAGGAGGAAATAGAGTTCAGATATTTTTTAAGCTACATATCAATTCAGTATTGCCTAATTTTTTAAGTAGCTTTAAGATAGCTGCTACATATAGTGTGGCAGGGGCTACCATAGGAGAGTGGCTAGGAGCTGAAAAAGGACTAGGTATATATGTAAAAAGAGCAGCAGGAATGTTACAATCAGATTCAGTTTTTTCAGGAGTGTTGGTTTTATCGTTTTTAGGATTACTTTTATTTTCAATAGGAGTTTTGCTAGAAAAGGTTTTATTAAAATATAGAAGAGGAATAAAGGAGGATAATTATGAAATTTAAAAAGGTCAGTGTACTTTTAGTAATGCTTATGTCATTTAGCTTATTATTTAGTGCATGTTCAAGTAATTCTGCCACTAAGGAGGAGAAAAATACTCCTAAAGAGCTACAAAAAGTTAGTGTTCTTTTAGATTGGTATCCAAATGCAGTACATTCATTTTTATATGTAGCAGAAGCTCAAGGATATTTTAAAGAAGCAGGACTAGATGTTAGCTTAGTTACACCAGCAGGTACAGAGGATGGAATTACATTAGTAGCAGCAAACAAGGCAGATCTTGCTATAAGCTATCCAAAACAAATTATTTTAGCTAGAGGACAAGAGATTCCTGTTAAATCAGTTGGAGCCATAGTTAGAAGTTCATTGAATCAACTTATGGTTCGTAAGGATGTAGGAGTTAAAACATTAAAAGATTTAGAAGGAAAAAAAGTAGGATATCCATCTTTTGATATTGATAAAGAAACAGTAAAGGCTATGGTTAAAGAAGCTGGTGGAGATCCATCAAAGGTTGAATTTGTAGATGTGGGATATGATTTAATGGCTAGTATTGAAACTAAAAGAGTTGATGGAATTATAGGTGGATATATTAATCATGAAAAGATTATATTAGAAAAACAAGGAATTGGTTTAGATACTTTTAATCCTGTAGACTTTGGAGTACCAAACAATTACGAATTAGCATTTATAGCTAGTGATGAGGGTGTAAAGAATAATAATGACAAGATACAAGCTTTCTTAGAGGCAGTTAAAAAGGGGTATGAATACACTAAAAATAATCCTGATAAAGCTTTAGATTTAGTGTTAAAGGTTCAAAGTGAGAGTTTCCCACTTGATGCTGAAATAGAAAAGAAGAGCTTAGAAATATTAATGCCTCTTATGGAGAATGAGAGCGGTAAATTCTTAAGTCAAGATGAGGAAAATTGGAATAAGAATGTTAAGTGGTTACAAGACAAGAATTTACTTAAAGGAAAAGTTGATAGTAAGGATATTATTAAATAACATAGAATTAATTGAATAAAAAACTAGAGGATATGTAGTAGTTCAAATCCTCTAGTTTTTTCTCTTATAATAGCTAATTTTATGCACTTAGTGCTTCAAAGCTTCTTATAATTTCTATACCTTTTTCAGTTACACTCCAATCTCCGTTCTCTGGATCAACTACTAATTTATTATCAATAAGCATTTGTTTTGCATATTTTACACTATTAAACCACTGACATCTTCCATCTTCCATTTTTAAGGTTCTTTGCTCTGCTGATAATTTCATTAAGTCAGCCAAGTGTTCATAAACCTTCCCAGTTTTTAATGACTTTCCGATTAAATCATTATTCTTGTAAAGTAATAATAGTAAATTGAAAGCAACTAGACTTTTATCCGGTAAAGTAATTTCTTTGTTAATGATCATATTGTACTCCCTCCCTGGGTGAATGTAATTTTGAAAAGATTGTTAATATTCTGACTAATCTTATTATAAATAAATTCTAATCACTAGTCAATAGGGGTACTATACTGCAAAATTTGTATAATTATGACTATGAAGTAAGGGATTATTAATGGATTCGTAATAAAAAGAAGGTAGTATTGTTAATTTTTTTTCAAACATCTGAGTAAAGTATTAAAAAAATATTTGTTTATAGATTTATATGGGGAAAAAAATTTAAAAAAAATTCAAAATAGCTTAATTATAATACTACGTAGTGTAAAAGAATAAGTAATTTGATATAATGTATTATGATATTAAATTATTATTATAATATCTAGAAGTAGGTGATTAATAAGTGCATAGAGTATACGATAAAGCAGAAATAATAGAAAAGTTAAACTCAAAAGAGGTAACTGATCTTGCAAACAAATATAATATCACAACTATGATTATGTTCGGAAGTATTACTAATGATGAGTTTGATGAAGAGTCAGATATTGACTTAGCGATTCTATCTTGTAGAGCCGTTGAATTAGATAAAATTTTAGAGATGGAATTATTTTTCGAAAATTTCTTGAATAGAGAGATAGATATTTTAGATCTAAATAGTGAAAGCTTAGACTTATTTGTAAAGATAGCTATTCTGAATACTGGAAAGGTTATTTATTCTGCAGATAATGAAAAGTCTTTAAATATTTTATATAATGAAACTGATAAGATATATAGAGAAAATGAGAATTTTATATATTTTAGAAAGGTAGATGTGTTATCATGAATCGAGAAAGATTAATAAAAATAATAGAAGATATGCAAGAGTGTATTGCAGATATAAATGAATGTTTAGACATATTAGAAAATAGAAAAAATGATGATCTTATTATTAAATTATCCAAATCAAGTTTAAGACAACTATTTGTTAGCTTTCACACTATATTAGAAGAGCTTGCATCAATACTTCTTAAGGAAATAAAAAAATATAAGATAGGAATAACACTACATGAGAGTCTAATTATACTAAAGAAAAAAGGAATAATACAAGAAGATCTATATATGTTTCTCGAAAAATCAAGGCTAATTAGAAATAGAATATCTCATAGATATAAGGAACCTACCCATGAAGAATTATTTGAACATATGTTAAATTACAACAACTATTTTGAAGCCGTGCTTAAAATAGCTAAGTTACATATAAGACAAGAGTAAAGTTTATACATTAATTATCATTAACTAATATATAATAATTGAAATTAAATTTATTATAAAATAGAATAAATATAGGATAGCCATGTGGAATAAACATAGGCATATAAATAACGAGGTGATAAAATGAGTAGTAATCTTGGTGGAAGTGGATGCGAGTTACTAATCCCATTAAGTGAAAGAAAACCATTAAAAGATATAGAACGAAGTATTATAAAATCATATAGAAAACACATTTGGTCAAAATTCACTAGAGCGGTAAGAGATTATAAGCTAGTAGAAGATGGTGATAAAATAGCAGTAGCTATTTCAGGGGGAAAGGATAGCCTCTTGATGGCAAAGCTATTTCAAGAATTAAAGAAGCATGGACAAATGAATTTTGAACTTGAGTTTATTGCAATGAATCCTGGTTTTCATGAAAGCAATAAGCAGCTTCTTTTAAGTAATTGTGAGTACTTAAACATACCAGTTAAGATGTTTGAATCAGGGATTTTTGAAGTGGTAGATGAAATAGCTAAAGACTATCCTTGTTATATGTGTGCAAGGATGCGTCGTGGTTCACTATATGCAGAAGCTCAAAGACTAGGTTGTAATAAGCTTGCTCTTGGACATCATTTTAATGATGTAATTGAAACTACAATGCTAAATGTACTTTATGCAGGAAACTTTAAGACTATGAGACCTAAATTAAAAGCTACAAACTTTGAGGGGTTACAGTTAATTCGACCAATGTACTATATACATGAGGATGATATTAAAAGATATACAGTAAATGCGGGTATTTCCCCAATGAACTGTGGATGTGTAGTTGCTGCACAAAAAACTTCAAGTAAGCGTCGTGAAATAAAAGATATGATTAAAGAGCTTAAACTAAACTTTAAAGATGTAGAGAAGTCAATTTTCCAATCAGCACAAAATGTAAGCATGGATTCGATTTTAGGTTGGGAAAAGAGCGGAAAGAAATATTCATTTTTAGATTTTTATAATGAAGATTAAAATTATAAAAGGACATCACAACGATGTCCTTTTATAATTAAATTCTTTCTAGAGTAATGTAAGTGTGTGGATGTTTATTTTTTTCATCCACCTCACCTTCAAATTGCTCAGTAATTTTCCACTCATCTCTGTTATATTCTGGGAAGAAAGTATCTCCCTCAAAATGTTCATGTATTATAGTTAAATAAATTTTTTGAGTGAAGGGTAAGAGAATTTTAAAAATTTCTCCCCCACCTATAACAAAGTACTCTAATTCATCCTTAATAAAAGGTTCCAAGTCATCAAGATTATATATAATTTCTACATTATTATTAGAAACTATATAGCCTTTATTTCTAGTTAAAATTATGTGCTTTCTTCCAGCAAGAGTTACTGGAAGAGACTCAAAGGTTTTTCGTCCCATTATAATTGTATGTGTCTTTGATAAGGTTATTTCCTTAAACTTTTTTAGATCTTCAGGTAGATACCAAGGAAGGGTATTATCTTTACCTATTACATTATTTTCAGATACGGCAACTACGAAACTTAACATGACTTATGCTCCTTCCTTATTGTATAACTTATAACGGTAGAGTTTATCCGATTACTAACTTGCTTTAATATTAATTATACTGATAAACATATAAAATTGAAGTAAATTCTTAATTCAGGTGGGAATATTTTAAGGACAGACTTATTAAAAACTACGTATATATTATATGGGTTAAATAAAATATTATAAGGAGTGATACATTATGAGAAGATTAATATCCTTAATTATATTAAGTCTAGTTATATTTACTGGTTGTGAAACATTTAAGCATAATGCATATAAACCTAATGTAGTAATAGATTGGGTTAACTTCATAAAGTTCAATGATATAACATATATATCAATTGATTGGCAGGGACGGGAATTAACAGAAGATGATCTTGGTATTAAATTTGATAAGATAAAATTTAAAGTTGCTGATAATGTAAATGACCCAGAGTATAAGATAAAAAATGGAGATGGGGCATTTTTAAATAAGGGGACACAAGTATATACAATCAAGGGATACTCACCAGAGTTTAGACTAGCGGCATATTTTGATAAAAAGCTTGTAGTGTATGAAGCGGATTCAAATCCAAAAGCTAAAAAAGGAAAAGATCTATTAGATATAAAAGGTAAAGTAGAGTATATCTCATTAAATAGTGAAACAGATGGGACAACAGAACTTGCTACAATTAAAGATAAGACAAAGGTAGAAGCTTTAGTAAATATGGTTTTAGAGTCTCCAATTAGTGAGTTTCGTACTGTGGGGAAGAGATGTTTCGTTATGTTTCATCTAAAAGATGGCACAACAGTAAATAGAGCATTTTGGCTTGAATCAGGAGGCATGACGAGAAATATTTTAACATCAAAAGACTTTAGAGATGAAATAAAAATTCTTATAGAAAAAAGCATGTAGTAGTGAAGGTTATTATAATATAAATCACTACTATGATTTATTACAGTAAAAGGAGAATTTATGAATAAGAAGTATATAATAATAAGTTCATTAGCTACATGTATTATATTATACTTTGTTGAGCAAGTAATAGGAGCAAACTATGTAGTTAAGACATTAGCGAAAGTTATATTATTTACTCTCATACCATATTTGTATGTAAAAATAATAAAGAAATCTACAGTAGCAGTGGAGTTGAATTTTAAAAAACTAGATAAAAAGCATCTAAAGCTGGGATTTTTATTAGGAATTAGTTCATTCTTAATAATACTAGTTGCATATTTGTTATTAGGACAGTATATCGATTTTTCTAGAATTGCATCAGAACTTCAAAATAAATCTAAGATAACACCGACAAGTTTTATTTTCGTAGGATTATATATAATTTTTGGGAATTCATTTTTAGAAGAGATTTTCTTCAGAGGTTTTATATTTCTAAGTCTTTATGAATTAAAATCTAAAAGATTAGCCTATGTTTACTCCTCTGTACTTTTTGGGTTATATCATATTGCTATATTTAAAACTTGGTTTAACCTAGGGTTAATAGCTCTAGCTCTTTTCGGACTTGTTGTTGTAGGATTCTTATTTAATTGGATAGATACAAAGTCAGAGAATTTTATAAATTCCTGGATAGTGCATATTCTTGCAGATAGTGCAATTATACTCATTGGATTTAGGATGTTTAAAATACTCTAAGTAATGCTAAAATACCCTAGTCAGTAAATTATGGCTAAGGTATTTTTTTAGCATTTTTATCTTTATTTTAGTTAATAATTATAGGATCATGTAACTAAATGCACAGTATACCATAGTATGAACAGATATATATGTTGGAGTTTTTCTATATTTTGAGGAGATGATGGGAAGTGGTAGCTGATCTTCTAAAAAAGTTGATTCAATTGACTGCGCTTTTAAATTCAGGTGAAGGTTTGTATGAAGCATTTAAGTTTATATATAAATCATATAAAAATATTCTCCCCTATAATATGATAGGAATAGTTTTAGTTAATCCACTAGGAAGCACATATAGTCAGATGTGCATTTCAGATAGTGGTAAGGAGTGTAAGTGTATATGTAAGGGTGAAGAATTATGTAGAATAGATTGTCATGGTGTTTTAGAGAAACATGTGGCAGATAAAATAATTATAGATAAGAAAGTTAGAATTGTTGAAAGTTATGAAGAGTATATAAAAAACAATGAAAATTCAGAGCATACTAGAATGTTATTAAAAGAAGGTTTTAAATCAAGTATAAGCATTCCAATAGTGGCAAACGACATTTGTTATGGAGCATTAAAATTTATATGTAGAAATGACAAAGTCTTTAATAATAATCATATTATTATTGCAAAGGTTATAGCTAACTGTCTTAGTCTTTCTATTGAGAAAAGTTTTATTGTATAGGAATTAATTTTAACATCTATTATGGGATTTGTTAAACTCATTGAAGCTAAAGATAATGATACTGGGGAGCACGTAGAAAGAATACAGGACTATTGCAAAATTATTGCTAAAAATCTAATGGACAAGTGAAAATATAAAGAAACAATTATAAATGACTTTATCATAGATATATACAAGTTTAGTCCATTGCATGATATTGGAAAGGTTGCAATTCCAGATTCAATTCTTTTAAAGCCAGGAAAGCTTACTAAAGAGGAATTTGAAATTATGAAGACACATACCACCATTGGTGCTAATATTTTAAAAAATGCTAGTGAGGGTTTAATAAAGAAAGGTATAAATTTCTTTGGGATGGCTATTGATATTGCAGCATATCACCATGAAAAATTTGATGGTACAGGCTATCCTTTAGGCATTAAAGGCCAAGATATTCCTATTTCAGCAAGGATAGTAGCAGTAGCTGATGTTTTAGATGCTCTATCATCTAAAAGGGTATATAAGGAAGCTTATAATATATTTGATTCTATGAAAATTGTAGTTAATCAAAAGGGTACAAGCTTTGATCCAGTTGTTATTGATGCTCTAATAGATGGGATAAAGGAAGTAGTAAATGTATATGAACGTCATAGTAGTTAATTATATTTGGAAGAAGAAAGTATAAAAATTATAGAGAAAAAATTAAGGGGGAATTTGTATGAGAGGAGATATAGAAAATATTAAACTTCTTAATTTAATTTTAGATAGTATGATGAAGAATATTGCTGTAATCGATAGTAAAGTTGCTAATGGAGCAGTTGTTTTTCATGTAAATATTACAGATTACAAATTGATTGAATATTTTGTAAGATTATAATATAATGATAAAAATGATAATAGCTATTATTATTTTTATATGAAAGATGTTATTTATCTGATGACTACCAGTATAATTCAGATGTGGTTTTAAACCACACCTGAATTAAGTTTCACTTGATAAAGGGGTGTGAAAGTATGAGTCTTATTAATGAAATTAAAGATAGGTTATCTATATTTAGGAATGTATATTATGTTATAAGAGTAATAGATCCCATCACTAAGAAGATATTAGAGGTTAATAATATAAGTGACGAGGTAAATAATGAACATTGTTATGGCTTTTGGTCTAGGAATATGATTTGTGAGAACTGTATTACTATGAGAGCATATATAGAAGATGATACTGTTGTAAAACTTGAGAATAAAGAAAATAAAATATTTCTCATTACAGCAACTCCTGTTAATATAAATAACAAAAAATATATAGTAGAGATAGTAAAAGATATAACTCAAAACAGACAACTATGTGATATTAATATCAGTATACCTACTGACACTAAGAGTATTATAGATGAAATGAATGATAAGATAATAAAGGACGAGCTTACAGGTATTTATAACAGAAGATTTATAAATGAAAGACTTCCAGTTGATATAAATAAGAGTAGGATACTAGGAACCCCTTTGTCAATTATTATGACAGATATAGATTTTTTTAAAAACATAAATGACAATTATGGGCACTTTACTGGAGATAAGTTGTTAAAAGATTTTGCAAGTTTACTAAGGAATTCTATTGAAGAGGGTAATGACTGGGTTGCTAGATATGGTGGAGATGAGTTTTTGATAGTTTTAAATAATATAGATGAAGTTATTGCTTTTAAAATTGCTGAGAATATTAGAAAAAATTTAGAAGTTACAAAATTTATATATAATGATATAACAATAAGTATAACTTCAAGTTTTGGAGTCTATAGCATTACTGATGATAAATTAGATTTAGCTAATATTATATCAAGTATAGATGAGAATTTATATAAAGCAAAAAAAACAGGTAGAAATAAAACTGTTTACTAATAAATTATATTCTGTTTAATTAAACAAAGGGGGAGTATATTTGGATATAAATCATAAAAATGATTTAGACCTTGAGAAGTTAAATGATAAAGTTGAAGAACTTAGGAATATATTAAACGAAGTATGTTGTACTATAGATACAGATACCAATAAGGACTATGATACGAGATTAGCTACAAGTCAATATTTAGATGAGCTTATTGTTCAGTATATGAAAAAATTAATGAAAAATAGAAATTAGTGATGGTCTCTTAACATTAACGTTAGGATTAATTTTACAGTTTCATAATAAAAGTCTAAGAATAAAGTTGCTACTCTACTTTATTCTTAGACTTTTAATTTTTTTTATTTTTGATTTTTATCTTTTGCCTGTTTAATAAGAGCTGTACCATACCCCATAGGGCATACCTGACACCAGCTTCGAGGTTTAAATATAATACCCATAAGAACCCCTACAGCTAAAGATGACATCATAAGTCTAAATACAGCAAAGGCAACTTTATGAGGAACAAAGCCAGAGTGGATAAGAGATATAGTAAACATAATCAGCATTAAGCCTAATAGTATATTCTTTACTTTTTTTACTTCTTAGATAAGATGGCATGTTATTATCTAAGGATATATGCTTAAGAAAATTTCCTAATAGAGAACCTCTAGGACAATAATGAGAACAGTGGATTTTACCTCTTCCTCTTATTGCATGATACAAAGGTACTGTTATGCAAAGAAACCCTAGAAAGCCAAATCTTATATCAAGTATAGACAATACAATAAAACTAATCATAATAATCCAAGACCATTTCATATGAGATTTTCTTTTTTTCATGATAAACCCTCCTATAATTAATATATTTAACTTTGAGGATTTAATACCCCTATGGGGTATATTATATAATTTTATCAAAAGAATATCAAGTAGTTTTTTATCAATTGACAAGAGGAAAATTATACTATAGAATAAATATCATATGATATGTATCAGATGATATTTAAAAGTGAGGGAATTATAAATGCCACCTAAGATAAAGATTACAGAAGATGATATTCTTAATGCAGCAGTTGAAATAACAAGAGAAAAAGGGATAGCTAGTGTAAAGGCTAGAGAAATTGCTAGGTCTTTAGGCTGTTCGATTCAGCCAATATTTAGAAACTTTGAAAATATGGATAAGTTAAAAAGGGATTTATATAAAAAGGTAGAAAATATCTTTGATGACTATATGATACATGGAGAAGAGCGACATAAAAATCCTTTTTTAGGAGTAGGATTACTCTATACTGATTTTGCTAAAAAAGAGAGAAATCTTTTCAAACTACTTTTTATGTCCGATGAATTCAAAGGCAGAAGTATATTTGAAATGATAAAGAATAATGACAATAAAAAAAGATTAGGAATGATATCGGAAATAACAGAGCTTAATTCAGAGAACATTGAGCAGTTATTCGTTGATATATGGCTAATGACTCATGGAATTGCCTCAATGATAGCTACTAACTATTGTGATTTTACAGAAGACCAAATAGTAAAAATATTAATGGATTCATTTTGTGGAATTAAATATCAATTAAGCATACAGGAGAAAAGGCTAGAATAATAGAATTCTAACTAACTTTTTATATTGAAGGGGTGTGTAATATGAAATTACTAATACATGATTTACAAGAAGAAAAAGCTAAAGAGTTATTACCAAGTACACTAGATAATATAAAAATAGTATCTAATGATAACACTATTCATAATTGCATAGGATGTTTTGGATGTTGGGTAAAAACCCCTGCTGTTTGTGTAATACGAGACAAATATGAGAACATGGGAGAATACCTATCAAAAAGTCATGAAGTTAATATCATTAGTGAATGTTTTTATGGTGGATTTAGTTTATTTATAAAGAATATAATGGATAGAAGTATTCCATATATACATCCATATTTTTCAATCAGGAATGGAGAAATGCACCACAGACGAAGATATGATAATAAGTTTAATTTAAATATATGGTTTTACGGTGAAAATATCACGGAACGAGAAAAACAAACAGCAGAAAAACTAATAAAGGCAAACGCAATTAACCTAGATTGTAGCAGTTGGAAGGTTACATTTATTCATGATATTGGAGAAATAAAAGGATTTATGGGGTAAGGGGTGTTATTATGAAAATAGCTTTAATCAATGGAAGTCCTAAAGCAAAAAATAGTGGATCTGAATATATAGTACATACATTAAAGTCTTTATTACCTAAAGAAAATGAAATTATAGAATGTAATCTTAGAACAGCTAAATTAAGTAATGAAGAGCTAGAACATATAGTACAATGTAATGTACTAGTGTTTGCATTTCCCTTATATTTTGATGGAATCCCTTCACATTTAGTAGACTGTCTTTATCAAATAGAAACATATTTAAAAACAAAATTAATTCATAAAATAACTGTATATTCTATTGTGAATTGTGGATTTTATGAAGGGCAGCAAAATAGCATAGCATTAGAAATAATGAAAAATTGGTGTGAAAAAGCAAAGATTAATTGGGGACAAGGACTTGGTATTGGTGGAGGCGGAATGCTGCCAATGTTTGCAAGCATTCCAGAGGGAAAAGGACCTAAAAAGAATTTTTCAGAAGCAATAAAAACTATTGCAAATAGTATATATACATGTACTACAGGAGATAATATATATATATCACCAAATTTTCCGAGAGTTATATATAAGTTGGCAGCAGAAATGGGTTGGCGTCAGCAAATTAAGGCAAATGGATTAAAAAAGAGAGATTTATTTACAAAAAAATCTTGACATTGTTTAATCATAGATGTAAAATAATATAAAATTTAATAGTTCGCTAAATCTTATCAAGAGCGGCTGAGGGACTGGCCCTATGAAGCCCGGCAACAGCCAGTTTAATTTATTTAAACTGGAAATGTGCTAATTCCTGCAGGAGAATTTCCTGAGAGATAAGAAGCATGATTATCATTATTAATATTAATTAATGAGCTAACGCATAATCGCTTCTTATAAGATTTAAGAAGCGATTTTTTATTTTACTCATTTATATTTACTGGGGCAGATTAGTAAAGTTGTAACGCGTTAATACATGAAGGTGAGCATTTCTTGGGGAGGATATCATGATAAATATAGCTATACTTGGAAGTGGAACTGTAGGTTCTGGGGTTATAGAGCTTATAAAGAAAAATTCAAATAAATTAAAAGATAGAACAGGCGAAGACATAGTAGTATCAAAAGTACTTGTAAGAAATATAGAAAAATATTTAAACAGTGAGGACTTTGAATTAATAACAGATAATATTGATGACATATTTACTAATAGCCTAAATATAGTAGTTGAGGTAATGGGGGGCATTCATCCAGCTTACGAGTATATAAAGAAGGCACTTAATATGAAAAAGCATGTAGTAACTGCTAATAAAGACTTAATTGCAAAATACGGAGAAGAACTTTTGGACCTGGCTAATAAGAATGACGTTAAATTATACTTTGAAGCTAGTGTAGGTGGAGGAATTCCAATACTAAAGCCTTTAAGTGAATGTCTTGTTGGAAATGAGATAAAGAGTTTACAGGGTATATTAAATGGAACTACTAATTTTATACTATCAAAGATGCATGAAGATGGAATGAAATATGAGGATGCTCTTAAATTAGCTCAAGAACTTGGATTTGCTGAATCTAATCCAGAGTCTGATGTTATGGGATATGATGCTGCTAGAAAATTATCAATACTCTCTACTATATCTTACAATGAAAAGGTTAGTTGGGAAGATATTAAAACAATAGGCATAAATGAAATAGATGAAGTGGATATAAAATCAGCTAAAGAAGCAAATTGCAATATAAAGCTTCTAGCTCTTAGCAAAAATGATGAAGATGGTATATATGCAACTGTAAAACCGGTGATGGTAAGTACATCAAGTCAAATATCAAAAGTGGAAAATGAGTTTAATGGCATATTACTAGATGGAGATGCTGTAGGGGAAGTATTTTTCTATGGAAAGGGAGCAGGTAAGCTTCCGACAGCTAGTGCTGTCTTTGGAGATATTATTGACATTATAGAAAACAAAGGAAAAAAGGTATTTCAACCAGCGAGAAAAAAAGCTACTGTGAAAGATAAGTGGATGTATAAAAGTGATTGGATGCTTAGAATAAAAACTGATGATAGACTAAAGATTATGTGTGATTTAAGTGAGTCTTTCACAAGTTGTTATTTTTTAAATGAAAAAGGAAATGACCAGGATGAGGTAGTAGTTTTTGTACAAAGTGAGAATGAAGTTTCATTAGATCTTAATATAGAGAAGCTACAGAACATAAATAAAATAACAAGCATTAAAAAAATGATGAAATTGGGAACTTCATAGTTCAGTTTTTATATAAATTTAAATTAAGTAATGGGGTAAGGAGGTAGTACAATGCCGATAGTAATACCAGAAAGTCTTCCAGCAGCTAAAATTCTTGCTGATGAGAATGTATTTGTAATGCATGAGGAGAGAGCAATTCATCAAGATATTAGAGCATTAAAAATAGTTATTTTAAACTTAATGCCGACTAAAATACAAACAGAAACTCAAATTTTACGTTTGTTAGGAAATACACCCTTACAGGTGGATATAACTCTTCTTCACATTGAAGAACATAAGTCTAAAAATACTTCAGATGAACATTTATCTAGCTTTTATAAAACCTTTAAGGATATAAAAGAAGAAAAGTTTGATGGAATGATAATAACAGGGGCACCTATTGAACATTTAGAGTTTGAGGAAGTTGATTACTGGAATCAATTAAAAGAAATAATGGATTTCTCAACTACAAACGTTACATCTACACTGCATATATGTTGGGGAGCTCAAGCAGGACTTTATCACCACTTTGGAATACCAAAATATCAACTTGGAGAAAAGATGTTTGGAGTATTTCCGCATAATGTGCTAGGTGAAGGAGTAATGCTTTTAAGAGGTTTTGACAATAAGTTTTATGTACCTCATTCAAGGCATACTGACGTTTCAAGAGAAGATATAGATAAGGTTCCAGAGCTTGAAATATTGTCAGAATCTGAAGAATCAGGAGTATATATGGTTATATCAAAAAATGGGAAACAAATATTTGTAACAGGACATTCTGAATATGATCCATTAACCTTAAAGTCCGAGTATGATAGAGATATTAATAAGGGATTAGATATAGAAGTACCTAAGCATTACTTTGCAGACGATAATCCGAGTAATGAGCCTATAGTAAGATGGAGAGCTCACGCTAATTTATTATTTTCAAATTGGCTTAACTACTATGTTTATCAAGAGACTCCTTTTAGGTAATAGGTAAGAGAATATTAAGGTACTAACTTTGAAAATATAATTTTATAGAATTACAGCTACACTAAGTAAAGTGCAGGATAATAATATATCCTGCACTTTATTGCTTTATTATCTAATACTTCTAAAACTGCATCTAATCTGGTAAATAATAATATTCTCTTAAATTTGACAAAAAGTTATAATATATAATTGATTTATAAAAGGTAATATATACCAAATACAATATATCTTAAGCTAAATTTGATGTTTAAAAAAATAGACAAGCGTTTTAATTAATAGTATAATTTAATTAAAAAAATACATAGGAGGAATAATTATGAATAAAAGGTTAAAAGTTTTATTAACTGCAATAATTGTATGTACATTCATATTACCGACTAGTTATGCAAGTGCTAAGCCTAATAATGTTAAAAATATTATTACTAATAAGGTAGAGGTTAAAGAAAAAGAAAGTACAAAAAAAGAGGATTCTAAAGGAAAAGATAAACAAGAGAATAAAAAAAATGAGAAATTAAATAAACACTTATTTAAGATGACAGATGTAATTTTAAAACGCATAAGTTCAATTGAAAAAGAAACTCTAAAAATAGAAGATCAAATAAAAAGTTATTTCGAGGTTGGAATATCTACTACAGATAATAGTGAAGAAGATAGTATAGATGAAAACACCACAGAAACAAATGTTTTAGAAGAAAGTGCAGAAACTTCAGAAGAAAATATAGTAACTGAGGAAGTCTCTGAAGAAACTGAAGAGGCACAAGATGAAGAAGTAGAAGCAGAGGAAAACCAAGACTTAGATGAAGCGGTAGAAGATACTGAAGAATCGAATGAAGAAGTAGTAATAGAAGATGAAGAAGAATTAGAAGATGAAACTCAAGAATCAGATGAAGAGATAAGTGAAGAAGAACAGGAAGAACTTGAAGAAGAGCTTGAAGATGCAGAGGAAGAATTTGAAAATGAAGACAATGGTAAATATAATAGTTTCTATGGAAAGCTAAATGCTCAGCTTAATAAGCTTAATAGTGTAGTTAATAAATTAGATTCTTTAAGCAAAAGATATGGGGAAGAGAATGAGGAATTAATAGACGCTTATGCTCAAGTTGAAGGTATGAAGGAAAAGATAAATTTACTAATCAGCGACTTAGATGCAAAACAAAGTAGCGTTGTAAAATCAATAAGAGAAAACAAAAACAAAAAAGTAATTGAGCCAAAGAAAGATGTAGCTGAAAATAAAAGCTGGCAAATCACTTTTAGTAAAGAATTAGATTCAGAAACTGTAAATGGAGAGAATATAGTTGTTTCTGATGCAGAAGGAAATATAGTTGCAGTAGATATAAGCTACAATTTAGAAAATAAACAGGTATTAATTAAATCTTCAGAAGGTTTTGAATCAGGAAAAACTTATTATTTAAATATATCTACTAATGTTAAGTCAGCTGAAGGCAATAGTTTAAGTGAAGCTATAGAGATGGGATTCACAATAAATTAGACTTAATAAATGTATAGTCCACAATTAAGGTTGTGGATTATTTTTTTAAAATAATAATTAGTAGTTATTATTTAATTTAAATCACATAAAAAGGTTTGCTATTTGGATACACTAAAGTCAGGATAAAAGAAAGTTAAAATATAAGTTAAAGTGAGGATGATTGAATATGAAACTCCAAAATATTAAAGATAAAATAGTTTATTCAGAAAAGAGTGTAACAAAAAGGTTATTATTTAGTGAAGATAAGGTTTTAAACTTTGTACTTAATTTAGTACCAGGGCAAGAAGTTCCACCACATACACATGAAAATAGTGATTTAGTAGTATACGTTATTGCAGGAGCAGGAGAGGTTACGTCAGATGGGAATGCTCAAGAAGTTGCAGTAGGAGATGTTGTATACTTTACTGGAGAAGAGTTATTTTCAATGAAGAATAACAAAGATGAAAACTTATCTTGTTTTGTTGTTATAACACCAAGACCTAAGCTAGAAGCGTATTCAAAAGAAGTAGGAGAATAATATACTTAAACAAATATTATTTATAAAAAGTTATTCTTAAAAATAAATTTAAAAACAATAATTCGTAACAATAGGTACGGATTATTGTTTTTTTCTCCGTTATAATCTAAATTGTAAACTGATTACTTGAAAAGAATATTAATTAAAATTTAAATATAAGAAAGATTATAACGGGGGGGTCAAATATGAGTATGTTTTGTTATCAATGTCAAGAAGCAGCTGGTGGAAAAGGTTGTACAGTTAAAGGAGTATGTGGTAAATCATCAGAGGTTGCTAATCTGCAAGATCTTTTAGTTTATGTTGTAAAAGGTATTTCTATATATAGTACAAAAGCAAGAGAATTAGGAGTTACTAATAGTAAGGTTGATAAATATATAGTAGAAAGTTTATTTACAACTATTACTAATGCTAACTTTGATAGAAAAGATTTAGTAGCAAGAGTAAAAGAAGGATTAGCTTTACGTGAAGAAATAAAGAAGCAATTAGAAAAAGCTGGTGGGAAGGTTAACGGAACATCAAAGGAAGAAGCAACATTATTCTCCAAGATAAAAAGAGTTCTGGGAATAATTCCTAAAGAAAATGATAATTTACATGATGCAGCACTATGGTTTGGAAATAATGAAGAAGAATTAAAGAAAAAGTCAGAAGTAGTTGGAATTTTAAATACACAAAATGAAGATATAAGATCTTTAAGAGAACTTTTAATATATGGATTAAAAGGTATGGCTGCATATATGAAGCATGCATATAACCTAGGCTTTGAAGATCCAAACTTACATGGATTTATGCAAAAGGCTTTAGCAGAAACACTAAATGATAAATTAAGTGGTGATGAATTAACAGCTTTAGTATTAGAGACAGGTAAATATGGAGTAGATGCTATGGCATTACTAGACAAAGCAAATACTAATAGCTATGGAAACCCTGAAATAACAAAGGTTAATATAGGAGTTGGAAAAAATCCTGGTATATTAATAAGTGGACATGACTTAAAGGATATGGAAGAGCTATTAAAACAAACTGAGGGAACTGGAGTAGATGTATATACTCACAGTGAGATGCTTCCAGCAAACTACTACCCAGCATTTAAAAAATATAAGCACTTTGTAGGAAACTACGGAAATGCATGGTGGAAACAAGATGTTGAGTTTGAAAGCTTTAATGGACCGATAGTAATGACTACAAATTGTATAGTTCCACCTAAGGACTCTTATATAAAGAGATTATATACTACTGGAGCTACAGCAGTTGAAGGGGTTAAGCATATAGAAAATGGACTTAATGGAAAGGCTAAAGATTTTTCACAAGTAATAGCTCAAGCTAAGAAATGTAAGCCACCAGTAGAAATAGAAAAGGGCGAAATTGTAGGTGGATTTGCTCATCATGCAGTATTAAGTATTGCAGATAAGGTTATAGATGCAGTAAAAACTGGAGCAATCAGAAGATTCTTTGTAATGGCAGGATGTGACGGAAGAGCTAAGAGCAGAAACTATTACACAGACTTTGCTAAAGCTATACCAAAAGATACTGTAATTCTTACAGCAGGCTGTGCAAAATACAAGTACAATAAACTTAATCTTGGAGATATCGGTGGAATTCCAAGAGTACTAGATGCTGGACAATGTAATGACTCGTATTCATTAGCAGTTATAGCTCTTAAATTAAAAGAAGTATTTGAGCTTAATGATATTAACGATTTACCGATTTCATTTAATATTGCATGGTATGAGCAAAAAGCTGTAATAGTATTACTAGCACTACTACACTTAGGAGTTAAGGATATTCACTTAGGACCAACTCTACCAGCATTCTTATCACCAAATGTAGCTAAAGTTTTAGTTGAAAACTTTGGAATCGCTGGAATTGGAACTGTAGAAGATGATATTAAGTTATTCTTAGGAGAATAATAAAATCCCCATTACCACAACAGGTAATGGGGATTTTTGTTTTTAAAAGAAATTCACAAAGCCTTTTCCTTGTACTTCTGATGTATCTGTAATTGATAAGAAAGCATTTTCATCTATTTCGCGGACAAGCTGTTTAATTCTTGGAAGCTGGCGGGGAGATACAATACAATATATAATATTTATCTTTTCTTTAGTGTAAGCACCTTCACCATAAAGTATAGTAATTCCACGCTGAAGTTTGTTCATTATAGCAGGAGATATATCTTTTTCTTTTTTCGTTACAATTATAAGCATCTTTTGAATACTAAAACCCTTAAGAACCCTATCTATAACTGCAGAGGATACATAAATAACTATAAGTGTATAAAGTCCAACTGTAATTCCAAAAAATATTGAACCAATTGTGACAATAACAAGATTAATAGCAAAGCTTGCCATTCCAATATCCATATTATATTTTCGTTTAGCAAGTACACTTATTATATCTATACCTCCAGTAGAACCATTATTGGAAAATACTATACCAATCCCAAGGCCACTTAGAACTCCTCCATAAATGCAATAAACTAGTCTATTTACATCTGACACTGGAGAAAGTAAAAATGTTAGTGACTCTGTTATCATAAGTCCTAGGGATAAACTAAGAGTTCCAATACCAGTAAATAGAGTAAACTTTTTATCTATTTTTAATATGCTTAAGATAAATAGTGGAACATTAAATAATAAAAGTAGTACTCCCATTGGAATGCCAGTTAAGTAGTGGATTATAAGACTAATTCCAGATAAACCTCCACTTAGAAGCTTGCTTGGTATTATAAAAAGATTGATTCCAATGGAGGTTATTACACTACCTACACATATCATTAAGCTTTTTTTTATAAATTCGGTTTTTGACATATTTAAAAAGTCTATACTCATTCTATTTTCTCCTGATAAAAGTCTCGGTTTTCTGTTTATTATGCCCATAACTAAATTTTCTATATGAATAATACTAAGATGTTATAGAAACTATAATAAGTGAATCAAAGATTCTATTAATACATAAGGATTCAGGAGATAAGATATGATTACATTGAGCATAATACACTATACTTATATCTTTATTATTATAGCTATAATTCTAACTATAATAATGAAAAAAGATGTTACTTTAGTGTGCATTCTTGGAATTGCAGTAATTGGATTTTTATACACTTTAAAGCCTATTGAAACAGTTATTATAATATATAAAGCTATTACAGTATCGGGAAGAGAATTTATAGATATCATAATTATAATAGCCATAGTAAATTGTATGTCTAAAGTTCTCAGTGATATAGGGGCAGATGAAATTATGATATCCCCTATAAGTAAACTAATGGTGAACAAGGTTATGACGTTTTTTATACTAGGAATTACTATGATGGTTACATCTTGGTTTATATGGCCTACACCTGCTGTAGTATTTATAGGAGCTATCATGGTTCCTGCCGCTATAAAGGTAGGACTACCAAGAATCTGGGTGGCAGTAGTACTATGCCTATTTGGTAAAGGAGCTGCACTATCTAGTGACTTCTTTATACAAGGTGCTCCAGCTACAACTGCGAAAACTGCTGGAATAGAAGATGTTTTTCAAGTAGTGAAGGCTAGTATACCTTTTTGGAGTGTAATGAGTATATTTGCCATAGGAACTGCATTTATACTTATGAGAATAGAGAAAAAGAAAGTTGTAGTAGAAGATAATACTATAGAAGAAAATATAAATGAAGATAGGAGCATAAAAGAAAAGTATGCGTATAAAGCAAAGATAATTTCTAATTTAACGTTAGCTCTATTTATTTTAGATGTAGTTATAATGTTAATTTTTGATATAAAGGGAGATGAAGCTACTGCTCTAATAGGTGGAACTGCAATTTTAATTTTAGTTATTACTGTTTTTCTAAAGTACAGTCTAAGTGAAGCTTTTGGTGAGTTAAATGGGTACATAAGAGATGGATTCATGTTTGGTATGAAAATATTTGCACCAATAATTATAATAGGAGCATTTTTCTTCTTAGGAAGCGAGGAAACTGCAACTCAAATAATGGGATCAGAGGCTAGAGGTCTTTTAACTGATATAGGTATAGTTGTATCAAATAAAATACCCTTATCAAAGGTTACTGTAGTTTCAATTCAGGCAGTTGTAAGTAGTTTGGTTGGTGTCAGCGGATCAGGCTTTGGAGGAATTCCTCTTGTAGGAACTTTAGCGAAAACTTTTGGTGAATCTATTAATATTAGTGTAGAGAAAATAGCAGCTTTTGGGCAAGTGATTACTATATGGATAGGTGGAGGAACTATTATACCCTGGAGTGTAGTACCAGTTGCTGCAATTTGTGAAGTTAATCCTGTTGACCTTGCTAGAAAGAACCTTATTCCTGTAACAGTTGGTGTAATAGCTACCTTTATTGCAGGTCTATTATGGATTTAATTTTAGAATAAATATCTGTGTTTTACTTAAAATAAGGGTATTACAAAGCATTGCAATGAGGAGGAAGGGAATTGGAAAACAATCTTAGTGATAAAAAGATAAATCTTCTTTTATTTAGTGGAGAATATGATAAGGCTTTAGCAGCACTTGTAATTGCAAATTCAGCAAGAGAACTAGGGGTAGAGGTAACTATATTTTGTGCATTTTGGGGATTATTCTTATTAAGAGATCCAGAGAAAATGACTCTAGAAGATAAAACAGCCTATGAAAAGATGTTTGATATTGCAACACCAAAGGGTCCAGAAGAGCTACCATTATCTAAAATGAATATGGCTGGCATAGGAAAGGCTATGCTTGAGGAGATGATGGAGGAGGTAGAGGCTCCAAAATTAGTAGATTTTTTAAAAGGAGCTAGAAAAAAAGGAGTAAAGTTTTACGGATGTGAAATGTCTGTAAGGGTTATGGGATTTAAAAAAGAAGAGTTTATACCAGAAATGGAGATTATGACTGCAACAGAATACTTAAAGGATGCTCTAAATTCAAATATGCAATTATTTGTATAGTAGATGTTGCAAATAACTTAAAAAATATACTTATTTATATATGAAATGTGGAGAAGGTTATATCTTCTCCACATTTCTATTTGCGTTGTTTAATAAGGCTGCTAACTTATCAGGATAATTTGTGATTATTCCATCAACACCGTAGTTAATAAATTCTTTCATGATAGCTTCATCATTAATTGTAAAGGGATTTATAAGTATTTTAGATTTTTTTATATCCTTTATAATTTTCGAATCATTTACATCGGGAAAGTATGGATGAAGTGCTTCGGCATTTAAGGCTTTAGCATATTCTTCAGGATGATATAAGCCAGCCATATAAAGTAAACCTATTTTAATTCTTTTTGAAAGCTTTTTTATTTTTACTAAAGAGTAGTGATTAAAGCTAGAAACTACAACAATATCTTCTATATTGTAAAATTGTATCATTTCTACAAGTTTTTCTTCTATATTAGGATATTGAACTTCATTGTTTTTTAGTTCAAGGTCAAGGAGTATATTCTTATCTTTTGAAAATTCTATGAGTTCTTGAAGGGTTGGTATTTTAAGTCCCTTATATATAGAAGAGAAACTAGTGCCTGCATTTAGGGTGCAAAGTTCCTCATAAGTATAGTCCTTAACAAGGCCTACACCATCTGTGGTTCTATCTACTTTCTCATCATGAATTAATACAAGTACTCCATCTTTAGTCATTTGAATATCAGTTTCTATACCAGTTGCACCCATTTCTATAGCTTTTTCAAAGGCCAATATAGTATTTTCAGGATAATATCCACTAGCACCTCTATGGGCATAGTTAATTAACATAAACTCACCTCCATTCTAGAATAATTACATTTATTGAATAAAAATATTTATATACTATGTGTTAAATTATTGATTTATTTTAGCTATACTATAATTCTTAAAGCCACTTAAAGTAAGAAGGAGTTGAGATGGAAGATAGAAAATCCATACTAAAAAGCCAGTTATGAAAGAAAGCTCAATATTGCCAATACTCATAGGATAAGCCTCAAAAATATGTGATAAAGCTACATTGATATCACAAAGAAAGAAAAGTACTAAAGCATAAGGAATTAACCCTTCAGACTTTAAAGCAATTAAAAGACTTGTAATTAAAAGCACGGAATAGATTATGGCTATTTTAAACAATCCAGAGTCAATTTTTTCAGGTTTTATAAAATTTAAACTAATGGGAAGTATTACAACTAATATTCCAGGGATAAAAAGGATATCTTTATTTATATTAAACAAAAGAGAGTGTCTAATGATATAAAGTATTTGTACTATACAAAAGAAGAATATTCCTAGCTTGAAAGAATCTAAAAGTAATAAACAAGTATCAGCACAAAGAGTAAAAAATAATGCCCCTTTAAGAAGTCGAGTATTCCACAAAGGATAAACATTGTTACCGATTAGTAGTGAGGTAGTAAAAAATATTACTATGCTACTGTACTTTATTATCCTAGAGTAATAGCTATAAGGGTAAGTATTTAATAAGTCTAAATAAATAAACAAGAAATACATAAGTACGATTAAGAAAAAGTATAAATGTTTTAATGAATGGTTTATTGGGGTATTTCTTATCATAAAAAATCTCCTTAGTATACAGATTTGAATTTTACTAATCTCTAGAGTTAATAAGTAGGGTAACACTATTTTAGCAATCTATGCACATATACAACTAGTATATGTAAAATCCCATAAGAAAATATATGGTATAATTTTATCTGATGACTACCAGCTGTAACACTCCCACTTCTAAAGTGGGAGATAACAGCTGTTAAGTCCCTAGATAAGTTCAACTAGTATTCAGATGTGGTTTCAAACCACACCTGAATTAAGTTTCACTTGATATATAATAATTTGAAGGAGGCTATAAAATGAAAGACTTTGAATATCTTATGCCTACAAAGGTATATTTCGGGAAAGATGTTATAGCTAATAATGTAGAATTAATAAAAAGCTATGGGAGTAAAGCATTCATAATAACAGGAAAAACATCCTCGAAGAAAAATGGATCATTAGATGAGGTCATGACAGTGTTATCTGAAAGTAGTATTGATTATTTTATATTTGATGAAGTGGAGGAGAATCCATCACTAGAGACTGTTGAAAGAGCAGCAATTTTAGGTAGAGAAGAAAAGGTAGATTTTATAATAGGTATAGGTGGAGGCTCACCTATTGATGCAGCAAAAGCTATAGGTATTTTAATTAATAATAAGGATTCTAATATAGATGATTTATTTAGTAGTACTCAGCTAAAGTCAGTACCACTAATAGCGTTACCAACAACAGCAGGTACAGGTACAGAAGTTACTCCTTATGCAATTTTTACAGACCATAAACTAAAAACAAAGAGAAATTTTTCACAAAAGGTATTTCCTGATGTAGCGTTTTTAGATGCTAAATACTTAATTAATACACCAGAAGAAATAACTATAAATACAGCAATAGATGCCCTATCACATCTTATAGAGGGATATTTAGCAGTTAAAGCAAATCTTTTAAGTGATACAGTAGCAGAAAAAGGACTTACACTTTTTAGTGAATGTATGGAAAGTCTTATTACTAGAGATTTTTCCTATGAGATTAGAGAGAAGTTACTTTTAACATCCACTCTTGCAGGAATGGTAATCGCCCAGACAGGAACATCACTACCTCATGGAATGGGATATGCTTTAACTTATTTTAATGGAGTTTCCCATGGAAAAGCAAATGGGATTTTACTTAAGGAATATCTAGAGCTATCTTCAAGTATGAGTAAAGTAAATAATATATTATCTTTTTTAAAGTTTAATAGCCTTAAGGAATTTGGTGCGTTTATTGAAAAACTTATAGGAAGAGAAGTCACAGTAACAGAAGAAGAAATAATGAAATATGCAAAAGCTATGATAATTAATAAGGATAAACTTAAAAATCATCCATCACAAGTAACAGAAGCAGATATAATAAAAATATATAAAAATAGCCTTTTATAGTATAGCTATAAACAGAAGAAAGATTGCGTTATAAATAGTAATGGTCTAATTAAATATTAATGTATTTATATTACATAAGAGAAATAAGTTACCAAGAATAGTTTGTCTACAAATAGCAAATGATATTAAAGAATATTCCATTAATCTTTAACTAAAAGTTAGGGGTGATAAAGTATGAGTGAAAATCTTAAAAATGTTAGAATAGAGAATAGTGAAACAACAGAAAATATAGCAGAGCTTTTAAATATATCAGTTTCAGAATATATAGATAAAGAAAGAGGAGTAATCTCTATGACTAATGGAGAAAAGAGATTGCTTGCAGAGTATTATGGTGTGGATATAAATAAACTGACTTTGTAAATATAGGAGATTATTGTATTTAAAATATTCTATAATATTGGGAAAGCTAGTGACAATCAGATTTTGTCATTAGCTTTTTTTTGTGTGCCCAGCATGGGCAACAACTTGGCGGTGAAAGTCCGCTGTGGGCTTGGTAGTGGGAACCACTAGCCAATGGCAAGGGTGTCCATCGTGAGGTGGAATCTGAAGGAAGCCGGAGGCAAAATCTCGGTCTGAGGTACACAAACTATATGTGAGGCTTACTAGGGATGGACGAGTTTGCAAAACAAAACAAAGTCCAACACTATCCAAATCCTTAGAAGTATATATAGCAGATATATGAGAGGAAGGTTGTTGTTCTTACCTGGGGAGGTCTGATAGATACATCATGAATAAAGATGAATTTCTAAAGTGATAACCTACATAGTGATATGTAGCTGAACTATCAGAAGTCAGCAGAGGTCATAGTATCACGCTAAACGCGTTAGCGTGGGAAGGACTGAACTTTAAGGAGGTTTAGAAATTTTGAAAGTTTCGCAAGATAATCAAAAATTGCAGAAAACTAAATATGTAGGCTCTAGTGCGGAAAATAGAGTGGAACTTGAAGATAAGCAAAGAGTGCATAGAGAATCTTCGGCAACTTCAAATGGAAGAACCAATGAATTTGAATATGGCTCACTAGAAAGAATTTTATCTAGGAACAATATGTTCGCTGCTCTTAAAAGAGTTGTCTCTAATAAAGGTAGTCACGGAGTGGATGGGATGAAGGTTCATGAACTTGAACAATTTCTTAAAACAAACTGGCTACGCGTTAGAGAGGAGATTTTTAATAGTGAGTATAGACCAATGCCGGTTAGAAGAGTTGAAATTCCAAAATTAAGTGGAGGAACTAGAAAGCTAGGTATTCCAACAGTTTTGGATAGACTTATTCAACAAGCTATCGCTCAAGAACTAAACATAATTTACGATGAAGGTTTCTCAGATAATAGTTATGGGTTTAGACCGAATAGGTCGGCAAAAGATGCTATAGAGAAAGCTAAAAGTTATATAACGGATGGTTATAGATGGGTCGTAGATATAGATTTAGAAAATTTCTTTGATAGGGTTAATCACGATATTTTGATGTATAAACTTTCCAAAGATATTAAGGATAAAAGAGTACTTAAATTAATAAGAAGGTATCTGCAATCAGGAATAATGATAGGTGGTATAGTAACTAAGAGTGAAAATGGAACTCCGCAAGGAGGACCACTAAGTCCACTACTTTCTAATATTATGCTAGATGAACTAGATAAAGAATTAGAAAAAAGAGGACACAAATTCTGTCGTTATGCTGATGACTGTAATATATACGTTAAGAGTGAAAGAGCAGGTAAAAGAGTTATGGATAACATAAGTTCCTTTATTGAAAATAAGCTTAAATTAAAAGTTAACGTAAATAAAAGTGCGGTCGAAAGACCTTGGAAGAGAAAATTTCTAGGGTTCTCATTATTCCTAATGTTTGGTAAAGCAAACGCAAAAATATCTGAACAATCAATTAAAAGATATAAAGATAAAATCAGAGAAGTTCTATCAAGGTCAAAACCTATGACATTAGAACAAAGAATAATTAAATTAAACCAAGTAAACGTTGGGTGGATTAATTATTATGGAATAGCTAAATGTAAGGGAGTGACAGAGCAGTTAGATATTTGGATAAGGCAAAGATTAAGAATGTGTATATGGAAACAATGGAAGAAGGTTAGAACAAGATACAAAAACCTTAAGAAATTGGGACTGAGTCACTATCGAGCAATAAAATTCGCCAATACCCGGAAGGGATACTGGCGAACAGCTAATAGTGCTATTTTAAACACAACACTAACAAATCAATTTTTCTCGGACTTAGGATTAAAAAGCCTAACACGTCAATATATTAAAATTCATTCTACTTAAAGAACCGCCGTGTACCAGGCCGGTACGCACGGTGGTGTGAGAGGACGGAAAATAAAATAATTATTTTCCTCCTACTCGATATTAGAGATTATATATTAAATAACTTTAGGAGAAAATAAACTAGTAAGTTATTATAGGAGTGATTATATGAAAACAAATAAACAAATAAAAAAATTAATGTTTTTTTTAATAATTGTAGGAATGCTAACTCTTGTATCCTGCAGTTTTAACAATAACAAGCAAGAACCTATAAATAAAGAAGATGCAGTATTTACTATGATGAGAGTTGAAAGCACTATATGGGGGGCAGAATCAGCTAGAACAGATAATAATCTGACTCTTGAAAATATGATTCAATATGGAATTCAGGATGAATATCTACAAAGGGCAAGATATGAATATGTAGAAAAAAAGTATAGTAAAAAAGAGTTCATGACTACATTAGCGCGAGAGGAAAATATTCATGTATACAGAATGTTAGAATTACTGTCAAAACATAAAATAACTATACCTTCAGATAAGTCAAATGAGTTTTTTTTCAAGTTTCCAAAAACCTTAGAAGATGCTTTTGTACTTCTAATTAAATCAGAGAAGGATAGTATAGCTATGTACGAGAAGTTTTTACAACAAAATGGAGTTCCAGAAGAAGTTAAAATAGTATTTACTAAACAAATAGAGGATTCAAAAAGACATCTAGATATATTAGATGAGGCAATAAAAAATAAAAACAACTAAGGAAATTTATTAAACCAACGAAGAAAGGAAACCTATAATGGCTACTAGATTATTTATAATTGCACTAATACCAGGAATAGTCTTAGCATTTTCAGTATATTTAACAGATAGATATGATAAGGAACCCCCGAGACTTTTAATGAAGGTATTTATTTTTGGAGCACTTTCCGTTATTCCCACAGCAATTGTAGAAAAATTTCTTATGTCTTTTAATATTTTTACAGGATTATTAAGTGCTGCTTTTATGGCCTTTATAGTAGCAGGGCTCACAGAGGAGTTTTTTAAAAGAGAAGTGGTGCTACGAACTGCCTTTAAACATCCAGCATTTGATGAAAAACTAGATGGAATAATATATGCTGGATTTTCTGCCTTAGGATTTGCAACAGTAGAAAATGTAATGTATGTAGTATTTAGATTTTCAGTTAATCCTTCTGTAGGGCTTTATAGAGGAATATTTTCAGTACCTGCTCATTTACTATTTGCAGTAACTATGGGATATTATCTTTCACTTGCAAAGTTCTCAGAAAATCCTGAGAGTTATAGATATTACTTTAGAAGATCATTAATAATTCCGATGACACTTCACGGAATATTCAATTTTATACTAATGTCTAGAGTACCAATTTTATTAGCTCTTTTCCTTCCTTTTGTAATATATTTATGGATAGTAAACTTAAGAAAGCTTAATAAGTATTATGTTGAATCTAGGAATAGACATAGAGCTATGATTAAAGAATAATTAACAAAAATAATTAATAAAAAATATTTAATAAAAAATATTTAATAAAAAATATTTAATAAAAGTACAAAGGGAGATAGATGCTTTGTACTTTTTTAGTTTCAGTTAAATCAATGAAAACTAAAGGAAATTCCAATAGGCAGTGCAAAATATAATTTGTTCTAAAAGAGTATAAGATTTTATAATATAATATTGGTAAGTAATTTTAAGGAGATGCTTCTTAGTAATGTTTGATAATAAGGCAATTATACCTTTATATGTAAATGAAAATCTATTAAATAATCTATTCACTGTTGTTGTACAGGAATATGTTCAAATCAAAACTATTAGCTCTAGGTGCCAACAAGTTGTAAAGATCTCAACCCCACTGGCTAATGTGTTTAAAGGACAATACCTACAAGGGAACTTTACTATTGAAATATTAGATGAATTTATTAAACAAAAAACTGAGGAGAAAATCTCAAAAACTATAGTAGTTCTACTAGAAACCAAAGGGATATTAGAAGCAAATAATTTATTAAAAAGAGTGGCCACAGTTGAGGATGTGAATAACTTAAAGGAAAATGATTATGTAGAGTTTAAGTCTCCTCTTAACAAGAATGCAGAAATGGAGCATATGGAAGAGATAATTAAATACCTAGAGATGAAAGATATCTTTTCTCCTGGTGATAAAGAAAATAATAAACAAGTTCTATCCATGATGAAAAGTTACTATGAGGATTGGAAAAATTCTAGGTGTTTAAAGTTTGTTTCGGGTTCTTTAGCTGGCTCAAATGCAAGAGCAATAGTACCCATACAACTAAAATATATGCAAGACAATTTAGATTACTTATATAACAATAATGTTACTATAATGGGAAAAGTCATGAAGTCTACAAAAAATGATGCTGCCAACTATGTAGATTTATCTAGTGGAACATATTATGATTTTCTAGATGAGGGTCACTTTAAGGGGTTTAGAGAAAAGTTTTTAAAGGATGCACCTATTAATGGAAAGTATAAAAGTAGCTATCTAAATGACGAAACTTCACTTATGGAGATACTTCCAATAGCTATGTATATTTAAAGGGCATGTTATGTGCAGATAGGTTTCACTTTAGAACTGCTAGCTTTGTTCAAATCCATCCTACACATAACATATCCTTTAAGAACACTATATGAAGGAAATTATGATTTCCTATTTTAATAAATAACTACAGGTGTTCCAATAGGGACGGTAGTATATAATTCTCTAGCTTCACGAGGACTTATTTTTATGCTACCATCTTTTTTTTCTGCTGATTTTAAGGGTAAGTTTCTTGCTTTATGAATCCCGTGTACTCCATAGGGAATATTTAGAGCTAGGAAGTACCCCCCAAACTCTTTGTGGATAGGTAGTTTTTTTATTATTCTCCAAGAACCTTTAAAAGGGTGCTTTAATGGCTTATTAATGAATACAATATATTCTCTTATAATCTCATTATTTTTAAATAACTTAAGTTTTTCATTCCTTGTGTCGATTTCAATGGAGTAAGTATTTCCTATAATATTACTAGTCATTTTATCACCTCTTTATAAATAGCTTATTCTTCTCTATGTAAAATGGTTAAAAAGGTTTAAAAAAAGATAGTAATATATCTAAAAGGGGATAAGTTTAGTATTAAATCGGTAAAATGTTCCTTAGCTTAAGTAAGCGATTCATGGTATAATGATTGTATAAATAAATTCTACTTTTCCTTTTCAGGTTACGTGGAATTTTTTTATTTATTTAGATTAGAGGGGGAATAAGCATGAATAAAGATATGAGAAGCTTTAATAAAGGTTTAACTACTTTTTTCATAGTATTCTTTGTTTCCTTTGGAATATATTCTATATCTATAAAAGATAATGATTATGGACAATCACTAAAACAGAGTAGCATATCATTCAGCAAATCAGATAGCATACCAACAAATAGTGTAGTAAGCAGCAATAGTATTTCACAAGTTATGGACAAACTTATAGTTTTTCAGGAAGAAGCTTATGACAGAGTAGAAGCTGATAACATGATTTCAAGATTGGAGAAGATACCTCACTCCATGTTACAAGAGCTTTTAGATAAGGATATAAAAATAATACTTTCAAATACAAATATAACAGAAGTAGAAGAGTATGAGCATTTAAAAGGGGTAACTCCTAGAGGCTGGGAAGGAACAGGCAAGACTTGGGATGATGTACCAGGTGCTGGAGGCAAAGCAGTTGTAGCAAGAATAGGTTATAGTGAACCTAGTGAAGCTCATGGAGCTATAAACTTAGAATTACATGAAACTGCTCATGCTATAGATGAATATGTATTAAATGATATTTCTTCCAGTGAAGAATTTAAAAAGCTTTGGAAACAAGAGGTTAGTAATGTTTTTGGTGATAATCCTTATTTTGTTGATTATCCTGAGGAATATTTTGCAGAGACCTTTGCCATGTATTATTTAAATGAAAAGGAACGAGAAGCGTTAAGGGACAAGGCGCCGTTAACTTATGAATTTATTTCAAATTTAGAATATGAAATAGGGAGTTTATAATATATAAATTGCAATTTTAAAAATACATGCCTTAAAATACCATCATTAAAATTTGCTTAAAAATCCAAACTAATAAAAAATATATTTATTGTGAGGATTTTAATATGGAAACCATAATTTTGAACAGTATTACTGGACATGATAAAGAGATTAAAGAATTAAGAGCGGCTTTAAAACAAACTAAAAATGTGCGTATGCATAAAAGATATTCAGTGCTACTACGACATTTTGATGGCTTTACTAATAAAAAGATAGCTGAAATGGAGGGGCTAGAGCCTCATGCCGTAGGCAACTATATAAGAAGTTATAAATTAAATGGATTGGCTGGACTAGAAATGAAAAAGAGTACAGGAGCTAAAAGGAAATTTAGTAGTGAACAAGAAGCTAAGATATTTGAAGCTGTTACAAATAATACTCCAGACGAAGTCGGCTTCGAAGGAAGAAAAAATTGGACTATTGAAATTATAAGACAATGGGCTATTAAAGAATTTAACATTACTATGAGTCATAGGGGTATGGCTGAGGTTCTATATAGACTAAACTTGAGCTATACTAGACCCACTTATGTTTTGGCAAAAGCAGATAAAGAAAAACAAGAGAAATTTAAAAAAGACTTTGAGGTTCTAAAAAAAACACCTTAATGGCGAGGTTGATCACATATTGTTTGAAGATGAATCTATGATTAGAGATTATCAAGCTATTCAGAAGACGTGGTTTCTAAAGGGGTATCAAAGAAAAATACCTACCTACGGTAAAAATGCTGGAGTGAAGTTAATAGGAATACTAAATTACTCAACAGGCGCTGTTTATTTTGAGGAACATGACAGATATGATGCTAAGGTATTCCTAGAGTTTCTGAAAGCTACGCTAAAACAGTATCCCCAAGGGAAAATAGTTATAATTCTTGATAATGCAAAGATTCATCACGCCAAATTAGTACAACCCTTCTTGACTAAAATGAAAGATAGATTAGAGTTGATGTATTTGCCTCCATATAGTCCAGAGTTAAATCTAATAGAGGGGTTATGGGGATGGCTAAAGTCATCTGTAATCAACAATGTGTTCTTTCCAATCTTGGCTAGGGTCAGTATTGTTGTGCAAAAGTTCATTGGATATATAAATAAAGTTCCTACACAGATAATAGATAGGCTATGTATCAAGATGTAGAAACTTTATTACAATTTATATATATAATTAAATTAAAAAACGGAGAGAAAATCAGTAAAAATACATGATTTTCTCTCCTTATTTTATCAAAAATTCATAAAATATTAGGGGTAATAAACAAAAAAATAAACACAATCAATACAGAAAAACTCTTTTAGTATAGATAATATTTGTATATTATATACAAATAAATAAAATCATTGTTTTTTTTGTAAAGAAATGCTATATTATAATAGTATATACAATAAATGTGTAAAAAATGCATTATTTACAAAGAAATATAATCAAGGGGGAAACAAAAGTGAAAAAAGGGAAATTATTATCTAGTCTTGCTTTATCTTGTGCTATTATGCTTAGTTTTTCAAGTAGCGCTAGTGCTGTTTCTGTATATCTAACTATTTCAGACACATCAGTTACTAGTGCTTCTATTGGTCTTCAAACAGCTGCAAGTTATACTGCTACAAATAGTACTACTTCAGTAAATGGTGTTTATGCTATTATAAACAAAGCACAAGCTGGCAAAGGATGGGTGACAGCAGGTGAAACCCTTATGCCAATAGGTCAATCTGCTAATGGCAAATATATAGATGGTGGTAATGTTAATTGGAATATAGAATTAAACCCTAATGGATGGGGAACTGCATATTGTACAGCTAGTGGGAGTATCTGGTAGTAATGGGGGGCTCCCCCCTATTTTAACTTTACATAATAATTATTACTTAAGGGAGAATTTAAATGAATTATTTAATAAAAAGTAATTTTAAAATCTTTTTTAAAAGTATATATTTATCTATAGCATTATTAGTATTTTTTATTATAGTGAATGGATATTTAATTTTAGGTATGTATAATTTATCTATACATAAAGATGCATTCTTTTATTTACAATATAGTCAAAGAATTAGTATGATTTATTTTGTTTTTTTTACCTTTATATCTTATGAATATTTAATTAAAAGTAAAAGTGAAAGTCTTTCAGAATGCATTCTAGCATTAAATAAGGGAAATTTAAAATTATATTTTTCAAAGACTGTAGTTCTTATAATACTTATAGTAACTATGACCTTAAATATTTTTATATATAATTTTGTCGTATATATAGTTATGAATGTAAATTTCTTACCCTTTTTATTTCATATATTCTTAAATAATTTTCTTAACATTTTTTTAGTATCTTGTTTCGCAGTGTGTATAGGAAGTACTATATCGGTATATCTAACAAGGTTTAGTGCATATTCCTTGATGATAATTTCAATAGTGGTAATAAGTCCAATTTTTGAATTTGTGCCTTATACTCTCTATATGGGTTATGGAGTTAATATATATCCATTTATTGAAATATTAAATGTTTTACCTCCAAATTTATATTGGGTTGAAGAAGAATTATATGGATTAGCTATAGAACCTTACAGGTGGAACTTATTGCTATTTTGGATAAGTTTTTTAAGTTCCATTTTACTTGTAAAGTTAAGCAGGAGAAGATATAATTCTTTAAATTTTATAGCAATAGGTTTAATAATTGTAGCTATATTAAACTTATCTAGTTTTACCAAACCAGGCAGTATCGTCAAAAAAGATCATAATCCTAAAAGTTTTATAGCTTTTGATGAACTTTATTATATGAATGATATCCAAAAAGAAGAAATTGTACAATTTAACATTTCAGCTTATAATATGAAATTTACAATAAATAGGCAACTTAATAGTGATATAATTATTTATTTAGATGAGAAAGAAACCTTAAACAGCTATAAATTCACACTATATAGAAATTATAAAGTTAAAAAAGTTCTTAGCAAAAATAATGAGGTTTTGGACTACAAAAGAAATGGAGACTATTTGGAGGTAATTAACCCTACTAATAAAAAGCTAGAAGAAATTAGAATTTTATATAGTGGGTACAGTCCTGTGTTTTATAGTAACTTACAGGCTGTTTTACTACCAGGATCTTTCCCCTACTATCCAATTGAAGGGTACAAAAAAATATATATGAAAGAGGAATCTAGATTTATTCCAATAATAAGAGAACAAAATACGAAATTTGATGTATCTATAAAGTCAAATTTAAATATTTACTCAAACTTAGATAAAAATGATAATAATTTTTCTGGCGAATCACAAGAACTTACTCTGATTGGTGGTTTTTTAGAAGAAAAGAAGTTTGAGAATAATTTGCTTTACGGATTAATATTAGAAAAAATGGATATAAGTTTTCTTTTAAATATTGAAAAAACATTAACATTATATAAGGGAATACTTGGAGAGGATGCCGATTTTAATGTGAGTGGTAAAAAAATCTTTCAATCCCCAACAACATTTTCTTCCAAAATGCTAGGGGATGGAATAATAAGTTTTAAAGATCATATCTTTGTATGGGAATTAAGTAAAGAACAAATAGCTCTTGGACTTTTACAATCTAATTTGTCACAAGATATAAAGAAAAGAAAGATTAATACTCTATTATTTGACTATATTTTAAATAAAGATAGGTTTCTACGTATTCCAGAAGAAGAATTGAATAACAATCCATCTTTTGAAATGATTCACTTATTTTTAAAAAAAATAAATGAACTAGGTGAAGATTATGTTATTAAGAATACTTATAAATTTTTGAAAGATAACAATCAAAAAAGAGATTCAATAACATTTCTTAAAAACTTAAACAATTAGGGGGCACCAATAATGTTAGAAATTTTAGGGTTATATAAGTCTTTTAGAAAAAAAGAAGTGCTAAAAGGAATTTCAGTAAATTTAGAAACAGGAGTTTATGGGCTCTTAGGTACAAATGGTGCTGGTAAAACTACATTAATGAGGTGCATAGTTAATTTGTACAATCCTACTAAAGGAAATATAAAATTTGAAGAGCGAGAAATTATAAATAATTCTACATTTTCTAAGTACATTGGCTATCTTCCACAAAAATTTGGATTATTTAAAGAATTAACAGTTTATGAAATGCTAGAGTATTTTTCAGTACTAAAAAAACTCCCTAAAGAATCAATGGACTCATATATCAAAAAGAGCATAGAAATAGTTAATTTAGATGATAAAGTAAATGAGAAAATATCAACATTATCAGGAGGAATGATTAGACGATTAGGCATTGCTCAAGCAATATTAGGAGACCCTAAAATAATAATCTTTGATGAACCTACTGCTGGGCTTGACCCAGAAGAGAGGATAAGATTTAAAAACTTATTATCTGATATAAAAGAAGATAGGATAATTATAATTTCTACGCATATTGTGGAGGATGTTGAAGCATGTTGTAATAAAATAATCATTATGCAAGATGGTAAAATACTTAGAGAAGGAACTAGTGAAGAAATTAGATTGATAGCAAAGGGAAAAGTTTTTCAAGTAAAAGAAGGAACTGAAATTAGCTCTAATCACTTTGTTGAGAGAACTTTTGAAAGAAATGGTGAGAATTTTTCAAGAGTGCTTTCAAGTAAGAATGAGGGATATGAAGGGATAGAGCCTAGCATTGAAGATGGATATATGTGTATATTGAAGGGTATATAAAAGTATGAAGATAAAACTTATTTATTTTTCTTTTAAAAATTTAAGGATGTATTATTTTATTCCCTTAATAATTTTATATATTTTTATTCCTATTTTAAATATTGGAATGATTAATATATCAGGAAATATTGAAAATGCCTATTCTCTAGTATTCAGAGAAGTTGAAAAGTATATACCTATTATGTCTTTATGGTGGATTACTTTTATATTTAAAGAATATGTTGAAGGCGACGGCAATGAGCTTTTATATTGTATTGAGGATTCAGGAAAAGTCAAATTCCATCATACTGCTTTGATATTTACTTGGTATATTATACATGTTGGTATTCTTTTTTTAGTATATAGTTGGTTTTGGGATAATGTATTGTTAGAATTTTTGAAGACAGTCATTCAATGCTTCTTTTTTACTTCATTATCATATATGCTAATTTATGCTTTAAAATCTACTACTATAAGCTTTATGTTTTTACTCATATATGAGTTATTAGCTATTTTTATAGATTCTAAATATATTAAATATATTAGTGTATTTGAAAATGGACAAAGAGTAGTATTTCAAACTATCATCACGAAATATTTTATATTTTGTTTATTAGGCTTTTTATTTTTAATCATTGGAATATATAAAAATAAAAGATTTTATTATTAAAATAGCAAGGGGTTCTTATGGAGTAAAAAGAAAGATAGAATTATTAGAGTCTAAGAAAATAGTAATACCTAGTTATAATAGTTGTACATTTGGGAATTGGCATTTATAAGGAGTAGTTAGTTAAAACTGGCTACTCTTTTTCTTATATAGAAATTTGTAGCAAGAAGGGCGCTGAAACACTGAATGTTCGAGGAGAACCATAGGGTTCCTAGGAAAGTAGACACAATGTTTCTGTTTAGTTTACCAAAAAGAAGAAAAAATTTCTAGAATTCATTTATATGTAACTAATGTTACCACTATTATTTATAGGATGTGATAGTATTTTAAATATAGACTAGGTACTAGTTAATAGTGAGTAGAAAATAAGGTAATACTAATAACATAAAAACAAAAATCGGAAGGAGAAATAAAAATGGATGCTATAGATATAATGGTTCAGGAACACAATAATATAAAAAGAATGCTTGAGGTGGCAAGAAAGCTTTGTATTAAGGTACTCAATCATGATACGGTGGACTATAAAGATTTTTACAAGGTGATAGATTTTATAAGGAATTATGCAGATAAGCATCATCATAATAAGGAAGAGGCTATTCTTTTTGTAAAATTGTCTGCAGAACATGAAGGAGAAGATAACCATTTAGGAAAAATGACTGTAGAAGGAATGCTAGTAGAACACGATTTAGGAAGACTTTTTATGATGAATTTACAAAATGCTCTTGAAATTTATGAAATGGGAGATGAAGATGCTAGAGTAGATATAATAGCTAATACCATAGGATACACGGATCTTTTAAAGAGACATATATTTAAGGAAGATAATGCATTATATAATTTTGCTAGAAATAACTTATCAAAAGAAGATTTAAAAGAGATAGATGAGAGATGTAAGGAAGTAGAAGAAGCAGCTAGTGATAAAAAGCTTCAAGAAAAATATCTAAAGATTTTAGAAGATTTAGAAAGGAGTATTTAAATTTGGGGTTTTATGAGGAATTAAGTAGATATTATGATATAGTGTTTCCACTTGGAGAGGCACAATTAAATTTTATTAAGAAAAGATCAAAGGATAAACATAAAATTCTTGATTTAGCTGCAGGAACTGGAAATTATTCAGTTGCTTTAGCTAAATTAGGATACAATGTAATGGCTGCAGATTTAGACACTGAGATGATAAAAAAAATAGAAAAAAAGGCTTATAATGAAGGAGTTAGTGTAAAAGCCTTTGCTATGGATATGAAAGAAGTAGATAAATTAGAAGAAAAATTTGATGTAATATTTTGTATAGGAAATTCTCTAGTACATTTAAATAATAAAGAAGAGATTAGCATAGTAATTAATAAACTATACAACCTTTTAAATAAGGATGGAGTAATAATTATACAAATAATAAACTATGATAGAATTTTAGAAAAAAACCTTAAGGGACTTCCTACAATAGAAAGGTCAGAGGAAAGAGTTAGTTTTATAAGAGATTATGAGAAAAAAGATGATAAAATTCTATTTAAGACTAAGTTAGTAATTACAAAAGATAATGATGAGAGAGTATATGAAAATTGTGTTCCACTTTACCCTCTTTTAAGGGAAGACTTACAAAATATATTAGAAAATTCGGGTTTTAGTAGTATAGAATTTTTTGGAGGATTTAATGAAGAGGAGTATAACCTAAATTCAATGGCAACAGTAGTATCAGCTATAAAAAAGTCATTATAAGAATTTAATATATAAGAATAAAAGAGAGTAAAAGATAAAGTTATATATCTTTTACTTTTTTCATTAAAATATGTAACACTTTTATATTTTTTTAATATTATAATATGGTAAGCAGAAGATAAAATCCTACAGACCTAAAGATAATAAAATAGTGGACAAGCTTAAGAAGACAATTTGGGTACTAGGAGGTGACAATTTGAGATACAATGAGGATGATTTAAGAAAATGTCATAATGGAAAAGAAAACAATAATGGAGCTATAGCTGTTGTTACGCTTTCATATGATATTGCAACTAATGCTGTTGCTAGTTTTGATGTTTATCCAAATTCACCATTCGAAGCTACTGCATGTGAAATAGAAATTGGTGATGATCTTGCTGATGTAGTTGCATGCTTACTTCAAAATGGATTTGAACTTGTTTCTAATGTAGCAGCAACTGTAGCTACTACAACAGGAGCTGCATTAACTGCAATAGCTTTAGGACACTACACTTTTATAAAAATGTAAGACAAGCTGTTGAGTTTTCAATTTAAGTATAAGGCTTAGCATAGAACATAGTGTTTATGCTAAGCTTTTTTATAAATTTTACTCAGTTGAATTAAGTTTTTCCATTATAGTAGCTTCCATAACTTTTAAGTTTTCATTGGCTTGTGAAGAAGTATCAGCTTTTGTATATAAGTAAATTTTAATTTTTGGTTCTGTACCTGAAGGACGAACAGCATACCAGCTTCCATTATCTAAATAAAATTTTAGTACATCAGAGGATGGTATATCTTCATAGCCTTCTAGATAGTCTATGGCTTTAGTTAAAGTCATAGGTCCTATATTTTTTGGATAAGAGGTTCTATAACTATCCATTATTCTTTGAATTCTAGCTTTTCCTTCTATTCCCTCAAGATTTAGAGAAATTTGTTTCTCTTTATAGTAGCCATGGGTTTTATAAACCTCTTCTAAAACATTTAATAGAGTTTTGCCCTTAGTTTTGTAATAAGCGGCAGCCTCACATAAAAGCATAGCAGAGCTTACACCATCCTTATCTCTTACAAAAGTTCCAGTTGTGTATCCGATACTTTCCTCATATCCAAATATAAATTCATACTCTCCACTAGCTTCGAACTCAGGTATTCTTCCACATATGTGCTTAAAGCCAGTTAAGGATTCAAAGGCAGTAACTCCATATTCAGAAGCTATAGCGCTCCCAAGATCTCCAGTAACTATAGATTTTACTATAGCCCCATTGTGAGGTAAGGTTCCTTTTGCCTGCATTCCCTCAAGAATATATTTTATGAGTATAGCTCCAGTTTGATTTCCGTTAAAAGGAACATAGTCTCCATCTTTATCTCGCACTTCAATAGCTAATCTATCACAATCAGGATCTGTAGCAATCAAGAGCTCTGCACCAACCTCTTTACCTAAAGCTTCAGAATACTTAAATGCTTTAGTATCTTCAGGATTAGGGTAACCTACAGTTGTAAAATCAGGATCAGGATTTTCTTGTTCAGGTACTACAACTATATTAGTAAAACCTCTTTCCCTTAAAACTCTTCTAACAGGGATATTTCCTGTACCGTTGAGAGGGGTGTAAACAATTTTTATATCCTTATCAATATCATCTCTTAAAGCTAAATCCTTAACTTTACCTATGTATTCGTCATCAAGCTCTTTTCCGATAATGTTTAATAAACCCTTAGCTAAAGCTTCTTTTTCATCAAGAGTTTTTATATCTTGAAAGCTATCTATTTTATTGATTTTCTCAGTCATAGGTTCAGCTATAGATGATAGTACTTGTGCACCGTCTTCCCAGTATACCTTATATCCATTGTAATCCTTTGGGTTATGACTAGCTGTGATTATTATTCCTGCTGTAGCATTTAATCTTCTTATAGTAAAGGATAGCTCTGGAGTAGGGCGAATATCCTCAAATAAATAAGATTTGATTCCATTTCCAGCTAGAACAAGTGCAGCTGTTTTTGAAAACTCTTTAGAGAAATGTCTAACATCATAAGCTATGGCAACTCCTCTATCCATATGGTCCTTGCCTTTTTCAACAATAAAGTCAGCAATACCTTGAGTTACCTTTGAGATATTATATATATTCATTCTATTAGTTCCAGCCCCAAGCTTACCGCGAAGGCCAGCAGTTCCAAATTCTAAATTTTTATAAAATCTATCCTCTATCTCTTTTTCATCCCTTTGTATAGCTATTAATTCCTTCTTAGTTTCTTCGTTAATGTATTCGTCATTTAGCCATTTTTCATATACTAATCTATAATCCATCCATAGTCACTCCTTTTTAGAAATTACTTTGCCAGTATTATTATACCAATTATTCAATAAAATTAATAATAATTAAATTTAAATTTATATGAAATAAAAATTTATAGGCTCCATTTGAATTAAGCGTATAAGTAACTTATAGCTAAAAACGAATGCAGCCCTTAGGGAATATGATTAATGCTTTGGATTTTTGCTTACTATATCTATGCCATTCATTATATATTCTGTAATATTAATAACTTCTTGTTTATCAATTTCATTTATTGCCCTAGTATAGATTTCTCCTTGCTCAGAAACTATATACCTTGGTTTTACTAAATTTAAAGTATAGGCTTTTATATCTAATTTACATTTTTCACATTTACAAATATTGTCGTATTTACTTAGAACATTATCTAATAAGTTATCTACAGCTTCCTCTGAATAATTTCTTAAATGATACATATTTTACCCACCTCAACAATCATTTATAAATCTACATAATCTATTATATAACATAACAAATTATAATTATACTTCAAATATATAACATTTAAAGTGATTATTTAAGTTATCCAATTTCTTTAAGAACTCTTAAGGCATTTTTGTAAAAGATTTTATCTATTTCATCATCAGTAAAGTTATCTTTCTTAAGAGCATAAATCAATTTATCAATTTCTCCTATATTCTCAATTTCCAAAGTGGAGTCGATGCCATCAAAGTCTGAACCGATGGATAATATATCTATGCCTCCAACATGTCTTATGTGCTTTATGTGCCTAAGCATATCATCAATTCTACTAAATTCACCGCCACCTAAAAAGTGCCCATAAAAGTTTATACCCATAATTCCACCCTTATTAGATAGTATTTTAATCATATCATCAGTTAAATTTCTTGGATGATTAGTAATGGCTCTAGCATTAGAATGAGAGGCTACAAAAGGAGCTTTAGAGTATTTAGCAACATCATAAAAACCGCCATCAGATAAGTGAGATACATCAATAATCATATTTAGTTTATTCATTTCATCTATAAGTTCAAGTCCAAAAGGAGTAAGTCCTCTATCTTGATATTTGAATGCTGCGTTAGGATATCCAATTTCATTTGGAAAGTTCCAGGTTAGGGTTATTAGCTTAACTCCTAGCTTATGAAAGTTTTTAAGATTAGACATATCTCCCTTAAGAGCAGCTCCTTCTTCAATAGTTAGAAAAGCTGAGATTTTACCTTTTTCTTTATTATGCATTAGTTCATTATAATTTCTAACTAAAGCAATTGAGGACTTGTTCTTTGAAAGTTCATTATAGAATGTGTCCAGCATTTTAAGACATTCCTCAAGGGGATCAGTAGTAGTTTTTGTATTTATAAATAAAGCAAAGAATTGAGCAAGAGAATTTGCTTTTATTAGTTTTTCAATATCAATACTATAGTCATTAGTTTTTAAGCTTGTATTATCTCTATATATGTTTAAAATTGTATCACAATGAAAATCAATAACATGCATAAAATCCACCCCCAGTTTTAAAATATAGATGTATTATAACACTAATCTATGTAGCCTTGAATAAAAAGGTTATTATTTAGCAAACTATATAGCAGTGCCTTGTTGACACACTTTGTTTTTAATATTATAATTTTCTTTGAATTAATTTTCATAATTTAAAGAATATATGTAAAGATAGTGAAGAGGAGAGTATATATAGAAGTTCATTTGTAGCGAATCAACGAGGGTGAGAGGTTGATATTGAATCTATATGGAAGAACACCTTAGAATCTCTAACCGAAATTATACTTAGTTTAAGTATGATAGTAGGCTTAGACGGAGCCAAACCGTTATATATTGGAGAGCATAATTGATGTGCTCATTAAGAGAGGTCATATTTTATATGACAAATTAGGTGGTACCGCGAATATTCAACCTTCGTCCTAGTGTTATTTAGGATTAAGGTTTTTTTATTTTAAAAATAACTAAATATAAAACAGGAGGTACTTTATGGAAACAGTAGTAATTAAACAGTTGTATAGAGAAACAGAAAAGTTTACTGGAAAAGCTGTAAAGCTTAGTGGATGGATTAGGACTATAAGAGCTTCTAATAAATTTGGATTTATAGAAGTTAATGATGGAAGCTTCTTCCAAAACATTCAAGTAGTGTTTGGAGATGAACTAGAAAATTTTAAAGAAATAAGCAAGTATGCTATAAGTGCAAGTATAACAGTTGAGGGTGAAGTTGTAGTAACTGAAAATGCTAAGCAACCTTTTGAAATCCATGCTAAAAGCATATTGTTAGAAGGAAATTCTCATTCAGATTATCCTCTTCAAAAGAAGAGACATACTCTTGAATATCTTAGATCAATAGCACACTTAAGACCTAGAAGTAATACTTTCTCAGCAGTATTTAGAGTGCGTTCTGTAGCAGCTTATGCTATACATAAGTTTTTCCAAGATCAAGGCTTTGTTTATGTACACACTCCAATAATAACAGGAAGTGATGCTGAAGGTGCAGGGGAAATGTTTAAAATAACAACATTAGACCTTGAAAACCCTCCAAAGGATGAAAAGGGAAAGATAGATTATAAACAAGACTTCTTTGGAAAACAAACTAACCTTACAGTAAGTGGACAGTTAGAAGGTGAGATTTTTGCTCTTGCTTTTAAAAATATCTACACTTTTGGACCAACTTTTAGAGCAGAAAATTCAAATACAGCAAGACATGCATCAGAGTTCTGGATGATAGAGCCTGAAATGGCTTTTGCTGATTTAACTGATTACTTAGATACTGCAGAAGCTATGGTTAAATATATAATCAACTATGTAAGAGAAAATGCTCCAGAAGAAATGGAATTCTTCAATAGCTTTATTGATAAAGGATTATTTGAACGATTAGACAATGTAGTTAACTCTGATTTTGCAAGAGTAAGTTACACTGAAGCAGTGGAACTTCTTCAGAAATCAGGACAAAAATTTGATTATCCAGTAGAATGGGGAATTGATTTACAAACTGAACATGAGAGATATCTAACAGAGAAGATATTTGGAAAGCCAGTATTTGTTACAGACTATCCAAAGGATATTAAAGCATTCTATATGAGATTAAATGATGACGGAAAAACTGTTGCAGCAGCAGACCTTCTAGTTCCAGGAGTAGGAGAAATTATAGGAGGAAGTCAAAGAGAGGAAAGACTTGAGGTTCTTGAAAAGAGAATAGAAGGTCTTGGACTTAACAAAGAGGATTACTGGTGGTATTTAGAGCTTAGAAAGTATGGAGAAACTAAACATGCAGGATATGGTCTTGGTTTTGAAAGAATGATAATGTACCTAACAGGTATGGGTAATATTAGAGACGTAATTCCATTCCCAAGAACACCAGGAACAGCAGAATTTTAAAAAACTGATTACTAATCATTTTTATGTCAATAATTATAGGGTAGTTATATGTAATTATGATATAGGAGAGATGGTAAAATGTTTAAAATACTAGGTAGGTTATTAGGTCTTGAAAAAGAAGATTTAGGATATAATAGAGAACTATTACTTTTTAATCTGATGATAGCAGTATTATTTCTTGTGCTAGGATTTAATCATACTGAAAATGGAGCAAAATTTTTGTATGCAAATAAGCTAAATCAAGTAGTACTAGTTAAGATTGAAAAAGAAGGAATTAGTAATGCAGATATAGATAAGATTAGCAGTGAGTTTAAAGAGATAGTTCCTATTAATATAATAGAATATGATATAACTGACATAAAGGATAATCTACAAATTTATGCTAATAGTATCAAGTCACAAAACAAAGTTTATCTAACTGATTTATTATCAAAACTAGAAGCTATAAGTGAGAATGATGATAAGAAAGTTTTAGTAAAACAACTTAGAGAAATTAATGTTAAGCTTATGCTTAAAGATTATAGTAAAGAAGAGATTGTAAAAAGAAACCTTCTACAAGTAGCAGATTGGCAAACCAATATATTTCTTTCAAATATATATTTTATTCTTGGAGTATTAACGGGGCTGTCCTTTATTATAATAAAGGTGGTATGTGAAATTAGTCTTTTTGATAAGAAAGAAAAAAGAGTAGACGATTCTGTAACAAGGATTAAAATAGATGAATTAAGCTGATTTTTCAGCTTAATTCATCTATTTTTTATTATAAAAAGTATTCGATTAATGTAGGAAATATGATGATTTAAGTCTGCGTTTACATACTATAGATACCATGTTATAATTAGTTAAAATTATGAAAAACAAGAAGAAATGAAGGGATATTATAGATAAAGCACTAGGATTATTAGGAATAGTATCTAAAAATATATAGATGTTTATGTAAAAGTACGATAATTAAGAAGGCGATATAAATTCTTAAAGATTTAAGAAAAGTCGGGGGAGTGTAATCGATGAGAAAAAAAGCTAAAGATGAAGTATGTATGTCTCTAGATATAGCAGAAGAAATAAAGAAAAAAGAAAAAGAATCTCGTAGAGAAACTACAGATTTTATAGGATCAATAAGTAAGTCACTAAAAGAAACTGTAAAGCAGCATCAAATGGTTAATAGTCAGCATGATGCTTTAACTGGACTTACTAATGAAGTAAAAGTTCATATGAGTGAGATTTCAAATTTAACAAGAATGACTAATACAGCTACAGATAATTTATATACAGAAGGAAATACCCTTATAAAAATTACTGAAGATGCAGTTAAAAGATCAAATGAAGGAAAAAGATCTATTGAGGAGATGAATGAAATCATTAAATCTTTAGAAATAGAAAATAAAAATAATGCCAATAGCATTAATGAGCTAGCAAAAAAGTTCAACAAGGTTAATGATGTAGTTCAGCTAATAACAGGTATTGCAAGTCAGACTAATCTTTTAGCCTTAAATGCAGCAATAGAGGCAGCAAGAGCAGGGGAACATGGTAAGGGATTTGCAGTAGTTGCTAGTGAAGTAAGGAAACTAGCTGAAATGACTAAAGAGAGTACTAAAGACATCTCTAGTTTAATACAAGGAATTGAGGAAGAGACTAAGAAGGTTTTAAACAACTCGGACAAGTCTAATGATGTTATAGCTAATGGTGTCAAAGCTTCAAGTGAAGCTATAGATAAAGTAGAGAAAAGCTTATCCGGAATAGCACAGGTAGAACAAGAAGCAAAAGAGGTAATGAATATTTTATCTACTCAAAAACGACATATAGAAAGCATGAACAAAGAAATTGTAGGGATTGATGATGTTCTAAAGACCACAACAAATGCAATAATTAAACATATAAAAGAAGCAAATGTAATAGATGAACAATTAGAAAAAACAGGAGAAAGCTTATCAGCTTATAATGAGAAGCTTATTCAAGAAAATAGATTATAGACATACTTAGAGATTACTACTGAGAATATTAGGGTGTAAATAGATTTGTGTAAAACAAATCTATTTACACCCTTTTTATATTATCAATAGTGATTTTACCTATTTCATGGAGGAAAAGCTTAGAGCTAATTAATTTAAGTTTTTATATAGATTTCTAAAATCATCAACTAAATTTTTGTCAAATTCATGCCAGCTGCCGTTATGAACCATTGAAGAAGCCAAAAAACTAAACCTATCTTTTTTTTACTAATATAAGTGATTTCTAATCCATACCCTATACCATCTTTGTGTTCAATATCTGACTTGATTATATCCACCTTATGTATTAGATAAACAAGTCTTAAAAATGTTTCACATTAGAAATACTTTTATAAGTAGTTAAATGAATTCTAATAGTAGCACTTACTTAAGATAGCTTGCATGACTTAAAGAGCACCCCACTTTAATGGGGTGCTCTCCAAAGAATTTTATTTTACACTCTAAGTTTATATCCAGCTCCCCAAACGGTTTCTATATACTGTGGATTAGAAGGGGAGGACTCTATTTTCTCTCTTACTCTTGCGATATGTACTGTCACTGTAGCAGTATCACCAAGGGCATCAAGTCCCCAGATTTTCTCGAATAAATCTTCTCTACTAAATACTATGTTAGGATTTTCAGCTAAATGAAGTAATAATTCAAACTCCTTTTGGGCTAAAGAGACCTCTTTACCATTTACAAATACCTGTCTAGAATCCTTAATTATTTCAAGACCTCTTATAACGATAACGTTATTCTTAGGTTTTATAGTAAATTTACTTTTTATTTTTTCATAATTTTGAATATGAGATTTAACTCTAGCAACTAGCTCACCTGGACTAAAGGGTTTAGTAATGTAATCATCAGCACCAAGACTTAACCCCTTAATTTTATCAATCTCTTCTTTTTTTGAAGACACCATTAAAACAGGAATGTCCTTATCTTCTTGGATATTGCGTAAAATACTAAATCCATCTAATTTAGGGAGCATAACATCAAGAATTATTAAATTAAAATCATTCTTTTTTATAGCATTTAAACCCTCTACACCATCTGTGCATATAGTAACTTCAAAACCAGAAAGCTCTAAGTAATCCTTTTGAAGTTCAGCAATGCTCGAATCATCTTCAACTATTAAAATTTTCTTCATAATACCCTCCCTATAATTCTGTAACTCCTCTTCCTTCGTCAGATGAGTACTCTGCTTATGATAGCTTTGCTAGTGATATTATTATACTAGTACCTGCATCTTCGTGGCCAATAGCCCATATCTTGCCTTTATGAGCTTCTACAATTTGTTTTGAGATAGCAAGTCCAAGTCCGCTGCCTTTTGTTTCAGTTCTTGCTAAATCACCTCTGTAGAATCTGTCAAATATTCTATTTATATGATTTTTATCAATACCAGAACCGTTATCTCTTATTTCAATAACAATGCTAGAGTTTGTTTCTCTTAGCATTATAGTTATTTTTCCTTCTTCTTTGTTCATATATTTTCGAGAGTTATCAATAATATTAATTATAACTCTTCGCATTCTTTCTCTATCAAGCATCACATATTTTGATTCCTTCAAGTAGTTTTCAAGTGCAATTGATATATTATGTTTCAGAAGTTCAAGAGTGCTTTCCATAACGCAGTAATCAAAAAAACTAGCAATATCAGTCTTTTCATAGTTAAAAGGAAGCTGATTTAAGTCAAGTTTAGAGTATAAAAGTAAATCATCAATCATCACATCAATGAGTTCAGCTTTTGAATATATAGTTTTTAAGTAAAATTCTACTTTTTCAGGGGTGTTAGCTACCCCATCTAAAATCCCTTCAACATAACCTTTTATGGAGGTTATGGGAGTTCTTAAATCATGAGAGATACTAGAAACAAGCATAGTTCTATTATCATCATATTTTATTTTAAGACGAACAGAATCTTTTAATTGTATTCTCATTTTTTCAAAATCTGCACATAGTTCTCTAATTTCTTTATCACCGATTTCTGCAATTTCTAAGTTTAAATCACCTCTACTAATCTCAGATGTAGCTCTTTTAAGATGAGTTATAGGATCTAACATTTTCTTAGAAAATAGATATGACATAATCATGTTAGAAACTATAAATGATATAAAAAATACTGCACCTGAAATCATTAGTATATATTTTAAAGACTCTAAGTTTTTAAAATCATCGTAGTTTATGTTTGAATTAAAGGATTTAAAGGGGATAACCTTAAGAATGAAAATTGTTAGGATTACAATAGTCAATGGAATTACAACAGTTATAGTATTATAAATAATTAAACGTTTTTTTATTTGCATTTACTCACCTTGATTATTAAAAGTCTTTTTTATCAAATAAATAATAAGCACCTGTAAAGAGGAGTATATCATAACTAAGCATCATCATAAATTGACGGAAAATCTTTAAAAAGGAGATGTTGCTGCTAATCCATAATTTGTGCCAGTCTAGCATACTTGTAAAAAACAAACCAGAATAACTTGAAAAAACAAATCCTAATCCTTTAAAAATGATAAAAAGAAGAATAGTTACAAAAAATACACTTATACCGCTTCTAAGTATATTTGTAAGAAGTACAATAGTTAGGGCAAGTACTGTCATTGGAACTAATGTTACTGTATAAGAAACTAATATTTTAATAAGTCCTTGTATTGTAAAGGTATTTGAATTAAAAATAAGACCTATTATGGTTGAAAAGACCATTACAAATATAAGATTTACTAAAACAAATAATAAGATAGCACTTATTTTTGCAGTAAAGAATTTTAACCTTGTAACTGGTCTTGTAATTGTAATTTTCATAGTGTTTTGTGAAAACTCTCCAGAAAAACTATCAATAGTAACAAGTGCAGTAAATAAAGGGAGAATTGTATTAACAACTACAGAAAGTACAAGTAGGGGGAACTCCATGTTAGAAACTCCACGAACTCCAAAACCGCTTCTTAAGATAGTAATGGATAGTTGTCCAAGTATAATGAAAATAAGTGACATAGAGGCTGCCACCATAACTTTTTTCTTTTTATATAGTTTTTCCAGCTCGTTGGTTAAAGCCGCTTTAAATTCTGCCATTTCTTTCTACCTCACTAATAAAATAATTTTCAAGGGAAACATAGTTCTTTAATATATTTTCAGTAGTATCTACATTAAGCATTTTACCATTATATAGTATTCCTATACTGGTACAGGTAAGTTCTACATCATGAATGAGATGGCTTGATATAAAGAAGGTGGTTTTTTCTCTCTCAGAAAGATCTTTTATAATATTTCTCATATGAATCATTCCTTCAACATCAAGTCCATTTAAAGGTTCGTCCAATATTATTACTTCAGGTCTTGATAGTATTGCAGCTGCAATTCCAAGTCTTTGCTTCATTCCAAGAGAAAATTTCCTTGGTTTTTCATTTTTGTATTTTATGAGTCCTGTAAGTTCTAAAACTTCTTCTATTCTTTTACTATCCACGTCTTTATAGTATCTTGAAAATTGTTTTAGATTTTCAAAGGCAGTTAAATAGGGGTAGGATTCAGCAGTTTCTATAATACAACCTACTTTTTTCATAGCTCCCTCAAAGTCTTCAGATATACTGTGACCTAAAATTTTAACATCACCGCTATCAGGAGTTACAAGTCCGGTCATAATTTTCATAGCTGTTGTTTTACCAGCACCATTAGGTCCTAAAAATCCGAAGATTTCACCTCTATGTATATCCAGGTTAATATCTCTTATACCTCGTCCATTTTTATACACTTTGGAGAGGTTTTTAATTTCAATAACTTTTTCCATTTGCATACCTCCAAAACTTAATTTAAGAAAAAACAGTGACAATTTTTTATATGTATTAGGTACTAAGCACTAGAAAACATAGTTTTGAACTATGAGAATAAACTCTTCTAGTACCTAGTACCTCTCAATTATAAGTTGAAAATTTTAATTTATAAACTTTTTAGTTTATTCAAATACTCTTTTATAGTCGTTATCGAATAATAAATTAGAACCACCAAATCTTTCATTCATATTGAAATATACTTTTCCAGCATGTTGATCTATATATATATTTCCTTCAACCTTATTACCAGAAGAAGTAGCAGTAAAGTTTGCATTTAAATCTTTTTCTTGGAATTTTGCATTAAATTTAAAGTCTTTTTTATTAGCTGCATATTCTTCGTAACCGGAAGCATACTTTTCGTAATGTCTTCCTACAATAGTTGTTTCGTTTATTTCAGTTATTTCTATAAACTTTTCACCTATTTTTTCAAATTTATCTTCTTTTTCAAGGACTATATCAGTTTTGTATGTTCCTACATATTTTTTAGGATTAGATAATTTGCTATAATCTTTTTCTATATTTTTTTCTACCTTCTTACCAGCAAGATTAGGTCTATTAACAGCAGTTGAGTTAACACCATATAGTTTTCCAGATAGCTCAAAAGTTAGGGTATGCTCTTTTCCATTATCATCTTTACCAGATATTGTTCCAGTACCAAGTAAGTTTTCTATTAATCCATCTTTGTTTACAAGCATATGTCCTGTAATTTCTTTTACAAATATATCTTTTGTAATTTTAGGCATAAGATCATCTGTGTTTTGTCTATGACTGAATTCATTTTTAGATTGAAAAGATACTACTGCATTAATTAAAGCTGGTATCTGAGACTCACTTAAAGAACCAGATAATTCTTTACTTCCATCAGATTTTTCATTAACTATAACATAATCTTTTAAATTACCTACAAGAATATCTGCTATTCTTTCAACATCTTCAGCACCTTTTTCCTTAAATGGGTTTGTAAAGATGTGACCTTCTTGAGGAGTTGTAAATTCAGTTACATAATAAACAGCTTCATTATTATTTTTGCTTATACTTCCGTTTTTGTCAGAGAAGTTGTAGTAATCAAATGTCTTTTTACCATCAATACTTGTTGTTATGCTTTCTGTGGCTTTTTTTGAAACATCATATTTATTTAAAGATTTTTCAGAGGCTATAACATTACCATCAGCCTTTACTACAAAAGACATATCCATTGTATAACTAGAAAGTTTAGTAGTAGCACTTTCAGCTGTGTATTTTATAGAATCCTTTAGTACGTCATAGCCAGTTTTAGATGCTATTTCAGCAATAGCTGTAGTAGCAAGCATTGTTGTACCAAGAGCGAAACTTAAAATCATTGCGGTTTTTTTCTTGAATTTCATTTATAAAACTCCTTTTTATTTAAAATTTGTTAATGACATGAAGGTCCTTCATAATTCTATTATAAAGTATATATATCTACTTTCTATAAATTAATTATAAACAAAGTATAAAGTTTATGATATCATTTATTATAAAAACAGTGGAGTGGGAGATCAAATTTCATGAACTTGTATTTAGTGAGGCACGGAGAGACCCAGAGTAATTTCCAGGGGAGATACCTAGGCAGTTTTGAAGATGAATTATCATTAAAAGGTATAGGTGAAATTAAAAGAACAAAAAACTTTATTAAGCATATACGCTTTGATAAGGTATTTTCAAGTGAAAGAAAAAGAGCTATTGATACAGCGAAAATTTTAGAATATACAGAAATAGAATGTGATTATAGATTAAATGAAAGAGATTTTGGGATTTTTGAAAATAAGACATATAATGAAATATGTGATAATTACTCTATGGAGCAAAAGGCTTGGGAAGAGAACTGGATAGATTATAGGATTCCACAGGGAGAGAGCGTATCAGAAACTTATAGTAGAGTAGTAGAATTTATGAAATCCTTAGAGAAGGAAAATTATGAAAACTGTCTTGCTATAACTCATGGTGGAATTATAAGATTAATTTATTGTTATATACTTGGAGGAGATTTAAAAAACTTTTGGAAGTTTGTTTCAAAAAATGGTAGTGTATCAATAATTAAATTCCAATATGATAACTGGTACATTGATTCAATTATACAGTTAGATGCAATGGAGAGTGAAGGTAATGAGTAAGATAACTTTAGTAACAGGAGGAAGCAGAAGCGGTAAAAGCAGCTTTGGAGAAGGGCTATTTAAAGGGAAAGATGAGGTTTTATATATTGCCACTTCAATTATCACTGATGAAGATATGAAAGAAAGAGTTGATATTCATAAAAGAACAAGAAATCAAAATTGGGAAACCTTTGAGGGATATAGAAATTTACATAAGGTTATTAAAGAATCAGAGCATAAATATATTATTCTTGAGTGCGTTACCACTATGATAACCAATTTAATGTTTGATAAATATAGCGATTTTGATAATATATCTAAGAAAGAAATTGAGAATTTAGAAGAAGGTATTAGTGAACAAGTTATAGAAATAATTAATGCTTCTAGAAAGTTTCATAAAGAGATTGTAATAATAACAAATGAAGTCGGCTTTGGGCTTGTATCGGAGTACAAGCTTGGAAGAATCTTTACAGATATATCAGGTAGGATAAATCAACTATTAGGTAAGTTATGTGATGAGGCATATTTAGTGGTATCAGGATTATCTTTAAAAATTAAATAAATACAGGGAGGTTATATGAAAAAATATTATTATGATTTTTTACTTATGTTTCAAATATTAACGAGAGTGCCTATAAATAAATCACTTCCTTGTGAAAAGAGCAATTTCAGAAATGGAGCAAATTTCTTTGCTTTTATAGGATTATTGATTGGACTATGTCAATATGGATTATATATAGTATTATCTAGAGTAATTCCAATAAACTTTGTAGTTATACTTATAATTATCTTTGAGATATTAATTACAGGAGCACTACATCTAGATGGATTTGGCGATACCTGTGATGGTTTCTTTGCTTTTAAAGGTAGTGATAAGATAATAGAAATAATGAAGGATAGTAGAATAGGTACATTTGCTTGTGTAGGCTTAGTATTAAATATTTTGATAAAGTATCAAGGGTACGGACTCCTTTTAGTGAAGTATAGAGTCATAGGTATACTTCTAATACCTATGATAAGTAGATTTTCTATGATATTTCTTAGCTATATTGGAGCTCCAGCTAAGGAAAATGGTTCGGGGAATTTGTTTATTAACACTGTAACTTTAAGGGAAGTAATAGTAAATGTGGTATTTGTCTTAATTATAGGGCTTCTGTTAAACGCTATTTTAAAAACTGTAATATTGTTAATCTTAGCGATAGTTACAACTAGTTTATTTAATGCACTATGTAATTCTAAGATTAAAGGGGTTACCGGTGATAGTTTAGGGGCTAATAACGAGTTAGTTGTGTTAATATCATTGATGATAATATAAATTATTTGACAATATAGAGAAAAAAAATTATACTTAAGCAGACATCCTAAATCTATGATTTGAAGTGAGTGCCTTACTCAGTAGAGTACTCATTCTAGCAATGAGAAGGAGTTTCATAATTAATAAAACTAACAAAACATAATATGAATTTTAGGTGCTTTTTTATGAACAAAGTGAAAAGGAAATGCGGTTAAAATCCGCAACAGCCCCCGCTACTGTATTTGATGACAAATCTTTGGGATCCACTCTAACTATAGGGGAAGGAAAAGATGAGGAAGATTCATAAGTCAGGAGACCTGCCTAAAATTAGTCTTAAATATGCTTTCGGAGGGAAGGTCTATTAGAATATACATATTTATTAAAGATAGAGCATTTTAGTTTTATTTCACTCTAAGATGTTTATTTTTTAGTTATAAGTTAATTCTAGTGGCAGTACGGATAAAGCGTACTGCCACTTTCCTTTTAAGCAGATTTTAAGATTTGCACTAGATTTTAAAAATGGTAACAAAGTAGAAGGGTATTTGAAAGAGAATTAAGAGGAGGAAAATAATATGAATTTATTAAAGGATACAATTGAAAGCATAAGTGGAGTGGACAATGTGGCAATGGAAAGAGCATGGAAGCATATTGATAATCTTACTAAACCGCTTGGGAGTCTTGGAAAACTTGAAGAGATTGCAGCAAGGTTTGCTGGAATTACAGGAAAGGTTTTTAATGAGGTAAAGAAGAGAAATATAATTGTTATGTGTTCTGATAATGGTGTATGTGAAGATGGGGTGAGTTGTGTCGATCAAATAATTACTGAAGTTATGACAAATAGTATTCCAGAAATGAAAACTGGTGTTGGGGTTTTAGCTTCCTTTGCTAATGCAGAGTTAACTGTTGTTGATATTGGAGTTAAAGGAGAAATTGCAAACCCTAAGGTAATAAAGAGAAAAGTGGCTAATGGTACAGCAAATATGTGCAAGGGACCAGCTATGACTAGGGAAGAAGCCATAAAAGCAATAGAAACTGGTATAGAAATTACGGACAAGCTATGTAATGAGGGTTATGACTTGTTTGGAACTGGAGAAATGGGTATTGGAAATACATCTACTAGTGCAACTATTATAGCTTCACTTTTAGATGTAAATATAGAAGAAATAGTTGGTAGAGGTGCTGGACTAACTGAGGAACAGTTTACAGTAAAGAAGAATGTTTTAAAAACAGCTTTAGAGGTTAATAATCCTAATAAAGAGGATGTTATTGATGTGGTGGGTAAAGTTGGAGGATTTGATATTGCTGGAATGTGCGGATGCTTTTTATCAGCAGCTAAGAATAAAAAACCAATAGTTATAGATGGAGTTATCTCATGTGCAGCAGCCCTTTGTGCATATATTTTAAAACCAGAATGTAAAAATTATATGTTTACATCCCATAAGTCAGATGAAAAAGCTGTTAATTATGTGTTTAACTATATAGGACTTGAGCCTATTCTTCATTTAAATATGAGACTTGGAGAAGGTAGTGGATGTCCCCTTGCTTTTAATATTATAGAAGCAGCACTTCATGTAGCTAATAATATGGCTACTTTTGAAAATGTAGGTATAAGCGATGAGTCAAAGGATAAATTTGTTGATATTAGATAAATAAGAATGATGGGTAGCTTTGCAGAAGATGTAAATACTAGTGATAAGGAGGGGAAGTAATGATAAAAAAATTGGAAAAAGGATATGTTCAAGTATATACAGGTAACGGAAAAGGCAAGACAACAGCGGCAGTAGGGCAAGCAATAAGAGCAGTTGGAAATGGTTTAAAGGTATATATGCTCCAGTTTCTTAAAACTCACCCAACGGGAGAACTAGAGGTTGCAAAGCTAATCGGAGAGGACTTTCAGATTTTTAGATTTGAGAGTAAAAAAGGTTTCTTTTGGAATCTTACTGAAGAAGAAAGGATAACTTTACAGGAAGAAGTGAAAGAAGCGTATAATTTTGCTATGGAAGTAATTAAAAATAATAGCTGTGATGTATTTATCTTAGATGAAATAATGGGAGTTTTATGGAATAAGCTTTTAAGTGAGGAAGAGGTTATAAAACTTATAGATAATAAGCCTGTTAACATGGAACTAATTCTAACAGGAAGAAATGTTCCAGATTCAATTAAAGATAGAGCAGATCTAGTAACAGAAATGAAAGAAATAAAGCACTACATGGAACAGGGAGTTCGTGTAAGGGCAGGAATTGAGTTTTAAATGAAGGTTATTACAAGGTATCCGGGAAGTTTTGGAGAAGTGATTCAAGGAAAAATTAACAATAAAGATATGCTCTTATCCTGTCCTATAAATGTTTATACAACTGTAAAACTATTTGAAAGTAGAAAGCCTTATAGAAAGTGTAAATGGGTTAAGGCTGATAGATTCTTATATAATATTTTAAAAGGATGGAATTATGAAGAGTATTATAAAAGCTTAGATATTAATATCTTTTCTAAAATCCCTACTGGAAAAGGTATGGCTAGCAGTACTGCAGACCTTTGCGCTACATATTATTCTCTTTTAAAGATGTTTGAAAAAGATTTTAATGAAGAAGAGCTTATTAGAGAGTGCATAAACATAGAGCCTACTGATAGCATAATATTTAAAGAAATGACCTTATTTGATTATAAGAAAGGCCTTTATAAAGAAAAAGTAGGTAAGTATCTAAGATATAATATATTAGCTTTTGAAGGAAAAGATAAGATAAATACTGTGGAGTTTAATAATAGGAAGTTACCTGATTTAAGTGATACAACTGATCTTTTTACTATATTAAAAGAAGGAGTATCAGAAAATAATTTAGAAAAGTTTGCTTACGTTTCTGAAGAGAGTATAAAGAGAAATCAGAATAGACTTAACTATGAATGGATAAGTTATATTGAAAATATAAAGGAACACACTTCAGGACTTGGAATTATAGGAGCACATAGCGGTAATGTACTAGGAATAATATATGAAGATGAAGAAAAATTAAAGCAAGCAATTAACTTCATTAAAAAGAAGAATTTCTATAAGTTTTATACTATAAAAACTCTAGAGAGTATAGAATAAGTATTGAAAATTTTGGAAATAGTTAAAGGTTTTCAGCATATATATAATGGTAAAAACAATATGCTGGAGGAGACTATGATTCAAGATAAAATAGAAATAATGTACAATTATGATAAGAGAGAATTAAATGAAATCATAAAAAAGTTAGTTACTACAAGAATATCAATAGATAAAAAAGAATTAGAAAAGACCTTTAAGCAAAGTAATAGAGAAATTCACATATTTAAAGGAGTTCTCAAATGTAATGAATGTGGTGGAAATATGTTTTATAACGAGAGGTATAAAGGATATAAGTGTGCAAACAGTCAAAAAATAAGGGGAAGATGTACATCACATTCTATTAAAGAAGAATATTTATTAGAAGCTATAAAAGAAAGTATTACAGATTGTTTAGAAAATAATATAGATATAGAAGAGTTATATAAAATGGAAAACAAGAAGGCTATAACAGCAGATGCTTATAAAAAAGAACTTAAAAAGATTCAAAGAGAGTTACAAAAGATAGAGAGCCAATTTGAAGTGATGTATTCTGAGGAGATAAGTGGTATAACAAGCTATAGAAATTTTGAAAACTTGATGAGAGCTTTACAGAAGAAACAACAGTTTTTAATAATAAAACAAGGGAATGTAGAGAGTTTAAAATTAAAAAATGAAGATGAAAGTGAAATATACTATCAAATCTGCAAAGAAGAAGTGGACAAGATACTAGGCTTTAAGGATATTAACAGGGAGTTTATTGAGGCTTTAGTAGATAAAATTGTTATCTCGGAAAATAAGGCACTAAGAGAGAAAAAGGTAGATATATATTATAGATTTAAAGGTTAAAAAGTATTAATACTAAATTTATTTAGCTGTATTTTAAATTTAGTATTAATACTTTTTTTGATTTTAAAATTCATTTGCAACCTTGTGAAGATGTTTTAATAATTAAATTTGTTATTTAAGGATAGTTTTAGGATAGAATTATACCTTATAAGTTATATTAATTTAAGAGGTTCTTAAAGTTGATATCCAATAAATTAAAGGGTATTATTAAAAAAGAACTATAAAGGAGTATAAGAAAATGTGGGTATTTAGTTTGTTTCTTGTTATTGTGTTAGGTATTATTTTGGTTTGCATGAAATTGTCAAATAAAATTATACATCCTGAAAAGCATCTTTGTGAGGAAGTTACAACTGATTTAGATAAAGAAGAAGTATATATAGATTCCTCCTATGGATATAAGATGTATGGAGTTTTTTTTCCTAATAAAAATACAAAAAAATTTATTATTATATGTCATGGGTTTAAGTGCTGTATATATAACTCTATGAAATATATGCACATATTTTTAAAAAGAGATTTTAATGTTTTAGTTTATGATAATAGATATCATGGATTAAGTGGAGGGAATGATGTGTCCTTTGGGTATTTTGAAAAGTATGACTTAAAGGCATGGACGGACTGGCTAGTAAATAGGTTTGGGGATGATATCATAGTTGGAACCCATGGCGAGTCAATGGGAGGAGGAACTGTTCTCCAAAATATAGCTATAGATTCTAGAATAAAATTTTGTATTGCAGATTGTGCTTATTCAGATGTTACTAAACTTATGAGGTACCAACTAATAAAACGATATAAGTATGAGTGGTTATGCTGTTTAATGCCATTAATCAGTATGATAGTTAAGATAAGAGCTGGATGGAACTTTAAAGAGGTATCTCCAATAAAGAAATTAGGTGAAGTAGATACCCCGGTAATGTTTATACATGGAAAAGCAGATGACTATGTTCCAACTTATATGAGTGAAGAGATGTATAATGTAAAGAAGGGAATTAAGGAAATATATATTGCTCCTAATTCTCATCATGCAGAAGCTTTTTCAAATAATATTGAAGAGTATGATAGAAGAGTAGGAGAGTTTTTAGATAGGGTGGTGAAGAGTTAAATGAGTTTAAGACTTATTTATGGCCGTGCAGGTTGTGGAAAGAGTGCACAATGCGTAGGGGAAATAAGAAAGAGATTAGAAGATGGAGAAGAGAAACCATTAATTTTAGTTGTTCCAGAACAGTTCTCATTTCAAGCTGAAAAAAGTGTTGTAAAAGCTATTAAAGGTACAGGAATTATAAATGTAGAAGTTACTAGCTTTGAGAGAATGGCATATAAGGTGTTTAATGAGGTTGGAGGGGCAACCAGAAGTCGGATGGATTCTTCAGGTAAGCTTATGTTAATCTTTAGTATTATGAATAGATTAAAGGAGGAACTTAAGCTTTTTGGAGCAGCTGCAGATCAACATGGATTTGTAACTACAGTGTCAGATATTATTACAGAATTTAAAAGATATGATATTACTCCAGAAGAGCTTGAAAACTCACTAAGTCTAATTAACGATGATAGATTATTAAAAGATAAGATTTCGGATATAATTAAGATTTTTGCAGAGTTTGAAAAAAGTTTACATAAAAACTACATAGATAGTGAAGATGAACTATCTATGCTTTATCACAAATTGGAAGAGTCTACTCTATTTAATGAAGCAGAGATATGGTTTGATGAATTCACCTCCTTCACTCCCCAGCAGTATAAGGTCATAGAAAGACTTTTAGGAAAAGTAAAAAGAGTAAATATAACCCTTTGTATGGATTCCCATAATGAAATGGATAGCACAGATGTTTTTGCTCCAGTTAAAAATACAGAGCAAAGACTACGTAGTATTGCAGGTGAAAATAATTATGCTATTGAAGAAGATAAAATATCAGAAAGTACATGTAATGATAGATTTAAAGGTAGCATGGAAATTAAATATTTAGAAGCAAATTATTTCAAGTATCCCTATGAACAATATAAAGAGAAAACAGAGGATATTAAAATAATTAGAGGGCTAAATCAATATGCTGAAGTAGAGAAAGTAGCTATGGATATTATTAAAATGGCAAGAGAAGAAAAGCTGAGGTTTAGGGATATAGCAGTTATAACCAGAGATTTAGGAGCTTATGAAAAGATAGTAAAGACAATATTTCATGAATATGAAATTCCCTATTTTATAGATAACAAACATGAAATAGATGATAACCCTCTTATAGTATTAATAACTTCTGCACTAGAAGTCCTCAATAGAAATTGGTCTTATGAGACTGTGTTTAGATATCTAAAGTCAGGACTTATAAATATTAATAAGGAAGATATAGATATTCTAGAGAACTATGTAATGGCTTATGGAATAAGAGGAAAAAACAAATGGAATAACCTTTGGGAATATGGAAACGAGGAACTTTGTAATAGGGTAAATAATATAAAGCTTCAAGTTACTAAACCTTTAAATAAACTTAGTGAAGATTTAAAGGGTAAAAAGAATGTAGAGGAAATATGTACTGCCTTATATAATTTTTTATGTGAAATTGAAGCTAACAAAATAATAGAGATATGGGTTAGAAAGTTTAAAGAAGAAGGAAATCAAGTCCTGGCAATGGAGTATAGTCAGATTTGGAATATGGTTATAGAGCTTTTAGATCAAGTAGTAGACATATTTAAAGAAGAAAAACTTGAGCTAAAGGAGTTCACAAAGATTCTATCCTTAGGGTTTGGTGAACATAAGATGGGGCTTATTCCACCATCTCTTGATCAAGTTCTAGTTTCAGATGTGGAGAGAGTTAGAACCCATGAAGTTAAGCTTTTATATATTTTAGGAGTTAATGATGGAGTTTTTCCAGCGGTATCAAAGGACGAGGGAATACTTACGGATTCAGATAGAAATAAACTTAGAACAATAGACATTGAAATTGCAGAAGATACTAAGTCTAAGAGCTTTAATGAACAGTATTTAATATACAGAACATTAACTATTACTTCAAAGTATTTAAGAGTATGTTATTCTATTGGAGATTTTGAGGGGAAGGCCCTAAGACCTTCTATTATTATATCAAGATTTAAGGCTCTATTTCATAAAGTAAAAGAAGAGGGAGATATAGTAGAAGGAAATGATGAAGAAAGTCTTGAGTACGTTTCAAGAGAAGTTCCTACTTTTAATAAACTGGTATCTATACTGAGAAGAGATAATAATAAGAACTCAAGCCCTCTTTGGAGTGATGTTTTTGATTGGTACTCATCCAATAATGATTGGAAAGATAGATTAAAGGTAATTTTTTCAGCGGCTGCTTATACAAATGATGTAGAGCAAATAAGAGAAGATAAGATAAGAAAATTATATGGAAATAAATTATATTTTAGTGTATCTAGAATAGAAAAGTATACTGAGTGTCCTTTTGCTTTTTATGTTCAATATGGATTAAAAGCAAAAGAAAGAAGAATTTTTTCTATAAGTGCTCCAGACTTAGGTACATTTATGCACAGTGTTATTGATGAGTTTTCTAAAACTGTGGATGAAAATTCTCTTAAGTGGTACGAAATAGATGAGGCATGGTGTAGAGATACTGTAGCTAGAATTGTAGATGAAAAGTCTAAAGAGGTATCAGAGGGAATATTTGATAGCTCTCCAAGGTATAGATACTTCACAGAAAGATTAAAGAGAGTTCTCATTAAAGCTATTCTTATCATAGTAGAACACCTAAAGAGAAGTGGTTTTCAGCCTATAGGATATGAAATAGGTTTTGGTGAGGGGGAAGCTTATCCGCCTATTCATATAGAGCTTTCTAATGGAGAAAAGGTTCAGCTTATAGGAAGAATTGATAGAGTTGATAAACTAGAACTTCAGGGCAAGGAATATTATAGAATAATAGATTATAAATCTGGAAATAAAGAGTTCAAGCTATCAGACGTATATTATGGACTTCAAATGCAGCTTCTAACATATTTAGATGCAATACTTTCAAATGAGGAAGTTAACATGACAGATGAAGTAATTCCGGGAGGGGTCTTATATTTTAAGGTAGATGATCCTATTATAAAGGGAAGTAGAAGTATATCAGATGAGGAAATAGAAAAAGAGATTATGAAGGCTCTAAAAATGAAAGGGCTTTTAATTGCAGATCCTGAAGTTGTAAAGGAAATGGATAGAGAGATAGAAGGGGCATCACTAATAATTCCAGCAAGAATTAATAAAGATGGTAACCTTGGAAAATCTTCTGTTGGAACGGAAGAACAATTTAAAATGCTTAGAGAACATGTAAAGGAAAATCTAGTGAAGGCTTGTGAAAATATGCTAAAGGGAGAAATAAAAATTAAGCCTTATAAAAATAAGGATTTCTCTGCTTGTATTTACTGTCTATATTCATCTATATGCCAATTTGACAATGGATTTGAAGACAATAACTATAAGGTTATTGAAGATAAGAAAGACGAAGAAGTATGGGAATTATTAAGAAAAGAACATGAAATAAAAGAAGAGGATAGAAAAGAGGTGAAATGATTTGGAGGAGGTAAGATGGACCAAGGAACAACAGGCTGCCATTGATACTCATGGGTGTAATCTACTTGTTGCTGCAGCGGCAGGCTCAGGAAAGACAGCAGTTTTAGTAGAGAGAATAATAAAGATGGTAACAGATATAAAAAATCCAATAGATATTGATAGGCTTTTAGTTGTAACCTTTACTAATGCAGCTGCCGCTGAGATGAAGGAGAGAATAGCAAAGTCTATTAGTGATGAACTTATAAAGTATCCAAAGTCAGTTCAGCTTCAAAGACAATTAACTCTGCTAAACAGAGCTAGTATAACTACAATTCATTCTTTTTGTTTAGAGGTAATAAGAAGTAATTTTCACTATTTAGATATAGATCCGAGCTTTAGAGTAGGCGATACTACAGAAACTATTTTACTTAAAAGTGAAGTCATAGAGGAGATGTTTGAAGAGTTATATGAAGTTGAAAGTTGCAGCAAGGAATTTTTAGACTTAGTTGAGTTTTACAGCAACAACAGAGATGATTTTGCTCTTCAAAACATTGTATTAGATTTATATAATTTTGTAATGAGTTCTCCAAATCCAAAAGAAACCTTAAATTCTATGGCAAGTGATTTTGATGTAGAAGAGTCCTATGATTTTGGTGGTTCTAAATGGGCAAAAGTCATAATGGAAGATATAAAAATTGAACTTATGGGGCTTAAAGGTCTAATGGAAAGTGCTATAGATATAATAAATAGTACAGGAGGCTTAGACACATATCTAGAGAACTTTGAAGATGAACTAGCCATGATAAATGATTTAATATTAAGTTGTGACTCTTCTTGGGATAATCTTAAAACAGCTACTGAAGCTACTGACTTTAAAAAACTTAAAGCTTGTAAGAATTGCAAAGATAAAGAAAATCAAGACATAGTAAAAGAAATAAGAAATAAAGTTAAAAAGCAAATAAAAGAGGATATGAAGCAAAAGCTACTTTTATATGCTGGAGAAGAAACAACAAAGGATTTAAGAGAGTTATATCCAATAATGAAGGCTCTCTCAGACTTAGTAATTAATTTTATGGATAGGTATGGGAAAGCAAAGAGAGAAAGAGGAATAATTGACTTCAATGACTTTGAGCATTTTTGCCTCCATATTCTTAGCATGCCGGAAGTGGCTTCTAGTTTAAGAGAAAAGTATATAGAAATACTTGTAGATGAGTATCAGGATAGTAATGAGGTACAGGAAGCTATAGTTAATTCTATTGCTAGAAAAGATGAAGTCACAGAAAAAAATATAAATGTATTTATGGTGGGAGATGTAAAGCAGAGTATTTATAGGTTTAGACAGGCAAAGCCAGAGCTGTTTTTAAATAAATATAATAGCTACTCATTAGATGAGGGAGAAAAGGAAAGAAAGATTACTTTATTTAAAAACTTTAGAAGTAGAAAAGAGATATTAGATTCTGTTAACTTTATATTTAAACAGATAATGTCCGTAAATATAGGGGAACTGGACTATGATGACAGTGAAGCTCTAAACTTAGGAGCTGACTACATGGAATATAGTGAAAAAGGGTCAGTTGTGGGAGGATCAATAGAGCTTAATATTATAGATAAAAGCAGTGATGAGGGACAGGAAGTATTTGTTGATAATAAAGAAGAGAATTTTAATGAAGATGAAGAAGTACTCTCTAAGATACAAATAGAAGCAAGGCTTGTAGCTAAAAGGATAAATGAACTTATAAATGAAAGAGAAGAAGAAACTCTTAAAATATATGATAAGGATATAAAAGGATATAGAAAGGTAGAATATAGAGATATAGTAATTCTATTAAGAAGCACTTCAAGTTGGGCACCTGTATTTATGGATGAATTAAAGGAATATTTGGTTCCGGCTTATGCGGATGTGGGAAATGGATATTTTGAGGCCTTAGAAATTAGAACTATGCTATCACTACTCCAAATAATAGATAATCCAAGGCAAGATATACCTCTTATTGCTATATTACGTTCGCCAATTGGAGCATTCACGCCAGAGGAACTTATTGATATTAGACTAGAGAATAAAAATGGAGAATTCTATGAGGGCTTAGTTAAGCTTTCAGAAAGAGAAGATGTAGATGCAGAAGAGAGTAGTCTAAAAGATAAATGTATTAATTTCTTAAAGAAATTAAAGGTGTGGAGAGATGAATCTATACATATGCCTATAGATGAATTTATATGGCATCTATACACAGATACTGGATACTATGGCTATGTAGGAGCTTTAGCAGGAGGAATTCAAAGGCAAGCAAACCTTAGAATATTATTTGAGAGAGCTAGACAATATGAAACCACAAGTTATAAGGGATTATTTAATTTTATAAGCTTTATAAATAAGCTTAAGGTGAGTAACGGAGATATGGGAAGTGCTAAAATACTAGGAGAGAATGAAAATGTAGTTAGGATAATGAGTATTCATAAAAGTAAAGGTCTAGAATTTCCTGTAGTATTTTTATGTGCACTTGGCAAGAATTTTAATATGCAGGATTTAAATAAAAGAATACTTTTCCATAATGAATTAGGGTACGGACCAGATTACATCAATTTAGATAAGAGATTATCCTATCCAACGGCATTGAAGCAAGCTTTAAAAAAGAAAATAAAAATGGAAACTCTCTCTGAAGAGATTAGAATTTTATATGTAGCATTAACAAGAGCAAAAGAAAAGCTAATTATGGTAGGTGGAGTAAATAACATTGAAAATTATGCTAAGAAGTGGGCTTATGGATTAAGAGATAGTAGCTTCAAGTTAACGGAATATGAAGTATCTAAAGGAAAGTGTTATTTAGATTGGATTGGACCAGCAGTTATAAGACATAAAGATGGAAAAATGCTTCGAGAAGTTGCAGGAATAGAAGAGTATAATCTTATAAATTTACTAGAGGACTCTTCTAAATGGGAGATTAAATTTCATAATATAAGCGATATAATTAATAATGAAATTGAAAACATTGAGGAACATTTACCAGAGGAAGTAGTAGATATAGAGGAAACTGAAAGTAAGAGTAAGTACCATGATGAAATAAAACGTAGATTAGAATGGGAATATGAATATACAAGAGCTGCACAGCTTCCAACACTCTTAACTGTTACCGAGGTAAAAAGAATGCACAGCAGAGATATGATCAGAAGTTTGCATAATGATTATTCACAGGATATATATACTCCTAGTCTTGTACAAAGACCAGCCTTTATGGAAAAGAATAAAAAGTTAACAGGAGCAGAAAAAGGTACGGCTATGCATGCAGTTATGCAAAAGCTTGATTTCAGAGGAGAGTTAAGCAGAGAAAGTATAAAGAAACAAATAGAGAAATTAGTAGCCAAGGAATTAATTACAGAAGAGCAAAAAGAGAGCATAGATATTGAAAAAATACTTAATTTTTTTAGTTCGGAGATTGGGAAAAGAATAATAAAATCAAAATATGTATATAGAGAAGTTCCTTTTCATATACAATTAAATAGCACAGAAGTATTTTTAGATTTACCTAAAGATAAATATGAGGATGAATATATTATGCTTCAAGGTATAATAGATTGCTATTTTGAAGAAGATGAGGGAATAGTACTTGTAGATTATAAAACAGATTATTATAAAGAAGGACATGGAGAACTGGTTAAAGAAAGATATAAAGTACAGTTAGATTACTATGCAAAGGCTATTGAGGTAATAACTAGTAAAAAAGTTAAAGAAAAATATTTATATTTGTTTTATAATAATGAGGAGTTGGCAATGGACTAAGAGAGGAGATGGGGTTAAAAATTGAGTATGACAGATAAGAATATACAGGATTTTAAAGTTAATGATAAAATTGAAAATTATTTTATTATAAAAAGTGCTGAATGTAGAACCAGTACTAACGGTAAAAAATATTTAGATTTTACTATTGGAGATTGTACAGGAGAAATAAATTCTAAGTATTGGAACTATAATGAAGGTGATGAAGAGTTATATAAACCTAATGTACTTATAAAAGTAAGAGGTAGTGTTACGGTATGGCAGAATAATAACCAATTTAAGATAGATAGAATTAGAGTAACTAACGAACAGGATAATGTTCAGATATCTAATTTTGTACCATCTGCTCCATATACCTCTGAAGCTATGTATAAAGAAGTTATGGATTATATAGATAAAATAAAAAATGATGATATAAAAAATATTTTATTTCATATTATAGAGAATTATGAAGATAAATTAATGCATTTTCCAGCAGCTAAGAAAAATCATCATGCAATAAGAGCTGGATTATTATATCATACAACTACTATGCTAAAAGCTGGAGAAAAACTATGTGAAGTATATGCTTTTATAAATACAGATCTGCTATATGGAGGAATAATCCTTCATGATCTTGCAAAAATAGATGAAATGGATGCAAGTGAACTTGGAATTGTAAGTGATTACACTGTAGAGGGGCAGCTTTTAGGTCACATAATTCAAGGAGTAAAAAACATAGAAGTTGCAGCACAAAAGGTAGGAGCAGATAAGGAAATAACAATGTTATTGCAGCATATGATTTTATCCCATCATTATGAAGCTGACTTTGGAAGTCCTAAAAAGCCTATGATTCCAGAGGCTCAAATGTTGCACTATTTAGATATATTAGATGCTAGCTTATATGACATGCATAAGGCAACAAGTGAAGCAAATAGAGGGGAGTTTTCGAATCCAGTATGGTCTCTTGATAAGAGAAAGATATATAGAACGAATATTGAATTTTAAAAAAATGAAGGTGTTAGGGCACCTTTATTTTTTTTATATTAAATAATAAGCATCCATATTAATTTTATGATAAATATGTGTAAAGAAAATAATAATTAAATCGATAATAAAATACTAAATAATTATTTTATACATTTTAGAATTTAAAGAAAAAATTAACAATATCATAAGTTTTACAGCTTGTCTATATTTTCGTCTTGACATTTATAGCAAAGATTGTATATTCTTAATTTATAGGTAAAGTTATATTAAACTTAGGAGGACTAAATATGAAAAAGATAGGGTATAAAATAATCCTTATAACATCATTAATAGCTTTTATTACAGGAATAATTATAAGTGGTACTATGACTTATAAAAACATTCAAACTAACAATAAATTAGTAGCTATTCAAAAGGAAGCCTTATATGATAATTATAATGTTAAAATTAAAGAACAAGTAGAAATTGCAATTTCTATGATAGATGCAATACATAAAAAAGTCCAAACAGGTGAATTGACTATAGAAGAGGCTAAAAATCAAAGCGCAAGTTTATTAAGAGTAATGAAGTATGGTGAAAATGGATACTTTTGGGCGGATACTGTTGAGGGTGTAAACGTTGTACTTTTAGGTAATAAAACAGAGGGAACAAATAGAATAGAGTCTAAAGATTCTAACGGCACATATTTTATAAAAGAGATAATTGAGAATGGTAAAAAACCAGACGGAGGATATACAGACTACTGGTTTCCAAAGTCAGGAGAAACAACACCATTACTTAAAAGAGGGTACGCAAAACTATATGCTCCTTTCAATTGGGTAATAGGTACAGGTAACTATGTAGAGGATATTGATAAAATTATAGCTAGCAATGAAGCTATGATAAAAAAAGATTTGACGCAAAGTATAATGATTAATATAGTTCTATTTGTAGGTGCATTAATTGTAGCTGTTATTTTAGCTTTCTTCTTAAGTAAAGATATAGAGAAGCCTTTAATAAAAATTAAGGATTTTGCACAAAGATTATCTGAATACGATTTTTCAACTCCAATCGATGTTACAAGAAAAGATGAATTAGGACAAACTGGTGATGCCTTAAATACAGCACAGAAAAATGTAAGTGGTTTAGTGAAAGTAATTATGGAAAACTCACAGGAGATAACTGCATCTTCACAAGAACTTTCAGCAACCATAGAAGAATTAACAGTAAAAACAGGAACTATTGATGAATCAGTAGAAGTTATTGCTGCAGGTATGCAAGAATCTAGTGCTTCATCACAGGAGATAAGTGCATCTGTTGAAGAAGTAGATTCAAGTATTAATGAGCTTACATCTAAGGCAATGGACGGAAGCAATAAAGCAAATGAGTCTAAAGAAAGAGCTACAATAGTTAAAAATAGTAGCAAAAAGGCTATTGAGGATACTCTAAGAGTATATGCTGAGAAGCAAAGCAATATGGAAAAAGCTATTGAAGGTGGAAAAGTAGTAGAGAATATAAAAGTTATGGCAGATACTATTGGAAGTATAGCAGAGCAAACAAATTTACTTGCATTAAATGCTGCAATAGAGGCAGCAAGAGCAGGGGAGCAGGGAAAAGGTTTTGCAGTTGTAGCTGAAGAAGTTAGAAAACTTGCAGAGCAATCAGCACAAGCAGTAATAAATATTCAAGATACTATTGTTAAGGTTCAGCAAGCATTTAAGAGTAGTATTGATACAGGTAGTGATATATTAGAATTTATAAACATACAGGTGCATGAACAGTTTTATGCTTATGGAGAAACAGGTAATCAGTATTATAATGACTCAGACTATGTAAGCAAAATGTCTGAGGAAATTGCTGCTATGGCTGAAGAAATTACAGCTACAGTTGGTCAAGTAAATGAGGCAGTACAGAACATGGCATATGCATCACAAAAATCAAGTGAAAATGCTGACACAATAAGAGAGAGCATGAATGAAACTAGTAAAGCTATAGAAGAAATGGCAGTAACAGCACAAAGTCAAGCAGAACTTGCTCAAAAATTGGATGAAATAGTACAGCAATTTAAGATATAGTTATATTAAGATAGGTCCTTCATAATAGGAGATGGACAACTTTAAAGCAATACAAATTATTTGTATTGCTTTTTTGTTTACTTCATTCCAAATTTATATTTTTTTCATTTTATGGAAAACTATATCATAGAATAAGAAAGGTGAAAAATGTAATATGTATAATGTATAAGAAAGGGATGAAAAATTATTATAGTTATAGCAAATAAACAAAATAATATTTAAGAGTATATTATAAAGTATTGATTATTGCGGAGGTGAAGTAATGATTCTAGATAAAGAGACAATAAAGAAAGATTTTTTAAAAAAGCTTATTACCATGTTTTCAGAGGAAATTCAAGATACTACTATGTTGCATATGTATTTAGCCTTTGGAAGTTTAATAAAGGAATATTGTGCAGAGAATTGGTTGAAAACAAATAAGCAATATATGAGAGAAGGCGACAAACAAGTTTACTACTTTTCAATGGAATTTCTAATAGGAAGATTGCTAAGAAGTAACCTATTAAATTTAGGAATAGAAAAAGAAAGTGAAGAGGCTTTAAGTGAGCTGGGGATAGATATAAGTGATCTTGAGGGGGCAGAGCTAGATGCAGGACTTGGAAATGGAGGTCTTGGAAGATTAGCGGCATGTTTTCTAGATTCTATGGCTTCGCAAGGAATACCAGGTCATGGTTGTGGAATTAGGTATAATTATGGTCTTTTTGAACAGAAAATTGTTAATGGATATCAAGTAGAGATACCAGATAATTGGCTAAAAGAAGGTAATATATGGGAAACTAAAAAAGAAGATAAGGCTGTCATTGTAAAATTTGGAGGAAGCATAAGACCAATAAATTTAAATGGCAGATTGAACTTTATACATGAAGATTATTCAGCAGTTAAAGCTGTACCATATGACACACCAGTCATAGGTTATAAGAACAATACAGTAAATAATTTAAGGCTTTGGAGTGCAGAAATCTTAGACAAAGACAGAGAATTAGATTTTTCATTCTTTAAGACTGGCAATTATTCAAAAGCTGTAGAATATAAGTCGTCAGTAGAGTCTATTTCACAAGTTTTATATCCAGATGATTCAAGAGTAGAAGGCAGGATTTTGAGATTAAAGCAACAGTACTTTTTTGTAAGTGCAGGAATACAAAGTATAATTAGAAATTATAAAAAGAAGAAATCTATTAAAGATTTATATAAATATGTAGCTATTCATATTAATGACACTCATCCGTCTCTAGCAGTTCCAGAGCTTATGAGAATACTTATAGATGATGAAGAGTTAAATTGGGAAGAGGCTTGGGATATTACAATAAAAACTATATCTTATACAAATCATACCATTATGGCAGAAGCTCTTGAAAAGTGGCCAGTAGATTTGTTTAGAGAACTACTCCCAAGAGTTCATATGATTGTTGAAGAGATAGACAGAAGATTTAACGAGATATTATTAAAGAAATATCATAATGATCAAGAAAAATTAAATAAAATGTCTATAATAAGAGACAATCAAGTAAGAATGGCTAACTTAGCTATTGTGGGAGGACATTCAGTAAATGGAGTAGCGCAGCTTCATACAGAAATATTAAAGAATAGGGAATTAAAAGATTTTTGTGAGTTATACCCACATAAATTTAATAATAAAACCAATGGAATAACTCATAGAAGATGGTTACTTCAATCAAATCCAAAACTTGCCCTATCAATAAATGAAGCTATAGGTGAGAGATGGATAAATGAGCCAAAAGAGCTTATAGACCTTATAAAGTATAGTAAAGACCAAAATTTTATGGACAGAATATATAATATAAAACAACAAAATAAAGAGAAGTTTGCAATGCAGATAAGAGATAGTTATGGAATTTTAATAAATCCACAATCTATATTTGATGTTCAAGTTAAAAGACTTCATGCTTATAAAAGGCAATTACTAAATTTATTTCATATAATTTATCTTTACAATCAGCTTAAGGAAAATCCAAACTTAGATATAGTCCCTCGAACCTTCTTTTTTGCAGCAAAAGCTTCTCCAAGTTACTTTTTAGCTAAAGAAGTGATAAAGTTCATAAATACTGTAGGAGAAGTAATAAATAATGATAAAAGTATAGGCGATAAGTTAAAGGTAGTATTTTTAGAAAATTATAGAGTATCTCTTGCAGAAAAAATAATTCCTTGTGCTGAAGTAAGTGAGCAAATTTCAACTGCATCAAAAGAAGCTTCAGGAACAGGAAACATGAAGTTTATGATGAATGGAGCAATTACTGTAGCCACATTAGATGGAGCAAATGTTGAAATAAGAGATGTGGTGGGGGAAGACAATATAGTAACCTTTGGTTTAACCGCAGAAGAGGTTATGAATTATGAAAAATATGGAGGCTACTGGTCGCAAGAATTATATAGTAGTGATAGTAGAATTCATAGAATAGTAGATCAAATAGTAAGTGGGCATTTTGGGGCCCCAAGTGCAGAGTTTAAAAATATATATAATCATCTTATGGATAGAAATGATGAATATTTTGTATTTAAAGACTTTAATTCTTATGTTAAGGCTCAAGAAAAAATAGATTATCTTTACAGGAAAAAAGATAAGTGGCAAGAAATGTCTATAGTTAATATTGCTCACTCTGGAAGTTTTTCTAGTGATAATACAATTCTAAACTATGCTAATGAAATTTGGCATACAAAATCTGTAAAAATTAAATAAAGCCAAATAAAATAAACTGCTACATATATCTCGTAGCAGTTTATTTTATTTAAATATTATTCTTCATCTGTATAGTCACTATCGACGTCTTCATCAGCTTCAGATGTTTTTGTATTATCAATAGAGTTAGAGTTAACTGAAGTTAGTTCATCATTAGGTATATAAATTTCTAAACCAACGCTAAGTAAATTAGGGTCATTTATGTTATTCTTTTTCATAATTGTGTCTACAGCTTTTGCTATATTCATATCAGGGAAAAAATTCTCGGCAATAGTATAAAGACTTTCACCAGATTTTACAGTATATTTTGTGCAACCAGTTGCATCAATAGTATTGACTGGAACCATTAAACGGCTACCAACAGATATTACTTCTCTATTCTTTAGATTATTCATTGTTTCTAAAATTTTCACAGCCTCATCTTGACTTCTCCAAGGGATAACGTTTCTTGCGATACTAAATAGAGTATCTCCTTCTTTTACTATATAATCAGTATACTTATCAGTAGTTTGGGTATTAGTAGCCTGAACCTTATCAGGTTCCTCTTTATTAATTACTATATTTTTGTTGTTATTTTCTATTTTAGAAGTAGCATTATCTAGACTGTCTGATTTTTTAGTAGCTGTTTTTGAAGAATTGTCCTCAATACTTATTTCTTTTTCATTTTGTGAACCTTCTATTAAGTTGTTTAGGCTCCTTGTCATAAAAAATACTCCAAGAAATAGTACTATTGCAGAAGAAATTATTATAAGAGTTTTTTTAATTTTTGATTTCATGTGTTTAATACTCCTTTCCAATATGTGATATATTTTTATTCTTGACCAATATTTGGATTTTAAACTTGGTATAATAAATTTTTATAAAATAATTTACATACTTTTATTTAAAATTGGAGAAATTCTAATATTATAAGAATTTTAGGAGGTAAAATTATGGATTTACATGAAGCACATGAAGTTATGATTAGTCCAGATAAAATAACAGTTGTTTATAAAGGAGAACCAGTTTGGATTGAAGAGGTAGAAAACAATACAGAGACAGCACAAGTTAGAGTATTAAAAACTCAAAAAGTAATGGGAGTTTATTTAAAAGAATTAGTAAATACAAAAGAAATAGTAGGGAAAGTCAATCATTAATTCTAGGAGTAACTTATTTATATGTATATAAGAAGAGATGTTTACGAATATAAAATTGAAAATTATTTATTTGTATCTAACGAAACAAAAGGTAATATTGAAATTTATGATGAAAATAATAATTTAGTGAAAAGTGTAAATAGAGTTCCAGGAAGTTTTTATGAATTCAAAGGAATTGCGAACAAAATATATAATGATATGCAGGAGAATTAACATACCCTCAAAGTTGTTGTAAGAAATTAACAACTTTGAGGGTTTTTTAGATAAAATAACAACTACAAGCAAGAGAGGGACAGGCTTAAGCTCATTTCCAATAATAAATTTTTAACTTTATCAAAAAAATACTATATTTAATGAGCAATTATCAACTATATGTAGTATAATATAGTTAATTATTAAAAAAAAGCTGCATAAATGAAATTTTATTATTGAAAAGTTGCAAAAAAATATATATAATATAAGACAAATCTTTATTGTGATGAGACGTAATTTTATAATTGGGGGGAAGATTATGGAATATAGAGTAGGATTACCTGAAAAGCAGGGGCTATATGATCCACAGTTTGAAAAGGATAATTGTGGAGTAGGATTTGTTGTAAATGTTAAGGGTGAAAAGACTCATGGTCTAGTTAAAAAAGCATTACAGGTTTTAGTTAACTTAACTCATAGAGGAGCAGTTGGTTCTGATCCTAAGACAGGAGATGGCGCGGGTGTAATGTTTCAAATACCAGATGAGTTTTTTAGGATAAGCTGTGATAATTTGGGTATTGAACTTCCAAAGTATGGGGAATATGCGGTAGGTATGACATTTTTACCAAAGGAACCTGCATTAAGACATCAGTGTGAAGGAATATTTGAACGAATAGTTGAAGAAGAAGGACAAAAACTACTAGGCTGGAGAGATGTTCCTACTGATAACAGAGGAATTGGTGAGACTGCAAAAGGAACAGAGCCAATAATAAGACAATTATTTATTAGTAGACTAGATTGTAGTGTTGAAGAGTTTGAAAGAAAATTATATATCATAAGAAAGAGAACGGAAAGTGAAATTAAAAAACTTGTAAAAAGAAATACAGAGTATTTTTATATATGTAGTCTTTCGCGTAAAACAATAGTTTATAAAGGATTACTTCTTGCGGAACAAATAAGTGGATTTTATCTTGATTTAAATGACATAAACTTTAAAACTGCTATAGGTTTAGTACATCAAAGATTTAGTACTAATACATTCCCAACTTGGGATTTAGCACAACCTTTCAGATTTCTAGCTCATAATGGTGAAATAAATACCATAAGAGGAAATAGAAACTGGATGAATGCAAGAGAGGGAGTATTAAAGTCTGAAACTTTTGGAGATGAATTATCTAAATTATTTCCAATCATAACACCTAATGGAAGTGACTCAGCATCATTAGATAATGTATTTGAACTTCTAAAAATGGATGGAAGAAGTAATATACATGCAATGAGAATGTTAATACCAGAAGCATGGAAGAATAATGAATTTATGTCTGAGGAAGAAAAAGCATTCTATGAATATCATGGATCTTTAGTTGAACCTTGGGATGGCCCTGCTGCTGTATTTTTTACAGATGGAGAAAAAATAGGTGCTACTCTTGATAGAAATGGTTTAAGACCAGCTAAGTATGTAATAACTAAGAGTGGATTTATGGTTATGGCATCAGAGCTTGGAGTTCTTCAATTTAATCCAGAGGAAATCGTTAAAAAGGGTAGATTAGAACCAGGTAAGATGCTTTTAGTAGATACTACTCTTGGAAAAATAATTGAAGGAGAAGAACTTTCTAAATTAGTTTGTGGAGATGAATCTTATAAAGATGTAATAAATAATAAGAGACTTACTCTTAATGATTTTGAAGGCGTTAAAGAGTCATCTACAATTAATCCAGAAACTTTAAAAGAAAAGCAACAAGCTTTTGGATATACATTAGAAGATAGAGATGTTATTTTGAAGTATATGGCTGAGGTTGGTAAAGAGCCTATTGGTTCTATGGGAAATGATACACCAATAGCTGTATTATCTAATAAACCACAACTGTTATTTTCATATTTTAGACAGCTATTTGCTCAGGTAACAAATCCACCAATAGATCCTATAAGAGAAGGTATAGTAATGTCTCTTATGAATTATATAGGACCTCAACAGAATATACTTGCAAAGAAAATTTCAGATAGCTCCTTTATAGAAATAGAAAAACCAATTTTATCAAATGAAAATATAAGCAAGATAAAAGGTATAAGAGATAATAACTTTAAATCAACTACAATACCTATAACTTTTAAAGCTGATAGCGGAATAGAAGGCTTTAAGGAAGCTCTTAATCTAATATGTGACAGAGCTTCAAAAAGAATTAAAGAAGGATATAATATACTAGTTCTAAGTGATAAAACTGTAGATAGTTATGAAGCAGCTATTCCAAGCTTGCTTGCATTATCAGCTGTTCACCAATTTTTAATTAAGGAAAAAACAAGAACTAAGGTTTCTTTAATTGTAGAGACTGGGGAAGCTAGAGAGACAACACATTTTGCTTTACTTATTGGATATGGTGCATCTGCTATAAATCCATATTTAGCTATTGAAAGTATAGAAAATCTAGTAGATGAAAAAGAAATAAAAGATATAGATAAATCAAAAGCAGTTAATAACTATATAAATGCAATAAGCAAGGGACTTCTTAAAATATTATCAAAAATGGGAATTTGTACAATTCAAAGTTATCATGGAGCACAGATTTTTGAAGCTCTTGGTTTAAATGAAGAGTTTATAAATAAATACTTTGAAGGCACTACTTCAAGAATAGGTGGAATTGGAGAAGAGGTTATAGCTAAGGAAGTGTTAATTAGACACACTAGTGCCTATAACAAATTAAGAAAGCCTGTTAATGAACTTGAGGTAGGTGGATTATATTCTTGGAGAAAAGATGGAGAATTCCATTTATTTAATCCAGAGAGTATCTACAAGCTTCAAGCTGCTACTAGTAGTAATAATTACAAGGTTTATAAGGAATATGCCAGTCTTATTAATGATCAAAGTAAGAATCGATGTACTATAAGAGGACTATTTAACTTAAAGAATGGAAATAGCATTCCAATAGAAGAAGTAGAGCCAGTAAGTGAAATAGTTAAAAGATTCTGTACAGGGGCTATGTCTTTAGGCTCAATAAGTAGAGATGCCCATGAGACTATTGCAATTGCAATGAATAGACTTGGAGGAAGAAGTAATTCCGGAGAAGGCGGAGAAGATAAAGTAAGATTCAAGATAGATAGTAATGGAGATAGTAAGAGAAGTGCTATAAAGCAGGTGGCTTCAGCACGTTTTGGAGTTACGGCTAACTATCTAGTTAATGCAGATGAATTACAAATTAAAGTAGCACAAGGTGCAAAACCAGGAGAAGGTGGACATCTACCAGGTAAAAAGGTTGATGAGTATATCGCTAAGATGAGACATTCAACTCCAGGTATAGACTTAATATCACCACCACCTCACCACGATATCTATTCTATTGAGGATTTAGCACAACTTATTTATGACTTAAAGTCTGTAAATCCAAGCAGTAGAGTAAGTGTAAAGCTAGTTGCTGAGGCTGGAGTTGGAACAGTAGCTGCAGGAGTTGCTAAGGCACATGCAGATGTAATATTAATAAGTGGACATGACGGTGGAACAGGAGCGGCACCATTGTCTTCTATAAGACATGCAGGAATACCATGGGAGATAGGTTTATCAGAAACTCACCAAGTATTAATGCTTAACAATCTAAGAAGCAGAGTAAGACTACAAACTGATGGTCAGTTAAAAACAGGTAAAGACGTAGTTGTAGCAGCATTACTTGGTGCTGAAGAATTTGGATTTGCAACAACAGCTCTTGTAATTTTAGGATGTACACTACTTCGTAAATGCCATTGTAATACTTGTGATATGGGTATTGCAACACAAGATTCAGACCTTAAACAATGCTTTAAAGGTAAGCCAGAGCATATAATTAACTTCTTTACATTTATAGCTGAAGAAGTTAGAGAATACATGGCTCAGCTTGGTTTTAGAACAATGAATGAAATGATTGGAAGAGTAGATAAAATAGAAGTTCAAGAAGCAGTAGATCACTGGAAAGCTAATGGATTAGATCTTTCAAATATATTATTTAAGCCAGATATGCCTAAGAGAATTAAGCCTTATTGTGTAACTGCTCAGGATCATGGAATTGAAACTGCTATGGATCATCATTTAATACAAGTTGCTAGTCCAGCTCTAGATAGTGGAAAACTTGTTAGAGGTAGCTTTGAAATTAAAAATGTAGATAGAACTGTAGGTGCAATGCTAAGCGGAAAAATCGCTAAAGCTTATGGTGAAGCAGGATTACCAGAAGATACTATAGTATTTAATTTTAAAGGATCAGCAGGACAAAGTTTTGGAGCATTCGGAGCAAGTGGACTTACCCTAGTTCTTGAAGGAGATGCGAATGACTATGTAGGAAAGGGACTTTCAGGAGCAAAAATAATACTTAAAGTTCTTGAAAAGAGTAGCTTTAAAGCAGAAGAAAATTCAATTGCAGGTAACACAATACTTTATGGTGCTTGTGATGGTCAACTGTATGTAAATGGATCTGTAGGAGAGCGTTTTGCTGTAAGAAATAGTGGAGCAACAGCAGTAGTAGAAGGTGTTGGAGATCACTGTTGTGAATACATGACAGGGGGAACAGTACTAGTAATAGGTAAGACAGGTAGAAACTTTGGAGCAGGTATGAGTGGAGGTATTGCATTTGTACTAGATGAAGATTCTTGCATTACTGATAAGTGTACTGAAGAAATGTTAGAGATTGAAGATCTACAAGATAAAGAAGATGAAGATACTGTTCTTAAACTTATAGAACAACACTATGAGAATACAAATAGCGAAAAGGCTAAAAATATTTTAGAAAATTGGGATGAATACAAGACTAAATTTAGAAGGATAATTCCAAGTGCATATAAAGCTATATTATACAAAAATAAAAAATCTATAAAGGTATCTGAGTAAGGGGGGTGTTACTGTGGGAAAATTAACTGGATTTAAAGAGTTTGATAGAAAAAATTATAATAAAAGAGAAGTAGAAGAGAGAATTAAGGATTATAAAGAAGTATATATCCCACTTACTTCAGAAGAAATAAGTGAGCAAGCGTCTAGATGTATGAACTGTGGGACACCCTTCTGTAACTGGGGATGTACACTAGGAAATATCGTTCCGGATTGGAACGATATGATCTATAGAGATGAATGGGAGAAGGCTTATAAAAGGCTCTCTCTAACAAATAATTTTCCGGAATTTACTGGAAGAGTTTGTCCGGCACTATGTGAGGCAGCCTGCACTCTAGGTATAAATAGAAAGTCAGTATCTGTAAGAGAAGTTGAGTTGTCTATAATAGAAAGAGCCTTTAAAGAGGGCTGGGTTAAAGCCAATACTCCAAGAGTAAGAACAGGTAAAAAGATAGCTGTAGTAGGTTCAGGACCATCAGGACTTGCAGCTGCAGCAGAGTTAAATTATGCTGGCCATGAGGTAACTGTATTTGAAAAGGATGAAAAATTAGGAGGCCTATTAAGATATGGTATTCCAGATTTTAAACTAGAAAAGCATATAGTAGATAGAAGAATTAAAGTTATGGAAGAAGAAGGCGTGAATTTCAAGACAGGTATTGATGTAGGTCAAGATATTACAGGGCAAGAACTTTTAGATTCATATGATTCTATTGTACTTACAGGTGGTTCTAGTGTTCCGAGAGATTTAAAAATGGAAGGAAGAGAGTTTAAAGGAATTCATTTTGCTATGGAGTATCTCTCTCAACAAAATAAGAAAGTATCAGGTGAAAAGTTCAAAGAAGAAAATATAGATGCTAAGGATAAGACTGTAGTAGTTATAGGTGGAGGAGATACGGGTTCAGATTGTGTAGGAACTGCTGTTAGACAGGGAGCTAAAAAGGTATATCAATTTGAAATAATGCCTAAGCCACCAGTAGAAAGAGATGACACTATGCCTTGGCCAACATATCCTAGAACACTAAAGACTTCTACCTCACATGAAGAAGGTTGTGAGAGAGAATGGAATATAGTTACTAAGAAGGTTGTTGAAAAAGAAGGTAAAGTTAGTGAGCTTATAGCTGCTAGAGTAGAGTGGACTACAGATGAAAGTGGCAGAATGAATATGGTAGAAGTACCAAATAGCGAATTTAAAATAGATGCAGATTTAATTTTCTTAGCTATGGGATTCCTACATCCTAAGCATGAAGGATTGTTAAAAGACTTAGAAGTAGAAATTGATGAAAGAGGCAATGTAAAGACTAACGAAGAAGGAATGACAAGCATAAATAAAGTTTTTTCAGCAGGAGATATGAGTACAGGACAGTCTCTAGTTGTAAAAGCGATACATGGCGGAAGAGAAGTTGCTAAAAATGTTGATAAGTATTTAATGGGAGACACATTCCTTAAAGGTTAAAATTTATTTGAAGATTATCTATCATGGTTATTGATAGGTAATCTTTTTTTGATATTTAAATAACATGTGGTAAAGAATAATATATAGGAGGTGCTTTTATGGGAACAATTTTAGGACACTACATAATGCCTCATCCACCTATTCTTATAAAAGAGGTTGGAAAGGAAGAAGAAGAAAAAATAAAGGCAACAAGTGATGCTTGCAAGAAAATTGGAGAAGAGATATCAAAGCTAAAACCAGATACTATAATTATTATAACACCACATGGACCCTTATTTAGTGATGCTTTATCAGTAGCAACTTCGGAGTCTATAAAAGGAAGTCTAGAAAGTTTCAATGCTCCAGAAGTAGAATTTAATATTTCAATAGATACTTCCTTAACAGAAAGTATTAGAGAGAAATCAATTAGTAAAGATATAATATTAGTACCTGTAGATGAAGCTTCTATGCAACAATACGGAATCTCTTCAGAATTAGACCATGGAAGTATGGTGCCATTATACTTTATAAATGAGCAATATAAAGAATATAATCTAGTACATATAACCTATGGACTACTTTCTAAAGAGCAACTATATACTTTTGGCATGGTTGTAAAAGAAGCTGTAAAAGATAGTAATAAAAGGGTAGTTATAATTGCTAGTGGTGATTTATCTCATAAATTAAGTGCAAAGAGTCCTTATGGTATTGATGAAAATGGTAAAAAATTTGATAAAAAGATTACTGAGTTATTAAGAGATGGAGATATACTCGGAGTATTTGGATTAGATAGAAAGCTTGTAAAAGGAGCAGGTGAATGTGGTTTAAGATCTTTCTATATACTTCTTGGATCTATGGACGGATATGGGGTAAAGGGTGAACTCTTATCTTATGAGGGACCTTTTGGCATTGGATATGGAGTTATGAGATTTGATACTAAAATAGATGAAAATAGACAACTTCTAAACAGTATAACTAAGTTAAAAAAAGAAGAAATAGAAAAAGTAAGGGCTTGTGAAGATGTATATGCAAAGCTAGCTAGAGAAAGTCTTGAGCATTATGTAAAAACTGGAGAGTATATGAAGGTACCTGTACTTAATGAAAAGATGCTTAATGAAAGACGTGGTGTATTTGTATCCATAAAAAAAGAAGGAGAGCTTCGAGGATGTATAGGTACTATATTTCCAGCAACAGATTGCATTGCTAGAGAGATAATAAGAAATGCTGTAGGAGCAGGAGTTGGGGACCCACGGTTTGCACCTGTAGATGTTGAGGAGTTAGAGGATTTAGAGTACTCAATAGATGTATTGATGCCCCCAATAAGTGCATCGAGAGAAGAATTAGATCCTAAAAGATATGGAATTATAGTAAAAGCTGATTCAAGAAGTGGAGTTTTACTACCAAACCTTGAGGGTATAGACACTGTAGAAGATCAATTGGCAATAGCTCTAGAAAAGGCAGGAATAGATAAGTATGAAGAGTACGCTATAGAAAAATTTGAAGTATCCAGAAGAGGTGCTAAATGTTAATCCCCTAGAAATAGGGGATTTAATTTTCACTTGAATTAAGAACTTGTTTCAAAAAAAGCTTTTGTAAAATTAAGGTAGATAGTATAATTATAGTAAGCCGTTTAATAGGTGAGTATATGCGTAACTAAAGACAGGGGGAAAGCTTAACTAATATGAATGAAGCTAAATTGAATGACTATCTTAGTTCTTTGTGCAAAAGTGAATTAGAAAGGGAAATAGTGGAACTTTTCAAGATATATCCAGAGGTTAAAGAGCATTATAATTTAAAGATAAGCAATAAATTAGAAGAATCTCTGTTAGAAAAATACAGAATAAAGATAGAAAACGAATTTCTATCTAGTAAAGATAGAAATAAGACTAAGTACTCATTAATAAGTCAGATTATAATGGAGTTTCAGCAAGTCTCTAGTGAACCTGAAAATATAGTAAAATTAATGCTATATTATATTGATATGGCTTTAGAATTTGTTAATTCAGATATAGATGTAGAGGAGAGTTTTTATTTAAGCATAGAAGGAGTATTTGAAAAAGCTTTAAATATTATATTTAAAAATGAATTGGAAGAGGAAGTAGAAGGTAATATAAAACAGCTTATGGACAAGGTAAGTAATCAAAAATATGAACTTAAAGAAAATATGACTAATATATATTCCCATTATTATTAAGAGTAATTAAATTTTATTTTTTATAAATATAGTTAGTGCTTTTTGAGCAACCTAAGTTATGAAATAAAATATTATTTACTTAATAATAGGAGGTATGTACATATGGAAACATTACAAACAATAACAGTTAAAAATGAATTAGGAAAAAAAATTGAACTTGAATTAATAGACAGAATAAAGCTTGGAAATGATGACTATGTTATAGTATCTATGCCGGGAGCGGAAAATGCTAATGCATATAGAGAAATAAGTAGAGGAAAGGGCGAAATAGAGTATGCATCTATTGGTCAAGGAGCAGAATTTAAAAGAGTTTTAGAAGCTTATAATTCTAAAAATAGTTAATAATTAAGAGCCACTTTATGTGGCTCTTATACTATTCTTCAATATGTTCTTCTACAGAATCAAGGACTATTTGAGAGGATATTATATTTAATCCTTCTTTAGATAATTGATAGGAGCGTTCATTTACTTTTACACTACTATTTATGAGTTTTATTAAACGGCACTTTTCTAAATCTTTTATAGAGGCACACACAATGGCATGACATTTTTTAACAAACTTTGAGCAAATAATTTCAGTAGTTAACTCTTTATCAGGATATAATTCACACATGATTTTTTCAGCATAAGGTTTATGGCTCTTTTTTAATTTACCATACATAGCAACACCATCCTAAAATTATATGATTTATAACATAATATGAAAATATTTAAGATACTATTCTTAAAGTAATATAGAAGGGATAAGATTATATAATGCGTTATGTTATCGTTTGTTTATTAAAAGATGAAGTACTAGATTTTCATGAAAAACTAGTAAAAGATGTTTGCAATAAATTTAAAGTACAAAGACAAAAGCTACCAGCACATTTTACAATAAAAGCGCCTTTTGAAGCTGAAAATATATTAGAGATAGAAAATCTTACAGAGAGTTTTTGTAGAAGCAACTTTAAGGCTCCTATAGACCTTAAGGGAGTTAGTCATTTTAGAGATAATGTAGTTTTTATGGACATTCAGCCATCTAAGGAAGCAGTGGAAATTCATGATAAATATATTGATGTATTAAAGAGTTTAGAGTGGTTAGAGTGGAAAGAAAATGATGGTAAAAATAAGAAGTTTCATTGTACTATTGTGTCTAGAAGAATTAGAGAGAGATTTAATGACATATGGGAATATGTAAATCAGTTTAATCTAAATTTCCACACGTACTTTGACAATATATCAATATTAATTTGGAAAGATAATAGATGGGAAACATATAAAGAATATTGGTTGCAAAAGTAAAGTAATATATAGGAGTTTCTACATCCAATAAAAAATTTAAAAAGTAAAAATTGTGTAATATTATTTAGCACTATTGGTAAAGATATAATAGTAAATTTAATATTAAAAATATGAAAGGGAGAGATTTAAATGGAAGCTTTTGTAGATCAAGAAACATGTATTGGATGTGGACTATGTCCAGCAATATGCCCAGAAGTATTTGATATGAAAGATGATGGAAAAGCACATGTAATTGTAGATAAAGTTCCAGAAGATGCAAAAGGCGGAGCAGTTGAATCACAAGAATCATGTCCTGTAGATGCAATTAAGGTTGAAGAATAATAAAATAAGTATTTTATAATATGTAAAAACAGAAGAAACATTAAGAATAGGTTTCTTCTGTTTTTATTGTATAAGTATTTAATCCTTATGACATCTCATTTCAATATAATTTAATATGTCAATTAGCTTGTCTACATGATAGTTATATATAATGCTCATATCTGTATTTTGAAATTCTTTATTTGATATATCCCATTCTAAAATTGTTTTTATCTTAATTTTAATAGAGTCATTAAATCCGTAATCTGTACCTAGGGACTTAAGCATAAATAAATGGCTATAAGCCTTTTTGCTAAAATTTAATACTCTTTTAAATTCTTCAATTTCAGCTTGATTATCTTTTCCGTGAGTAATTTCAGATGTGTAGTTTTTCAACATATCCTCAAAATCGGAAATTTCATTATTTAAGACAGTTAATTCTATAGATTGATTATAACAAATTGTATTTCTCAATATTAAAAAAATGTTATGAATTAAGTTCTCTTTTATTTCCTGTAGATTATCTAAGTATTTTGGAGGATATATATAGTAGTTAATTAAAACAGAAATAATTATTCCTACAAATGTTTCTATAAGCCTAGAAGTACTATAACTCAATGGGCTTTTATCCTGTAGATTTATCATGATAGCAAGAAAAACTATACAAGCTATAGATACAGATTTTGTACTTTTAAACATATTACATATATAGATTATTGCTATTATACCAATAGAAGATAATAATATATCTCCAGGACTTATTAGGGTGAAAAAAAAGCCTACTACAGCACCTATAAACGTACCTATTAATCTGTTTTTTCCCTCTGTAAATGAGTCAGACACAGAGCTATGCATACAAATTACAGCAGCGATACAAGCATAAAAAGGTGAATCGAATTTAAAAATATTTGCTAAAATCATACATAGAAAAACAGCTAAGGCTGTTTTGAAAGTTCTCATACCTATTTTTTTCATTTGAAATTAAACTCCTTTTTACAAGACAACTATAAAAGTATTATACACAATTGAGTAAATTGGGTAAATGGAAAGTAAAAGTAACAATAGCAAAAATTAAGGTTACTATTGTTAAAGGCTCAGTATAAATGAATCTAATAAAGCTAATATTAAAAGAGACAAATATATTATTTTACTAATGTAGGTGATCATATGAGATTAGAAATTACATTAAGTAAGGAAATCATAAGAAGTAAGTTTGATTTAGACACCAAATACGATGAGTTAAGAAATAGAATTAATCGTCATATATTAGTAATAAGTGATGAGTTAAAAAGTATATGGGATAGAGATGCAGAGGAAAATAATTATAAAGAAGAGTATGATGAATGGGTCTTATCTATATCTAGAGATATAGATAAGATAAAGAAAGTTAATATTGAAGATTTTAAAAAAGATTTACCAGAAAATCTTTCAAAAGAAGATATAGCAATTACTACAGCTCTTGCATCTAAAGATAAAATTTTAATTGGAGATTATAGCAATAATTTAAAAAACAAATATAGTAAAATAAAATTTGTGACCTATGAAGCATTTTTAAGAGAAAATAAGCAAACAGTTAAGTTAAATGATATAGAAGAAGTACTAGTAAAAAATAAATGTTATGAATTATTTGATATATATGAAACACCTGTACGAATAGAAGTTACTTATGGAAATGCAGATATATTAGCTAAGTATCTAGCAAAATTTTATGAGGGTTCAAAAAATATTACTATTAAAGATAAATATTTAAACAATGCTGAAAATGAAAGAAATCTTAAACAATATATATTAAAGTATATAAATAGAGATGAGTGTAGAATTAAGTTTATATTATATTGGGATAAAAAAGACAAAGAAAATCTAGAAAGTAGATTTAGAAACTATAATGGATATAAAAGTGATGTTGTACTGGCAAAGAAGGATATGGCTCATAGCTCCTATATTGAAACTGATAAGTATATGATTGACTTAGGGTATAGATTAAAGGTCTTTGGTGGTTTAGAAAATGATGGGGAAACAGAGTATGAAATAATCAATATTACTAAAAAGTAAAATTTTTGAAAAACAAGAAGATAGTCAAGGGATAAATTTTAAAGAGTAAGGACATCCTAACTAATGATAATACAGTTCAAAATAAGTAAAAGATTATGGAGGTGGCCTATTTTGAGTGAAAAGTTAATGAATAATAGGGAAGCTCACGAAGTTAATAGAAGACTATATAATAAAAAAGGTTATAAAACAACGGAAAATGAATTTTCTAAAAATCAAATAGTTCAAACCATTGAGAGTAATGAATATAACAAAAGTGGAATAGAAGCAAAGAAAAAATATGAATTAGATTAACTTAGATAAGATAAACTTAAGAAGATTAAAAATAGTCTTCTTAAGTTTGTTTTTATTACATAGATAATAGCTTACTGATTTAGATTAAGAGAAATTATATAGTTTAAGCCCTTCTTAGATAAATCATTATGAAGAAATTCAAAGGAAATATTCTTGGCCTCTAAAGCTACTTTAAGGTGACATAAAGCAATACCTACATCTATCTTATGCATATCTTCTAAGTGCTTCATTAAAGTACGTGTTACAGAAAATACGTGAATAAAACTACCTTCCTTAAAGAATCTCCAAGGTTGCATATTTACAGCAGAAGGAGCTCTACCAACTGCGTTCATTATAGAAGTCCACTCATCATTAAGATCTCCAGAATAAAAATCAGAAAGTTTTTTACGCTTATAACTGGAATCAATAATTCTTGTAACCTCACCCTCATTACTAGGATAACCAAAGGAAATTACGATAACGGGTACGTGATTAGTAGGTATTTCTACTATTCCACTTAGTAATTCCTTCTTTATAAATCCTCCAATCCAACAGGTTCCAATTTTCATTCCTGTTAGTTGCAAAACTAGTTGTTCTAAAGTAAAACCTACATTTTCAAGATAACCCTCTTTAACCTCAGAAGTGATTACAAGATAATGAGGAGCTTTTATCTTTCCATAACTTCCTATGATTCCTTTAGAAATACCTTGAATTTTTTCCCCATCTTTCACTAAGTGAACAAGCATTGATATATCCTTATAAAGTCTAATGTTAGAATTTCCTAAGGCAGCTATTTCATTTAAAGTATTCTCATCTAGTTCTTCATTTTTATATTTTCTAACTGATTTTCTGTTATAGATACTTTCCATTAAGTTCATTTCTCACAGCTCCATTTCAATATAAGGTACCATAGTTATTATAGTTTATTAAAACATTTTTTATTAATAATTTCAAATAAATAGAGTTCTTGGCTTCAAGTAAAGTTTTTTACTCCACCTGAAGCTAAAGTATTTAAGTTCTAAAAATTACATAAATTCCAATAAACTATTGAAAGTTGGAAGATGAAAATATAATATTAATAGTATGAGTTAAATTTTTACAAATAGTATATTGAAAGATGGTGAATTATTGTGGCATACAAAAGTCTCCAGAATTTTATTAAGGCATTGGAGGAAAAGAAACTTTTAAAAAGAATAAGTGCAGAAGTTAGCAGTGATTTAGAGATTACTGAAATAACTGATAGAATTTCTAAGGGGTATGGACCTGCTTTATTATTTGAAAATATAAAAGGATCTTCTTATCCTCTTTTGATTAATGTATTTGGAAGTTATGAAAGACTTAATCTTGCATTAGAAGTAGATAATATTGATTCAATAGCTGAGGATATTAAAAATTTAGTTGATATGTCTACATATCTTGGAATACTTAATAAAATTAAGGCTGTTCCAAAGGTTGCACGACTTGCTACAGTTTTTCCAAGAAAAGTAGATAGAGCACCTTGCCAAGAGGTTGTAGAGGATCCAGATTTATCTACACTGCCGATTTTGAAGTGTTGGCCTGAGGATGGAGGAAAGTTCATTACCTTACCTTTAGTTATAACAAAGGACCCTGAAACAGGCATTCAAAATATGGGAATGTATAGATTGCAAGTTTATGATAATAAGACTACAGGTATGCACTGGCATTTACATAAAGATGGAAGAGAAATATATGAAAAGTATAGAAAATTAGGAGGGAAAATGCCTGTATCAGTAGCAATAGGAACTGATCCTGCAACTACCTATGCAGCGACAGCACCATTACCAAAGGAAATAGATGAGATGATGTTTTCAGGATTCTTAAGAAAGTGGCCTCTAGAAATTGTTAAATCAAAAACCAATGACATATATGTTCCTGCTAATGCTGAATTTATATTAGAAGGGTATGTTGATGTTAATGAAGAGCTTAAAGAGGAAGGACCTTTCGGGGATCATACAGGATATTATTCACTTAAGGATAAATACCCTGTATTTCATCTAACTTGTATAACTCATAAAAAAAATCCAGTATATTCAACTACAATAGTAGGAAAACCACCAATGGAGGATTGCTATCTTGGTAAGGCAACAGAACGAATCTTTTTACCACTATTAAAGTTTCAAATACCAGAGATTATAGATATTAATTTTCCACTAGAGGGAGTTTTTCATAATTGTATTATAGTGTCTATAAAAAAGAGATATCCTGGCCATGCAAAGAAGGTTATGAGTGCTCTTTGGGGAATGGGACAAATGATGTACACGAAGATGATTATAGTAGTTGATGAAAATATAAGTCCCCAAGATCTATCTACTGTTGCATGGAAGGTATTTAACAATATAGATGCAAAGAGGGATGTAGTTATAGTAGAAGGACCACTAGATGCACTAGATCATGCATCAGATATACCTCATTATGGACATAAGATGGGAATTGATGCAACTAAAAAATGGGCTAGTGAAGGTCATACTAGAGAATGGCCAAATGATATTGAAATGACTGATGATATAAAGGAACTGGTTAGCAGGAGGTGGGAGGAGTATGGTTTTACAGAAGATTAAAACTTATGGGAAACTTGTAATGTTCTCTCATATCATTTTCTCCTTTCCTTTTGCATTTATATCAATGCTTATTGCAGCTGATGGGATGCCGAAGATTAGTGTATTCTTTTGGATAGGAGTTGCATTTTTAGGAGCAAGAACTGGTGCTAATGCAGTTAATAGACTTATAGATAAGGATATAGATGCAAAAAATCCAAGAACAGCTGAAAGGCATATGCCAAAAGGAATAGTGAAGAGCTATGAGGTAATTCTTATAACGATATTTAGCTTTTCATTATTAGCTTTAGCTGCTTTTATGCTGAATCCTCTTTGTGTTATATTGCTACCTGCAGCTATTTTTCTCTTTATAGTGTATTCATACACAAAACGATTTACATGGGCTTGCCATATTGTTTTAGGAATAATAAGTGGGGGTGCACCAGTAGGTGCATGGATTGCGGTAACAGGAAAGATATCTTGGGTAGCCCTTGTAATGGGTGCGGCAAATGCTCTTTGGGTATCAGGGTTTGATATTATATATGGTTCACAGGATGTGGATTTTGATAGAGAAGAAGGGCTTTATTCAATACCTGCTGTATTTGGAATAAAAAATGCTTTAATAATTTCTAGCCTGTTTCATATAGCAGCAGAAATTATTCTTATTTATATATATTTTATTGCAAATATGAGTTTAGTATATTTAATAGGATTAACTATTATTGCGGGGCTTTTATATAAGGAGCATACTATGGTTTCAGTTGATAATCTTACAAATGTAAATATAGCTTCTTATAATGTAAATCAGTTAGTTAGTATAGTCTTTTTAATATTTAGTGCCACAGATATTCTAATGATGAGGTGATTTTTTGAAGAAATACATAGTAGGAATTACCGGTGCTAGTGGAAGTATATACGGTATAAGACTCATAGAAGAGTTGCTGAAAGCAGGTAATGAAGTTCATATAATAATAACTGATTCAGGAAAGAAAGTAATGAAATATGAGACAGATTCACTATTAAATAGATTTAAAGACTCTAGTAGTAATATTAAAGTCTATGATGTGGAGAATCTCTTTGCACCTACAGCTAGTGGTTCATTTAAGACAGATGGGATGATTATTATGCCCTGCTCTATGTCTACTCTAGGGGAGATTTCAAATGGAGTGTCAAAAAATCTTTTAGGAAGATCTTCAGATGTATGTCTAAAAGAAAAAAGAAAGCTAATTATAGTCCCTAGAGAGACACCATTTAATACAATTCATCTTAAAAATATGATTAATCTAAGTGAAGCAGGAGCTATTATACTTCCTGCAATGCCAGGGTTTTATCATATACCTAAGAGTCTTGAAGATATTATAAATTTTGTTGTAGGAAAAGTTCTTGACGCCTTAGATATAGAGAATAATTTATTTCAAAAATGGGGGAATTAATATGAAGAAAAAAATAGTTTGTTTATTAACTGTCATAAGCCTTTTTACATTTGTAGCTTGCAGTAGCAAAAGTAAAGAAACTAATAATATAAGTAAGGAAACACCAAAAAAAATAATGACTATAGGGGTGCTACCTGATACAGACTCAGTACCTTTTGTTATAGCAGATAAAAAAGGGTATTTTGAAAAAGCTGGAGTAGAAGTAAAGATAGAGCAATTTAAAAGTGCAAAGGATAGAGATAGTGCATTTCAAAGTGGAAATCTTGACGGGGTAATAACAGATGTTTTAGCAGTTGCTTTTGCTAAAGAGGGAGAATTTGATGTAAAAATAACTTCTAAAACTGATGGAAATTATAAGTTACTTGCAGGAAAGTCAACGGGAATAGATTTAGTTGATAAGCTAAAAGGAAAGAGTATAGCAATTTCACAAAATACACTGATTGAATATGCTACAGATAAGCTAATACAATCTTTTCAATATACGGAAAAGGATATTCGCAAGGAGATTGTGCCACAAATACCACTAAGACTAGAATTACTTAAAAATGGGAAGGTAGATGCTGCAACACTTCCAGAGCCAATGGCAACACTTGCAGTAAAAAATGGCGCAGTAGTTATAGATAGCACTGATAAGCATGGAATTAATCCAGGAGTAATGGCATTTACATCAAAATCAATCAAAGAAAGCTCAAATGAAATTAAGGCTATTTATAGTGCTTATAATGAAGCTGTAGATTATATAAATAAAGAAGCCATAGAAACTTATGTAGACATATTGATTGCAGAAGTGGGTTTCCCTGAAGATATGAAAGATTCAATTGTTCTTCCTAAATATACAAGGGCAGAGATATCAAAGGAAAAGGATATAACTGAGGTTTTAGACTGGTTAAAGAGCAAAAATCTAATTAAAAATAATTATAAATTCGAAGAATTAGTAACTGATGAATTTGTGAGGTAGAATTTCAATGATAGAAATTAAAAACCTTTCGGTAAGTTATAAAGGAAATAGTGAAGAGGTTTTAGCAATAGATAGATTAAATATAAATATTGATGATGGTGATATATATACCTTTATTGGACCATCAGGTTGTGGTAAGTCGACATTACTACATGTTTTAGGGGGAATACAAAGCAAATATACTGGGAATGTATTTATAAATGAAAGTAACATTAATACTAAAATTCACCGAATAGGATTAGTACCTCAAAATTATGGATTATTACCTTGGAGAAATGTTTACGATAATGCTCTGATGGGATTAAAAATAAAATGTGAAAAGCCAAGTGGATATGAAAATTACATTTTAGAGAAACTAGGACTTAATAACGTTTTAAGAAGATATCCTAAGGAATTAAGCGGTGGGCAAAAGCAAAGGGTTGCTATTGCCCGTGCTTTTATTTTAAAGCCAGATTTACTTCTTATGGACGAGCCGTTTTCGGCTTTGGATGCCATTACTAGAGAAGAAATGCAGGAGCTTTTTTTAAAGATATGGAGAGAAAACAGAGTTACTACTATTTTTATAACCCATAGTGTAGATGAGGCCTTATATCTTGGTAAAAAGATTGTGGTTCTTTCATCTTCACCAGGGAAGATATTAAAGATTATAGAGAATAAGGCTTTTGGACTTGAAAATTCAAGATTTACAGATGAGTATTATGACATGCTCAAGAAGGTTAGAAAAATAATTGAAGAGGGTTGGTGAAAGTGTTTTTAAGAAATAAAATAAAACTCTATTTGTACAGTATTATTGTTATAACAATTATATGGTATGTAATCTTTTTAATCTTAAAAACCCCTATTGTGCCTTCGCCAATAATTGTTTATATAAATATTGTTAATATATTTAAAGAGAAAATTTCTATTCATGTACTTTATAGCTTAGGTAGAATATTCATTGGAATATTTATTTCAATAGCAATAGGAGTACCTCTAGGATTTTTAATAGGATATTATAAGAAGCTAGATAAGTTTCTATCACCTCTGATTTATTTTACTTATCCTATACCTAAAATGGCTCTTCTTCCTATAATAATGCTACTTTTGGGACTCGGAGAAGCTTCAAAAATTATAATGATTGTCTTAATAATTATCTTTCAAATAATTATAACAGCTAGAGATTCGGTAAAGGAAATCCCTCTAGAAACATATCATGCATTAAATTCTCTTGGTGCAAGCAAAGTTCAAATTTTTAGAGAAATAGTATTACCTGCTTCTCTTTCAGAAGTAATAACAGCAACGAGACTTGCCTTAGGCACAGCTATATCTATATTATTTTTTACTGAAACTTATGGGACACAATATGGTATGGGATATTTAATTATGGATTCATGGATGCGAGTGAATTATATTGAAATGTATTCCGGTATCGCAATTTTAAGTCTTATGGGGGTATTGATTTTTAGTATCATAGATATTGTGGAAGAATATTTTTGTGCGTGGAGGTAATGATTAATGACATATTGATATATGAAATTAAATGTATAAATATAAAAAAATATTGTATTTTTTAGCTAAAGACAGTATAATTATTAGCCATAAGGAGGGGGCAATTATGGATAAAAATATTATAATTTTAATTACTTTTATATTGTATTTATGCATTATGTTGGGAATAGGAATATTCTTTTATAAGCGTACAGAAAGTGCTGAAGACTTTTTCCTTGGAGGAAGACAACTTAGCGGATGGGTTACCTCATTAAGTGCCCAAGCATCGGATATGAGTGGATGGCTCCTTTTAGGGTTACCAGGGTATGCATATGCTGCCGGTATGGAAGCTATTTGGATTGCATTGGGGCTTGGAATTGGAACTTATTTAAATTGGAAGTTTATAGCTAAAAGACTAAGAAATTATACTGAAATTTCAGGAGATTCTATTACTCTTTCTGATTACTTTGAAAACAGATTTAGAGATAAGACAAAAGTTCTTCGTGTAGTATCTGCCTTTTTTATTTTAATTTTCTTTTTAATTTACACAGCTTCAGGCTTTGTAGCTGGAGGGAAATTATTTCATACTGTATTTGGAATACCATATATTTGGGCATTAACTATTGGAGTAGTAGTTGTTATTTTTTACACCTTCTTAGGTGGATTTATGGCAGTATGTTGGACAGATTTTGTACAAGGAATGCTTATGTTATTTGCTATTTTAATAGTTCCAACAGTAGCTATAAAGCTAGTAGGTGGTCCGGGTGCTACGATTGATACATTAAAGAGCATGAATGTAGAGTTATTAAATGCATTTACTAGTACAGATGGAGCAAAGATTACGTTAATGTCAGTTGTTTCTCTAATGGCATGGGGATTTGGTTATTTTGGGCAACCGCATATTTTAGTAAGATTTATGGCAATAAGATCTGCAAATGAAATAAAAAAAGCAAGATTAATAGCTATGAGTTGGGTGGCTATTTCATTATCAGCAGCTGTAATTGTTGGGCTAGCGGGAAGAGCTTTTCTTTCAAAACCTTTAGAAGGAGTAGCTTCAGAAACTGTATTTATGGTTATGGTAAATGATATTTTCCCAGCAGCAATGGCGGGAATACTATTATCAGCTATCTTAGCTGCTATAATGAGTACTGCAGATTCTCAGCTGCTTGTAACATCGTCAGCTATATCTGAGGATTTTTATAAGGCACTATTTAGACCTAATGCCACAGATAAAGAGTTACTAAGAGTTAGTAGATTTACAGTAATAGGAGTTGCCATTGTAGCATATATTTTTGCAATGAACCCTGAAAGCTCTGTATTAGATTTAGTATCATATGCATGGGCAGGTTTTGGAGCAGCCTTTGGACCTTTAGTTATTCTTTCTTTATATTGGAAAAGAATGACACGTAATGGTGCTTTAGCTGGAATGGTTTCAGGAGGACTTACAGTACTTATATGGAAACAATTAAACAGTTTTGGAGGAATATTTGCATTATATGAAATAGTACCTGGATTCTTTATTTCACTTATAGCAATTATAATATTTAGTTTACTAGAAAAACAACCTTCAGAGGAAATTGAAAAAGAGTTTATATGTGCTACTGAAAAATAATAATCTAACTAAGAAGCCTGATATATTAATAAAAATTAATATATCAGGTTTTATATTTTTATTAATTAATTTGAATGACGGAACCACATATTTATGCTAAAATAATTAATAAATTAACTTTAGGTATTTTATAAGTTTAACGATTAAATAAAAAGGATTGATATAATTATGAAGATTGAAATTTATATGAAAAATAAAAAAGAGCCTACTATTTATACAGCAGATAGAATAGATGTGTTAGATTTTGAAATAGAAGGTGTTAAGTATAAGCAAATTAGATATTTTAGAAAAGGTTTTAGTAAGAGTGATTATATTGAAGATTCTTTGATTAAAAGGATAGTAGAAAGAGAGCCTAAAGCTTAATGCTTCTAGGCTTTTATAAAGGGGATGGGAAAGTATTCCCTATAAGCTTATGTAGCAAAAGAACGATAATATTATATAATAAAGTATTAAAAAATCTATAAATAAGGTGGTAATACTAGGATGAAGAAGCTTTTTCAAAAAAAACTGAGTACAAAAATTACTCTTACTTTTACACTAAGTATTCTTTTAGTTACATTACTTCTCACAACGGTTGCATATGTGGCAAGCTATCAAATGACTGTTACTAACGTAGGAAATAGAGCAGCTGATATTGCTGCTGTTTCTTTAGAAAATATTAATGTAGAAGAGTTTAATAGTTATAATACAGAGGAGGATAAAGATAAGGAGTCTTATAAAAATGTTATAGACAAGCTTTCTTTCATAAGAAAAATCTCTGGTTCAAAGTACCTTTATGCTATGAGAAAAAATGATGATGGAGAATTTGAATATGTTATTGATACTTCAGAAGAACCCTCAGCTATTGGAGAGGTAGAAGAAATTGTATATGAAGAGTTTGAAACAGTATATTCTGGACAACCTTATATTTCTAAAAAAATTCAAATAGATGAGTATGGTACACTTGTTTCTGCCTACTCTCCAATAAAAGATAATAATGAAAGAGTTGTAGGATTTATTGGAGTTGATTATGATGTAGAAAAAGAGTACCTATTATTACTAAGAGTTCAGCGTATTTTAATAGGAATATCTATCTTCATTGCTATAGTAGCTTCACTAGTAGGAATATTATTATCTAGAAGTATATCTAGACCTATAGTAAATGTAGCTAATTTAGCTAAAAGAATCTCAGAGCATGACTTAAAAGTTGAAAAAATCCATGTAAAAAGTAATGATGAAATTGGTATACTTACAAATACCTTTAATTTGATGGTAGATAGCTTTAAAAACTTAATTAAAGATATACAAAAATCCTCAGGTCTAGTTACTGAGACATCTAATCAGCTTACAAACATGTCAAAGAGTACAGCTTCATCTATAGATGAGGTGAAAAAAGCAATAGAATCTGTATCAGCTGCTTCTTCAGATCAAACAAAGCATGTAGAACTGGGAACAGATAAGACTAATCTTTTAGCTGATAGTATTGAAAGTATATCTTCTTCTATTAGTAATATAACAGAGGATATAAATGAAACTAATAAGTTAAATAAAAAAGGACTTGAAACCATAGATTTACTAATACTGAAGATGAAAGAAAATTCTTCAGCAAGAAATACAGTTGGAAAAGTAATCATAGAAGTAGATAATAGCTCAAAGGAAATAGGAACAATAATAGATACAATAAATCAAATAGCAGATCAAACTAATCTTTTGGCTTTAAATGCTAGTATAGAATCTGCAAGAGCTGGAGAAGCTGGTCGTGGATTTGCAGTAGTAGCAGATGAAATTAGAAAGCTTGCTGAGCAATCTGCAAATGCTACTCAAAATATTAAAAGTTTAATAGAAAATATTCAGATGAAATCTAAAAATGCAGTGAAATCTATGGAAATAGCTACTAATATAGATTCTGAACAAAATATGATAACTCAGGATACAGAAGAAATTTTCTCTATACTATCTAAAAAAATTCAGTTATTATCAGAGGATATTAGTAAAATTAAGATTCAAAATGAAGATATGAATAATAAAAAAGATGATATAGTTAACATCATAGAAAATATACTTCAACTAGCAGAAGAAAACTCCTCTAGTATTGAAGAAACAACAGCTTCAACTGAAGAAGTGTTAGCTTTAATCCATGAACTAGAAAGTCATGCTAATAACTTAAAGAGCTTATCTGATGGACTACAAAAAAATATAGAGAAGTTTAATATTTAAATTTTCACTTAGTATAAAAGACTACAAAAAATATTTTTTTTGTAGTCTTTTGATTTTAGATTATTGTTTTACAAAACTTCCACAATCTGTACATTCTGGTGTTTTTGCTACTGATTCATGTTTTACTACTTTTATTTGTTCTAGTGTACAGTAATCTGCATTATTGTCATGAAATTTACATTCATTAACTGTGCATCCAATACTGTCATTGTGGCCTTGGTGCATTCCTTGTTTGTTGTGATTATTCATATTTTTCACCTCGCATTTTCTTTTTTACAAGTATAGTATTAGTTTTTTAAGATTATTTATTCATAGTTATAAGTATGGCATAAAGTCTTAATTTCTAGTATTATCCTTTTTTACATAATAATTACTAAGAGAATATTATGATATAAAATAATATATTTGGGGTGATTAGTTATGTTTATAGCCCTTTTTCAAGAAGTAAGTTCGTATCAGTGGACTCTGATTCTATTGATTTCTATATTGATAATTTCAGGTGTATTCTTATATGAAAAGTATAAAGGAGTTCCAAAATGGCTTTCATATGCTTTAGCAGCATTAGTAGCCATGCTTGCTAGTAGTGGATCAAAAGAAAGTACAGGTGATGATACATTAGATGAAGTAATAAGGGGTGCTGGATACTCCTATGATCCAAAACAAGATATATTCTATTTAAATATAGATGCATGGCAGAGAAGTGTGGGATATTGCCGAATGTATGATGAAGCTGCAGCACCTTTAGGGATGATTATAGATTGTGAACCTATTTATTTTGATTATGATGGTAGAAGATGGTTGATTGAACTTTGGAAAGGTCAGTATGATTTAACAACTGGCTGTGAAATAGGAGTATATGCAACAAATAAGCCAGATGTGGATATTACTGGAATATTTAAAGGACCTTTTTATGAATGTGCAGAGGATTCAGATTTGTTACAGATGTCATTTAATCTGAAGAAAAATGGTAAAATAATTTTAAAAAGGAAAGAAAAGCACTGGTGGTTAACAGCTTTTAAGCTTGGTGAGTTTTCCGAACCATCAGAATTGACAATGAATTTAAGCATAACTTTAAAAGATGAGGAAATGCGAAATGCATTTTTAGAAGGACTCAAAAAGGCAGGATATTCAGAGAAGGAATTTATTGTAAATGGAAATACTATAGGGTTAAAATTTGATAAAGCTCGTACAATGCAGCCTATTACAAGAACCACAAAAACAGACTGGATAATACAAAAAAAGAATAAATTATTATGTGATAAGTATGAAGAGATAACTAGTGAATATGATAATTTCCCAGATAAGATAAAAGCAATTAGAGAACAGTCACCAGAGATGTATATGGAAGTACTAAAAATAGGTAAAACTAAACAATTGTTTGGTATGTATGAAAAAATTGCAAATTATCTAAAGTAATATTATAAAAGCAGGAATTGAATTCAATTCCTGCTTTTAATTAGATTAAAGCTGTTCTTTATGGATTAATTTTGGAATATATATAATCAGAATTAATGCCTTAGAGAGGTTTAACCATGAATACATTAAAGCGTATATCTCAAATTTTTGATTCATCAGAAGAAATATTATTTGATGATTCCTCAAGAATTATTTTAATGAGTGATTGTCATAGAGGTGATGGAAGTTGGGCGGACAATTTTTCTAAAAATCAAAATCTTTATTTTGCAGCATTAAGCCATTATTATCATAGCAATTATACTTATATAGAGATTGGTGATGGAGATGAGCTTTGGGAAAATAATAGATTGTCCAGTATCATTCAAGTACATAGTGATGTTTTCTGGCTTCTATCTAAATTTTTTAATGAAGGTAGATTTCACTCTATTTTTGGAAATCATGATATAGTAAAAAGAGATAATAATTATATAGAAAAGAATTTATATGAATACTTTGATGAACGGGAGAAACAATATATTCCTTTATTCCCCAATATAAAAGTTCATGAAGGTCTAGTTTTAAAGCATAGTGATACAAACAATAAAGTTTTCTTAGTGCATGGACATCAAGTAGATTATTTAAATAATGAACTATGGAAGTTAAGTAGATTTTTAGTTAGATATTTATGGAGACCACTAAATTTATTAGGAGTAAATGATCCCACAAGTACAGCAAAGAATTATAAAAAGAAAGATTCGGTAGAAAAAAGGCTTATTGAATGGGTAAGAAAAGAAAAGCATATGCTTATTGCTGGACATACTCATAGACCTATGTTTCCAGAAGTAGGTGAACTATTATATTTTAATGATGGAAGCTGTGTACATCCTCGTTGCATAACGGGAATTGAGATCGTAGAAGGTAATATTATACTTGTGAAATGGAGTGTTAAGAGAAAGGACAATGGTACCTTATTTATTGGTAGAGATATACTTGCTGGACCAAGAAAGTTAAATGATTACTTTATTATATGATAATGAAAAAACATATTTATATAAATTTAATCCTCAGGGCAAATAGTATTTTTGCTCTGAGGATTTTTTTATAGAAAATACAATAGCCTGTGACGAAACTGTAACAATAGATAGATACAATAAGAGTATGAAATGAAATACAACATATTTGAAAGGAGTAATGAAAAATGAAAAGTAACAAAATTGTAGTAAAATTGATGGCAGGGGTAATTATTGCAGGAGTAACCTTATCAGCAGGAACAACAGCTTTTGCAAATACTAAGGATAAAGTAAGTAGTAAAATACAAACACTTGGAACAGAAAAGAGAGAAGCATTCAAACAAGGTTTCTTTGGAGGAGATATAAAAGCTCAGCTTGATACCTTAGTAAAGGATGGAACAATTACACAAGCACAAAAAGATAAAGTTGTTGAATATATGAACAAAAAAGATGAAGCAAGAAAAGCTGAGATGGAAAAAATGAAAGCAATGACAGAGGAAGAGAGAAAAGCTTATTTTGAAACAAATTCAGCTAAAATAAGAATAGATTTGTTTAAAGAGTTAGTAGATGCAGGAATACTTAATCAAGCACAAGCAGACAAAGTTAAGGCTGCACTTCCTCAAGGAAGAGGACATAAAGTTGAAATGAGAGATAATGTAGATTTTGCAACAGCTTTTGATACTTTAGTGAAAGATGGAACAATTACACAATCACAAGAAGATAAAATGGTAGAATTTGTGAAAGAAAGAACTGAAGCAAGAGAAGCTGAAAGGGAAAAAGTTAAAGCAATGACAGAGGAAGAGAGAAAAGCTTATTTTGAAACAAATACTGCTAAAGTAAGAATTGATTTATTTAAAGAATTAGTAGATGCAGGTATACTTAACCAAGCACAAGCAGATGCAGCAAAAAAATTACTTCCACAACATAAAGAATTAAAAAGAGATAAAACTATAAAAATAAGAGGAGATAAATCAACAACTTTAAAGGTTGCTCAAGAATAGTTAACTGAATATTAAGGAAAATATTAAATCACCTATAAGGAGTTTAGAGTAAAATACTTGTTTTTATTTTACTCTGAAATCTGTAAAGGGTGATTTTTTAAATTTTCCCATAGAAACATTATGTTATAGCATAATGTTTCTATGGGAAAATAATGCTGTGTAACGAAACTGTAACAAACATAGTGTATAATGAATATGGCATTAGCCTATTATTGGAGGTGAAAGCTTTGACATCGAAGAAAATATTAATAGTAGATGATGAAATGCTTATTAGAAAATTAGTAAGAGATTTTTTGAAAAAAGAAGGATATACAATACTTGAGGCTGAAGATGGTAAACAGGCTCTTAATATGATATTGGAGTGTGAAGATATAAATCTTGTAATTCTAGATGTAATGCTACCGGGTTATGATGGATGGACAGTATGTAGGGAAGTTAGAAAAACATCTAAAGTTCCTATTATTATGCTTACAGCAAGAAGTGAGGAATTTGATGAACTCTATGGTTTTGAACTTGGAGTTGATGAGTATGTTACAAAACCTTTTAATCCTAATATTCTCGTTGCTAGAGTAAATGCTGTTCTAAGAAGAACTCAAGGTGATGGGAAATCAGTAAAAACCTTTGATGGGCTTGTCCTTGATGAAGGAGCTCGGACAGTACTAATTGAAGGGAATCAAGTTGATTTAAGTCCAAAGGAATATGAAATGCTATCATATCTTGTTGATAATATGGGGAAAGCTCTAAGTAGAGAACAAATACTGAATCAAGTATGGGGGTATGATTATTTTGGGGGATTAAGAACTGTAGATACCCACATTAATAGACTTAGAATTAAACTAGAAGAAAAAGAAGAATATATTCAAACGGTAAGAGGGTATGGATATAAATTTGAGGTGAAAAATGAAAAGGTCAATAAAATATAAGCTATTTATATGGATAAATACCTTAGTTGTAATTTTTGTTCTTCTATTTTGGTTTTTGAACACTCAATTTTTAGAAGAGTACTACATATATGAAAAAAAGAATTTGCTTATTAAAAGTACAGATAAAATTAATGAAATGTATGAAGGAAATCCTATAGACATTGCTTTAGAACTAGAAAAGTTTGAAAATGCTTCAGGAGCAAATATATTGATTGTTAGTAATAAGGGCAGGGCAAAATATAGCACATTCATAAGAAATATAGAGGAAAAAAGATTTGAAAGAAGAACTTCTTTGGACCTTAAAATAAAAACCTCTCTTAATGAAAATCAACACATAGAGTTATATAATGTAGCAGATTTACCCTATGGAAAGAAAACTGTATTTGAGATTCAAAGTGATATAAAATCAAAAATGGACTTTCTAACTATAATAAGAAGACTAAATGGAGGAGATATAATTATAATAAGAACCCCACTGCCAGCTATTACTGAAAATGCATCTATTGCTAATAGATTTATAATATTCATTGGGTTTATTGCACTTATTTTAGGAAGCATAGTAGCTTATCTATTCTCTAATAAGTTTACAAAGCCTATATTAGAGCTTAATCGTATAACTCAAAGTATGGCAAATCTTGATTTTTCACATATAAGCAGTATAGAGAGTGAGGATGAAATCGGTGAACTTAGCAAAAATATAGATTTTCTTTCAGGTAAATTAGATAGTACCATATCTGAATTAAATGAAAAAAATCAAAGGTTAATAGAAGATATAGAAAAAGAAAGAAAAATTGATGAGATAAGAAAAGAATTTGTATCAAATGTATCTCATGAATTAAAGACTCCTATTGCGTTAATTCAAGGATATGCTGAAGGCTTAAGAAGCAATGTAATAGAGGATGATGATAGCAAGAATTTTTATTGTAACGTTATAGTAAATGAATCTAGTAGAATGAATCAATTAGTTAAAGATCTTTTAAATTTATCACAAATTGAATCAGGATACTTTCAGCTTGAAAAAGAGGTTTTCAATATATCTTCAATGATAGAATCAGTAATTAATAGGTATAGAGCAATCCTTGAAGAAAAAAAGATAAAGCTAAGTTTAATAAAAGATGAAGAGGCAATTGCTTATGGAGATATGGTGAGAATTGAACAAATAGTTATTAATTATATAAACAATGCATTAAATCATGTAGATGATAAAAGAGTTATAAATGTTACTATAAAACAAGGTGAGGATAAAATATGTGTGGATGTATTTAATTCAGGTAAGGCCATTCCAGAAGAGGCTATTGATAAGATTTGGGACAGTTTTTACAAAGTAGACAAGGCGAGAACAAGGAACTATGGGGGATCAGGCTTAGGACTATCTATAGTTAAAGGAATTCAAGATTTGCATAAAAATAAATATGGGGTTGAGAATTTAGAAGATGGTGTGAATTTCTGGTTTCATGTGGATAAAGCTTCTAACTAAAAATAGAAAGGATGAACTTAAGAAATGAAGATATATATCAGCGCGGATATTGAAGGAACTACAGGGATAGCTCATTGGGATGAAACTGAAAAGTCTAAGGAAGACTATGAAAAGTTTGCAGAGCAAATGAATAGAGAAGTAAGAGCTGCATGTGAAGGAGCAATAAAAGCTGGAGCTAAAGAGATATTAATTAAGGATGCACATGATAGTGGAAGAAATCTTGATGCAAGGCTACTGCCAAGGAATGTTAACATAATAAGAGGATGGGCTGGGCATCCTTTCTGTATGGTGCAGGAACTAGATGATACCTTTGATGCAGTACTGTTTACAGGTTACCATTCAAGGGGAGGAGCTAATACAAATCCTTTAGCACACAGTATGAATCCTTTTGAGGTAGATTACATAAAAATAAATGGACAAAATGCTAGTGAATTTCTTATTCATGCCTATGCAGCAGCTTATGTTGGAGTACCTTGTGCATTTTTAAGTGGAGATACAGGAATTTGTGAAGAAGTACAATCTTTAAATGAAAACATAAAAACTGTTTCTGTGTTAAAAGGAGTAGGAGGATCAACTGTAAGCATTCATCCAGATCTCGCAGTTGAACTTATAGAAAAAAGAGTAGAAGAGGCATTAAATGAAGATTTAAGTTTATATAAGATTGATTTACCTGAGCATTTTAAGCTGGAAATAGGATATACAGTACATACAAAGGCATATAGATTTTCATTCTATCCAGGAGCAGAATTATCATCACCTAAGTCTATAGTATTAAATACAAAAGACTATTTTGAAGTGCTTAGAGCTATTATGTTTTTGACTTAACTAAGTAATCTTTATTGACATAAAACCATATTAGTAATAATATAAAAAGTGGAAAAATATAAAGTCTTTGTATTTACAAAGGCTTTTTATAGTGGAGGTTTTAATATGATTTCGATATTTAAAACTGTAGGAGAAGAGCTAAAAAAAATTGAGGATATAAATTTTAGTGATTCAGGATATTGGATTAATATGGTTAATCCTTCTGATGCCGAACTATCCTTAATATCTAAAAAGTTTGAGGTTCCAATGGAATTTTTAAGGTCAGCCTTAGATGAGGAAGAAACTTCTCGTATAGATATAGAAGATGGTAATACTCTTATCATTCTAGATATTCCTTTTACAGATATGGAGGACAATTCATTAGTATATGACACCTATCCATTTGCAATTATACATACGAAGCTAGCCATTATAACTGTTTGTTTAAAGGATAGCAAGATAATAAATGATTTTGTGGTAGGTAAAATAAAATCATTTTACACTTTTAAACGTTCAAGATTTATATTGCAAATTATATACAGAATTGCTAGTTTTTATTTAATATATCTTCGTCAAATAGATAAGAAGAGTACATTAATACAAAATAGACTTCAAAAGTCTATGAAAAATAGAGAGTTAATACAGCTTTTATCCCTAGAAAAATCTCTTGTTTATTTTTCAACTTCACTTAAATCTAATGAAGTTACCTTAGAGAAAATGTTAAAGATGGAGCTAATGCAAAAATACCCTGAAGATCAAGATGTTCTTGAAGATGTAATTATAGAAAATAAGCAGGCTATCGAAATGGCAAGTATATATAGTGATGTTTTAAGTGGAACAATGGACGCATTTGCCTCTGTAATATCCAATAATCTAAATATAGTAATGAAGCTTTTAGCATCTATTACTATTGTAATGTCCATTCCTACAATGATTTCTGGTTTGTTTGGTATGAATGTTTCAGGAATCCCTTTTTCATCACAACCTAATGCCTTTTGGATTGTAGTTTCAATAACTATGATCGTAGCAACTATTGTAACTATATATTTATACAGAAAAGATATGTTTTAAGTATAAAGAAGGTGCTCTTCATTTATGAAGAGCACCTTCTTAATTATTTAGTAATATTTTAGTCAAAATCCATATAATCGTCATGATCATAATCATCATCTTCAAAGGGATTCATAGGCATGTTATTCATACCAGCTATATTATACATAGGATGAAGACCTATATTTTGCATAGGCATACATTGCATTGGATAACCACTTATAGGATACATAGGACACATTCCACACATATGTTGAATAGGGGATATTAAATCATGATTTTCATCTATATATTCCATGAGATTCATAGAATCCTCATTATTACGAAATAAGTTTTCATATTTTCTAGGGTACTTACTCATTGATTACACCTCATCTAATTATTTTACTACATATATAATATATGTAGTAAAATAATTTTGTTGAATGAAAATAAAACATTAAATTATATATCATCCTGTTTTGCGGATAAAGAATAGTTAAATTCCTAACTTAACAAGATTTTATAAGTATGTAGCAATCGAAAATGGATAAGATATATTTGTGCTGAAAAACACAAAGAAAAATAATAAAATTATTGCTGGAGGGATATAAAATATGAATAATAATTATGAATTAGAAGAAACAAAAAGATTAAATGTAGAATCGGCATCAAAAGCTAATGGATTAGGAATGACTAATACAGCAACTACTAATTTTAGTACAGGAAACATGAGTAGTAGTACTAATAACTCAACATTAGAAGAAACAAGACAATTAAATGCACAATCTGCTTCAAATGCTACAACATCAAATATAACTACAGAAAGTACAATTAGTAATGCATCAGCAGGAATGAGCAATATAACAAGTACTCCATCAAGTTCAAATACTCAAGTATTAGAAAAAACTAAACAATTAAATGCAAAATCAGCTTCGAATAAAAGTCAATATTAGTATAATATAATTTAAAATAAATACCTAGAGCTTTGTTAACTCTAGGTATTTTTATTGTAAATTTAAAATATGTAATATATAATTATATATATTAGAAAAATTTTATTATAAACATATTATGATTGAAGAGGAGGCAAAATATGCGCCCCGTAAGTGTAAGTCATGTAAAAGAAGGCGTATTCTTAGGAAAGTCAATATATTCTTCTGATGGGCGATTATTACTAAGTAAAGGGATTCAATTAGATAAAAAATTAATTAGTATCTTAAAAAAGCATCAAATATTATATATTTATATAGAAGATGAAATATCAGAAGGAATAGAGATTCATAGTATAGTTGATGATAAAGTTAGAATTGAAGCTATTAGTACCGTAAAAAGATTATTTGAAATGGCTATGTATAAGAGCAGAGGGAAAGAAAAAATAGAATGGATACCACTTCAAGCCCATCTTGAGGTTGAAAATATTATAGAGAATATATTAAATAATTTAAAAGAAAATGAAAATGTATTATATACTATGACAGAGCTTATGGGTACGGATATGTATACATATAAGCATAGTGTTAATGTAGCAATACTATCTATGCTTACAGCAAGGTCACTAGGCATAAAAGAAAAGGATATCAAAGAAATAGCTATGGGAGCTATGCTTCATGATATTGGAAAAAGTAAAATTGATCCAGAGATATTAAATAAATCAGATGAATTAACAGAAGAAGAAAAAGAAATAGTAAAGAAGCATACTGAATATGGTTACGAGATTGTAAAAAATGATTTGTCTTTATCATATATCACAAAACAAATAGTCTATTCTCATCATGAGCTATTAGACGGAAGAGGATATCCTAGAGGTTTAAGTGGAGAAGAAATATCTCTATATTCTATGATTGTAACTATATGTGATATGTTTGATTCTATGACATCTGATAAAGAAGGTAAAAAAGGAATCTCAATATATACAGCCCTAGAGATATTAGAAGCTCAAACGGTGTACAAGCTAGATGCTAATGTATATAATAGGTTTATTGAAAATATAGCTATCTATCCTATAGGAACAGGAGTATTACTTGAAGATGGTAGAAAAGGAATAGTTGTGGATATTCATAGATCATGTCCAGCTAGACCAATAGTTAATATAATTGAAGATGAAGCCAACGAAGATTACTATGAGATTGATTTAATGAAAAAACCAAATCTGTTTATAAAAGAGACTATAGAATTATAATAGAGTGGAAAGCACTTATGCTTTCCACTCTATTTTTGTTATGCAGCCATGCCGCTATGTGTATTTAAGTTTTCATCTTTTTTAAACATTCTAACTACAAGTTTTAAAGCTTCATTTACAACAATTACTAAAGCCGATGTTAATATTATTTTAAACCACATAATAGGGCTTAGTGAAACTGCATTAAAGAAGTCTGCAAATATTGTTGTTATAACTATTTGAGTAATAGCTGTTATGCTTATTACTTTTAGTGCAATTGTATTGTTTTTAAAATAAGGGAGTATACTGTTTGATCCGAATTCTCTACAGTTAAATGCATTAAATAATGCGCTAAAAGCAAATAAAGCAAAGAGTACAGTCTCCATTTCACTTGGTCCAACATGCCCAGCAGGTGGAACTTCTGCACCAAGAGGATTAAACATCATTTGTATAACTATTATACCTGTTATATATATTGCATTTAAAATCATAGTTGTCATCATGCTTTTAGTTATTATACTTGAATTTCTATTAATTGGTTTTCTGTTTAAAACCGCATCACGGACAGGTTCAAGTCCAAGAGAAAGTGCTGGTGGACCGTCCATTATGATATTTACCCATAATAATTGAATAGTAGTAAATGGCATTGGAAAGTCAAATATTACTGATAAGATAGCAGTTAAAAATGCAACTATATTAACGGTAATTTGGAACTGAATAAATCTTTGAAAGTTTTCATATATTCCACGTCCCCATTTAATACCTTTAACGATAGTTCCGAAGCTGTCGTCAGTAAGAATAATATCTGCGGCATTCTTAGAAACTTCAGTACCAGCAATACCCATTGCAATACCTACATCAGCTTTGGTTAAAGCAGGGGCATCGTTTATTCCGTCTCCAGTAACAGCAACAACTTCACCATTTACTTGAAGAGCTTGAACTATTCTCATCTTTGTATCAGGTTTTGAACGAGCAACTATAGCTATAGTTTTTATTTCTTCTCTAAGTTCTTCATCAGTTAGTGTATCTATATAAGAAGCTTCTACAGCTCTTAGACCATCTTTTAAAAGTCCAAGGTCTTCACCAATTGCTATAGCTGTATTTATATTGTCTCCAGTAAGCATTTTAGTTAATACTCCAGCTTGCCTAGCAACGCTAACTGCCTTTTCAACATCAGGTCTTAAAGGATCTTTTATTCCAACGAAGCCATTAAATATTAGTTCGTTCTCAATAACTCCTTCTTCAGAAGACATTGCAACTTCTTCATTTATATTTCTATAAGAGAAGCCAAGTACACGCATTGATCTTTTTTGAAGTCCTTCAATTTCTTTTAATATTTCTTGTTTTCTTATATTAGTAAGTTTTACAACTTTATCATCTAACTGTTCATAATGACATAAATCTAAAATAACCTCAGGAGCACCTTTAGTTAAAACAGTATGAGAATTATCTTCATGAATTATTGTACTCATTCTTTTACGTTTAGAAGTAAAAGGTATTTGGTGAAGTACTTTTGTAGATTCTCTTTCCTTTATATAATCGTAAGAGTCATTATATAGAAGGAGAGCACACTCTGTAGCACTACCTAAATATTTAACCTCATTTTCTGTTTTTTCAATATCAGCAGTAGAGTTTATTAAGCAGTTATCTATAAAAGATTTACTGCTTTGGCTTAAATCTTCTTTCTCAACAAACTTACCGTGTAAATATACCTTTTCTACAGTCATTCTATTCTGAGTTAGAGTTCCGGTCTTATCTGAACAGATTACACTTACAGAACCTATTGTTTCACAAGCTTCCTTTTTAGTAACAAGGGCATTTATTTTAGCCATCTTTTGCATAGTAATAGCAAGAGTCATGTTTATCATTGTTGGAAGGCCTTCTGGAACTGCAGCAACTATTAAAGCTACGCAAACTACAAAGGCTGTTTTAACTGGTCCGATAGAGTCTAAAAATGGAAATATTCCAGAAGTATCTACGTTTAAGGTATTAGATATAATCATTTTAGATAACATAATTATGAATAAAATAGCCGCTATAGCACTAGATAGCTTAGATATTCTAGTACCTAAATCTCCAAGCTTTATTTGAAGTGGTGTCTCAAAGTCTCCATCTTCAAGATTCTTAGCTATTCTACCCATTTCAGAAGAGTCTCCAGTAGAAGTAACTACAAATTTTCCTCTACCATATGCTACAAGGGTACCCCCAAAGACCATATTTAATTGTTTTGCAGGAATAGGCTCTTGAGTTACAGTTTTGCCTTTAGCTTCAATGGTTTCCATATCAATAATAAGATCAGCATTCTTGCTTACATCTTCGGATTCTCCGGTTAACATGTCTTCTCTTAGCTTTAAGTCCATGGTCTCAATAAGTCTTCCGTCTGCGGGAATCATATCTCCCATTTCTACATGAACTATATCTCCTGGAACTAGTTCATTTTTACTGATTTGCATTATACTTCCGTTACGAAGCACCTTAACTTCTATATTCTCTGTCATCTTTGAAAGAGCTTCTGCTGCTTTTTGTGATTTTCCTTCTGTTATAATTCCTATTGCAATACCTATAGAAACAGCGCATATAATTCCTATAGCATCGTGAAATTCACCTATTAGAGCACTTATAAGTGCAGCAACTAAAAGAATTACCATCATAGGTTCTGTTAAAGCATCTTTTATATCATCCCAAATAGAACCCTTTTCTTGTGCAGTAAATTCATTAGGGCCATACTTGTCTAATCTTGTCTTTGCTTCTGATGTTGATAAACCTTTAGAAGAATCAACGTTAAGATCATTTAAAACATTAGAAGTTTTCTCATTAAAGTATTTCATTTTATCACCTTCCCGTTAAAGTTGTACGAATTAGATTATATCATGACTAATATATAAATAATATGATATTTTATAGGAAAACGAAGGATAAGTTTGTAAAAGTTATGTGAATAGCTTATATATACATATGTTAAATTTGGTTTTCTTTGTTAAAATATTTTTAGTTTTGTAACAAAAGGTACAGAACTTACTTCATATTACACCTATAATGAGTACATAGAAACAAGTTGAGAGAATAATTCAATTTTAAATAAATATAAAGGGGGAATTTTTAATGAGTATGTTCTGTTATCAATGTCAAGAAACTGTAGGATGTAAAGGCTGTACAATAAAAGGAGTATGTGGAAAGCCAGCAGATGTAGCTAATCTACAAGATTTATTAATTCACACGCTTAAGGGAATTTCATTATATGGTTTAAAAGCTGAGGAAGCTGGAATTAAAAATAAGAAGGCAGATAAGTTTATAGTAGATTCATTATTTGCAACTATAACAAATGCTAATTTTGATAAAGAAGGTTTTGATTCAAGAATTAGAAGAGGCCTGACACTAAGAGATGAAGTTAAAGCTTCATTAATAAATGCTAAAATAAATGTAGAAGATATAACTCATGATTCAGCTTTATGGAATGGAAACACTTTAGAAGAGCTTGAAGAAAAAGCTAAAACTGTAGGAGTACTTGCAACAGAAAATGAAGATGTAAGATCTCTAAGAGAGTTATTAATATATGGAATAAAAGGTATGGCAGCATATGCTGAACATGCATTTAACTTAGGATATGAAGAAGAGGAAACTTACACATTCCTTAAAAAGGCTTTAGCATCAACAACAAAAGAATTAAGTGTAGAAGAGATGATTGCTATAGTTTTAGAAGCAGGTAAATTCGGTGTAGATGTTATGGCGTTACTTGATAAAGCAAATACTGAAAGCTACGGAAATCCAGAAATAACAAAAGTAAATATAGGTGTTAGAAATAACCCAGCTATTTTAATAAGTGGTCATGACTTAAAAGACATGGAAGAGTTATTAAAGCAAACAGAGGGAACTGGGGTAGATGTATATACTCATAGTGAAATGCTTCCAGCAAATTACTATCCAGCATTCAAGAAATATGAACACTTTGTAGGAAACTACGGAAATGCATGGTGGAAACAAAATGAAGAATTTCAAAGCTTTAATGGACCAATATTAATGACTACAAACTGTTTAGTGCCACCTAAAGATTCATATAAAGATAGAGTATACACAACAGGAGCAACTGGCTTCCCAGGATTAACTCATATTGAAGAAAGAAAAGATGGAGAGCCAAAAGATTTCTCTGCAATTATTGAACACGCTAAAAAATGTGCTTCTCCAACAGAAATTGAAAAAGGAGAAATTGTAGGAGGCTTTGCACACAACCAAGTGATGGCTTTAGCTGATAAAGTAGTAGATGCAGTTAAGAGTGGAGCAATCAGAAGATTCTTCGTAATGGCTGGATGTGACGGAAGAGCTAAGAGTAGAAATTACTACACAGACTTTGCAGCAGCACTACCAAAGGATACAGTAATTCTTACAGCAGGATGTGCTAAATACAAATATAATAAACTTAACCTTGGAGATATCGGTGGAATACCAAGAGTATTAGATGCTGGACAATGTAATGACTCATACTCATTAGCAGTTATAGCTCTTAAATTAAAAGAAGTATTTGAGCTTTCAGATATTAATGATTTACCAATTTCATTTAATATTGCTTGGTATGAGCAAAAGGCTGTAATAGTATTACTTGCATTATTATATCTTGGAGTTAAAGACATTCACTTAGGACCAACACTACCAGCATTCTTATCACCAAATGTAGCTAAAGTTTTAGTTGAAAACTTTGGAATCGCTGGAATTGGAACAGTTGAAGATGATATAGAATTATTCTTAGGAAAATAATATTTACTTTAAGGCAAAATATAAAGGATATAAAAATCTTTAAATAGATTTTTATATCCTTTTATTTTTAAAACTCTGCTAGAAGTTTTTTCCCAAAACTATTTCCAAAATTAAAGCAGTCCTCTAATTCTTCTTCTGTTGGGTTATATTTTATTTTTAATCCTTCTTGTAGCACTTTTATTTTAGCTTTTTCTAAGTGTTCAGTAAGGAGTTGAGGTGACTCTCCACTCCAACCATAGCTACCAAAAGCAGCACCTACTTTGTTTATAAACTTAAGTCCAGTTAATTCTTCTATAAAAGGGGAAAGAGAAGTTAGAATACCATTATTTACAGTAGAGGAGCCTAAAAGTATACCTTTAGCTTTGAAAATTTCTGCAATGACGTCATTTTTATCTGCTGTGGCAGCATTATAAATTTTATAGCTGACTCCAGCTTCAGCTATTCCATGAGCTATATAATCTGCCATCTTATGAGTTGCACCCCACATGGAGTTATAGAGGATGACTACACTTTTCTCGGAGTTTCCTTTAGCCCATTCATAATATTTTCCAACAATATCCATGGGATTTTTTCTCCATATAACCCCATGAGCAGGCGCTATCATATCAATAGGTAGATTGAATCCTTTTAATTCTTCTATTTTTTTCGTAACAAATCTGCTAAAAGGAGTTAGTATATTTGCGTAATATTTTAAAGCTTCTTGAGCTATTTCAACTTCATCAACTGTATCATTAAATATATCTGAAGAGGCAAAGTGTTGACCAAAGGCATCATTTGAAAATAATATATTTTTTCCAGTTAAATATGTAAACATGCTATCGGGCCAGTGAAGCATTTTTGCCTCTACAAATACAAGATCATTTTCACCTATATTTAATTTGTCCCCAGTACCTACCACTTTAAAGTTCCAATCCTTATGATAGTGTTTTTTAGTACTTTCAAGGCCAGCCTTTGACACAACAATAGTAGCATTAGGACAATATTCTAATATAGTTGATAAAGCACCAGAATGGTCAGGTTCAGCATGATTCACTACAATATAATCAATAGTACTAGGATCAACAACTTCTTTTAAGTGCTCTAAAAACATATCTGTAAGTGGTGCCCAAACTGTATCTATAAGTACAGTTTTCTCATCTTTTATAAGGTAAGAATTATATGTACTACCTCTGTGAGTTGATAATTCGTATCCATGAAAATGTCTAACTATCCAGTCGGTTCCCCCAACCCAATATACACCGTCTTTTAATTCTTTCAATATAAAACCCTCCTATCTAATTCAATATGTCCTAAGTATTAGGATTTCTTTAAATGAGAAAATTATTCCTTTTAATTTAGAGGAAATAATAAAAAAAGAACTTGCGTGGCAAGTTCTTTTTTAGAAGAGAGTTTCCTCAAGTGCTTCTAGATCTAATATAGTGATTGTTTTTTTATCAAAGTCAATTAATTCATCATTTTTCATATTAATTAACTCTCTAGAAAGGGAGGGACGAGTAGTTGCAAATTGCTCTGCCATCTCCTGTCTTGAAAAGTTTATTTTTACAACTGAACTTTTTTGTTTTTTATATTCATCTAATAAAAAGCTTGCAATTTTTTGTCTTATGGTTTGATAAGATAGATCTTTAAGTATCTTACTTAAATTTAATATTCGATTAGATAATACTCTCATAAAATTGTTCAAAAAGGTTACATTAGAGCTGCAAAGCCTTATAATGTCTTCCTGAAATATAAATAATATTTCAGAGTCTAAGGAAGAAACTATAGTTGAGGGATAGGTCTTTTTATTAGAAAAAATTATGACTTCTCCAAATATCTGACCATTTCCTAATCTATTTATGGTTACAACTTTTCCGGAAGGATAGGTTTTTTGAACTTCTATGCCACCCTCTAGAATTATACCTATACTAGATATGGGATCATCTTCAAGGGCAATAACCTCTCCTTTTTTATATTTGCCTATTTTATAATTTGTATTAGATAATATTTTTACAGTTTCTTCTATAGTAAAGTCTTTAAATAAAGAACAAGAATCTAATTTTTCACCAATATTTTGCATAGTGACCTCCCTAAAATTAATATATAGTTGGTAACGTAGGTTACATACCTATTATAATAATACTAGTATAATAAAGTTAATAAATCAACAGGGAATAATATTTATTAGGAGGTATTATGATATGAAAAGAAAAATAATTACTATAGATGAGAAGAAATGTAATGGATGTGGAATTTGTGTGAATGCTTGTCATGAAGGTGCTATTGAGATGGTAGATGGAAAAGCAAGATTAATAAGTGATGAATATTGTGATGGGTTAGGGGACTGTTTACCAGGATGTCCTACAGATGCCATAAAGATTATAGAAAGAGAAGCAGCAGAATATAATGAAGAGGAAGTGATGAGAAGAATGGAAGAGAGAAAGAAACAAGAAAAAGCAGGAGATATGCCATGTGGTTGTCCGGGAACTATGGCAAAGATGATTAAGAGAGAACCTATACAAAAACCAAAAGAAACTCAAGTGGCTAAAATACAAGTAAGTGGAGATTCATCGGAGAATACTTCAGAGCTAAGACAATGGCCAGTTCAAATAAAACTTATAAATACAAAAGCACAATATTTAGAAGGGGCAGATCTTCTCATTGCAGCAGATTGTACAGCATATGCATATGCTAACTTCCACAGAGATTTTATAAAAGATAGAATTACAATGATAGGTTGTCCAAAACTTGATGATAATCAATTCTATAAAGAAAAATTAGCAGAGATATTAAGAAATAATAATATTAGAAGCATAAAAGTTATAAGAATGTCAGTACCTTGCTGTACAGGAATTGTAAACTCAGTTAAAGGAGCTATGTTAGAGGCAAATACTATCGTTCCGTATAGTGAAGTTACAATAGATCCTAGTGGAAATATAGTAAATAATATATAAGTGTAAAAATCGATTTCGTCACGTTAAAAAGCAACTACATTAAGTGGTTGCTTTTTAATATGAAAAAATAAGGCGTATGATACTAAACAAAAATTTGTATTTTGCGTAATGGACCAGTATAATAAAAACAAATAAATTATACTATACAGTATAAAAAATTTGGAGTGATAACTACATGAGTAAAACTAAAAATGCTATTTTTGAAGCAGCTATAAAGGTTTTTTCTTCTAGTGGATATAATGGAGCTACTATGGATGATATTGCATTAATGGCAGGAGTGGCAAAAGGTACATTATACTATCATTTTAAAAGTAAAGAAGAAATTTTTAAGTACATAGTAAAAGAAGGTATGAATAAAATAAAAGAGAATGTCCAAAAGAATGTTGATAATGAGGAAGATATTGTATCAAAGTTAAAAATTCTATGCAAGGTACAAATAGATTTAGTGTATAAAAATAGGGATTTTTTTAAAGTCATAATAAGTCAACTCTGGGGGACTGAATTAAGGCAATTGGAGCTTCGTGACATAGTTCAAAATTATATTATGCTAATAGAAAAATATTTAAGTGAAGCAATGGAAAAAGGAATTATTAAAAATGGAAGTACTTCTCTTAAGGCGTATACTTTTTTTGGCGCGTTATGTTCAACTATTGTATATGAACTAATTAATGAAGACACAATAAATTTGGATGAGATAATAGAAAATTTAACCGATTATTTATTAAAAGGAATGACAAATTAAAATTTATATAATATTAACAAAATAACTTAAAGTCACTAAAAAGGTGATTTTAAGTTATTTTAATTTTACCATAGTATAATTGTTTACTGAGAAGTATTGACATATAAAAATAAAAGAGTTATATTTATACTGACTAGTCAGTATAAATATCTGTATAACAAATTAAATAAAGAGGTGGTTTAATGAAATTCTTAAAGATAGCAGGAAGAGATATTTCTAATATATTTAGAAACAGATTTATAAGAGTATCAATTATAGCAATTATAATCGTACCACTTTTATACAGCTTGCTGTATCTTTCTGCTTTTTGGGATCCTTACAGTAAGCTTGATGAAATGCCTGTTGCTGTGGTGAATTTAGATAAAGGAAGCATAATTGATAATAAAGAAGTGACTTATGGAAAGGACATTTTGCAAGGGCTAAAGGATAATAAAAAGGTAGGATGGGATTTTGTTTCAAATGCTAAGGAAGCAAAAGAAGGTTTAGAAGGTGAAAAGTATTACGCTGTGTTTATAATTCCAGAAGACTTTTCTCAGAAAATAGCTAATGCTAAGGAGGGAAAACTTGAAAAACCTTCAATACATTATATAGCTAATGAGAAAAAGAATTTTTTGGCATCTCAAATTAATCATAGAGTTGCTTTAGAGTTGAAAAAAGATATAACGAAGAATATTACAAGTAACTTCACTGAAATAACATTTGATAATCTTTATGACATTAAAGACGGAATGGTAAGCGCTGCTGATGGAGGTTCAAAAATATACGAGGGTATAGGAACTATGAGAAATAGTATTCCTAAAATGCAAGATGGTACGCTTAAGCTTTATGATGGGTCAAATAGACTTATAGAGGGTCTTAGTCAATTACAAGGTAAACTTCCTAAAATGAGTACTGGAATAGGGCAACTTAAAACAACAGTAGATAGCGCATCTTTAGAGTTTTTAAAACATCCAGAATTAAAAGGAGTATTACAAAAGGAAAATATTGATGGTGTTAAGACAATAATGGAGGATGCTGAAGCTCTAAGCAGAGCTGATACATCAGTTCTGGAGATAATACCATCATTAATTACAAAAGAAAATATGTTAATTATAGATAAAACCATAAAAGATTTTGGAACTATTGATATAGAAAAGGCAAATCTATTGTTGAATATGTCAGAACTGAAAGACATTACAGAAACAAAGAATGTTGAAAATATAGGTAAATTAATAAATGATACAGAAGCATTATCAAAAGTAGATGCAGATAAAATTAAGCCACTTATAGGATTATTAAGTAATGCAGATAAGCTTACAAAAATTCTTAATGAAGCAGAAGCATTAACAACAGTTGATCTTAATAGTATGAGCAAATTTTTAAAAGATCAGCAGATAGCATCACAAAAATTCATATCCACTGCTGAAGAACTTAATAAGCATAAGGAAAAAGTTCAGAAGGCTATAAGTACTAGTAGTAGTTTATCTGATGCAGAAAAACTTGAACTTACATCAATAGTTGAAGGATACAATAGGTTAACCTCAGATACTTCACACAATATGAAAGATTTAGTTTCTACTATGGATGAAGTGTCAAAAAATATTTCAAGCTTAGAAATTGTTCAAAAGGATATAAAAGATAACTCACAGCTTATAGGGGGAATTAAGACCGCATTAAGTGTAGAAAATGTAGAGTATTTAAATAAATTACTTCCACAGCTTTTAGAAATGAAAGAGGATTTACACTCTAATGCACAAAATTTAGCAAGTGTTAAGATGATTTTACAGCTTTTAAATACATCAGATGTAAAAAAATCAATTGTTAAAATAGAAGCATTACAAATGGACTTAGAAATGGCTAAACCCATAATTACAGATATAGAGAGCAAATTAACAGAAGAGCAATTAATGAGTATAAAAAACTCACCACAGTTATTGCAGCAATTATTAAAAATGAAACAGGATTTAAAGAATAATGAAAAAATCTTGGAAGTAGCTCAGAATGCATTAAATGATAATAATATAGCTATGGCTCAGCAATTAATTGGGGCTATGCCAGAATTAAATGGTGGAGTTAATAAATTATATGAAGCTTCTAATGCTTTAGAAATTGGGGTAGGTCAATTACAGGATGGTTCAGTACAACTAACTGCTGGATTAAATGAATTGAATGCTAAGATGCCAGAGCTTGCAGTTGGAGTAGATAAATTATATGATGGCTCAAAGGAGTTAAGCAATAAGTTAAAAGAAGGTTCTATTAAAATTAGTAATAACTTAAAAGTTAGCAGTAAGGAAATGGGGGAATTTGTATCAGGGCCTATGGAGATTATAGAAGAACCAACAAACTATGTGCCTAACTATGGAACTGGGTTTGCTCCATATTTTATTGCTATATCTTTATGGGTTGGGACACTTTTAATGTTCTTCGTAATAACAGATAAGGTAGATGAAGACATAGATGCAAGTCCTGCATCAGTGGTTCTTGGAAAGCTTTTATCCTATGGATTTATAGGAATACTTCAAGCTGTATTTGTTAGTATGGTCGTATTAATATTAGGATTAGAGCCAGCTAATGTACCATTATATTTCTTATTTAACATACTATTGTCTTTAGTTTTTATATCTATAATGCAAAGTTTGATATATTTATTAGGTCAGGTAGGTAGATTATTGGCAATGGTACTTTTTATATTACAATTAACATCCTCAGAAGGAACTTTCCCGCTGGAGCTTGTGCCTAGATTTTTTAAAGTATTAAATCCTATAATGCCATTTACGTATGCAATAGGAGGTCTTAGAGAAATAATTTCAGGAGTGAATTATTCTAATCTTTCTCAAAATACAATAGTTCTTATAGGGATTATGATAGGATTTATAGTGATTTCAGTAATAATGAAAGGGCATGCAGATAAGGTACAGGAAAGAATAAAAGATAAAATAGAATTAACAATCTAAATATAAAAAATTTCAAATAACTCCAGCAATTAGATTTGCTTTAAGTGAAGATAACTTTAAAAAAATCAAGTATTTAGGAAGAGTTTTTTATAAAGCCTCTGTGATAGGTCCACAGAGGCTTATATCATTTTTAAATGATATAACTTTCAATTAGCTAGTGCTGAGAGTTAACTATTGGAGTGGAAATAAAATTAAATAAACAATCAATAAGTCAGTAAAATTATTTGAAAGCTGAATAATCCATAATTAACTTATAAATATTCCAATAAACATAAAAGAAAACATGAGTACAGTTTGTAGCGGTGGAAGTGTTGTTTTCTTTAATCTTAAAACAGTATATCCAATAATTCCGATTATAAATAAAGAGAAAATAGTAGGGGAATGCCAAGAGGCTACAGGAGAATGAATACTTACCATATCTATAGATATTAGTATAGGCTCAGTGTAATCTTTAAAGTTAATTATAATTAATAGTATTATTGAGAAAATTATGCCGCATGACATTGGAAGAAAATCAGTAATATTAACAAATTTTTGGCTCATAGATTTATTTGTGAATATAAAAATTAATTTAGTAATGTTAGCAACAGTAAGAAATAGTAGTAATCCAAATAAGATTAATAAAATAAATATTAACATTTATATAATTCACCTTCTATAATTATTTTACTGTATTATAAAATTCTTTCAAATCATTTTTTACTTCATTTGAAAGAGTATGCCATCTAATTCCGTTTATTGCTCCTTCTATGGCATATAACCTATTAATGCAAGCTGAAGTGTCTATAGATTTAATATCTAACCAAGCCTGTTTACTTCCAACTTTTTTTAATTGATTAACTGTTTCTATTCCAATTTCATTAAGCTGTGCTTCTAAATTATTACCTATATTGATAAGTTTACTTAATTCTCCCAATGGGTTTGCCTCCTTTTAAAATTAAAAATTTGATTTCTCTTTATTCCAACAAATTTTGCTGTATCTCTTTTCGTTTTCATGCCAAGAAACAATTCCTATTATAGAATTAATAACTATTAATAATACTAGAATTTTAAACAATGAACTACTTGGTAACGTAATAACTATATTAATTGGAGTAAGTCCATTACCAAAGAATTGTCCTATACTCACCATTACTATCATGGATAAAAGAGAACGTAATCCTTGCCGAATACAATTTATAAAAAATCCATTTTTTCTTGATTTGCGCCATCTTACATAGAATCTCTCATCTAATTTATTACTCCAATTAAAAATCTCTATAAGAATTTGCAATAGTATTAGTAAAGCTACTAATACATAATAAAAAGATATATAATAAATTTTACCCAATAGTGGAAGAACTAATAAAGTTATAGACAGTATAATTTCTATAATTACTCTCTGAAATTTAGATAATATCAATTATTCAACCTCCTTTTCTAAAATCAGATAGCCATGCTAGTAATTTATTCGAATTGTTTATATATACATATGTTATCCATAAAAGTTTCATCCTTGTGTATTAATAATCTAAGAATTTTGTTTATATCTTTATTTATTGAAAGTTGTTTGTAAATGTGCTTGATTAGGTAAATTTTCTTTAAGAATAGTAATAATATTATCATAATCACTCTTTTTAAAGTTAAATGTTTGTTGCATAAAACCACCTGATACCTTAATCTTTACATTCTTTGAACTGATTATAATAACTTTTTCAATTTCATTCCATAATATAATATCTTTATATCTATACATTGATATGAAACCTTTTGAATTAATTCCTTCCTTAAGCCACATACTTATAAACATAAAAATGCCTAATATTCCTGTTACATAATGAATCCAAATATTAGCATAAAAATACATAATACACATTAAAATAATTACAGCAAATAATATAGTGAGAATTTCTACATAACTTTTTCTTGTTGGTATTATTAGTTCTTTCATATATCTTAACTGTTTTAAAATAATACTAATAAAAAACAGTGGAATAACTAGATTAGTAATATTCACAATATAATAACCTCCTTACAAACAACCTCATAATATTTTGAATCCTTATGTTTCACTGCCAATGGCAATCTAGATTTTATTATTTTTATTATTTATTGCTTTTATGATATTGAATGTACAAATTATTATTACAGTACAGAGTAACACAATCAATGCTGAAATTATAGAAATCCCCCTATAGAAAACAGTAGGGGTTATGGTATTAATACTATCATAAATATTAGAATTGCTCTTGATATTCAAGATTGAGATGAATATTGGTATAGCTAATATAGTTGATAAAGTTATTTTCCAAAACTTCATTTGAATACCTCCTAATTTCACGATTTACTATTAGTAAATTGCTTACTTTAGTTAACCTTAACTTTTGTTATAAACTTTGAAGCTCCTATATTAATATTACTATTCAAAAAGTTTACAATAGTATTTATAGTTTGTTTAAATAATACACTATCATATGAATTAGAAAATGGATCTGCAAAACCATGTTTTCCTTGTATAACTATAACTTCAATATTATTCTTTGTTTCAAGTTCATTCACAATTTTATCCACTTCAAATGACTTTTCCATACTTGCAAAGATTGTAAGAACTGGACATTTTGGATTAACTTTTAGAAAGTCTCTTATTCTTGTACCATAAATACAAATAACTCCATTTATATTTAGCTCACTACATATCCATGCTACTGTAGCACCTACACTGAATCCAATAACATAAATTTCTTCATATACAGAGTTAGTGTTATCAATTAATTTCTTCACTTTATTAAAACAACTTTCAAATCCTACATCATCTATATAATGATTGTACGCTTCAACTTCTTGAGAATAGTCATAAGGCTGTCTATTAATCATATTTGGGCATATAACATCATATCCAAATTTCTCAATAGTGGTTTTTATGAATTTTATATGATTATTTACTCCATATATTTCATGAAGCAATATTATTAATTTATTATTCTTAACAGCTCTTTTATCCAAGTGCGACACTCCCTCTTCATTTGCTTACTCCACATTTTATGTCATTTTGTCATATATTTGTTAATTAATTCATAACATCTTTTTTTTGTTGATTCGGATAAAGATAAATTATATGCAACAAATTCAAAGGTTCCATCTGTATATTGGGATGCTTCCTTATTTGCTATAGTTTCTTTCTGTTTTATCTATTTTATTTCTAAATTAACTTAGCTACAGAAGATATCAGCTCAGCTGCTGGAACTAATAAAAATTGAGCTAAAATAGTACCAGATATTAGCCCTCCTACGATGAAAATTATACATCTATTGAAATGTAATTCACTACAGTCTCCTTTTATCACGTCATCTGTTAGCATAGAGATAAAGGGGTCTATGAATATAAACATAAGTATTGTTGAGAAGCCATTTATAACAGCGGATAATGTGCTACAGGTAGTTCTTAATTCTGGATTTAAACATCCTGCATATAGTGATGCCAAAATACCCACAGTTGATACTGCAAAAGCTACTGTATTAAGCAAAATAATCTTCTTAGGAATCATGTTAAAACTTTTTAGTTGCTGAAGATTCTCTTTTTTAGGTTTTGTGACGCTATTTTTAAACTGCTCTATTCCTGATTTAGAGAAACCATGTAGTAATAATCTAGGTATAGAACGATAAATGCTAAATGATTCAACAGCTTTTCCAAATACCTTTATAAATGTTGGCATTAGAAGGGCACCTGTAATTGTTGCTAATGTTGTAGAAAATATTATCCATCTAAATATATATAATAAATTTTCAGGGTTTCCTGTTTTTATGGTACTTTCAATTGTTTTAGCCATTAATGGAGCTTGAATACTATTTGCAGTTCTAGAGATTAAGGCAAATATATTGAATACTGCAAAAGATATTGCTATTCGTCCTGTCCTTACCCCAACAATTCTTACTGAATAGGATAGAGTTGAAATTACATAAATTATAAATGTAAGAATTAACACTATTATTATTTGTTTAGGCATTTTACTTCTCCCTCTATAATGGTTAGATTCGCAAAAATCTACAAGTATTTGCTAATTTATACTTTAATCATATAGTAAATATAACATAAATTTCAATTATAAGGAATGGAACTGAGAATAAATTACTCTTCCAAAATCATTGATTTTCAGCATTTTATAGAATATAATGATAGATGAAAAAAGAATAAAGACAGTTCGTAACCATCCTGTCTATAAACAAAACTAGGACTAACTACGGGTTTAGGTAGTTTTTTTGTTTATGGAGGGCGTACGCCCTTTTTGTTTTGCAAAAAATTATCAAATTATGGTTATTTAGTTATGAGAGTAAGGAGAAATACAATGAAAAAGATAGGGTTAACAACAACAGTACCCATTGAAGTTTTAATTGCTGCAGGATATACACCAGTAGATTTAAATAATATTTTTATAACTTCAGAAAGTTACTTAAAATATATAGATATAGCTGAGAGAGACGGATTTCCCAAAAGCTTATGTGCTTGGATAAAAGGACTTTATGGAGTTTGTTTAGAAGAAAATATTGAAGAAATAGTAGGAGTTATAGGTGGAGATTGTTCGAACACTAAGGCTCTTGTTGAGGTTCTTGAATTAAAAGGTATAAAGGTTTATCCATTTTCTTTTCCACATGGTCGTAAGCTAGAAGAAGTAGAAAGTGAAATTAAAAAGTTTATGGATATGTTTAATGTAAGTGAGGCAGAAGCTGAGAGAGTTCGAAAAAGATTAAATGAAGTTAGAAAATTAGGCAAAGAAATAGATGAACTTACATATGCAGAGAATAAAGCTACTGGTTTTGAGAATCATCTATATCAGGTAAGTTTGAGTGATTTTAATGGTGATGTTGATGTATTTGAAGATGATCTTAAAAAAACAATCCATAATATAGAGAAGAGAGAGCCAATAAATAAGAAATTAAGATTAGGATATATAGGTGTTCCTCCAATGACCGGAGATATATATGAGTTTGTTGAAAAGTTTCATGCTCATTTTGTATACAACGAGGTTCAAAGAGAGTTTGCTTTTCCAAGGGGAGATAAAGCTTTAAATATATTTGAACAATATTATGATTATACGTATCCCTATGATACAAAATTTAGAATTACGGAATTAAAGAAGCAAATCAAAGAGAGAAAGCTAGATGGCATAATTCACTATACGCAGGCTTTTTGTCATAGAGCAGTTGAAGATATAGTGCTTAAAAGTCAATTAGATATTCCGATTTTAAATATTGAAGGAGACAAGTTAAATACATTAGATGCAAGAACTAAGCTAAGATTAGAAGCCTTTCTAGATATGCTTCTTGATTTAAAGGAGGCTGAAAGATGCGAATTTTAGGAATAGATCTTGGAAGTAGAGAAGTTAAGATTGTTTTAATGGAAGATAATAATATAGTAGAGAAGAAAAAAATAAGCACAATGAGCTTCTATAGAGACTACTGTACTTTCGATGGAAAGGTAGTTGTTGATTTAGAAAAGCTTTCTATAGGTGAAGTTGATAGAGCCGTGTCTACAGGATATGGAAAAAATAATACTGATTTAAAACTTTTCACTCCAATAAATGAGATAAAAGCCCATATTTATGGAGCAATTTATCAAACTCATTTAAAGGATTTTATACTTCTTGATGTAGGTGGTCAAGATGTTAAGGTTGTTAAAGTGGAAAAGGGTGTTACTACAGATTTGGAGCTAAATGAAAAATGTGCGGCTTCTTGTGGAAGATATTTAGAGAATATGGCAAACGTACTTGAAATATCTCTTGATGAAATGAGTAAGCACTCAGAAAATCCTGTGGAGTTAAATTCAACTTGTGCGGTATTTTCTGAATCAGAACTTATTGGAAAGATAGCTGAAGGCATAAGTATTGAAAGACTATGTTCAGGAGTTAACTACTCGTTATACAAGAGGCTACAGAATCTTCTAAATAAATTTAGAGGTAAAAAGCTAGTTTTAACAGGTGGTGTTGCAAATAATATTGCAATAAGAGAATACCTAAAAAAAGATTATGAAGAAATAGTATCTGTAGAAGAGCCTCAATTTAATGGAGCTATTGGTTGTTGCTATTATGGAAGCAAGATTCTCAGATAGATTTAGGGGGAAGAGATATGTACATTTTAAAAGCAGAACACAGTTTTGATAGTGCTCATTTTCTTGCTAGATATGAAGGTAAATGTGCAAATATTCATGGACATAGATGGAAGGTTGAAATTGAAGTACAATCAGAAACTTTAGTAAGTAGTGGCCAACTTGATGGTATGGTAATTGACTTTGGAGATTTAAAAACAGATGTTAAGGCTATGGCAGACTATTATGATCATGCCTTAATAATTGAAAGTGGAACTATGAGAAAAGAGACTCTAGGTTGTATATTAGAAGATGGATTTAGAGTAATAGAAGTAAACTTTAGACCAACAGCAGAAAATTTTGCAGCACATTTCTTTAAAGAGATGAAGAATAAAGGATATAGCGTAAAGAGAGCTACGGTTTACGAAACACCTACTAATAGTGCTGTGTATGAAGAAAGTGGTGCGATTTAAGATGAATTTTAATGTAGTTGAAAAGTTTGTTAGTATTAATGGAGAAGGACAGCGTTGTGGACAATTAGCTGTATTCATAAGATTTGCAGGCTGTAATTTAAAATGTAGCTATTGCGATACTATGTGGGCTAATGAAGAAAATGTAGGTTATAAGTTAATGTCCACAGAGGAAATATATGAATATATAAAATCTACAAGTGTTAGAAATATAACCTTAACTGGAGGAGAACCTCTTTTTCAAGAAGGAATAATAGAATTATTAGAACTTCTTTCTAAAGATAGAGAACTTCATGTTGAAATAGAGACTAATGGAAGCGTACTTCTTAATAAGTTTGCTACAATAGAAAATCCACCAAGGTTTACTATGGATTATAAGCTTCCGTCAAGTAATATGGAAGAGAAAATGCTAGTAGAAAATTTTAGTTATTTGACTATGAAAGATACAGTTAAGTTTGTGGCAGGTAGCACTGAGGACTTAGATAAAGTTAAATATATAGTAGATAAATATAATCTTATAGATAAAACTAGTATTTATATTAGTCCTGTATTTGGGGAAATTCAGCTAGATGATATTGTAGAGTTTATGAAGAAGCATAAAATGAACGGGGTTAATCTACAGGTTCAACTTCACAAAGTGATATGGGAACCAAGTAAAAGAGGTGTATAATCATGGCAATCGATATAAAAGCAATTGAAGAACATATAAAAGGTATTTTAGTAGCATTAGGGGACAATCCAGATAGAGAAGGATTAAAGGATACACCAAAACGTGTTGCTAAAATGTATGAGGAAGTATTTCAGGGAATGTGCTATACTAACGATGAAATTGCAACAATGTTTAATACTACCTTTGAAGATGATTTAACTATAGAAGAGAACTCAAATGATATGATTTTTATGAAGGATATAGAGATATTTAGCTATTGTGAACATCATTTAGCATTAATGTATAATATGAAGGTGGCAGTGGCATATGTACCAAATGGAAAAGTTATTGGACTGAGTAAAATAGCTAGAATAGCGGATATGGTTGGTAGGAGGCTACAACTTCAAGAAAAAATTGGAATTGATATTGCAGAAATCATGCAAAAGATAACTGATTCAGAGGACGTAGCAGTTATTATACAAGGAGAGCATGGATGCATGACTGCTAGAGGAATACAAAAACCAGGAACTAAAACAATATCTACTACTTTAAGAGGAAAGTTTAATACTGATGCAATGTTAAATAATAAATTAATGATGCTTTATACAAAATAGCTAAAATAAAAGTTTAGGGGTGTAGTAATAAATGAATAAAGAAAAAGCTGTAGTGGTATTTAGTGGTGGTCAAGATAGCACAACCTGTTTATTTTGGGCTAAGAAAAAATTTAAAGAAGTTATAGCAGTATCTTTTGATTATAATCAAAAGCATAAGTTAGAGTTAGAGTGTGCAAAGGATATATGTAAAAAGCATGGCATAGAGCATCATATGCTGGATTTAAACTTATTAAATCAATTGGCGCCAAATTCATTAACAAGGCAAGATATAGATGTAGATAAAAGTGCACCGAAAGAGGGACTCCCTAACTCTTTTGTTGATGGAAGAAACTTATTATTTCTAACCTTTGTTGCAATTTTTGCAAAGCAAAGAGGAATAAATAAAATAATAACAGGGGTGTCTCAAAGTGATTTTAGTGGATACCCAGACTGTAGAGATGTATTCATAAAGTCTTTGAATGTTACATTAAACCTATCTATGGATTATCAGTTTGAGATTTTTACTCCACTAATGTGGATAGATAAAGCAGAAACCTGGAAAATGGCTTATGATTTAGGTGCCTTTGATATTGTTAAAGAAGAAACTTTAACTTGTTATAATGGAATAAGAGGCAATGGCTGCGGAGAATGCCCAGCTTGCAAACTAAGGAAAAATGGGTACTTAGAGTTTAAAAAGAAACATTTATTATAGATATAACCTGCTATAATAATTCTATAGAAGTAAATTTGATGCATTGATACATGAAGTAACAGTTCTTGAATCAGTGCACTTTGTTTTTATACAAAGCTTGAATAAATAGTACTAAATTTCCATGGTAATTTGAGGAAGTATAGGAATTAATTGCAGTTAGATTATACAAATAGTATGTGTTAGAATATCCTTAGCTTAATTAACACTTTGTTTACAAATTTAAATTGTCAGTGTATAAGAGTATACATTAGATATTATAAGGAGAGGAAAAACATATGAAGAAAAGCCCATGGCTTAAAAGTGGAATTGTATTTTTAGTTTTTAATATATTTATAACTATGTTTTCTGGTACAAGCCTTTTAACTACAAAAGCTAGTGCTGCAGAAGCTATACCTCAAGTAGCAATTGCTTCTTTAGATCATCATCCTTTTGTAAAGGGAGATAGGAATTCTTTCTTTATCTCAACTAAGAATTATACGGGAAAGGTTCAATATCAACTTTTCTACACTTCTAAAGGAATTATGGGAGATAAGTGGGAATTGATAAATAATGCTCAAACAACTAATGGTTGGACAGGAGCATTTGATGCAAAAGAACCTATTGAATTTGATATAACGAGCTTAAATCTTAAAGAAGAGTATTATAGATTTGCAATTCGTGTTAAAAGAGTAGGGGTTAAGGGAAAATACAGCAATGCTTATGGAGATTATGATAGCGCTTATCCTTTCACATCTTCAGTAGTTAAAAGTGTTCCTTCAAGCTTAAATGGAGATATGCAAATAGATAAAACTGTATATACTCAAAGTGATAAATTAAATATAACTGGAGTTACTGGGGCTATCGATACAACAAAGTATAAGCTTCATCTTTATGATGTTAAGAATAATAAATGGTTAGAGAATTTAACTGATTATAGCAGTAACATTAGTTATTCTTTAAGAAATCTTGCACCAGGTCCATATATTGTTGACATATGGGCAAAGGACGATAAATCTAATGCTAAATATGATGGATGGAAATTAAAAGCTATAAATATAGTAGAAGAAGAGTATCCAAAAATAGGAATGGTATCTTTAGATCATTCTCCTTTTGTAGAAGGAGATAATAATAAATTTTTTATAACTTCTAAGGAATATAGTGGACAAGTACAGTATCAGTTATTCTATACATGTAAAACTACAATGGGTAATAATTGGAAGCTAATAGAGAATGAAGATACAATAGAAGGCTGGACAAAATCAGTAGATGCAAAAGAAGTAATTACTTTTGATATTAGTAAGTTAAATATGAAAGCAGATTATTATAGATTTGCAATAAGAGTAAAAAGAGTTGGTGTTGAAGGAAGATTCAGCAATCAATACGGAAGTTATGATTATGCTCATCCTTTTACCTTTAATGTAGTTAAAAGCACAGGGGTTCATTTAAAGGATGATATGATAATAGATAAGGTAGAATATGCAAACAATGATAATTTATTAATCAGTGGGGTTAATAATGTTTCAAATGCTCAATATAAGCTTCATTTATATGATGTAACAAATAATGTATGGTTAACAGGCTTAACTGATTATAGAGATAAAATTGACTATGATTTAAGCAGTATTAAGCCAGGAGTTTATGTAGTTGATATATGGGGTAAAAATCCTAAGTCTTCTGCTCAATATGATGCATGGAAGTTAAAAGTTATTAATGTAAACTCTGAGATGAAGAAAATTACTAGTCTAGAGAATTTAACTGCAAATGTATTTAAAGGTGACAGTTATACACTGCCACAAAGTATTAAAGCTACCTTTGAAGATGGAACAACAGCTAATAAACAAGTTATTTGGAATGGAACAGTTAATACAAGTAAAACTGGTGTATTTAGTTTTGAAGGAACTGTAAAGGGATATGAAGGTAAAGCTGAGTTAGAGTTAACTGTAGTTGAGGGCAGAGGAAATTCTGCAGGTAATATAATGAATTTAGGTATTGTTGTAGAAAAGGATGAATGGATTTACTATTTAAGTGATAATGATGATGGAAAGCTTTATAAAGTAAAAAAAGATGGAAGCAACAGAACTAAAGTAAGTGATGATAATGGAATGTATCTTAATATTGTAGGGGACTTTTTATACTACTGTAATCTTTCAGATGATGGAAAGTTATACAAGATAAAAATAGATGGAACAGAAAGAACAAAATTAAGTGATGATGTTGCAGAGCAAATTATAGTAGATAAATACTGGATATACTATACTAATAGCTCAGATGAATCAATTAATCTTTATAAGATTAAAACTGATGGAACAAGCAGAACTAAGCTAAATAGTGATATAACATTAAATCCAAATTTAGAAAATGGATATATATACTATGTAAATGCTTTAGATAGTAAAATATATAAAGTAAAGACTGATGGAAGCGGAAGAGCTAAAGTTAGTGATGAAATTGCAGGGTTTATCAGTGTAGATAATGGATGGATTTACTATTCAAATGCAGAAGATGCTAAAATCTATAAGATAAAAACTAATGGTACAGGAAAAGTAGCAATGATGGGTCAGTCTGGTATGTTCTTAAATGTACAAAATGGATGGCTTTACTATACTGATTTAGAAACAGAAGGGCACCTATATAAAATGAACCTTGCAGGAACAACTAAGGCAGCTGTAATTTCTCATGGAGCTGTATTCTATAGTATTATTGGAGATAATATATACTACGCAAATACTGAAGATGAATTTAAGCTTTATAAAACTACAATAACAGGTGGAGAAGATACAGTTTTGGAAGCAATTGAAGTTGTAGAAGAAACTCAAGAGAATTAGTAAAATATAATGTTAAGAATAAGTGCTTGCCCTGAAATAGTAGAGGCAGGCACTTATTTTAGTGTATAATAATATGGTCAAGTGTAAATGTTAAGAGGCAGCCTCTTAACATTTTTACAAGGAAGAGGGGAAAAAATTTGAGACAAGAATTAAAAGCAGATTTGGCGTTATTATCAGTAACGCTAGTATGGGGGACAAGTTTCCCTATTATGAGTGTAGCATTAAAGGAGACGGGACCATATACATTTTTAGCCTATAGGTACCTTGTTGCTTCATTAATCTTACTTTTTGTAGTTTTTAAGAGGTTGAAAACTATTGATAAAAAAACATTAGAAGCAGGATTGTTTATTGGATTTCCTCTTTTTGTAGGGTGCATTCTTCAAATAGTGGGACTCGTATACACAACTCCAAGTAAGTCTGGTTTTCTTACTGGAATGAATGTAATTTTTGTGCCTTTTTTTATGGCACTAGTTTATAAGCAAATGCCAGACTATAAAAGTATTGCTGGAGTAATTTTTTCAGTAATAGGACTTAGTGTAATGTCATTAGATACAAATGTTAGTATGAATTTTGGAGATTTACTTAGTCTTATGTCAGCTGTGGCTTTTGCAGTTCAAATTATATTAGTTGATAAGTATGCAAGAGATGTGGATATAGTTTTAATAAGCTTTTTGCAGATGTTTGTTGTAGGATTTTTATCATTTATTCCAGCAGTAATTTTCGAAGGATTAAAGTTCCCAGTTAATAGGTTTTCTGTTTCTTCAGTTATATTTACTGCTATATTTTGCTCTATATACGCCTACTATGTTCAGAATAAGATGCAACCATATACAAAGCCTACTCATGCAGCTATAATATTTTTAATGGAGCCTGTATTTAGCGCTATTTTCTCAACTTTTATAGGAGATACATTAACAGGAAAATCATTAATGGGATGTTTATTAATTTTATTTGGTATGGTAGTAATTAATATAAAGCTACCTAAAAGAGTAGTCCAGCTAGAAATTAAGGATTAATTATAGTTAATAACATATAAAAAAAGTTTACAGCAGAGCTACTGTAAACTTTTTTATATTGAATTTAGACAAATTTGTTCATAGGCTTCGAAAGTCTTCTCTGCAGTTATTTTCCACGAGAATTTAGAGGCTTGTTTTAATCCACTTTCGCTTAAATTTTTTCTAAGACTTTCATCATTTAATAGTTTTTCTAAGGACTGTGTTAATTCATCTTCACTGTATGGATTAATAAGTAATCCACTATTCTCAACTACTTCAGGAATAGAAGTAACATTAGAAGTAATTACAGGGGCTCCACAGCTCATAGCCTCTAGAGGAGGTAATCCAAATCCCTCATACAAGGAAGGGTATACAAAAACCTCACAGGCATTGTAGAAAACAGGTAATTCTTCTTGAGGTATAAATCCAGTGAAGATTATTTTAGAAGCTAAATAAGAATATTCACTACTTAGGTATTCACCTAAGTCTTTTTTTGCACCCGCAATAACTAAGTTATAATCTTCATTAGTATTTGAGATTATTTTTATAAAAGAGTTTATCAAGGCTTTAACATTTTTTCTAGCGCTAAACCCACCAATATAAAGTATAAATGGCTTTTCTAAACTATACTTAGATTTAAGAAGATTTTTACAATAGTCTTTATCTAAAGGTCTATATATGCTATCAGCAGCCAAAGGAGTTACGAATATTTTATTTGGATCTATAGGAAAGAATCTGAGTATATCCCTTTTTGAATATTCGGATACGGTTATTATGCCATCTACATTTTGAATAATATTAGGAACTTCTCTTAAAAACTTTAATAAGTATCCCTTGCCAACAGTTTCAGGCATAATATAAGGAATTAAATCATGAACTGTTATGACCTTTTTACAATGTATATCAGTATTTAATCCGATTCCGTTTTGAGGAACGTGATATATATCCATTGATTCTCTCTCTAAATCACTATAAAAATAATTTTGTTCAAAAAATTTGGGATGCTTTTTAGCGGTTAAAATTATATCTACATTATCTCTCTTATAGCAATCATGAACTTCTTCTGACCAGTAAAGTCTATAGTAATTATCTTTATACAATTCTAGCAGGTTTTTAACCACATTGTCTGTATAAGTACCAATTCCAGTACCCTTATACCAATTGATACCTCTAGCATCAATTGCTATTCTCATTTAATCCTCTCCTTAAAATAATCCCTATATATTCATTAATATTAATTAAGGGAAAAAGTGTGATAAGTTAATCTATATTTACATTATTCACATACTAAAAAAAATATTCATATACTGAAAAGGAGAAAAAGATTTTGGAGGAAGATTTCTTGGATACAAATATTGTAAAAGAAATCCTAAATAATAATTATGAGCTGGATATAAGTGAAGTTGAAAGTATGAAAAATATTTATAAAGTAATTACTCCAAGTAAGAGTTACTGTTTGAAGGTCATAAAATATGAATTTAAACACTTCTTTTTTATTCTAAATGCTATAAAGTATCTTCAATCTAGAGGTTTTCATAAGATACCTGAAATAATAAAGACAAGAAATGGAGTTGAATATATAAAGCTTGGAGATAGTTATGCTTATTTAAACACTTGGGTTGATGCAAGACTTTCAAACTATGATAATCCAGTAGATGTAACTATGGCCACCTTAAAATTAGCTGAGCTTCATGAGAAAAGTCAGGGGTTTACGGTTACTAATGATATGAAGCCAAGAATAGGATGGTTAAAGTGGATAACAACATATAAAACAAGAAAAGATGAGATTTTAGATTTTAAGAATAGAATTAGTAAAAAGGAGAAAACTTCGGAATTTGATGAAATGTATCTTAGAATCATGGAAGATGAACTAGATAGAGCGAGTAGGTCATTAAATAATTTAATGAACAGTGAGTACATCAGTAAAATGAAGAAAGAAATATTATTTAGAGGTTTTTGTCATCATGATTATGCTTACCATAATGTACTAATAGATAAAGAGAATTGTGTAAACATAATAGATTTTGATTATTGTATTCTAGATACTCATCTTCATGATTTAGCGAGTCTTATAATTAGGGTAATGAAATATGGAAAGTGGGACGTGAATAAAGCAAAAGAAATTCTTCAGGTATATAGTTCTATAAAGAGTATAGACAAAGAAGACTTACCTATAATTGCTGCTTTTATAGAGTTTCCACAAGATTATTGGCAAAGAGGAATTCAATATTATTGGGAAAACAAACCATGGGGAGAAGGTTTTTTCATAAAGAAATTAGAAAAATATATTGGAGACAGGGAACAAAGACAAGAGTTTGCGGAGGAACTTAGAAAATGTAATTGGTTATGATGATTAATAATAAAAAATAGATAGAGGTGAAGTTAATGAAGGGCTTATCTAGTAATGCCTTCCTGGAGTATGTAAAGACAAAAAATGTAATACTCCTTAAGCATAGCAAAGAGGACATACTGGAAGAGGTTAAAGATGAGAATGTAATTGAGCAGCTTTATATATTAGGTGATTTTCATAAAAGAGTAATGGGATATGATAATTATGTGGGTCATAGACTAGAAGATAAGCGAGGAAGAATTGTTGAGCAGTATAAGGTTTATAATAAAAGATTCAAAAGACAATATGACTCTATAAGAAACAAAGATACTCATAATAGCTTTGAGAAGTTATTACTAGAACATGGAGAAGAGTATATAAATAGAGCAGAGGAAAGTATAAATATAATAAATAGTTATGGATATTTAGATTTAATAAAAAGAAGTATGAAAAGGATTGAGGTGTGCCTCGGAAATACTCACCACAGTGAGCTTATAAGGAGGGAGTATATAGAAGCAACTAATCTAAATAATTGTTTTTATGATTTAGTAGAAGTAGATGCTGTTTATTTATTTAACAAATTATTAAAAGACGGAGTTAAATTGAATTATAGTAACTTAATAGAAAAATTTTGTGAAATAGAAGGATTGGATCATAGAAGTCAGAAATTTATAGAAGCTTTAATAGCTTATCCACAAGACTTTATGAAATGCTGTAGTAAATACAATAAAAGGTATGGGAAAGCTGATGAGGATAGGTATGTAAATAAATTAAATAAAGTAATTAGTAATGATAGCTTTAAGATATTATTAGGGGAGGTGGGGGGATGTTAGAAAATTCAAGGTTTAAAGATAGAAAGGCTTTAGTAGAATATGATTTAAATATGGAGCTATTTAAATCATATGATTTTAAGGTTATAGATATTATTGCTGTAAGAAAAGTATATATACTTATCACAGACAAGGGTAATAAAATATTAAAGAAGCTTAATTACGGAATAGATGAATTAGAATTTATTTATTCAGGCTTAGAGTATGCTAAAAATAATTCTTTCTATAGAGTATTTAATTTTGTAACTACTAAAGAGGGGAAGCCTTATGTACTTTGGGGGAAGAATATTTATTGTGTTATGGATTTAATTAATGGAAGAGAAAGTGAATATTTTAATCCAATTGACGTCCATATCGCATCTAAAGGCTTAGGAGAACTTCATAAAGCTTGCGAGGGATTTAGATATGATAATAAAATAAGATACACTTGTGGAAAAACTATAGATAATTTTAAGAGAAGGTTAGAAGAGATGGATTTATTCATAAGTATCTCCAAGATAACAGAAGAAAAAAATGAATTTGATACAATATTTTTAGAAAATGTTAGTTACTATAAGAGTCAAATGGAAGAAAGTATAAGATTTTTAGAAAAGTCAAGTTTTTATAAACTTTGTAGTCAAGAGGATAAAATAGTACTATGTCATAATGATTTAGCTCATCATAATATATTGATTAAAGAGGATGAGGCATATTTTGTAGACTTTGATTACTCAGTTATTGATTTAAGAGTTCATGATCTATGTAATTTTATAAATAAAGTAGGAAAAGGCTCAGCATATGATATAGAAAAAGCAAAACTTATAATACAAGATTATTGTGTGGAAAATGAATTATTAGATAAAGAACTTCAGGTTTTATATGGACTATTAATGTTCCCACAAGATTTCTATATTATATGTAAGGATTATTATACAAGGAAAAAAGATTGGAACTATGAAATGTTCTTAGATAGACTGATTAAGAAAAATGATTTCAAAGATGATAGAAGAGAATTTCTAGAAAAATTTAAAGATGATATACTAAATTAGTATACTATGGTATTGTATAATTAGTAAGTTTTAGGTTAATATTTAAAATATTAACCTAAAACTTATTTTAAATTAGAAGGTACTTTTTATTGACAAGAATACTAGTGTATAATATAATCATATTAAACCACTAGGGATAGTGGGTATTAAGGAGATAGGATATGAAGATTTCTACAAAAGGAAGATATGGATTAAAAGCAATGGTTGATCTTGCTTTATATTCAACAGATGAAAATACAGTAACTTTAAGAAGTATTTCTGAGAGACAAAGCATTTCAGAAAGATATCTAGAGCAGATCTTTTCATCTTTAAAGAAGAGTGATTTAGTGAAGAGTATAAAAGGTCCCCAAGGAGGTTATATGCTCGGAAGACAAGCTAAAGATATATCTGTTGGAAGTATTTTAAGAGCTCTAGAAGGAGACATTCACATAGTATCAACTGAAGAAGAGATTAATTGTAAAATAGATAAGTGTATAAAAGATAATCTTTGGAATAAAATTAATGGAAGTATAGATAAAATCGTAGATTCTATAACTCTAGAAGACTTAGTTATGGAATATAGTAAAATAGATAATGAAGAGTATATGTTCTATATATAATAAAGATTTATAAATATAGTACTTATATTTAAATGAGATTTATAACAGTTAAATATTAGATAAATTCAGATTATAGTATAAACTTTAATAGGGGGAATTATGATGAAAATAGCAAAAAATTTAACAGATTTAATAGGAAATACACCTTTAATGCAATTATCAAACTATGAAAAAGTAAATAACTTAGAAGCTAATATTATTGCAAAAATAGAATATTTTAATCCATCAGGTAGCGTAAAAGACAGAATCGGTTTCGCTATGATACAAGATGCTGAAGAAAAAGGACTTATAAATAAAGATACAGTAATAATCGAACCTACAAGTGGTAATACAGGTATAGGTCTTGCCTTTGTAGCAGCAGCAAAAGGATATAGATTAATACTAACAATGCCAGAGTCTATGAGTATAGAAAGAAGAAAAATGCTAAAGGTTTATGGAGCAGAACTTGTATTAACACCAGCACCAGAGGGGATGAAAGGTGCTATATCAAAGGCAGAAGAGCTTGCTAAAGAAATTCCAAATTCTTTTATACCACAACAATTTAATAACCCTGCTAATGCTGAAATACACAGAAATACTACAGCAGAAGAAATTTGGAGAGACACAGACGGAAATATAGACATATTTGTTGCTGGAGTTGGAACTGGTGGAACACTTACAGGGGTAGGAGAAGTTTTAAAGAAAAGAAATCCTAATGTTAAAATTGTAGCAGTAGAACCAACAGATTCATCAGTATTATCAGGAGGAAAACCAGGCCCACATAAAATACAAGGTATAGGTGCTGGATTTGTTCCAGGAGTTTTAAACACTGAAGTAATTGATGAAGTAATACAAGTATCAAATGATGAATCTTTTGCAGTTACTAGAGAACTTGCAAAGACAGAAGGTCTTTTAGTTGGTATATCTGCTGGTGCAGCAGTTCAAGCTGCTAAGATACTTGCTCAAAGAGAAGAAAACAGAGGAAAGAATATTGTAGTTGTGTTACCAGATACAGGACAAAGATATTTATCAAACCCAGTATTCGAATACTAAATCGCTGTTATAGATAGAATATTATTAGAGACTTATGCTAGACTTATCTAAAATTTTAGAGTGTCTAGATAAGTCTTTTGTTGAATTTTTTATAGTTTTTTATTTATAACTCTAAAATTATTGTAAAATTTAAGTTTTTCTTTTAGTAATTTGAATTTTACTGTATAATAGTAAGGATTTGAATAGCAGATAATAGATAAGGATGGTTATATGGAGAACAAAATGGAAGTGTATATGGATAATAGTGCTACCACAAAACCCTATGATGAAGTTATAGAAGCTATGGTGGATACTATGAAAAATTATTATGGTAATCCCTCCTCTTCGCACATCTATGGATTAAGAGCTGAAAAAAAACTAAATGAAGCACGTGAAGTAATTGCAAAAACATTAAATTGTACTAGAGATGAAATAATTTTTACATCTGGTGGAAGTGAAAGCAATAACTTTTTAATAAGGGGTTTTTCAAAGCCTGGAACTAATGTAATAACTTCTAGGATAGAACATCCAAGCGTTATGAATACATTTAAAGAGTTAGAAAAGCAAGGTATTAGTGTAACTTATTTAGAAATAGATAATGAGGGTAAAATAAATCTTGAACAATTAAAGAATAGCATAAATAAAGATACTGTACTTGTAAGTATAATGCATGTAAATAATGAAGTGGGTGTAATACAAGATATACATAAAATAGGAAGTATAATAAAGGAAAAGAGCAACAGAGCTAAATTTCATGTTGATGCTGTACAAAGCTATGGTAAGTTGAAAATTGATATAAAAGAAGATAAGATAGATTTATTATCTATTAGTGGTCATAAAATTCATGGACCTAAAGGTATTGGTGCTGCTTATATAAAAAAAGGACTTAACCCTGAACCTCTAATTCATGGAGGAGGTCAAGAGAGAAAGCTGAGAAGTGGTACAGAAAACCTACCTGGTATTGTAGGACTATCTGTGGCAGCAAATAAGATATATAAGAGTATAGATGAAAATTTGAATAAAGTATTAGAGTTAAAATCATACTTTATTGAGAGACTAAAGGAATTAGAAGATATAAGAATAAACAGTGAAGGATCAAATTTTTTGCCATACATATTAAGTGTATCTTTTAGTGGAGTTAAGGGAGAAGTTTTACTTTATGCCCTTGAAGACAATGGAATTTATGTATCTAAAGGATCAGCCTGCTCTTCGAAGCTTCAGGGAAAGAATTATGTTTTAGAAGGATTTGGATTAAAAGAGGCAGATATAAATAGCACTATAAGATTTAGTTTTAGCGCATATAATTCTAAAAACGAAGTAGATTATGTAATAGAAACATTAGATAAATCCCTAAAATTCTTAAGGAGAATGAAAAAATGAGACAATTAATTCTTATAAAATACGCATCAGAAATATTTTTAAAAGGCCTAAATAAAGGTAAGTTTGAAAAGAAATTAAAGGACAATATAAAGCTGGCACTAAGAGGCACTAGCTATGAGCTTGTAAATGATCAAAATAGATGGTTTATACATTCAGAGAATCTTAACGAAGTTATAGAAAAGGTTAAAAAGGTTTTTGGAGTAGCTGGCCTTGCACTTGTTACGGAAGTTGAAGCAGATTTTGATGTTATAAAGGAGCAAGCGCTTATTGAGCTTAAAGAAAGTAATGCAAAAACTTTCAAGGTAGAAACTAAGAGAGCTAACAAGAGATTTCCTATAAATTCAATGGATGTTAGTAAGGATGTAGGTGCCCATTTACTTAGAAACACTGAGGATTTAACAGTAGATGTTAGAACACCGGAATGTGTTGTAAATATTGAAATAAGAGAAAAGGCATATATATATTCAAAAATGATAAAGGCTGTAGGTGGAATGCCTTATAAAACTAATGGAAAAACAATGTTAATGCTATCAGGAGGAATTGATTCACCAGTAGCAGGATATATGATGGCAAGACGTGGAGTAGAAGTTAGTAGTGTATATTTCCACAGTCATCCTTACACAAGTGAGAGAGCAAAAGAGAAGGTTAAAGATTTAGCAGCTATTCTTAAAGAGTATACTGGTTCTATGAATCTTTATGTAGTTCCATTTACTGATATTCAAATGTCTATCATAAATAAGTGTAGAGAAGACGAATTAACAATAATAATGAGAAGATTTATGATGAGAGTAGCTTGCAAAATAGCAGAAGATAAGGAATTTCATTCTGTTGCAACTGGAGAGAGCATGGGACAGGTGGCAAGTCAGACTATGGAAGGGCTTGTTGTAAGTGATGATGTTTCAGATAGACCAGTTTTTAGACCTCTTATTGGAATGGATAAGGAAGATATAATGGATATAGCAAGAAATATAGGAACTTTTGAAACTTCTATACTTCCATATGAAGATTGCTGTACTATATTTGTTCCAAAACATCCAAAGACAAAACCTAGACTTGTAGATATAAGGAAGTCGGAAGAAGCTTTAGAGATAGAGAGATTAGTGGAAGAAGCAGTAAACGGCACGGAGCTTATTAAGTTGTAAGTAAAGTAATTTTTAAAGCGAAAGGGGAGAAATAAAGGCTGCATCTTTGTGCAGCCTTTATGTATAAAATGGATAGAAAAATATATATAGACTATGCATCTACAACGTACTTAGAAGAAGAGGTTTTAAATGAAATGATTCCGTACTTAACTAAGTATTTTGGGAATCCTTCTTCAGCTCATTCTATGTCAAGAGAAGTTAAGAAGGCAATATATGAAGCAAAAGTAAAAACTGCAAAGGCTATAAATGCAAGTAGAGACGAAGTATTCTTTACTTCAGGGGGATCAGAAGCTAATAATTGGGCACTTAAGGGAGTAGCATTTAGAAATAAAGATAAGGGTAATCATATAATAACTACTGAAATTGAACATCATTCCATTTTGAATACCTGCAAATATTTAGAAGAGCAAGGCTTTAAAGTTACATATCTTCCAGTAGATAATATGGGAATTGTAAGTACAAAGGATTTAATAAAAGCCATAAACAGTGATACTATATTAGCATCTGTAATGTTTGCTAATAATGAAGTTGGAAGTATTCAAAAGATTAAAGAAATAGGAGCCATATGTAGAGAAAGAGGAATACTCTTTCACACAGATGCAGTTCAAGCCATAGGACATATCCCTGTAGATGTAAAGGAAATGAATATAGATTTACTTTCTATGTCTGCTCATAAATTTTATGGACCTAAGGGAATAGGTTCTCTTTATATAAAAAAGGGAACGAGAATACATAATTTAATTCATGGTGGTGCTCAAGAGAGGGCAAAGAGAAGTGGAACAGAAAATGTATCTGGAATAGTAGGACTTGGAAAAGCTATAGAAGTAGCCTCTAACAATTTAGAATCAGAAAATAATAAGTTAACTCTACTCCAAGATAAATTAATTAATGGACTTCTAAATATTCCATATACAAGACTAAATGGACCAACAGGAAAAGAAAGACTTCCGGGTAATGTAAATATTAGCTTTAAATATGTTGGAGGAGAAGCTATGCTTGTAGCTTTAGATAATATGGGCATTTATGCTTCGAGTGGAAGTGCCTGTGCATCAGGTTCCTTAGAGCCGTCACATGTACTTGTAAGTATGGGATTACCTGAGGATATAATTAAGTCCTCTTTAAGATTCTCAATGGGAAAAGGGACTGTAGAAGAAGAAATAGATTACTTAATTAAAACTATACCTAGTATAGTTGAGCGAATAAGAAGTTTAAATCCGGAATGGGAAAAGCCAAAAGAAAATTAAATGTTTACCAAAAAATAGTTAAATCCTGCAATGTTGCAGGATTTAACTATTTTTTGGCGATACTCCTAAAAGCATTTAAGGTATCGTCGGCAGTCTTAAGCCAACTAAATTCGCTACTTTTAAGCAATGCTTTGCGAGCAAGATCTTTTCTTAAGAAAGAGTCCTGTAAAACTCTTTTCATAGCCTCGGCTAACTCATCAATATCATATGGATTTATAAGAATACCAGCATCTTTTACTACTTCAGGGACAGAAGTTAAATTTGAAGCGATTATAGGAGTTCCACAAGCCATAGCTTCAATAGGAGGTAAGCCAAAACCTTCATATAATGATGGATATACAAAAAGTTTAGAAGCATTATAAAAAATAGGCATATGTTCTAGTGGAATAAAACCTGGAAAGAGTACATTACTGCTTACATTATAATTTTCAGCAGTGCTTTTATAAAGTTCGTAAGATTTACCTTTATTCCCTGCTATGACTAGCTTAAGATTTTTCTGATTTATCTTACTAAATGCTTGTATAAGTCCTACAATATTTTTTCTAGGACTAAAACCTCCTATATAAAGAATGAAATCATCATTGATAGAATAATGTTTAGCTATGAAATCTTTACAGTAATCCTTTTTTAGCGGAATATATATATCTTCATGTGCTAAATGAGTTACGAATATTTTTTCTTTAGGAAAATTAAAGGCTTTTATTATATCTTGCTTGGAGTAATCAGATACAGTTATTATGCCGTCACATAAGGGAATAATTTTTGGCATTTCCCTTAGAAAGATTTCAAGATATCGCTCACCTACTGTTTCAGGCATCTTATAAGGTATAATATCATGAAGAGTTATGATAAATGGACAGGTTTTCTCCTTAGGCAGACCGATACCGTTTTGAGGAACGTGATATATATCGATATCTTCACTTTTAAGTATATTAGGAATATTTACTTCATCCCAGAAATTTCCTTGAATATCTTGAGTGATATTTTTGATTTCAAAGTTAGAATTAAAATTAATATCATAGCAACTATTATTAGGCATAAATAGCAAATAGTCATTATAAGAGTCAATTTTATTTAAGGAATTAATAAGTTGATAAGAGTATGTTCCTATGCCAGTGCCTCTATACCACTTTGCTGCACGTGAATCGATTCCTATTTTCATAACGCATCCCTTCAAAAAAGTAATAATATTATAGTTCATTATATTGTTGTGCACTAATAAATGTTAATAAATCATTATAATAAAAAAATCTTCTAAATAATGAGAGAAGTACATATAAATTTATAGGGGAGGCGATAAAAAATGATGAGGGAGTTTGAAATAGAAAGACAATTTGATATTAGAATTGAGAGTATAAAGCCAAATAAAGGTGTATACTTTTTGAAAACTAACAAAGGTATGAGATGCCTTAAAAGAATAAGTTATGGCGTTCAGAAACTTTGTTTTGTATATGGTGCTAAAGAACATTTAATAAATAATGGATTTCCAAATGTAGATAAGTATAGCTTAAATCTAGACGGAGAACCTTACGCTCTTGTAAATGAAGATATTTATACTCTATCTGATTGGATAGAGGGAAGAGAGTGTGATTTTCAGAATGATGATGAGATAGCAAAAGCAGCTAAAGCATTAGCTAATATGCACATAGCTTCTAAAGGATATGATCCGCCAGAGAATAGTAAGTTAAAGACAGATTTAGGAAGATGGCCTCATCTTATGGAAAAGAGAGTAAAGGCATTAGATAAGATGAGAGACATGGCTAGAAAAAAAGGTAGAAAAGGTGATTTTGATTTAAATTATGTAAAAAGTATGGAGTTTTACAAGGAGCTAGGAAAGAGAGCTAAAATTGTATTAACTACTTCTACTTACTTAGAATTATGCAGAATTACAGAAGAAGAAAAGAGTTTTTGCCACCATGATTATACTTATCATAATATAGTTATAGACAAAGATGAAAATATTAATATCATAGACTTTGACTATTGTAAACGTGAAGTTAGAGTATATGATATATCTAATTTTATAACAAAAGTACTTAAAAGAAGAGAATGGGATATTAATTGTGCTAAGTTAATTATTGATTCGTATAATGAGGTTAGCCCACTGACAGAAGATGAATATAGAGTATTATTTGCATTTTTATTATTTCCTCAACGTTTCTGGAGACTTGGAAATAGATATTATTATAATGAAGTCAATTGGGGAACAAATACATTTAATAAAAAGATTCAAACATTAATTAATGAGCAAGAGAATTACATGAAATTTATTGAAGATTTTAAGAAAGAATATAATCAACAGGAAGATCTATGATAAGAATAAATATTTTTTATGAAAAGCCATATAAGTTATTTTACACTTATATGGCTTTATTGTAATGACAATTCATTATTGAGGAACTATATCATTAAGTATTTAATATGTTATTATATTAATAGGTTTATTATAATTAATTTTGAAGATAGGAGGAAACCTAAAGGTTTATATATTAGGTGAAATTTATTATGGAGTATAAGTCTAATATAAAAAGCATAAGAGAATTAAAAAAAGAAGCAAGAGAGATGTTAAAAGGTAAATGGGGAATAGCGATAATTGTAAGCATTATTGTAATAGTTATTACTAATGCTTTTTCAACCAGTGGGCAAATAGCACAAGGAATTAATGCTGTATCACAGGGCTTGTTTTCAGGTAATCTTAGAGTATGGCAAACTTCACAAACTACTACATCAACTACATTAGTAAATATTGGTACATTAATTAATCTCTTAATAGGTGGAAGTATAACCTATGGACTCTCTCATTTCTTTTTGAAGTTAATAAGAAATGAAAATCCTCAAATTGAAAACTTATTTTTAGGATTTAAATACTTTGGTAAAAACTTTTTAATCAATCTAATTATAGGAATATTTTCTGTTTTATGGAGTCTTTTAGTATGGATTCCAGCCATAATAGTAATCTCAATTATTTCAGTAAGTACATTTACTCAGTTAAGCTTAAATGAAGGAGATTTTCCGAATATGGCTTTGGGAACAGGAATTATTCTAGCTTTATTAATAATAATATGTATTATAATTACTTATATTATTATCTTGAGGTATGCTATGTCTTATTATATTTTTATTGATAATCCTCACTATACTGTTATGGAGTGTATTGGTACTAGTAAGGAAATGATGGAAGGAAATAAAGTAAGACTACTTACTCTACGATTAAGCTTTATTGCATGGGATATACTAGCTATATTAACTATATTTATAGGATATTTATGGCTGAATCCATATATTAATACAGCCAGTGCAATCTTCTATAATAACTTAAAGATGAGTACAGAGCCGGAAGAAGATAAAGACTCTATGGTATCTTTATATAAAGAGAATCCATATGATGATAACAAATAATCAATAAGGTACTATTCAAAAGGACAGGAGGCGAGAAGTCCTGTCTTTTTATGTACTATTAGCTATATAAAATACTTAGCATTTTGGAAAGAGACTATTTTCTACAATTAGTTATTTATTAAGAAGTATAGTACTAAAAAGAAAACTGTAAACATAATAGTATATATAACATAGTATAACATAAGAGCATAGTATATTGGAGTTGATATTTTGAATATAGGGGACGTTGTAGTTAGAAAATCTTACGACAAAGATATCACTTTTAAAATAATAGATATAAAGGAAGAAGAAGACGGGACTATTTATATTCTTAAAGGTATAAATTTAAGAATAGTAGCAGACTCATTAGAAGAAGATTTAGAGTATGCACCAGAAAAATATATAAGTGAAAAAGAAATTACCTTTAATAAGAAGGTGAATAATTGTATAAAGAAAATATTAATAACTAGATCAGATGAAAAAAAGTATAGAATTGATGATGGAATAAGAAAAAACAAAAGCAGTAAAGAAGTAAAAGAAAGTAAGCCATCTATGCTATTTGGAAGGCCAGGTAGAGTTCTGCATATAGATGGAGATGCAGAATATCTAGATGTATGCTTAAAGACCTATAAACAGTTAGGCGTAGAGGCTATAGGAGAGGTAATACCTGAGGCAGAACAGCCCAACAGAGTTCTTGATCTTGTAAAGAATGTAAAGCCAGACATAGTTGTATTAACGGGACATGATTCTATAATAAAAGGTACAAAAGACTATATTAACATAAATAATTATAAGAATTCTAAGTATTATGTTGAGACGGTAACAGAACTTAGAAATTATGAACCTAATTATGATGATTTGGTTATTTTTGCTGGAGCATGTCAGTCTTGTTATGAAGCCATACTTGATGCAGGTGCTAATTTTGCAAGTTCACCTAATAGAATATTAATTCACTGCCTAGATCCTGTTTTTATATGTGAGAAGATAGCGTATGCAAATGTAGGTAAAATAGTATCTATTCATGATGTAATACAAAACACCATAACAGGAGTAGAGGGTATAGGTGGACTTGAAACTAGAGGTAAATATAGAGAAGGATTTCCGAAATCTAAGTATTCTTAAAGTATTTAAGATCTTATTAGATAAAAGTTATATAAAAAATTATAAAGTTGATTATGTACAATTTTACAGTTTCGTAACAAATAATTTATTTAAAAATGAGTATATTAAAATGAAATTTGCAGATAATATCTTTAGGGATACTTAAGAGCAAGATTCACGGCTTCAAGATTGGTGTTCTTCTTGAAGCTTCATTTGTTTACATAAAATTCACATTGACAAATGCAATTCATAATGATAAAATAATTAGTTATTTGACAATAAGACGCAAAAGTAGTATAATATTTGTAGTAGAAAGAGGGTGCTAGCTGTGGATAGAAAAAATGTATTAGCGTCCATTAAAAATGAAATTGATGATCATATAGGAGAAAAAGTGACGCTACGAGCTAACAACGGCAGAAGAAAAATCATAGTAAGTAATGGAGTGCTTGAAAAAACATATACTAGTATTTTTGTTGTTAGATTAGAAGACGACATCCAAAGGACAGTCACATATAGCTACTCAGATGTTTTGACAAAAACAGTTCAAATAGACTTTGCTGGTTAAAAAAAGATACTGAATTTCAGAGGTACTGAAATTCAGTATCTTTTTTTCTTTTAAAATAAAAAAAAATTTATATTAGTATCATATTTTTTGAGGCAAGTCTATATATATTAGTTAGTAGGTATTTTATGGGAGGAAGGATGGATGGCTATGGAGTTAATTAGAGAAAACATAGAGTATGAACAATTATTAGATGAACAGGTTATTGATAATGTGGTGAAGGAAGAATATGTTATACCTGATGTTCAACCAGATGTAGTAAAAATTTTAATGTTAGAAGCTAAACCGAAGATAACTAATAAAGAGATTATGCAGAATAAAGTATATGTAGAAGGTCAAATTACTTATAATGTACTTTATTTAGCAAATGGAGAAAATGGAAATGAAGTTTATAATGTAATCAATACTAAGGATTTTTCTAACTACTTAGATATGAATAGTGCAAGGGATGACGTCTCTTGTAATGTTGAATGTAATATTGAACATATTAATTGCAATATAATTAATGAAAGGAAAATATCTATAGAAGGCATTATTCAATTAAATGTGCAAACATATAAGAAGAATGAACTTTCTATAGTTAAAGATGTAGATTCAATAGAAGATGTTCAACTTCTTAAGAATCCATCTTCAGTAGATAAAATTATAGGTACTGTGGATGGAGAAATGATAAGTAAGGCTCATATTCAAATACCTATGGACAAACCGGAAATAGGTAAAATATTGAAGTGTGAAGTTATGATTCATAAAAATGATGTTAAATTAATGGAAGATAAGTTACAAGTAGAAACTTTTGCTAAAGTACAAATATTATATAAGGGCTTAGGAGTTAGAGAACTTTATACTTTAGAGGAAGATGTATTTGTAAGCGATGAAGTAGAGCGTGATGGAGTACGACAATATATGAATGCTAAAAGTGAATTTGAAGTTGATAATATTATGTATGATATAAAGGAAGATGATTTAGGAGAAAATCGTATAATTGATGTTGAGGCTATAGTTAAGCATGAGACAAAGATTATGCATAAAGAAGAGTTTGATATGATAGAGGATGCATATTCTCCATCAAAGGTATTGAAAATGGATAAGAAAAATTATGATCTTAATGTAATTCTTGGTCATAATACAGTAGAAACAATTATAAAAGAAAATATAGAATTACCTAAGGATATGCCAAAGCTAGTAGACGTGATAATGACATCAGGAAAATTAATAGTAACAGATAAAAAAATAGTTGAAGATAAAATTGTAGTTGAAGGATTATTAGATGTAAATGTTGTGTATAAAACAGAGGACGAAGAAAAATACATTGCAATGGTTAATGAAGAAATACCTTTTAGCTGCAATATAGATATTCCTGGAACTAAAATTGATATGGATTCTACAGTTAAGGTGTATTTAGAAAATCTAGAAGCATTTATTGAAGCTAATACAATTGCAGTAAAATGTGTTGCTAAAGTATATGCAAAAATTGAGTACAAAACTCACAAAGAATTTGTATTAGATATACTAGCATCAGAAGATGAAGTTGTAAATAAGAAGTCAAGTATAACTATTTATGTAGCTCAAGATGGGGATACATTATGGAAAATTGCTAAGAGATATTGTGCAACTGTAGAAAACTTAATGAAAGTTAACGAATTAGAAAATGAAAATATATTGGTAGGAGCAAAGTTAATTATACCTGGTAGAGCAGTTATATAGTAAAAAGGCGATGAAAATCGCCTTTTTATTTGCTATATGAAATAATTAAATATAATATAGTGATTATATTATATTTAATTATGTTATAATATTAGCTAAATTAAATTCTTTACCATGGGGGAAAAGTTATGTTAATAAAAGCATACGCAAAGATAAATATATCACTAGATGTAGTAGGTGAACGAGATGATGGATATCATTTATTAGAAATGATAATGCAAAATATCGAATTATATGATCTTTTAATGTTGGAAAGGTGCAGACGCGGTATTGATATACAGTGTAATAAATCATACATTCCTTTAGATGAACGAAATTTAGCCTATAAGGCGGCTGAGTTATTTATAGATACTTATAACATACGTGAGGGAGTAAGTGTTAACATAACTAAGAATATTCCGGTATCAGCAGGACTCGCTGGGGGTAGTACAGATGCAGCTGCTGTGTTAGTTGCTATGAATAAGATTTATGATATTAATGCAGATTATGATGAATTAAGTAAATTAGGTTTAAAAATAGGTGCAGATGTACCTTATTGTATAAAAGGAGGTACTGCATTCTGTGAAGGTATAGGTGAGAAAATTACTAAACTTAAACCTTTTAAGGGGCATATTTTAGTTCTAGTAAAACCTAATTTTGGAGTATCGACTAAAGAGGTTTATAAAAGTTTAGATATAGATAAAATATATAAACATCCTGATACAATAAATATAATTAGAGCTATGGAAGAAGATGATATTAGATATGTAAGTGAGAATATGAAAAATGTATTAGAAAATGTTACTTTAAAAAAACATACAATTCTTAAAGAGATAAAAGAAAAGATGCTTAGACATGGATCGCTTGGTTCTATGATGAGTGGTAGTGGACCAACTATATTTGGATTTTTTGATGATATATTAAAAGCACAAAGATGCTACGACTATTTTAAGGAAAAGTTTACTGAGGTTTATATAACTAGGACAATTTAAATATAACAGTGGTATAGAGGTTTTAAGCATATCCGATTTAAGATAATACACGGTATTTATTATTGCTGAATTTTCATATTAGCATAAATAATATTCTGTGTATTTTGTTTTTTTTGTATAAGACATATATTTAAGTTTTATGTAATGTGTATATTTTATATCCCTTATACAGAAAATATGATGAGTAAAATAGGAGTGATGTGATATGAGAATAGTAAATTTATTTAGTATTTATTTTTTAATTCTATTAGTAGCTCAAGGATTAATATTAGACTTAGTGGATAGTAAAAAGCTTCAACAAGGTAATAATAGAGTGGGAATGAAAACAAGACATGTAGGTAAAGGAATTATTATAATAGGAATTTTACTATTTGCATTAAGATTTATGCTTGAAAGATAATAAATTCTCGCATTATTTAAGAAGACTAAAGGAAGGGTGTGAAGCACTTGAAGGAAGAAATCAAGGATAATATATCATGGGATGTAGAAAAAGATGTGAAGTATATAAAAGACTTGCTAAAAGATAACTCCGATGTAGTGTTCAGACAATTTCGTATTCAAAAAATGAATGCAGCTATTATTTACATAGATGGAATGTCAGATAAATTTTTGATAAATGATTATGTACTTGAAAGCTTAATGCATGAAGATGAGCCTATAAGGGATGTACATGATATTAAAGATAAAATATTAACTGTTTCAGATATGAGGGAAGTAGAGAAATTATCAGAAGGTATAAATGCAATGCTATCTGGAGAGACTCTGATGTTAATTGATGGCCTGGGAGTAGCTTTTATTATAGCAACTCGTTCTTGGCCGGCTAGGGGAGTAGGAGAACCTTCAGGAGAGACTGTAGTTAGGGGAGCTAGAGAAGGTTTTACTGAAACAGTGAGATTCAACACTGCACTAATAAGACGAAGAATAAGAGACACTAGATTGAGGATGGTAGCAAAGAGCATTGGGGTACGCTCAAAAACCGATGTTGTAATAACCTATATAGATGATATTGTAAATAAAGATGTACTTGATGAATTAACCGAGAGAATAAATGACATAAAAATAGATGCTATATTAGATAGTGGATATATATGTCAGTTGATAGAGGATAATGAAATGTCACCATTTCCACAAATTCAAAGTACAGAAAGACCAGATGTTGTGGCAGCAGCTCTTTATGAAGGAAGAATTGCAGTGCTAGTAGATAATTCTCCTTTTGCTATTATTGTACCAACAACACTACCAAATTTATTTCAATCACCAGATGATTATTATCAACGTTGGATAAATGGATCATTTATAAGACTTGTGAGAATAATTGCATTAATAGCTTCTATTATTATGCCAGCTTTTTATATAGCTATAACATCTTTTCATACATCGATTATACCTGTAAGGCTTGCATATTCAATTGCTGCATCGAGAGAAGGGGTCCCTTTTCCGGCTTTTATTGAAGTGATAATTATGGAGATTAGCTTATCCTTACTTATAGAAGCAATAGTAAGACTTCCAAGGCCTATGGGAGCAACAATAGGTATAGTAGGTGGTTTAATTATCGGTCAGGCAGCAGTAAGTGCAGGGATTGTGAGCCCTATAATGATAATTATAATAGGAACTACTGCAATAACTGAGTTTATTGCACCTAATTATGAGGTTGCCATAGGAGTGAGAATGGTAAGGTTCATAGTGATATTAGCTTCAGCAGTGGTAGGGCTTTTTGGTATTATGCTTAGCCTAATTCTAGTACTTACTCATCTAATTAGACTAAAGAGTTTTGGTATACCTTATCTAGCACCAATGGTTAATGGAGATGCTAATGATTTTAAAGATCTATTTGTAAGATTACCTATTAAATTTTTTAAAAGAAGACCTACTTATATGGGAACTAGGGATAAAATTAGACAGAAATAGTTTGAAAGAGTGGTGATTTAGCCTTGGTAGATAAAAAGAACGTTATAAGTAAATATGATTTATTTGTAACTATAGTACTTACAGTAACAGGAACATCTCTATTTTTTTATCCTAGATTGTTAAGTGAGAAAGTTGGAACAGATGGATGGTTTGTAATTATTTTAACAGGAGCTTTATTAGTCCCTCTTTTGTATATCTTATGTAAATCAATAAAAGTTAATGGATATAGAAGATTTACGCTAATGTTAGAGGATGTTTTTGGAATAATTCTGGGAAAAATAATAGCCATGTATGTTGTTGTGGCTGCTGTATTTATTATTTCTGTAGAAATGAGAATTTTTACAGAAGTTGTTAAGATGTATCTGTTAGATAAAACACCTGCTGAATTTATAATACTATTAATGATTTTAGTTGGAAGTATTCTTGTAAGAGGAGAAATCGAAAGTGTTATAAAGTTCAATGGTGTGGTGTTTTGGATTATGTTTATACCTATGATATTAGTGATTCCTTTTGTATTATTCGATGCTGACTTTACTAATATATTTCCAATACTTAATCATGCACCTATAGAGTATATAAAGGCTGTAAGACCAAGTTTATATAGTTTTGTTGGCCTTGGAGTAATATATATGGTATTGCCACTACTTAAAGAAAAAAGAGGAGCCTTTAGGGTTGCTGTTAAAAGTATAGTTTTTCTTGTGGTTTTTTATTCAATTATGGTATTAGCAACGTTATTTGTATTTCCAAGTAGATATAATGCAAGTTTACTTTGGCCAACGATTACAATGATATCCACCGTAAATATCCAGGGTACGTTTTTAGAACGGTGGGAAGGATTCGTAATGATCTTTTGGATATTATTTTATTTTGCTAAATTTGTAAACTTGTTTTGCTTTAGCTCAGAAATAGTAAAAGATGTATTTCGCTTAGAAGATATGAAACTTTCAGTGGCTGTAACAGCACCATTTATATATATAATAGCCCTATATGCCGAAAATATAGCAGAAGTCTACGCTTTAAGAGATAGATTTATGCCATATATAGATATTATAATAATCGGACTAATACCTATAGCATTAATAATTGGTGGGCTTGGTAAAACGAGGAGAATTAGAGATGAAAGTTAAAAGGATAGTACCATTAATTTTAGTGTGTTGTCTTCTAAGCGGATGTTGGGATAAGATTGAAATCAATAGAAGAGCTTTTGTATCAACCATTGTAATAGATGTTGGCGAAAATATTGATAAGCAAGAGGAATTAAAAGATATAAAACCTAATGAAATATTTAAAGAAGATGAATATAAAAAAATAACTGTAACTTTTGGAATTCCTAATATAAGTGAATTAGGACCAGATAAAGGAGGAAGCTCAAACGAAGAATATATAACTGTTGAGGCTTTTTCTATGCAAGATGCTATTACAGAATTGGCGGCTAAGTCCAGTAGAAGTATTGATATAGGGCAAACAAGACTTCTGATAATGAGTAATGAAGTACTGAATTATCCAGAGGTTGTAAAGGAATTTTTAGATTTTTTCAATAGGCAGCCAGATATAAATAGAACAATGCTAACTTTAATAACTAAGGGTAAGGCTCAAGATTATACTAAGTTTGAACCACAATTAGAGAAAAATATTGGGTCTTTTATAGCAGGTATTATGGAAAATAGTACGAAAAATTCAAGTATACTTCCTATGAAATTAAATGAACTATTAATTCAGCTATATCAATATGGTAGTGTAGTTGTGCCTACTATAGAATTTGATGAGGAAGAAAAGGATAAAGTAGTTCTTTCAGGAGTAAGTTTAATAAAGGATTATAAGGTGGTTGGAGAGTTAACACCTATAGAAACAGCATCTTTGGAAATATTAAGAGGAACAATAGAGGGAGGAAAAGAGACTATATTAATAGATGGTCATCCTTTAGAGTTTGAGATAAGGGGAATAGATAGAAAAATAAGTTTGGTAGATGCTAAAGATCCTAAAAAGTTAAAGTTTAAAATAGATATAAACTTAGAGGGACAATTAAAGGGATATTACATGTCTGATACTATATTCTCTGAGGCAAAATTAGAAAAAATTCAAGATAGTTTTAATGATGTTATAGAAAGACGAAATGAAAAACTTGCACGAATAATACAAGAAGAATATGGTGTAGACGTTATTGGATTTAAGGAATATGTAGAGAAGTTTAAACCGAGTGTGTATAAAAAGATTGAGAATGATTGGGATGAAGTATATAAAAATGCCAATATAGATTTAACTGTAAGTACTAAGGTTAGAAGAATAGGAGTAACTAAATAAGAATTTAAATTAATTATGAAAAAAGAAAATTGCTTAGCAATTTTCTTTTTTTATTTCTATTAAGTTAAAGCATGTATAATAAAGTAAAAAAATGGAAACAATATTTTATATAAGAAATTAATTAAGTTGGGGGACAAGTAATATGAAAAAGATAATTGTAATTATATTTGTAATAACGCTTTTATTAGGAATTGTATTGGGAGTTTCATATAAGAGAGCTAATGCTAGTCAAGAAACTATTGCAGATAAGTTGATAAGATTTCATGTAATAGCTAATAGTGATACTGTAGAGGATCAGGCATTAAAATTAAAGGTAAGAGATGAAGTTTTAGATTATATGGCACCTAAACTTAAAGAATCAAAACATATCAATGAATCAAGAGAAATTATAAAAGAAAATAATGAAATTATAAAAGAAATAGCTAAGAAGGTAATAAAAGATAATGGATATACATATTCAGTAGACACAATGCTGTCAAATGAAAATTTTCCTGTTAAGACTTATGGAAATGTTACTTTGCCCCAAGGTACTTATGAAGCATATAGAATTATTATAGGTAATGGTAGTGGTCAAAATTGGTGGTGTGTTATGTTTCCACCTTTATGCTTTACAGATATAACAAAAGGGGAAGCATCCTATCAGGAAACAGAGGAAAATATGAAGAAGGTTTTAACTGAAAATGAATATGATATTGTAGATGCTAACAAAACAAATCAAAATAAGATTGAATATAGATTTAAGATTTCTGATACAATTAAAAGTATATATACAAAAATTCAAGACAGATAGATTGTCTTGAATTTTTGTATTTTAGAGTAATTCAATTAGATAAGTTGCATAAAAGGTTGTATATATCCTTACCGGAATTAGGGTTTATGTACTTATAATAGTTTTGTTTTATTTTGTTTAAAGTAGTAGGATAATTTATCAAGTCAACTAAAGTATCACTACAATTTTTTATATCTTCTAAATGTATTGCTAAGGAGTTTTTTGTGAGGAAATCTACATTTTTTTCCTCTTGTCCTGGTATTGGAGAAAATAAGACAAGTGGAATGGAGGAAATCATAGCTTCTGTTATTGTAATTCCACCAGGTTTTGTTAGTAGAAGGTCACATGCTTGCATATATTTATTTATTTCTTTAGTATATTGTAATATTCGAGTTTCCTTTGAAAAAGAAGGAGCTAATTTAATTAAATTAGAGTATAGTTTTTGATTTTTACCTGTAATAATTATTATTTGTATATCGGTAAGAATTTTATTTAGTTCTATATATATATCAGTAATTTTACCTAATCCTAGGCTTCCTCCCATAATTAAAACTGTAAATTTATTGGGGAATAAGCTTAAAGTTTCAAGAGTAGAAGCTCGATCGTACTTATGAAGAAAGTCAGGGTTTACAGGAATACCCAAGTTATATACTATATTGCTATTTATACCTCTCTTTACTATATCATCAACAATACAGTTAGTAGGAGTTATATAAGCATCAATGCCTTTATGAATCCAAAAAGAATGACAAGCATAATCGGTAATTATTGATACTACAGGTATATTAAGTCCACAAATCAATTTTAAAGTAGATAAGATTTTAGTAGGTATAGGATGTGTGGCTAGTATTACATCAGGTTCGAAGTCATATATTAATTTTTTTAATTTTAAAGCAAATAATTTATCTATTATAGAGTCTTTTTTTAGAAATGATACCTTGGAAGTACTATTATCAATTATCTCATAAATTTTCTTGTAGATTTTAGGATTTATTTTAATACTTTTTAAATAACTACCTATAATTAATTTATCTAACAGTGGACTTATATATTTTAAAGCATCTACTATAAGTACTTCAGAAGTTCTGTTATTAAGCAATATATGATTTTTAATTGCTAAAGAGGTTTTTTTATGCCCATCTCCTGCAGATATGGAAAAAATTAATGTCCTCAATCAAAACACACTCTTTCATCTTAAATTTGAATCTAAAGTTTCTATTATTATCAAAGTTAGTATATCCAAAATGAATAACAAAAATTATTAAAACAAATACTAATGGTAAAGAATTATTGGATTGATAAATGGGAGGAAAAAGTCAATGAAAATGGCAAAGAAAAGATTTATTTATACTGCAATAGTGACTCTAATTATAGTTTTCTCCACTACTTATGCAATACTTACCACGTTAGAGAGTAGGGATTATAGAAATTATTTACAAGGTGAATACTCAAAAAATATGTACCAATTAATTGATTCAGTTAGAAATATAAAAACTGAACTTGCTAAATCTGCGGTTGTGGGATCTAGAGAACAGGGGATAGTAATATTTGAGAACATATTTAGACATTCAAGTGTGGCGAATGATAAAATACACTCTCTACCAATACCTCAAAAAGACATAGAGGGAACTAGTAGATTTCTATCAAAAGTCGGAGATTATGCTTATACGCTAGTTAAAAACTCTACACAAGGAAAAGATTTATCAGAACAAGAATATAAGAATATTGAAGAGTTAAAGAACCAATCTGATTTTTTACTTATACAACTAACTGAAGTTCAACAAGATATAAATGAGGGTAATGTTAAATGGGGAGAAATTAGAAAAAAAGCTAGTAAGGCCTTGGATGAGAATTCTGAGAAATTAGTTACTGGACTATTTAATACAATTGAGAAACAGGTTGTTCAATATCCAGCACTTATCTATGATGGGCCTTTTTCAGATAATGTGTTAGATGTAAAGCCAAGGATATTATCAGAAAAAACTATTTCAGAAGAGGCTGCAAAAACTAAGATTAAGAATTTGTTTGGAGCAGATAAAATAAAAAATATAACAAAAAAAGAAGAGGTAAAAACTAGAGTACCAGGATATGACTTTAATATTACTCTTAATGGAAGAGAAGAAGGGGAAGAGATAGTTTGCAGCATAAGTAAAAACGGAGGAAAAATTATTTATTTACTAGATAATAAAAATGTAAGTAACAATGAGAGGTTTGATACAAAAAAAGCTTCGCAAATTGGAGTTGAATATTTAGATAAGTTAGGTTATAAGAATATGAAAGCTACTTATAGTGTTAAATATGATAATGTAGTAACTGTTAGTTATGTATATCAACAAGATGATATATCTATATATACAGATCAAGTAAAATTAAAGATAGCATTAGATGATGGAACAATTGTAGGAATTGAGGCAGAGAAGTATTTAGTAGCACATAGAGAACAAAGAGAGATATCTAAGCCTACAATTGCTGAAACTGAAGCTAGATCTAAAGTTGGAAAGAATTTGAAAATAAGTTCTACTAGTTTAGTTATAGTACCTACAGAAACAGATAATGAGGCTCTTTGTTATGAGTTTGTTGGTAGATATAATGATGATGATTTTGTTGTTTATATAAATGGGGAAACTGGATATGAACAAAAGATACTTCAAATAATAAATACACCAAATGGGCAATTAACTATATAAAAGATTTACGATATAACATTTTTATTTAAAGGAAATAATCAAGTCTTTCTTGATTATTTCCTTTATTATTAAACTCAGTTTCTATAAAAAAATGTGGTTCCCATACTTAAAGGATTAGTATATAATTTTAAGTGCGTTGATATTTGCATTAAAATATATAGAATACTCATATATTGGAAATATAAAATAAAAATAATTATTGTAAAAGTTATCTTAAAGGAGTGGGGATAAGTAAATATGAAGAAGAAAGTAGCTATTTTATTTGGTGGTCAATCAACTGAACATGAAGTATCTAGAGTTTCGGCATCTTCGGTATTAAGAAATATTGATTTAAGTAAATTTGATGCATACCCAATAGGGATCACAAAGGATGGAAAGTGGTTTGAATATACAGGGAGTATAGATAAAATAGAAAATGGTGAATGGGAAAAAGATGAGTTTTATAAATCACCAAATGGTCAAGAGATTTTATTTAATAGGGAAGTGGATGTAGTTTTTCCAGTTCTTCATGGACTATATGGAGAAGATGGAACAATTCAAGGATTATGTAAGCTTCTGGGAGCTCCATGTGTGGGTCCTGGAGTTATGTCTTCGGCTGTATGTATGGATAAGGTTTATACAAAGTACTTATTAGAAAACTTTGGAATTAAACAAGCGGATTATGTAGTTGTAAATGCCCATGGTTATTCAAAAGAAAAAGAAAAGTTTATAAAAGATATTGAAGAAAAATTAGGATATGCTGTATTTATTAAACCGGCAAATAGTGGTTCTTCAGTTGGAATAAGTAAAGCTCACAATAGAGAAGAATTAGAAAAAGGACTTGAAATTGCATTAGAATTTGATAGAAAGGTTCTAGTTGAAAGAGCTATAAATGCAAGGGAGATTGAGGTCGCTGTACTTGGAAATGATGAGCCTACTGCTGCAACACCAGGAGAGATAATTCCAGCTAATGAATTCTATGATTATGAAGCAAAGTATTCAAATGTTGAATCGAAGCTTTTAATACCTGCCAATTTAAATGAAATAGAGTTAGAAGATATAAAACAAAAAGCTATTGAGATTTATAAAATTCTAGATTGTGCAGGATTATCAAGGGTAGACTTTTTAGTTGATAAAGATACTAAAGAAGTTTATTTAAATGAAATAAATACTATACCAGGATTTACAAAAATAAGTATGTATCCGAAAATGTGGCAAGCGGATAATAAGGCATACAATCAATTAATTACAGATCTTATAGAACTTGCTATAGAGAGAAATAATAGATAAAAGCATAAGTTAGGGAGATAAAAAAATATATGAATAAAAAAGCAGTTATATCTGTGGCGAGTAAGCAGTCGGGTCAAGGGGATGAAGCTATTGAGGTAGTTACTAAAGGAAAGTTTTTTAATAAGGGTAATTCATATTATGCGATTTATGATGAAACAGAATTATCTGGAATGTTAGGAACTACTACAACTATTAAAGTTAATGAAGATAAACTTACCTTAATAAGACTTGGTACTACTAATGCTAGAGTGGAGTTTAAAAATAATTATAAAAGTATATCTATGTACGATACACCTTATGGAACTTTAGAATTAGGAGTAGATACTAGAAAATTAGATATTGATATTAATGATAATGGTGGAAGAGCCTTTGTAGAATACAATATGAGTCTAGCAGGACAAAAGCCTTTAAAAACTATATTAGAAATTAATATAAAAGCTGAATAAGAATTAGATACAAAGAAGAATAAAACTTAGTGTTTGTTCTTCTTTTATTTTTTATTATGAGAGTTTAAATATAGGAAAAGTGGATAATAATTCTATAAGAGGTGATATTATGTATGTATCAGACAAATATGATAAGGTAATTCAGATTATTTGTGCAATGAAAGGGATACAAGAAAGAGAATTGTACAAGATTTTGGAAGATAAAGAATGTAAGTATCTTTTATTTTTACTTCTAAATAAATATAAATGCGACGATATGAATAAAATCAATAGAGATTTTTATATAAAGGATAAAAGAGTTGTAAACTACAATATAAGAAGAGGGCAAGAAAAATTCCTTATAAATACTGGCTTTAGAGAGGTGTGTTTTGAAGTTGAGGATAAGATAAAAGAATAAAATAAAAATAATTATTAAAATACGACAAAAAAAGACTAGCTTAATAAAAATAAATGTGATATTATAGTGAATATGTTTTTGGAAACACTCACCCTATTTTGTAGGGTAATTTCTATTATAATTAATAAAATATAGATTGTCAATATATTTCTACAAAAATTATGGGGGGATTTTTTTGAGTACTAAATATGTATTTGTAACAGGAGGAGTTGTATCTTCTTTAGGAAAAGGAATAACGGCTGCATCACTTGGAAGATTATTAAAAAATAGAGGACTAAAGGTTTCAATACAAAAGTTTGATCCATATTTAAACATAGATCCGGGTACGATGAGCCCTTATCAACATGGAGAGGTTTTTGTTACAGATGATGGAGCGGAAACAGATTTAGATTTAGGACATTATGAAAGATTTATAGATGAAAATTTAAGTCAGAACAATAATGTAACAACAGGTAGAGTATACTGGTCGGTTTTAACAAAAGAAAGAAGAGGAGATTATCTAGGAGGAACAGTTCAAGTAATTCCTCATATAACAAACGAACTTAAGGAAAGAGTTTATAAAGTATCTAAAGAGAAAAATGTTGATGTAGTTATAACTGAAATTGGTGGAACCGTTGGGGATATTGAATCTCAGCCTTTTTTAGAAGCCATAAGACAAATAAAATATGAAGTGGGACGTGAAAATGTATGTTTTATTCATGTAACATTGATACCTTACTTAGGAAAGGCTGGAGAAATTAAAACTAAGCCTACTCAACACTCTGTTAAAGAATTAAGAAGTATAGGAATTCAACCAGATATATTAGTATGTCGTACGGAAAAAGCTCTTTCTGATGAAGTTAAAGAGAAGATAGGATTATTTTGTAATGTAGATGCTAATGCAGTTATTCAAAACTTGGATGCAGAAAATCTTTATGAAGTTCCTATGATGCTTCACAATGAAGGCTTAGACACACTAGTTTGTAAAAAATTAGACTTAAATTGCAATGAAATAGATAATTCTGAATGGCTAGAAATGGTCTATAGAATCAAGAACTTAAAGGAAAATGTAACGATAGGTCTTGTGGGTAAATATGTAGAACTTCATGATGCATACCTTTCAGTTGTAGAATCTTTAAGTCATGGTGGGTTTTCTAATAATTCAAAGATAGAAATTAAATGGATTAATGCAGAAGAGGTTACTTCTGAGAATATAGAAGATTATCTGAAGAATGTAGATGGAATATTAGTCCCAGGTGGATTTGGAGATAGAGGAGTAGAAGGAAAAGTCGAAGCTATAAAATATGCAAGAATGAAAAAAGTTCCATTTCTTGGAATATGCCTTGGAATGCAATGTTCGGTTATAGAGTTTGCTAGAAGTGTATTATCTTATACTGATGCACATACTTCAGAAATAGATGAAAATACTACTCATCCTGTAATTGATTTAATGCCTGATCAAAGAGATATAGATGAAAAAGGCGGAACTATGAGACTGGGAATATATCCATGTAAGCTTAGCGAAGGCTCAAATGCATTTAAAGCCTATGGAGAACCTGTTATATATGAAAGACATAGACATAGATATGAGTTTAATAATCAATATAGAAAAGAACTTATAGATGCAGGATTAAAAGTAACAGGAGTAAGTCCTGATGATAGATTGGTGGAAATAGTAGAAGTGGAAGATCACCCTTGGTTTGTAGCAACTCAATTCCATCCAGAACTTAAATCAAGACCAAATAGACCACATCCTTTGTTTAGAGAATTTATAAGAGCTTGTCTAGAAAATAAGAATTAGTCTGATGAAATAAAAACTAATATAAAGAACTATAAAACTAATGCAAAATTTTGTATTAGTTTTTTTTAGTTGTTGTAAAATATATATTCTCTCACATGAAATAAATGCTTTAAAAATAATAATTTGGTAGAAGGAATTATTATTTGAATATAGAATTTATTTATTAATGAGTTTTTATTAATGAAAGAAGGGTGGTATATTGCGATGTTAATAAATGGTATGGTGAGCTTGGCTTTTAAAAATTCACTTGAGCAGTATGATGTAGAAAGAATATCTTTATTTAACATTGTAAATATAAATGAATATTTTCCTAACATTAATTGTACAAAGACAGGTAGTAAAGAGGTTGGAATAAAGGTGAAGTGTCCTGTATGTAATGATTATCATTATTATAGTTATAGTATTAATGATTTCATAAAGAGAACTATGGTGATTGGTGGATGTGAAAAGACTGGATTGCCAATATTCTTTATAGGAAAAATAGATAAAGTAGAAGAACAGGTAAACAAATACAGAGAAACAAAAAAAGAGATATATGCCATGATTTAATTACATGAATATTTTAAGTAGCCTTAGGATAACATTATTAAAGAAAGAGGCTATTTTGTTTCGAACTTTAAATTAGCTAGATAAAAACTATAAAATAGGTTATAATCTAAAAAGAATTACATTTCTAACATTTCTGTGAAAACATTCCCCGCGAATACACATTAATAGTTAATTAAATATGGAGGTGCTATTTTGGCCAATAAAGATTTACAAGATATGACCGTAGCTGAGCTGAAAGAAATGGCTAAAGAATTAGGGATAAAGGGTAGTTCTAGATTAAAAAAATCAGAGCTTATTGATGAGATAAATAAGAATTCCCCAGTATCTATAAACAAAGATGGAGTTATATTAAGAGAAAAGATATCTCCTAAAAGCTCACAAGTTTTAGAAGAAAGTGAAGTAGTACATAATAAAGAGCAAGTGCAAGTTGTAGAAGTAGAACAGAAAGAGAATGTAGAACTAGAAGTTAGTGAAGACGGGGATAATATAGATAAAGAAAAAAACTTAAAAGAAATGATAAATGATTCTGATATTGCAAAAGGAGTATTAGAAATCATTGAAAATAACAATTACGGATTTTTAAGAGGAGAGAACTATTTAACAGGACCAAAAGATATATATGTATCACCATCACAAATAAGAAGATTTAACTTAAAGACAGGTGATGAAGTTCAAGGTAGAGTAAGGACAGCAAAAGAAGGAGAAAAGTTTCAAGCTTTATTATATGTAGAGAAGGTTAATGGAGAAAATCCAGAAAAAGCTGCAAGAAGACAAAGGTTTGAAAAATTAACACCTATTTATCCTAATGATAGAATAGCTTTAGAAACAGGTCAATTAGACTTATCTTCAAGATTGATGGATATAATATCTCCGATAGGTAAAGGTCAAAGAGGAATAATTGTAGCTCCTCCGAAGGCAGGTAAAACGACTCTTCTTAAAAAGTTAGCACATAGTATATCTACTAATCATCCAGAATCAAAGTTAATAGTACTTTTAATAGATGAAAGACCAGAAGAAGTAACGGATATGCAAAGGTCTATAAAAGGAGAAGTTATTTATTCAACTTTTGATGAAGAACCAGATCATCACACAAAGGTTGCTTATATGGTACTTGAAAGAGCAAAGAGAATGGTTGAGCAAGGACAAGACGTTATCGTTCTTTTGGATAGTTTAACTAGACTTGCAAGAGCATATAATTTAACTATTAATCCAACAGGAAGAACTCTCTCAGGAGGACTTGATCCAGGAGCTTTGATAATGCCTAAAAAGTTTTTCGGAGCTGCTAGAAATATTGAAGAAGGCGGAAGTTTAACAATACTTGCCACAGCACTTGTTGATACTGGTAGTAGAATGGATGATATGATATTTGAAGAATTTAAAGGCACGGGTAATATGGAAGTTCACTTGGATAGAAAACTTGAGGAAAGAAGAATATTCCCAGCTATAGATATATTTAAATCTGGTACTAGAAGAGAAGATTTATTGTTAACACCAGAAGAGTTAGAGGCATCCTTTACTATAAGAAAAGTTATGTACAAAGAAAATAATGTTGGCAATGTAACTGAAAAGCTTATAGGGTTGCTTACTAGAACTAAAAATAATACAGAGTTCTTAGGAATGTTTAATAAAGAAAAATGGGAAAGATAAGATCTTTCCCATTTTTATTGACTATTTGTCTTTTAAATTGTATTTCTTCATGAATTTTTCAATTCTTCCACCTGTATCTAATATCTTTTGTTGTCCAGTGTAGAATGGGTGACAGTTAGAACATACGTCAATCTTAAGTTCTGATTTGATAGAACCTGTAGAAAAAGTATTTCCACATGCACATTTAACTACTGCATCATTGTGATATTCTGGGTGTAAACCTTGTTTCATCTATTTTCACCTCGCTTAACTAAATTATTCTTAATAGAATAATTCAAACCGAATTGTCAACTCTTAAGATTATATCATAGGGTAATTAAAATATCAACGGGTAATTGGATTAATAAATAAATCCTAATGGTGAAAGATTATACTTGAAATTTAAACTCATGAACAGTTAAAATAAACTAATAAAGCTGTGGATAAAAAATATGTAGAGTGATAGTCTTTGTGACTTAAGTTCTATTTTTAATATAAGTAATATTAGGAAATTGAAAAATGCTATTAGATTAAGTAATTAACTTAAGAAAGAGGTGGTAATATGTCTAAAAAAGTTACAGTTGGTGGTCAAGCTGTTATTGAGGGAGTAATGATGAGAGGGAGTAAGGGGACTGCTACTGCTGTTAGAAAAAATAATGGAGAGATAGAAATAGATTTTAAAAGTGGTATACCTCTCACAAAAAAGTATAGGGTATTTTCTCTTCCTATAATAAGAGGGTTTATTACACTTATAGATTCGTTAATCGTAGGTATTAAAACACTAAATTATTCTGCAACTTTTTTTGTAGAAGATGAAGAAGATGATGATAGTGAGCCTTCGAAGATAGATAAATGGGTAGAAAGTGTTTTTAAAGATAAAGCAGATGACGCTATAATGATACTTTCACTAGTATTTTCTATGATAATTTCATTAGTATTATTTTTTCTTATTCCTACCTTCTCAGCTAATGGATTTAAAAGGCTTGGTGTAGACAATATAATAGTTTTAAATATATTTGAAGGAATAATAAGAGTGTGTATATTTATAATATATATATACATTATAAGTAAGATGGATGATATTAAAAGAGTTTTTCAATATCACGGAGCTGAGCACAAAACTATATTCTGTTATGAGAAAGGGATAGAATTAACACCAGAGAATGCTAAAAATCAAGGAAGACTTCATCCGAGATGTGGTACTAACTTTATGTTTTTAGTTATGATTGTTAGTATTATTTTATTTTCTTTTACAGGATGGAATTCTATATATCAAAGAATGTTATATAGAATAATTTTATTACCTATAGTTTCGGGAGTTACTTATGAACTAATTAAATGGCTTGGAAATAATGAAAATAGTTTCTCAAGATTAGTAGCTTATCCGGGATTAATGCTTCAAAAGATTACTACACAGGAGCCAGATTTAAAACAATTAGAAGTTGCCATATGCTCTTTAAAAGTTGCAGAGGGAATAGAAACAGTAGAAAGCTATAAAAAGAAGCGTGAGTTAGAAAAAGAAGAAGGCACTATTGAAGCAGAGATTGGAGACTAGTAATTATTATTTGGGGGTATTACTTTGAATATAGGTGAATTACTGACTAAAGCATATGATATCTTAAAGTCCTCGGATATAGATACATATATACTTGATGCTCAACTTTTACTTCAGAAAGTTTTAAAAAAAGAAAAGTTGTTCATAATTTTAAATAGAGACTTTAGAGTAACTAAAGAGGAACAAGAAGAATTTTTTAAATTAATAAGTTTAAGAAAAGATAAAATGCCTGTGAAGTATATATTAGGAGAATGCGAATTTATGGGATTGCCTTTTGATATAAGAGAAGGAGTACTTATACCAAGGGGAGATACTGAGGTGTTGGTTGAAAATGTAATAGATGAAATTAAAAAAAATAGTTATAATAAAATATGTGATGTATGTTGCGGAAGTGGAGCTATAGGTCTATCTATAGCTAAATTTGTAGAAAATATACAAACCTATTGCTATGATATTTCAGATATTGCTTATGAAGTAACTAAAGATAATGTAGAAAAGTTTCAACTTGAAGCTAGAGCTCAGGTATTTAAGAGTGATTTACTAAGTAGAGCCATTAATGAGGGAAAAGTTTTTGATGTAGTAGTTTCAAATCCTCCATATATAAAGAGGGATGTAATCCCTACGTTAATGGATGACGTTAAAAATTATGAGCCATACATTGCCCTATGTGGAGGGGAAGATGGTTTAGATTTCTATAGGGAAATAACGGAGCAAAGCCTTCAGGTTTTAAATGGAGGAGGATTATTAGCTTTTGAGATAGGGCATGATCAAAGAGTAGCAGTAGAAAATATACTAAATGAAAATCAGTTTAGAGATATTAGGTCAATTAAAGATTTAGCAGGACTTGATAGAGTAGTTTTAGGATATAAATGCTAAGAAAAGTATTTAATAATTACGAAGATTAGAGATTTAATAAAAAGAGTTAATAACTCAAATATATAGATTGTATATTACTAGTTAAAACTGTTAATTGTCAATGGAGATAGAGTTGTGTTATAATAATTAAATGTGAAAATAGAGATTGCGGAGTGATGAGATAATGTTAGATAAGCTACAGTTTGTTGAAAATAAATATGAGGAACTTTCTATAAAAATAAGTGATCCATCAGTAATGGCTAACCAAAATGAATGGAGAAAGCTTTGTAAAGAACATTCTGAAATTGAAATAATGGTTAATAAATATAGAGAATATAAGAAGCTATTAGAAGATTTAGAAGCTAATAAAGAAATGCTCTGGAGTGAGAGCGATAGAGAGATGAAAGAGATGATTCAAGATGAAATAAGAGGTCTTGAAGAGTCAAAGGAAAGTACAGAGAAGGAATTAAGAATATTAATGCTTCCAAAAGATCCTAATGATGACAAAAACGTATTTATAGAAATAAGAGCAGGTGCAGGCGGAGATGAAGCGGCGCTGTTTGCTGCAAACTTATTTAGAATGTATACAAGATATGCTGAACGTCATGGTTGGAAGGTTGAATTTATGAGTGCTAGTGAAACAGATATAGGCGGTTTCAAGGAAGTAGTATTCATGATTAGAGGGGCTTCTGCCTATAGCAGAATGAAGTTTGAAAGTGGAGTACACAGAGTTCAAAGAGTTCCGGATACAGAGTCTAGTGGAAGAATTCATACATCTACAGCAACTGTAGCCGTATTACCAGAAGTTGATGATGTTGAAATTGATATAGATCCAAATGATTTAAGAGTAGATGTATTTAGGTCTTCAGGTAACGGTGGACAATGCGTTAATACTACGGACTCTGCTGTAAGATTAACACATTTACCAACTGGAATGGTTGTTTCTTGTCAGGATGAAAAATCACAGCTTAAAAATAGGGAGAAGGCTCTAAAGGTGTTAAAAGCTAGACTTTATGAAAAAGCTGAAGCTGAAAGGTCAGCATCTATTTCAGCAGATAGAAGAAGTCAAGTTGGTACAGGAGATAGAAGTGAGAGAATAAGAACTTATAATTATCCTCAAGGTAGAGTTTCAGAACATAGAATAGGAATTACTTTGTATAAATTAGACTCCTTCTTAGATGGAGAGATGGAAGAGATTATAGATGGTCTAATAACAGCAGAGCAAACTGAAAAGATGAAACTTATGGGAAATAATTAATAATTATAGAGGTGAAATAATGAATATAAATAAAGCCATTAAGAAGCAGAAAAAAATCTTTAAAAGATTCATGCTATCTATGGGCTTTATTTTTTTATTCCTTCCAATAATTTTATACTTTACAAAAATATTTTCCGTTTTTCTATTTGTTTATCTTGGAATAATAGAAATGTTGATACTTATAGTTATGATTATAAGTACGGATAGAGAAACCTTAAAGTTCCAATACGTTAATCAGTTTAAAATACAAAATGGAATTTTTGGAGAACGGTTTATTTTAGTATCTGATAGAGTTGAATTTATTCATATTCTTAATGAAGGAAATGATTTGAAGATAGTAATAATATTGAGTTCAAGACTTAGAAATAAGAGAATAAAGAAGATAGACTCTGAGCTTTTAACAAAACACTCATGGTCTAATGATTACTATAATAAAATCAAAAGTGAGAATGTTAATAAAGAGTACTTTTATATAGAAATAGATAAGGGTGGATATAATAAGTATGAATTATTAGATTTCTTATATAAGTATTGTACAAAAGCACATTTCACTGAAGAAGCTATAAAAGCGATAAAAGAATATAGGAATTAAAGAGTAAAGCTTTATTAAAAGTAGTTCAAGGTAGAAAAGTTTAGTAGATATTAGTTGTAAATTTTCATATAATATTAGGTCTTGTAATTACCATTATATTATAATAAAATACAAATTAAGCAGATATCTTAAATTTATAATTTTGTGATGACAGATTACTCCTCGAGTTAAAAGGAAGAGGAATATTAGTGCAATAATAAATAATTGTAAAGAAGTGAAGCTATGAATACTAAAGTGAAATATCTTGATAAAAATAAACTAGATAAAGAAATTATAAAGGCTGCAGGTAAATGTATAAAAGAAGGTGGACTCGTAGTTTTTCCTACAGAAACTGTATATGGACTAGGAGCTAATGCTTTAGATGAGGAAGCTGTGAAGGGTATATTTATTGCGAAAGGAAGACCACAGGATAATCCACTTATCGTACATGTAGCTGATTTTAATATTAGTAATTTAGTTTTAGAGGTTCCTGATATTGCTAAAGAGATAATGAAACGCTTTTGGCCTGGTCCTATTACTTTAATAATGAAAAAATCATCAATTGTGCCAGGTGTAACAAGTGCAGGACTTGATAGTATAGGAATTAGAATGCCTGCTAATACTGTAGCTAGAGAACTAATAAAAGAGGCAGGAGTACCTATTGCAGCACCATCAGCTAATTTATCTGGAAAACCAAGTCCTACCGAAATACAAGGCTGTATCGATGATTTAAATGGAAAAGTTGATTTTATAATTGGAGGAGAAAAGTGTGATGTAGGACTCGAGTCTACTATCATAGACTGTACAATAAAACCTCCGTGTGTACTAAGACCAGGTGGAATTACCCTTGAGATGTTGAAAGAGATAGATGATGAAATATATATAGATCAAGCTATAATGAAAAAGATGGAAAAGGATTTTAAGCCTAAAGCGCCAGGAATGAAATATAGACATTATGCACCTAAGGCTCCTATGAAAATTATAGTAGGGGATTTAGAAAAAACTATTGCAAAAATTAATGAAATAGTGCAAAATTATATAGATGTTGGCGAAAAAGTGGGAGTTATGGCGACTGATGAAACTAAAGATAAATATGATAAAGCTATAGTTAAATCCTTAGGAAGCAGGAAGAATATAAGTATAATAGGAAAAAATTTATTTAAAACTTTAAGGGATTTTGATGAGGAAGATGTTGATATCATAATTTCAGAAGCTTTTGAAGAAAAAGATTTAGGAATTGCTGTAATGAATAGGCTAAAAAAAGCTGCAGGATTTAACATACTACATATTAAAGATTAGAGAAAGTGAGGGAGCAGTGTGAAAATTTTATTTGTATGTACTGGAAACACATGTAGAAGTTGTATGGCTGAGACTGTATTTAATGAATTATCAGATATAGATGAAGTTAAAGCATATTCTGCGGGTATTTCTGTTACTCCAAATAGTAAAACTTCAAAAAATACTGCTACTCTTGTAAAATGTAATTTTAATGTAGATATTAGCGAAAGACGAGCTATTCAACTTACTAGTGATTTAATTACAGAGCATAACCTTATTTTAACTATGACATCTTATATGAGGGATGTATTACAAGAAAATTTTCCACAATATAAAAATAAAATATATACTTTAAACCAGTTCGTAGGTCTTAAAGGAGATGTAGTTGACCCATATGGAAGTGACATAAGGGTTTATGAAACTACTTTTAATATGCTAAAAACTAGCATAGAACTTTTGTTAAATAAAATAAAAGGAGATAGTGGTAATTAATACTAATATCTTCTTTTTTTGTAAAAATGTTAGTGATAGGAGGAGTTTATATGAGAGTAGCAGTAGGATGCGACCATGGTGGATTAAGACTGAAAAATGCTGTAATTGACCATTTAAAGGAAAAAGGTATTGATACAAAGGATTTTGGTACTCATACAGAAGCATCTTGCGATTATCCAGATTTTGCAGTTCAAGTTGCAGAAGAAGTAGTTGCGAAAAACTTTGACTTTGGTATAGTTATTTGCGGAACAGGAATAGGTATAAGTATAGCAGCAAATAAGGTTCCAGGGGCAAGAGCAGCTTTGTGTCACGATACATTTAGTGCTCACTCAACTCGAGAACATAATAACGCAAATATTCTAGCTTTAGGTGAGAGAGTAATAGGAACAGGTCTTGCTCTTGATATAGTAGATGCTTTTTTATGTGGAACTTTTGAAGGTGGAAGACATGAAGGAAGAATCAATAAAATAAGTGAAATAGAGAAAAAATATTTTAAATAAAATAAATGGTAGGAGGAATTTAAAATGAGTAAAGTAACACAAATCGCACATCCGTTAATATTACATAAGTTGTCTTTTATAAGAAATAAAGAAACAGGGTCAAAAGATTTTAGAGAGCTTGTAGAAGAAGTGGCGATGCTTATGGCGTACGAGGTTACTCGTGATCTACCATTACAAGAAGTTGAGATAGAAACACCTATATGTAAAGCAAAATGTAAAGTACTTGCAGGAAAAAAAGTTGCTATAGTGCCTATATTAAGAGCTGGACTTGGTATGGTAGATGGTATGTTAAAACTTATACCAGCGGCAAAGGTTGGACACATTGGACTTTATAGAGATGAAGAGACATTAAAACCTGTAGAATATTTCTGTAAATTACCTCAAGATATACAAGAAAGAGAAATTATAGTTACAGACCCAATGTTAGCTACAGGTGGTTCAGCAATAGATGCAATACATGCTCTTAAGAAAAGAGGAGCTCAAAATATAAGATTAATGTGTCTTATAGCTTCACCAGAAGGTATTAAGGCTGTTATAGAGGAACATAAAGATGTAGATGTATATGTTGCTGATATAGATGAAAAGTTAAATGAAAAGGGATATATAGTACCTGGTCTAGGTGATGCAGGGGACAGATTATACGGAACTAAATGAATAATAAAATAATTAATTAAAGGGTTAGCCTATAGAAAAATTCTATGGGCTAACCCTTTAATTTCGTTTTTTATTGACTTATTCCCCTAAACTTCACAGTCAATGCTTTAAATTATCTTATTTATAGTATAGAATATTAGTAGTGTATAATTTTAAAATTAATACTATAGAATCTAAGAGGGATAAACTTATGGAAAGAATAGATAAACACAATTATTATTTAGATATATGTGAAACTATATTAGAAAGAGGTACTTGTCTAAGAAGAAACTTTGGGGCAATAATAGTTAAACATGATGAGATTATGTCTTCAGGATATTCAGGAGCTCCAAGGGGGAGAAAGAATTGTTCGGATTTAGGCTATTGTAGAAGAGAAGAGTTAAAAGTAGAACGGGGAACTAGGTATGAACTTTGTAGGTCCGTTCATGCTGAACAAAATGCAATTATATCTTCAAGAAGACAAGATATGCTAGATGGAACATTGTATCTTGTAGGAAAAGAAATGAGTACAGATGAATTAGTAAAAAATGCAGCACCTTGTTCTCTTTGTAAGAGATTTATAATAAATTCAGGAATAACAAAAATAATCATAAGAGACACAAAAAAGGAATTTAGAATTATAGATGTACAACAATGGATAGATAATGATGATTCTCTACATGGAGATGGTTCATATTAACAATAGAAAGGTTAGAATTAAGATATGGAAAATGTGAGAATTTTAGTAATAATTTCGGTTTTAATATCATTTATATCCACACCTATAATTAAAAGATTTGCTTTTTATATCAAAGCATTAGATATACCAAAGGACACAAGAAAAATACATAAAAAGCCTATTCCGCTTCTTGGAGGAGTAGCAATATATCTATCCTTTATTATAACAACAATCTTGAAGGAAGGTGCACTTACTAGGTCACAAACAGGAATAGTTATAGGAGCTACTATAATCGTAATTGGTGGTTTAATTGATGATTTGAAAGATTTGAGACCTCTGATAAAGCTTTTATTTCAGATAGCTGCAGCAAGTGTTTTAGTTATATTCGGAGTAGAAATAGTAAGAATAACAAATCCTGTACCGATGGGAGGAGCTTATTTAAATTTAGGAATTTTACTAGTACCACTTACAATATTTTGGGTAGTGGGGATTACAAATGCATTAAATCTTATAGATGGAGTAGATGGCCTTGCAGCAGGAGTTGCGGGGATTTGTTCGGTAACTATATTTATAATAGCTTTATTAAATGGGAGACATGAGGCAGCACTACTTACAGCTATCTTAAGTGGTTCTATTTTTGGTTTTTTACCCTATAACTTTAATCCAGCATCTATCTTCATGGGGGATACCGGAGCGCAGTTATTAGGATTTTTGCTAGCGGCAATATCACTAGAGGGAACTATAAAATCAGCTACTACCTTTGCTATTGCTGTTCCTATTCTTGCATTTGGACTGCCAATATATGATACTTTATTTGCTATGATAAGAAGAAAAGTAAATGGAAAGCCTATAATGCAAGCTGATAGAGGACATTTACATCATAGATTATTAGATATGGGACTAAATCAAAAACAAGTTGTTCTTATAATGTATTTAATTAGTGCAGTATTAGGTGGAATTTCTATAATAGCTATGCAAGTAAGTACAAATAGATCATATTTCTTATTAACTACAGTTATATTAACAATTGGAGTAGTAGCGTGGAAAAGCGGATTTTTTAAGCATAAAGAAGATTCTTAGGAAACACTTTAGAGATAAGAGTGGTAAGAAGGACATTTATCATATATAGTAATCAATTAAGGGTGATATTATGAAAAGGATAAAAATTTTAAGTGTATTTGGAACAAGACCAGAAGCCATAAAGATGGCGCCCCTTGTAAAGGAACTAGAAAAAATATTAGATATAGAGTCTAAGGTGTGTGTAACAGCGCAACATAGGGAAATGTTAGATCAAGTTTTAGAAATTTTTGATATAATCCCAGATTATGATTTGAATATAATGAAAGAAAAACAAACCCTAAGCCTTATAACAACTAATGTACTAACTAGTTTAGAGGAAATATTTAAAATAGAAAAACCAGATATGGTATTAGTACATGGTGACACAACAACAACTTTTGCTGCATCTCTTTCAGCATTTTATAGTAAAGTTAAAATTGGTCATGTAGAAGCTGGTCTTAGAAGTTATGATAAGTATTCACCTTTTCCAGAAGAGATGAATAGAAGATTAACGGCAAATTTAGCAGATTTACATTTTGCACCTACAAATAAAAATAGAGACAATTTATTAAAAGAAGGAGTAAATGAAGAGAGTATATTAATAACAGGAAATACTGTTATTGATGCTATGAAGTATACTATTAGAGATAATTATTTGTTTAATAATAAGAACTTAAATAATATAGATTTTAATAAAAAAGTTATAATGGTTACAGCGCATAGGAGAGAGAATTGGGATCAGGGAATAGATAATATTTGTAGGGCATTGTTAGAACTTAAGAAAACAAATAAGGATATACAGATTGTATATCTTGTACATTTAAATCCCGTAGTTAAAAATATTGTTTACAGTTATCTAGAAGGAATAGATGGAATACATTTAGTAGCTCCTCTAGATATTAAAGATACTCATAATTTAATGAAAAAAAGCTATTTAATTTTAACGGATTCCGGAGGGATTCAGGAAGAAGCACCGCATCTAGGCAAGCCTGTATTAGTTTTAAGAGATATTACAGAGAGAATAGAAGCTATAGAAGCTGGTACTGTAAAACTTGTAGGAACCAATAACGATATAATAGTAAAAGAAGCAAGTATTTTATTAAATAATAAGGAAGAATATCAGAAGATGAGTAAAGCTAGTAATCCTTATGGTGATGGAAAGGCTTCAATTAGAATTGTTAATAATATTCTAAAGTTCTTTAAAACTGAATAGAAGTTAAATAAATAAACACAAATAACAAATTGTTATTTGTGTTTATTTATTTAAGCACACTTTTGTAACAAGATTTATATATTAATAGTATATTTGAAGTATATATCATATTCTTCTTGTCCATAATTTAAAAAGGAAGGCGGGGGAGATATGAATAATACTAAAAAAAATATAATTCTTTTTTGTATGATTATAGCTACTTTTTTAAACTACAGAACATCTTATGCATATAAAAATATAGATTTATTTGAAGAAATTCTTCAAGAAACTAAGGGTCAAGTAGTAGAATATGGAGTAAAAACCCATTTTAAATCTAATATAGATGGACAAGATTTAGTAGACAGCTTAATGAATAAAATAGAAAGTAATAAAGATATTAAAGCAGAATTATACAGTGACAAACATAATTATTATATAGATTTTAAAAGTGTAAGTGTTAAAGGTAATATAGCAATAATTACTAAAGAAAATAGTAGTTTAGTAACTATAGAAATTATACAGAAAGGTCATGAAAATAATTTAGAAAGTTTAGAACAATATGTAGAAAGTATTGTTGGCTACTTATCAGATGATAATAAGATATACTATAAGTACTTAAAAGCACAGATATTCTATGAAAATTTAGTGGGAGTTAATAATAAAGTAACAGGGCTATTAGAAAGTATAGGTGCTTCAAATATAAATTCTATAGAGATAAATAATGGATTTAGCACTACTGCATATACTCGTAGATATAGTCCAAAGAGGAATAATGGGGAATTGATGGATTTAAATTTTGCACTTTGCAATTACTCATCAGGAAATTATATTATTATAGGAACTCCTGAAATAATTGCGAGTTATTAGCTAAGGATCAATAGAATGGAGAGGATAGCATGAAAAAAATATTAGTAAAAGGTGGAAAAAAGTTAAGCGGAGAAGTTAATATTAGTGCAGCAAAAAATGCAGTTCTCCCTATAATTGCCGCTAGCATATTGAGTGGTGGAAAATGTACAATAGATAATGCTCCAATGCTTAAAGATGTTCTTGTAATTAGTGAAGTTTTAGAGACTATGAATGCTAGTGTAAATATAAATAAGAATGAAGAAAATATAACAATAGACACATCAAATTTAAGAGATGCAGAACCAGACAATGAATTAGTTAGAAAAATGAGAGCATCATTTTTAATTATGGGCCCTATGTTAGCGAGATTTAATAAATTTAAATTATCATATCCAGGAGGATGTAATATAGGAAGTAGACCTATTGATTTGCATTTAAAAGGACTTACAGCCTTAGGTGCGAAGCTTAGCTTTGGACATGGCTATGTAGAAGCTTATGCAAATAAATTAATTGGAAATAAAATCTATTTAGATTTCCCATCAGTAGGAGCTACTGAGAATATAATGATGGCAGCTGTCTTGGCAGAAGGAGAAACTATAATAGAGAATGCTGCTGGAGAACCAGAAATTCAAGATTTAGCTAATTTTTTAAATGCTATGGGTGCTCAAATTATAGGAGCAGGTACCAATACAATAATTATCAATGGTGTTAAGAATTTAAAAGGAATTAGATATACACCTATACCTGATAGGATTGAAGCTGGAACATTTATGACTGCAGCGGCTATAACACAAAGTAAAATAAAAATTAATAATATTAATGAGGAACATTTAAAACCAGTAATTGCTAAGCTACGAGAAGTAGGGGTAAGGATGGAGAAAATCGACAATAGTATAATTGTAGATGGAAATTATAATCTAAACCCTGTAGATATTAAGACTATGCCGTATCCAGGTTTTCCTACAGATATGCAGGCTCAAATGATGAGTTTATTATGTGTGGCTGAAGGAACTAGTATTATAACAGAAACTATATTTGAAAATAGATTTATGCACGCAAATGAATTAAAAAGAATGGGTGCAAACATAAAAATAGATGGAAGATCTGCAGTTATAGAAGGGATAAATCATTTAACTGGCTGTGATGTTAAAGCAACAGATTTAAGAGCGGGTGCAGCTTTAATAATAGCTGCTTTAGTAGCTGATGGTTGTACAAAAATAGGAGATATTTATCATATAGACAGAGGATATGTAAATATTGAAGAAAAGTTTGTGGGTTTAGGAGCATATATTAACAGAGTAGAAGAATAAATGTTAATAACTGATAAATAAAAATGAAGTTGTGGTGACACAGCTTCATTTTATTTATTTAGTCTGTAATATTTAAAATTATTATAAGATTTGTTTAAACAATAATTAAATATTAGTAATTAAATATTAGTAATTAAAGAAGTTATATTTTATTAGAAGTACTAATAGAAATATAATAGGAACTCTGTTTACTAAATTTAGATATATAAAGGAGAAAAGTTATATGAAGAAAATTATAATAGGTGCAATAGCCTTTATGCTATTTGTTATTCTTCTTTCTATATTAATTACAGGAATAGAAAGTGGTAAAAAAATTAGTTTTGAAGATGATTCAAAAACAAAATCTGACTTTAAAAAGCTTAGTGATATATATAGTGATGAAGAATTAAGTATTGATGTATATATTTCTAAAGATAAAAAGATTGATAGTATGGACATTGAGGAATATGTTCTAGGAGTTGTTGCGGCAGAAATGCCTGCAGAATTTGAATTAGAAGCATTGAAAGCTCAAGCTGTAGCAGCAAGAACATATGGACTAGCTCATATGGAGGAATTCGGTGCTAAGAAAAGTCCAAAGGCTTTCGGAGGAGATGTAAATGATACTGTTGAGTTTCAAGCATTTATGTATAAGGAAGATAGATTAGAGCTTTGGCCTAAAAAAAATAGAGATAAATATTGGGACAAGCTACTTGAAGCTGTTGAAGAAACGAGAGGGGAAGTACTTGCGTATAATAATGAATTAGTGATGGCTCCATATTATTTTTCAACTAGTAGTGGGAAAACTGAAGATGCAGAAGAGGTTTTTAGTAAAGGACAACCATATTTAAAAAGTGTAGAGAGTAAAGGGGAAGAGAGGTCTCCAAAGTATATTACTGAGTTTAATTATAGTCATGAGCAATTGGCTAATGCATTAAATAAATCTAATACAAAGTTTAAGTTACAAGCTGAAAATTTAAATAAAGAAATAGTTATGTTAAATAGAAGTAAAGGTGGAAGTGTAACAAAAATTAGAGTTGGAAATGAGGAAATAACAGGTTCAAAGTTTAGAAGTATATTAGATTTAAGTTCATCCAATTTTGATATTCAATACAATAAAAAAGAGGTTATTATAACATGTAAGGGATATGGTCATGGAGTAGGAATGAGTCAATGGGGAGCAGATGCTATGGCAAAGAAAGGTAATAATTACAAGGAGATTTTAAAGCATTATTATAAAGGTATAGAGATAAGTAGACTAATTAAAAGTTAATACTAATAATAAATACTATACACATATGGTTAAAGAAGAGTAATGAGAAGGCACCCAAGCAAGGGTGTTTTTGTATTTATATGGAATTATGTGTCTAAAATTAATGGAAAATAAGGAAATGTTTTATATGTATTTATGTATTATTTACCTCATAAAGGACAAACTAGAAAAAGGAGGTGTTTTTATGGAAAACAAAAATAATAACAAAAAAACTTCAAACTTCTTAAGAAGGGAGGGCTTTTATGTAGTCTTATTTTTATGTTTATGTATTATCGCTACAGTTGCAGCAATGGCTACTAGAACTAGTAAAAAAGTAGAAGAGAGAGCACAGACTTCTCAGAATGCAAAGGTTAATTTAGATGAACCAAAGAGTGTTACAATTTCACAAAAGGATAAGGAAATTAACAATGCAATACAAGTTCAAGATAATACTAAAAATAAAAATACAGGAATAGAAATTCCAACAAAACAAGAAATTGCTGTATCAAAGACTACAGAACCAACATTTATAAAGCCAGTTGAGGGAACTATAGCAATGAAATACTCTCAAACACCTGTATGGTGGGAAACTTCACAAACATATAGACCTAATTTTGGTATAAATGTTAAAGCTAAAGCTGGCAGTGTGGTAAAAGCTACTGCTAATGGAGAAGTTAAACTAGTAGAACAAAATGGTTCATTTGGTAATTCTGTAACTATTTATCATCCAGAGAGTGGAAAGACAACTTTCTATGGAAACTTAGACAAAGATATTAAAGTTAAAAAAGGTGATAAAGTTACTCAAGGACAACAAATTGGAAAAGTGGGAAATAGCTCATTGAGAGGTATTTCAAAAGAGGAAGGACAGGACTTTCTTCACTTCCAAGTACTTAAAAATTCAAAAGATGAACCACAGTTTGCAAGTGAAAATCCAGAAAAATATGTGAAGTACTAACAGTTATTAATAGCCATTTTCCGATATTATCGGAAAATGGCCAAATAACAAGTATATAGTAATTTAAAATAACATAATTGCATATTTATAAATATATAAGGTTAAGGAGGTAGCACTTTGAAAGATTACATTGAAGAGCGGGTACTTGAAGTTGCTAGATATATAATAGAATCTAAAGCTACAATAAGAAAAACGGCAAAAGTTTTTGGAGTTAGTAAAAGTACTATACACAAAGATATGACAGAGAGGTTACCTAAAATTAATCCGCAAGTGGCTAAGGAAGCTAAGGATATTCTAGATATAAATAAATCAGAAAGACATATTAGGGGCGGAAAAGCAACTAAGATGAAATATAAAGTTATAGAAGGATAATACATTTCTATTTAATAAAAAAAGTGATTTTTTTGTAATACTATGGAATAAGTAGTAGTAAACATATATAATAGTTATATAATATAGTTTAATTTACAAAAGAGCAGGAGTTGAAATAGAAATGTTTTTTAGAATGAGCACAGATATGGGTATAGATTTGGGTACAGCTACAGTTTTAGTATATATAAAAGGAAAAGGCATAGTATTAAAAGAGCCTTCGGTTGTAGCTATTGATAAGAATACTAATAGAGTTTTAGCTGTAGGTGAAGAAGCTAGACAAATGATAGGAAGAACTCCAGGTAATATAGTGGCTATTCGTCCATTGAGGGATGGAGTAATATCGGATTATGATATAACAGAAAAAATGCTAAAGCATTTTATTAGAAAAGCTTGCGGAAAAAAGAGGGTTGGCGCTCCGAGAGTTGTTATATGTGTTCCTTGTGAAGCTACAGAAGTAGAAAAAAGAGCTGTTAAAGATGCCGCTGTTAATGCGGGGGCTAAAAAAGTATTTTTAATAGAAGAACCTTTAGCAGCAGCTATTGGAGCTGGACTGGATACAACTAAGGCTAGTGGAAATATGGTTATAGATATTGGAGGAGGAACTACTGATATTGCAGTTATTTCTCTAGGAGGAGCAGTTGTAAGAAGCTCCATTAAAGTTGCAGGGGACAGTTTTGACGAAGCTATAATGAGATACATAAGAAAAAAACATAAATTAATGATAGGTGAAAGAACATCAGAAGCATTAAAGGTGAATATAGGAACAGCATATAAAAGAGAAGAAGATATTAGTATGGAAATAAGAGGTAGAGATTTAATAACAGGACTACCTAAAAATATAAGTGTATCCTCAGAAGAAATGAGGGAAGCATTAAGCGAAGCAGTGAATGATATAGCAGAATGTACTCGATCTGTACTAGAGAAAACTCCCCCTGAATTAGCAGCAGATATAGCTGATAAAGGTATTGTGATGACTGGTGGAGGTGCTTTGTTGAATGGATTAGACAAGTTAATAGGAGAAGTAACTAAGGTTCCAGTATATGTTGCGCAGGACTCAGTTTCAACAGTTGCAATGGGAACAGGAGAAGTTCTAAATTATCTTGATAAGATTGATGCATCATATAAAGGCAAAGATATAAGTTTATTAGATTAATTATATTTAATGCGTATATTATTATGCAAAAATAAGCTCTATAATTGGCTAAAACAATTACAGAGCTTATTTTTGTTTTGTTAAATAATACTATTATTATTAGTCTTACTATCTATACTATATAAGTAGTAAGAATGAAGTAAAGCATCAGTAATAACTTCTGCCATATTCATTATTAGACTAAGTCGTATATTTCTATTAGTGAATAATTCATTATTGTCACTAGAATCTACAATACCAATTATGGAAGCATCTCCAACGTCAGGAAGAACTTTTCCTACACCTTTTCCGGGATGGATAGGATAATCTCGCGCTTGTATCTCACCAATGTTATTAGTATCCCCCAGGCAAGCATCTATACCTATTATTGTAGAACCTGGATGTGCTTTTTTTATTTGTTGCAATTGCTTATCTATATTTAAAGCGTGTATAGGATCTTCAACTGTTCCATATACAGTTAGCGGATAATTTTTACTCTTAAGTAAGGTTCCGACTAGAGGACCAAGACAATCACCTATACATCTATCAGTACCGATGCAAACTACTACAGAATCTTTAGTTATATAATCCTTTATAAAATATGCGATATCGTAGTATGATAGATTATCTTTAAAGTTAGCTCTCACTTTATTCAAGAACGACACCTCCTTGATAATGTATATGAGAAAGTTAAATGTTATATGAAATAAAATTGAACTTAATTTATAATGTATAGTAATATAGAGAAAATAGCAGTAAATTGAATCTTAAAGCTTGTAGTTTTCTGTAATTAAAAAAAATAGATTTGAAATAAAAGATAATTCTAGGTATACTAATATTCGTTGGCGCGGTTAATGTCAATAAATGAAACAACTAAGTGCTAAAAATAATATATGCTGGCATAGCTCAATTGGTAGAGCAACTGACTTGTAATCAGTAGGTTTCGGGTTCAATTCCTGATGCCAGCACCAATTGTGGAGGAGTTCCCGAGTGGCCAAAGGGGGCAGACTGTAAATCTGTTACGTTTCGTTTCGATGGTTCGAATCCGTCCTCCTCCACCATCATATAATATATGGGCGCATAGCTCAGCTGGGAGAGCACCTGCCTTACAAGCAGGGGGTCACAGGTTCGATCCCTGTTGTGCCCACCATGTAATTTTAATAAGTTAATAATTATGGAGGAGTTCCCGAGTGGCCAAAGGGGGCAGACTGTAAATCTGTTACGTTTCGTTTCGATGGTTCGAATCCGTCCTCCTCCACCAAGAAAAAGATATCAAATTTTGATATCTTTTTTACTTTCATAAAAAAATCGAGAACATAATCAATATTTAAATGACAAATCGACAAAATTAATAATAAATCAATGTAGATTCTTGACACTTACATGTTACATATGATAATATTATTTTGTTTTAAAATTGAATATAAGATAAGAAAAACTTATCAAGAGAGGTGGAGGGAGCGGCCCTGTGAAACCCAGCAACCGGTATGATTAATACTAAGGTGCTAATTCCTGCAGAGCAATCTGCAAGATAAGAAATTACATTATTCACGCAAATCGACCTCCTTAATAAATTAAGAGGTTTATTTTTTTTGTTAGAAAGGGGATCTTAAAATGAAAAGATTATTTACGTCAGAATCAGTAACAGAAGGACATCCAGATAAAATATGTGACCAAGTTTCAGATGCTATTCTAGATGCTATTTTAGAAAAAGATCCATATGGAAGAGTAGCTTGTGAGACGGCAGTTACTACTGGTATGGTTATGGTTATGGGAGAGATATCAACAAACTGCTATGTTGATATTCCAAAGTTAGTTAGAGGAGTTATAAGCGATATCGGTTATACAAGAGCTAAATATGGATTTGATGCTGAAACTTGCTCTGTATTAACATCTATTGATGAACAATCAGCAGATATAGCTATGGGAGTAGATGAAGCATTAGAGTCAAGACGTGGAGAAAAAGATGAAGTTGAGGCAGTAGGAGCAGGAGATCAAGGTTTAATGTTCGGATTTGCATCAAATGAAACAGAAGAATATATGCCTCTTCCAATAAGTATGGCTCATAAACTTGCTAGAAGATTATCAGAAGTTAGAAAGAATGGAACATTATCGTATTTAAGACCAGATGGAAAGACACAGGTTACGGTAGAATATGAAGACGACAAACCTACTAGAATAGATGCTGTGGTAATTTCTACACAACATGATCCAGAAATTACTCAAGAGCAAATACATAGTGATCTTATGGAACATGTAATAAAGGTAGTAATATCTAATGAGTGGTTAGATGAAAAAACTAACTATTACATTAATCCTACGGGAAGATTTGTTATTGGTGGACCGAATGGAGATACGGGTCTTACGGGAAGAAAGATTATAGTTGACACTTATGGTGGATACGGCAGACATGGTGGTGGAGCTTTCTCAGGAAAGGATCCAACAAAGGTTGATAGATCAGCAGCATATGCAGCAAGATGGGTTGCTAAAAATTTAGTAGCAGCAGGAATTGCAGAAAAACTAGAGATAGGTTTAGCTTATGCAATAGGAGTTGCTCATCCTGTATCTCTATTAGTTAATACCTTTGGAACAGGTAAAATAGAGGATAATAAGATAGTAGAAATAGTAAATAATGTATTTGATTTAAGACCAGGTGCAATTATAAGAGACTTAGGTTTGAGAAAGCCTTTATATAGACAAACGGCAGCTTATGGTCATTTCGGTAGAGTAGATTTAAATGTTCCATGGGAAAATTTAGATAAAGTAGAAGAGATAAAAAAACATATATAATTAAACATAAAGGCTAATGTTGATTTTAAGACATTAGCCTTTAATTTAGTTATAAAGTTAAATATGTATATATTGTGACTTATCGTGTAAGCAAATGGCAAAACTATTATATAATATAATTAGTTGAGAAGTTATGGTTATATGTCTTATAATTAATTTAACAAACTAAAATTTACATAGTGCTAATGATATTATGGGAGCGATCTTATGCATGAGATAGATGGAACTGTAGAAGCAATTGTATTTAAAAATGAAGACAACGGATATGTGGTAGCACATATAAAAGATAAAAAAAAGAAAATTGTTATCACTGGATGTATACCTTACATATCAGAAGGTCAAAATTTAAAGTTACAAGGGGAATGGTTTAACCATCCTCAATTTGGTGAACAATTTAAAGTTACTTCTTGTGAAGAAATAATTCCTAACTCTTTGGAAGGAATAGAGAAGTATCTATCTTCAGGAATAATATCAGGTATAGGTCCTGTTACTGCGAAAAAAATTGTAGAACAATTTGGAGAAAGTACTTTAGATATACTTGATGAGAATATTGAACGACTAAAAGAGATAGAGGGAATTGGGGATAAAAAAGTAGAAACTATATCTAAGTCTTATGCTAAGCAAAGAGAGATAAGAAGTATAATGGTCTTTCTACAGACTTATGGAGTTACAGTTAAACAGTGCATAAAGATTCATAAAAGGTATGGATCAAGTTCTATAAATGAAGTTAAAGAAAATCCTTATAAACTAACTGATGATATAGCAGGGATTGGATTTAAAACAGCAGATAAAATAGCACGAAGTTTAGGGGTAGAAAATAATTCTCCTTTTAGAATACAGTCAGGCATAAAATATATAGTTAATCAGTTTTGTTCTATGGGAAACACATATATGCCTTTAGACAAAGTTTTAAAAGAATCTCAAGAAATATTAGGTGTATCTAAAGAAGATATTGAAAATAATTTGCAAGATACTGTATTGAGTGGAAAATTAAAAATAGAACTTATTGATAATGAGGAATGTGTCTTTACTATGCCTTATTATTATTGTGAATTGTCTGTAACGAGTAAGATATTAACTTTAACTACTAGCAATTATGAAAAAATTAAAATAGATATAGAGAAAGAAATTGAAATATTTGAGAGTAACAATAATATTAAATTTGCTCCTATTCAATTTGAAGCAATTAAAGGAGCATTTGAAAATGGAATTGAAATAATAACCGGTGGACCTGGAACAGGGAAAACTACTATAATTAAGTGTATAACTGAAATATTTGAGAATGCAGCTATGACGGTTTTTATGGCAGCGCCTACTGGTAGAGCTGCAAAAAGAATGAGTGAAGCTACAGGAAAAGAAGCAAAAACAATTCATAGACTTTTAGAACTTGGATTTAGTGATGACGATGATATGGAGTTTTTTAAGGGGGAAGAATCGCCACTACAATGTGACGTTATTATTATAGATGAAGCTTCAATGATAGATATATTATTAATGAATAACTTACTGAAAGCAATACCTATGTCTACAAGGCTTATAATAGTTGGTGATTCCGATCAGCTACCCTCTGTAGGTCCAGGAAATGTGCTAAGAGATTTAATAGAAAGTAAGTGCGTAAAGGTCGTAAGACTGAGGGATATATTTAGGCAGGCAGAAGAAAGCATGATTGTAGTAAATGCACATAAGATTAATAGTGGGGAAATGCCTATTTTAAATAAGAAAAATAAAGATTTTTATTTTATTGGAGAAGAGGAATCGGATAAAATACTAGATACTTTAGTAGAATTAATTTATGAAAGATTGCCGAAGTTTAATAAAGAGTGGAATAGAGTTAAAGATATGCAAATATTATCTCCAATGAGAAAAGGCGTTCTAGGCGTAGAAAGTTTAAATAAAAGACTTCAACAAATATTAAATCCTAAGGATAAGGAAAAGAGTGAAAGAGAATTCAAAAACACGGTATTTCGTGTTGGAGATAAGGTTATGCAGACAAAGAATAACTACAACTTAAAATGGACTCGTGTTAGTGGAGAAGGAGAAAGTGAAGGTTTAGGTGTTTTTAATGGAGATATAGGATATATATATGAAGTAGAAGATGATAAGGTAAGTGTAGTATTTGATGAAGAAAGAAAAATAGTATATGATAATATGTATTTAGATGAACTTGAGCTTGCTTATGCAATGACGGTGCATAAAAGTCAGGGGAGTGAGTTTCCAGTAGTAATAATGCCTATGTTTATAGGACCACCTCTTCTTATGAATAAAAATTTATTTTATACTGGTATAACTAGGGCAAAGAAGATGGTAGTGTTAGTTGGAGCTTCCAAAGCCATTAAATTTATGGTTGATAATAATAGAAGTTATGAAAGATATTCCGCACTTAAATGGAGAATATTGAATATACTGGAAGGTGACATTATGAAGCCGGTTGAAAGTTTATCACAAGGGGATGAGTTGTGAATATGAATATAGACAGTATTAAGTTCGCTGATAGAAAAGGAAAAATACTTAAACAAATAGTAGACTGGAGCCTAGGAAAAGAGAAGTTTCTAAATATAGTCTCTCCACCATATAACGTATCACATACATTTATTGAAATCATATTAAGGTTTACTAGTGTAGGTAAAAGAGTTTTATATATAACGAATGAAGATGTTGGGGAAGCGGATATAATTAATGAAATAAAGAAGAGAAGTAGCTTTAGAAAATATATGTACTTTAAAGAAAATAGTACTTGTGGAAATGCTCTATTAATTATAGCTAGGCATGAAATGCTAAATAAATTTAATGAGCAATTCGATTTAGTAATTTACAATGATATAAAGAATTTTTCGCTTTATAGAAAAGAAGAAATTGCTCAGGCTTCTATGATGAAAAGTAAATCTAATGGGAAGATAATATCATATTCTATAGAAAAAATTTTTGATAATAGTAGAGAAATATTATTACCAGTTAGGGAAAATAATTATCCTATAATAGAACCTAAGTTTATATCAACAAGGATAGATATAAACAAAGATATTCCATATGTAATATATGAATACTTAGAATGGTCAATAAACTCTAATAATAGGGTTATTGTTTATGTACCAGATGAAGAAAAAGTAGTTAATGTATATAAATATTTATCAAAATATTGTAGTAAATTTAGTGAAAACACTATTTATTTTATAAAAGATAATAATAATAAAAATATTTTGTATAAATTTATGAATATAAAAAGTGGAATAGTTATTACAAACCACTTTAATGATATATATTTTGATTTAAATAATATAAATGTAATGGTATTTTTTGCAGATGATAAATATTTTGATTATAAAAAATTAGTATATCTTTGTGGAAAGGTAGGAAGAAATGAAAGAGCTCTCAGAGGTGAGGTTATATTCTTAGGTAATTATGAAACGGAAGATATAGATAAGTCTAAAAATATAACAAGATATTTCAATAAGGAAGCATGGGAAATGAATTTATTAAGACTATAAAATATTATATAGGATGTTTACTAGAGATTATATACAGTTTGGATGAAGAGTGTCTAATATGTAAGGATTATGTTAAGAATAAAAATTCTGTATTATGCCATTCTTGTATGACTAAAATAAAGAAATGCAATAGTCCTTATAATATAGTAGTAAATGATAGTAATGTATTTTGCTATAGTGGAGTATACTATTCAGGGATAGTTAAAGAATTGATAAGTAGATTAAAATACAAAAGTGATTTTAAAGCAGGAGAGGTATTAAGTGAATATATGATTCAGTCTATTGATATTAGTAAGAAAAATATTGATTTAATTACTTATGTTCCTTCAACTCGAAAAGTTTTAAGAAGACGAGGATATAATCAAAGTGAATTTTTAGCTAAAATAATAGGAAATAAGATAAATATTAAGGTGGATGGAATATTAGAAAAGGTAAGAGATACTAAGGATCAAATAGGTTTGAGTGGGGAAGATAGATGGAATAACTTAAAAAATTCCTATAAAGTCAAACAATCTAAGTGTATAAGCGGTAAAACAATATTATTAATAGATGATGTTATAACTACTGGGGCTACTGGATTTTTTTGTACTGAAGATATGCTAAAGAGTGGATGCAAGGAAGTGTATATACTTACTGCAGCAAGGAGTAAATTGTAATGCATGTTAATAAATACCCCTAACTTCTATTATATCATAAGTACTTGAAAATAGCTCTACTAAGATACCATATTAATACAGAAAGATAATGAGAGAAAAGAGTTATAAGAGGGGTAAATTGATATAATATTCTGTAAATTAAATCTTTCATAGTTGTGATAAACAAAAATAAGTAATAGAATATAATAAAGATACAAAAAATAAAGCAAAATAAACATAACTAATAAACAAATATCTATTATTAATAATAGATATACTTGAAAGGGGCTGGCTTTATGAACATAAAAGTAAATGGAAAAAGTTTATCTGTAACAGAGGGATTAAGAGAAGCGGTAGAAAAAAAATTATTTAAACTAGAAAAATATTTCAGTCCTAATATAGATGCCAATGCAACACTAAGTGTTCAAAAGAATAGACAGATAGTAGAAGTAACAATACCTTTTAATGGAGTTATATTAAGAGCAGAAGAAGGTACTGATGACATGTACTCTTCTATAGATATAGTAGTAGATAAACTAGAAAGGCAAATAAGAAAGCAAAAAACTAAATTAGAAAAAAGAAAGTATGGAGATGCATTGAAGTTTCAACATATTCCAGACTATAAATTTGATGATAATGGGGAATTTAAAATAGTAAAGAATAAAAAGGTTCCAGTAAAACCAATGAGTGATGAAGAAGCTATTCTTCAAATGGAACTTTTAGAGCATAAGTTCTTTGTATACACTAATGCAGAAACTAGTGATATTAATGTGGTATACAAAAGAAATGATGGTCAATATGGTTTAATAGAACCAGAATTTTAAAAAAGAATGGGACGATTACCTATAGGGTAATCGTTTTTTTGCTGTTTTCTGGAAATTAGAAATTATTTAAAGGCTTATTTTATTGAACCCTATATAATTAGATGTTATAATCTATAAGTATAGTATTTCAAGGATTTAACAAAACATATTAAAAACTAGTTAGTGAGGATGAAGATAAATGGGATTATTTGATAAAATATTTGGTACATATAGTCAGAGAGAATTAAAAAAGATTATTTCTTTAATTGAAAAAATTGAATCTTACGATGAAAAATTTAAAAGCTTAACTGATGATGAATTAAAAAACAAAACTATAGAATTTAAAGAAATGCTTAAGACTGGAAAAACTCTTGAAGATATACTTCCGGAGGCTTTTGCTGTTGGAAGAGAGGCTTCGTGGAGAGTTCTTGGAATGAAGCACTTTAGAGAGCAACTCATGGGAGGTATAGTTCTTCACCAAGGTAGAATTGCTGAAATGAAAACCGGTGAAGGTAAAACATTAGTTGCGACACTTCCTGCGTATTTGAATGCTTTAAGTGGAAAAGGAGTTCATATAGTTACTGTAAATGACTATCTTGCAAAAAGAGATAAAGAGCAAATGGGGGAATTATATGAATTTTTAGGATTAACTACAGGAGTTATTGTTCATGATCTTAACAATGACGAAAGAAGAGAGTCTTATAATGCAGATATTACCTATGGAACTAACAATGAATATGGATTTGACTATTTAAGAGATAACATGGTTGTGTATAAAGAAGAAAGAGTTCAAAGAAAACTTAACTATTGTATAGTGGATGAGGTTGACTCTATATTAATAGATGAAGCTAGAACACCACTTATAATTTCAGGTGAAGGAGAAAAATCCACAGATTTTTATAAAGTAGCAGATTATTTTGCAAAGTCTTTAAAGCAAGAGGACTATACAGTAGATGAAAAAACTAATTCAGTTATTTTGACAGAAATGGGTATAGAAAGAGCTGAAAAGTTCTTCCATATAGAAAACTATGCTGATGCAGAAAACATGCAAGTTCAGCATCATGTAGTTCAGGCTCTAAAGGCTAATTACACTATGAAACGTGACAAAGACTACATGATTAAAGATGATGAGGTTATAATAGTTGATGAATTTACTGGCAGACTTATGGAAGGTAGAAGATATAGCGAAGGTCTTCATCAAGCTATAGAAGCTAAAGAAGGAGTTGAAATTCAAAAAGAATCAAAGACTCTTGCAACTATAACATTCCAAAATTACTTTAGAATGTATAGCAAACTTTCAGGAATGACGGGAACAGCTCAAACAGAAGAAAGTGAATTTAGAGAAATCTATGGATTAGATGTTATTGTTGTGCCTACTCATAGACCGATAGCTAGAATTGATTCTCCAGACGTAATATATAAATCAGAAAAAGGTAAATATAGAGCTATAGTAAACGAAATAGAAGAGACTTACAAAACAGGTCAGCCAACACTTGTTGGTACAGTGAGTATTGAAAAGTCTGAGCTTCTTTCAGATATGTTAAAGAGAAAAGGAGTACCACATAGAGTACTTAATGCAAAGTATCATGAGCAGGAAGCAGAGATAATATCTCGTGCCGGTGAAAAGGGTACTGTTACTATAGCTACAAATATGGCTGGTCGTGGTACTGATATTAAACTTGGAGAAGGCGTAGCTGAAGTTGGAGGTCTTAAGGTTATTGGTACAGAAAGACATGAATCGAGACGTATAGACAATCAATTAAGAGGACGTTCAGGACGTCAAGGAGACCCTGGGTTTTCAAGATTTTATGTTTCATTAGAAGATGATTTAATGAGAATATTTGCATCAGAAAGACTTCAAGGTATTGTTGAAAAGTTAGGACTAAGTGATGAGGATGCAATAGAGAGCAAACTCGTGAGTGGTGCAATAGAAAATGCTCAAAAGAAAGTTGAAGGAAATAATTTTGATGTAAGAAAATCAGTATTAAAGTACGATGATGTTATGAATCAGCAAAGAGAAGTTGTTTATAAGCAAAGATCTCAGGTACTTGAAGGAGAATCACTGCAAAATGATGTTCAAGAAATGATAAAGGAAGTTGTAGTTGAAGCTGTACGTGCTCACATGTCGGGCGTAGATGAAGAATTAGATGATAATCTTGAAAAATTAATAGCTTATTTAGAAGATATATATCTTCAAAAAGGAGTTGTTACTTTAGAAGAATTAAAAAAAATGTCTGATGATGAGATACAAGAAAAGCTTATAAAATTAGTAATAGATATATATTCAGATAAAGAAGAAGCAGTTGGATCTGAGCAAATGAGGGAGATAGAAAGAGTTATTCTTCTGAAAGTTGTTGACTCAAAGTGGATGGATCATATTGATAATATGGATCACTTAAAGCAAGGTATGGGACTAAGAGCATATAAACAACAAGACCCAGCTCAAGCATACCAATTTGAAGGTAGCGAAATGTTTGACGAAATGATTAATAGTATAAAGATAGATACAGTTAAGTATTTATTCCATGTTCAAATTTCACATAATGCTCCAGAAAGAGAAAGAGTAGTTAAAGAAACATCAACAAATATGGGTGGAGAAGATGCAGCTCATGAACCTATAAGAAGAAAAGAAGATAAGGTAGGAAGAAATGACCTTTGCCCATGTGGAAGTGATAAAAAATATAAGAACTGCTGTGGAAAATAGGGTAAATAGACTTTTGAAGACTTTAATTAAAAAATCCAGCTATGCTGGTTTTTTTAATTAATAAGAATAGTCTCACTTATTGATAGTATAATAATTGTATGAAAGGGTGATAAATATGATAATTCAGTTAGAAGAAGCTATGAGTAAAACAGCTGAGTTGAAAATAGGTTTAGATGAAGTGAGGGCTTCTCTTTGACATTGCTATACTAGAAAAGAGATTATCAGAACTTGAAAACGCTATGCAAGAAAAAGGTTTTTGGGATAATATAAATAAAGCTCAAGAAGTAACTCAAGAAGCAAAAATTCTAAAAGATAAGATAGATGGTTTTAACAAGTTAAAAGAAAAAGTAGAAGATGTAGAAATATTAATAGAAATGAGTATAGAGATGGAAGACGAATCTTCTCTAGAGGAGATTAAGGGTGAATTAAAAGATATTGAAGAAATAATAAATAATTTTAAAATCGAAGTTTTGTTATCAGGAGAATATGATAAAAACAATGCTATAATTAGCCTTCATTCAGGAGCAGGAGGAACAGATGCACAGGACTGGACGCAAATGCTTTTAAGGATGTACACTAGATGGGCTGAAGATAAAGGTTATAGGGTAGAAACTTTAGATTTTATTCCTGGAGATGAAGCTGGAGTTAAAAGTGTAAGTTTGAAGATAACGGGAGAATTTGCTTATGGTTATTTGAAGTCTGAAAAGGGAATACATAGGCTAGTTAGAATTTCACCTTTTAATGCTAATGGCAAGAGACAAACTTCTTTTGCATCTTTAGAAGTTCTTCCAGAACTTACAGAGAGTCAAGACATAAATATACGATCTGAGGATTTAAGGGTAGATACTTATAGAGCAGGTGGTGCTGGAGGACAACATGTAAATAAAACAGATTCGGCAGTTAGAATAACGCATATTCCAACAGGAATTGTGGTTCAAAGTCAAAGTCAAAGAAGTCAATTTCAAAATAAAGATACTGCTATGAGTATGTTAAAGTCAAAGCTTGCAGAACTGAAAGAAAGAGCACATAAAGAAAAAATAGAAGATTTGAGTGGAGATTTGAAGGAAATTGGATGGGGTAGTCAGATAAGATCCTATGTATTTCAGCCCTATACTATGGTAAAGGATCATAGGACGAACACAGAAATGGGAAATGTAGATGCTGTAATGGATGGAGAAATTGATTTATTTATAAAAGAGTATTTAAAGTGGAACAAAAATAATTAAATAAAAAAGAGACGTACACATTTAAATCTAATTGATAATGTATGTCTCTTTTATTGTATTTTAAAATACTATATTAAATATGATGGTTGTCCAAAAAACTAAGAATTAGCAACTAGCAAAGGTTTCAGGGCTTACAGCTTCTTCTCTACGAGGACGAGGACGATATCTTATAAAGGTATATACGATTTTTATGCCACAATCTTCGATAGCATCTGTATTAATTAATCTATAACCAGCATTTAAAAGTCTTCTTATAGCCTCTGCACAATCAGAGCCTCTTCTGATTCTTGGATCACTACTACTATCAACTACTATATTATCATGGTCATGACGGTCGTCACGATTATCACAATTCCAACTAGAGTTTCCCCAATTTCCCCAGCATCTATTTCTATTATTAACTCTACAAATTAAAATTACTACATCTTCATTCATATTCAATTAACCTCCATTAAGATTAAAAAGTTGTAGAACAGCAAGGATTTAGCTTGTCCTCCTTAACATACTATGCATTGAATTAGATTTAGGTTACAATAATACTATTATATGTTTAAGAAATTGTAGACTTTTTCATTATAATGCAAACTACAATTTACACTATAGCATTAATGTATTAATTGAGAGGATTTTATTATGGATAAGATAAAATTAGAAGAGCTTTTAAGTATTCCGATTTTTAATGGTTTAAAACAGGAAACGTTACAATTGCTTACAGGGGTATCATATAAATTAGAACTAAAAAAGGGAGAAAGACTATTTTCGGAAAGAGATAATGTGGATACTATTTATTTCGTTCTTACTGGTAAGGTAAATATGTATAAAATAAATGAAGAGGGACAAAAAAAGGTTATATATATATTAGATGAAGGTCAAATGTTAAATGAAGTGATTTTTGATGAAAAGCCAGCGTCCATAAGCTGTGACGTTTTTGAAAAAGCTCAGTTTATATGTTTTAAGAGAGATGAGCTTTTATATATAATGGAAAGAGATTTTGAACTAACTAAAAAAGTAATAAATATGATGACTAGAAAAATAAGAAGACTCTATCGTCAATTAAAAAACACAGTACCTATAAAAATGGATAAAAAAGTAGCAGCTAAATTGTGGAAGCTTTCACGAGATTATGGGGTAGAGTCTGAAGGTGGTACATTAATTAATTTAAAAATAACAATAACCTATTTAGCGGATATGTTAGGCTCTCCAAGGGAGACAATATCTAGGTGTATGAAGATTTTGGAAGAGAAGGGATTAGTTAAATATAAGAATAGAAGAATGATAGTGAATACAGAAAGTTTAGCTAAATATTATAGGGGGTTGTGATTGGTATCACATGCTCTTTTTTATATTAGTATAGATTCTACTTATAAATTACTACTATTGAATAAAAAATAATATATTTTAATCTTTAAGGATATTATAATTCATATACAGTAACAAGATAGAAATATATCAATTAAGCTGGAGTGTAATAATTATCACGGAAGTTTAAGGTTAAAAAGATTACAATTTAACTTAAGAAATTAGTAAAAATGAGTTAAAGGGAGGATAAAAATGAGTAAAATTAGAGTTGATTATAGAAAGATGTATTATGGATTTCCTATATTCTTTGTTAGTTTTTATGATGAGAATGGAGTTCCAAATGTGACTACTATATCATCATCTTTTTCATTGATGGATATGGTTTGCTTAGGTTTTGGAAGTAAGGGGTATGCAATAAATCAGATAAAAAATGTTAAAGATTTTGTTATTAATATACCTGATAGAAACTTTATGAAGGAAATAGAAATTTGTGGATTTAAATCAGGGCATGATTATAAAAAGTTTGATATGGTAAATTTAACTCCTGTAAAGTCAGATATAGTAAATGCGCCTATAATTGAAGAGTGTCCTATAGCTATAGAATGTACTTTAACTGATATTATAGAAAGAGATTATTATCGTGGTATTACTAATATATTAGCAAAAGTTAAAGGGAGAGTTATTTCCTCAGAAGTTTTAGATGAAGAAAAAAATTTAAATTATCTAGAAGTAGATCCAGTGTTATATGTTGGAGACAATGCAAAGCGTGTTTATAGATATACAGAAAAGGGAACAATAGATGAAGCTAAATCATTTCTTTAAAAATAGGAATGAAACGAAATAATAATTATAAAAAAGAAAATTGCCAGTGGCAATTTTCTTTTTTTATACTGATAAATAATTATTGATTACTAGAATCTTTAAATAGATTAAGAACATCTTCTTTAAATTTATCTAATCCAATTCTATCTACAAAAAAACCTAGCTTTTCTCCAAATTCAGCATTTTCTCTGTAATATTTCATTATTGTTTTTACCATAATAAAAGCTTCTTCTTCAGTTAATTCCTCTGCTACTGTATCAGGAAGTCTTGGATGAAAACCAGCGCTTCCACCAACTTTTATAATGTATCCAGGTTTATCAGCTATTACGGCGATATCTTTTGCATTTGCGCTTCCGCATGAGTTCTTACAGCCGGCTACTGCTATTTTAGTTCTATTAGGAGCCTCTGTTCCGTAAAATTCTTTTTCTATAAGCATACCTAATTTTAGAGAGTTTTGTTTTGCTCTTTTACAAAAAGCAGCAGGGCACATTTCCGTATTCTTAACAGAATAAGTGGAAAGTACGGCTGGTTCCATACCTAAATCTTCCCAAGCCTTTGAAACATCTTCACCCTTTAAACCAAGTATTATTATTCGTTGACCAGAAGTCATTTTAAGAGTTGCGTTATATTTTTTAGCTACTTCTGCAATGGTTGTTAAGAGTTCAGGAGTAATAAAGCCTCCAGGAATTCGTGGAGTTATAGCAAAAGTGCGCTGTTCATTTCTAACCTTTTGTAATGTGGCATATTTTGGTGAATCCATTATAATAATCTCCTTTAAATATCTAGTGTATATAACACGGAATTAATTTTACTTATTATTTGATATATTATATATTATATATCAAAAATACAAAGATATGGGTAACTTATGGTACAATTATGAAAAAAATTATAACTCTATAGAAAATAATTATAATAGTATAATAAAAATAAGTGTTATCCTCTGTAAAACTATAATACATATATACAATAGAAATTAAGAGTTATTAATCAATAGAACATAATATTTATCATTAAAGATTAGTTTTCAGAGGGAGAGCTTTAGATGGTTATACAAAATAAAAAAATAAAACTAGTAGTGTTGATGCTATTTTTAATAATAATAATGACAATGATTCTAAGTTTTAAAGTGAAAAGTGAAAAATCAGTAAGTAGTACTCAAATAGCTAATGAGTTGGTAAAGATATCAGAGCTTGCAACATATAAGAATTCTTATGTGGATGTATTTTTTATTAAGGATACAAAAAAGATAAATGATTTTTTGCTTCCCTTTACAACGAGGGCTTTAATTATAAGGTATAGTGGTTATATCAAGGCTGGTGTTGATTTGAAAAATGTAAGTGTAAATATTGATGATAGAAAAAAGAGTGCTTACATACGATTAAATAAGGCTGAGATTATAGATAATGTAATAGATACAGATAATGTAACTATACTTGACGAGAGATACAGTATTTTTAATGAAGTAGATAGCCAAAAAATTTTTGATGAGTTAAACAAAAATAAGTCAGAGTTAGCAGAACGATTAATCAATGACGGATTTTTAGAGAGAGCAAATGAAAATGCAAAAGTACTAATAGAGAGTATTCTAAAGGGGATGGGATTTAAAGAAGTGACTATAGAGTTAATCTAAATAATACAAGAGTTGATTTATAAATATAAAAATAGAGTTCACAGTAATTGAAAATCATATTACTAGGAACTCTATTTTTATATTATTAATTATTTAGTTATTTTTTCTTTTAAATTGAATAATTAAAAAAGCGAATATTAATGCAATTGACCCGAAAAGAGCTTCCTTATAGTATAGAATCAAAAGGTTATTGTTAAAAGCATTTTTAATTATTTCTTTGGATACTACATTAAAACATCTATTAATAGCTGTAACGCTGATGAGATCAGGAGTATCTAACGGAGTGTGGATTTTTGTTGTGTCATTGTCGCAAAAGGTTATAGCATTAATATCATTTTCTCTAAAGGCTTTATGGTCACTATCATCCTTAAAGAGATAGTTAAAATGTATTCCTTCAGCAGTACAGATTTCTGACACTGAATTTACAAAAGTAGTTTTCGAAGTATCATTTTTGCCACCTACAATGCAAAGAGGTACCCCTTTATCGCTACCGATCATATCAAAGTTATAAACCTTGCTATCGATTATAGAGTTCTTATATTTTTTTACAAATTCAGCGGAACCTAAACATCCAAATTCTTCAGCATTAAAAGCAACAAAAAGTATACTTCTTTCAGGTTTGCCGAGTGATGAGATATATCTAGATAATTCAAGCATAAATGAAGTTCCGGAAGCATTATCTAATGCGCCTTTATAAACTGTGTTTTTTAAATCTGTACCTAAATGATCAAAATGGGCAGATATTATAATTGGGTCTAGGGATTTGTTTTTGCCCTCGATGTATCCCATAATATTTCTTGCTGTGGTTTTGCTTGTTGAAAATGGAATAAAGCAATTTATGTTATAGCCCTCATCTAAATATTTTTTTATATCAGCCAAGGTTTTATCTGTTACCATAATACACATACTCCACTGAGCAGTATTCATAAAAGAACTTCTAAATCCTAAGTCGTTTTTTTCAGGTATGTAAAATAAAAAGTAATCAGAGTTTTGTTTTACTTGCATTATATTATTCTTTGATACGATATATGGATTTTCTTTATTAAAAGTAAATACATTGTTTTTAAAATTAAGCATATCTTCTTTATAATCAACACCATAAGTAAATTCTTTAATTACATCCCCATCACTATTGGTTATGCTTAAGGAAGGATCCCCTTTTACTCTTTTAGGATAATCTATTTTAAATGATTGAGTATATTCACCCATAAAAGGTTTTAAGTTATTCTCTATAAATTGAAGTTTGATATATTCTTCTATCTCTTTATTTTCAAGGGTTCCAGTTAGTCTACCTTTAAAATGATCTGAGGATAAAAAGTTTATTGTGCTAATAATATTACTAGAAGTAAATGGGTGGATAGTAGAATAAATTTGAAAACTTAAGATGAATATAATCAGTAGTAAAGACAAAATAGATTGTTTAATAAATTTTTTCATATAAGACTCCTTAAATATTGATATATTATATAGTTATGAAGTTAAAAAGTGTTATATGATGAATTATTGGACATTTTAATTAGGTTAAGGTAAAATTAGGATTGCAATTATACTATAGGTAATATATTTCAGAGTTAAACTGGAGTGGAGGCAAATATGGTAAAAATTAATGAAAGATTAGCTAAAGAATTTCAAGTCAATATAAACCAAGTAAATAGTATGATAGAACTTTTAGATGATGGGAATACAGTTCCGTTCATAGCTAGATATAGAAAAGAAAAAACAGGAGGATTAGATGATATAATCCTGAGAAATATGGCTGAAAGATTAACTTATCTTAGAAATCTAAAAGAAAGAAAAGAAGATGTAATTAGAATAATTGGAGAGCAAGAAAAACTTACAGAAGATTTAAAACTTCAAATTGAAAAGTGTGAAACCTTAACTGAAGTAGAGGATATATATAGACCTTTTAAACCCAAAAAGAGAACTAGAGCAACTATAGCAGTAGAAAAAGGACTTCAATTATTAGCAGATATGATATTAGGTGGAGAATTTAAAGGAAGCTTAGAAGAATATGTAAATGAATTTATAAGCGAAGAAAAAGAAGTAAGAACTATAAGTGAGGCTTTAAATGGGGCAAAAGATATAATTGCAGAGATTATATCAGATGAGGCTCAATATAGAAAATGGATAAGAGAATTTGTAAGAAGAGAAGGAATGCTTGAATGTAGTGGAAGCAGTAAAGAACCTACTCCTTATGAAATGTATTATAATTATTCAGAAGCAGTTCGCAGAATTCCGTCCCATAGAATACTTGCTATTAATAGAGGGGAAAAAGAAAAAGTATTATCTGTTAAAATCACAGTTAATTTAGAAAATATTATAAGTTATTTAAATAAGAATACTTTAAAAGGCAATTCAATTACTGACAAATGTATTGAAGAAGCTGTTGAAGATTCATTAAAAAGACTGATATATCCATCAATAGAAAGAGAGATAAGATCAGAGCTTACAGGTAAGGGTGAAGAGGGAGCAATAGATATTTTTAAAGCTAATCTTAAAGCTCTGCTAATGCAATCACCAATAAAGGGTAAGGTAGTTTTAGGATATGACCCAGGATTTAGAACAGGATGTAAAATAGCTGTGTTAGATGATACAGGTAAGATTTTAGACACAGCTACGGTATATGCTACAGCTCCACAAAATGATGTGGAAGGTTCTGTTAAGATACTTAAGGAGCTAGTGTATAAACATAATGTAGAGGTTATATCACTTGGAAATGGAACTGCAAGTAGAGAATCAGAGGAAGTTTTAGCAAAGCTAATTAATGAGGTGAGAAAGGAAAAGGGTAAAGATTTATTTTATGTAGTGGTATCAGAAGCTGGGGCATCAGTATATTCAGCCTCAGAGCTTGCCTCAAAAGAATACCCAGATATAAATGTTTCAATAAGGGGAGCCATTTCTATTGGACGAAGACTTCAAGACCCAATGGCTGAACTTGTAAAAATTGATCCTAAATCCATAGGCGTAGGTCAATACCAGCATGATGTAACTCCTAAAAGATTAGATGAGTCATTAAAAGGAGTAGTAGAAGATGGCGTAAATAGTGTGGGAGTTGATCTTAATATTGCGACACCGTCACTTTTATCCTACGTATCTGGGATTAATTCGACTATTGCTAAAAACATAGTAGATTTTAGAGAAGAAAATGGCAAGTTTAAAGATAGAAAGCAATTGTTAAAAGTTAAGAGACTTGGACCTAAAGCTTATGAGCAATGTGCGGGATTTTTAAGAGTTCCAGAGAGTAAGGAAGTACTTGATAATACATCAGTCCATCCAGAATCCTATAAAGCTGCAAAGGCATTACTAAGTACTTTAGGTTATAATGAAAATGATTTGAAAAATAATAAGTTATCAGATATTGATATTAAATTAAAAAACTTTGGACTTGAAAGTTTAGCTTCAAAACTAGATATAGGAGTTCCTACTCTTCAAGATATAATAAAAGAAATTAAAAAGCCAGGACGTGATCCTAGAGAAGAATTACCAAAGCCTATATTTAAAAAGGGAGTAGTTGACATAAATCAATTAAAGCCTGGTATGGTATTAAGTGGAACTGTAAGAAACGTGGCGGACTTTGGAGCTTTTGTTGATATTGGAGTTCATCAGGATGGGCTAGTTCATATAAGCCAGTTATCTGATAGTTTTGTGAAACATCCATTGGATATAGTAAATGTTGGAGATATTGTAGAGGTTAGAGTGATGGAAGTTGATGATAAAAGAGCGCGAATATCTTTATCAATGAAAAAATAATAAATTACTATTGAAATTCTGGCGATTTATATGTATAATTTGCTTTGAGATTATTTAAATTATATATCTTCAGGGCAGGGTGAAATTCCCTACCGGCGGTATAGTCCGCGACCCGTAGTAATACGGTTGACTTGGTGAAACTCCAAGACCGACAGTAAAGTCTGGATGGAAGAAGGTATAGGTAGTTTGTATAGTATTTTATGCCCTGGCTATCTTACGATTGTCAGGGCTTTTTTGAAACTATCCATATCCTTGAAGATAAAAATTAGGGGGTATAAAAATGAAACAAAGTAACTTAAACTCAATGATTAAAATTTCTTTATTAGCTGTAATGGCTTTTGTACTTATGTTTATGGACATGGCATTACCTATTTTTCCATCTTTCTTAAAGATAGACTTAAGTGACCTTCCAGCATTATTAGGAGCATTTGCTTTAGGACCTGTAGCTGGAATAATAATAGAACTATTTAAGAATGTATTAATTTTAATGTTTAAAGGAACTCAAACGGGCTTCGTTGGAGAAATTGCAAACTTTATAGTTGGATCTTTACTAGTAGGAACAGCAGGAACTATATACAAGCTTAATAAATCAAGAAAAACAGCAATTATTGGATTGATAGCAGGAACAATTGTAATGTCTGTAGTTGCATCTGTATTAAACTATACAGTACTATTACCACTATATGCAAAAGTGTACAAAGCTCCTATAGATGCTTTTGTATCAATGGGAACAGCAATTAATCCAGCAATAAAAGATTTAAAGAGTTTTGTTCTTTTATCTATATTACCGTTTAACTTATTAAAATGTATTGTAGTATCAGCAATAACAATACCGGTATATAAAAGAGTTTCTCCAATACTTCATAAAGAAGATGCAGTTGGTGAAAACAAAAGAAATGTTTTCGAAAACTAATACAAAAAAAGGAAGTTCACAGTGAACTTCCTTTTTAATTTCTTCTCCACATAATTATTGCATTTTCATTATTATCATAGTAATTCTTTCTTAAACCTTCTACAACGAAGTTGTATTTGCTATATAGGTTTCGAGCAACTATATTACTTTCTCTAACCTCTAAGGTTATAGAGTGAATATTAAAGTCAGTACAAATTTTAATTATACCGTCCATTAGAACATTACTAGCCCCTATACCTCTATAATCAGGATGGATAGCAACATTTGTAATATGAGCCTCATCTATAATCAGCCATAGGCCTGCATATCCTATAAGTGTGCCATCTTTTTTTACCACTATATATTTGCAAAACTTGTTTTCTAATTCACCCTTTAATGACTCAAAGCTCCAAGGTGTAGTAAGAGAAAGATTATTTATTTCTACAACATCTTCAAGGTGAATCTCCGTCATTGACTCTATTACTAGATTATTCATTTACACTCATCCTTACTTTAGCTTCATATTCTCTTTCGGCTTGTGACTTTCTAAGATAAATTGGTGAGAAGGAAAGTAGGTCATCATTACTATTATTCTTAAGTTTTTCTAAACCAAGTTCACCTAAAGAAGATGCTCTAGGAAAATTAAGATGTGCAGGTGCAAAGTGTGCACCTATAAAGCTTTTTTCTAATTTATCTTTAAATTTAGGTATGGCATCACCGATAAAGCAAACTTTTTTATCTTCTTGACTTTGTATTAGAATGATTAATTCATCTATATGAATTGCCATATAGTCTGTTAATCTTACCAAATTACCATCAGAAAACTTATATAATGCTGTATATACGTTATCTCTTAAAGCATCTAGAATAGGACATATAATTCCATCAGTGTAAGCTAGGTTATATGCAAGGCAATCAAGAGAAGATATACCAACTAAAGGCTTATTAAGTCCCTGAGCTAACCCTTTTATAGAGGCTGCACCAATCCTAAGACCAGTAAAGGAGCCTGGTCCACTTGAAATCACAAATCCATCTATAGCGCTTATATCTAAATTTAAACCTTTTAATAAATAGTCTATTTGATGCATTAAGATAACAGAGTGTTGCTTTTTATCATTAAAGCTTATCTCACCAAGTAATTTACCATCTTCAATAACAGCACAAGAAGCAGTGGCTGTTGAAGAATCTACACTAAGAACTCTCATATATTTATCTCCTTTACATAATCGTATCTACTACCTATATAATTTATAGTTATTTTTCTAAAGTTATCGCCTTTATCAGAGATTTTTTCTATATTTATTCTCATATGATCTTCAGGGATTAAATCTTCAATATAATTTGCCCATTCGATAATACTTACAGCATCGTCAAAGATATATTCATCAAATCCAATAGCTTCAATTTCATCTGGATCATTTACTCTGTATACATCAAAGTGATAGAGTTTATGATTACTACCAACATATTCATTTACGATGGTGAAAGTAGGACTAGTTATATGGTCATCTATTCCAAGACCTTTTGCTATACCTTTTGTAATATGAGTCTTACCAGTACCCAAGTCTCCGATTAAACATATTATATCACCACTATTTGCAAGTGTTCCAATTTGAAAACCTATATTCAGGGTTTTATCTATGCTATCAACAATAAATTCCATATATATTCACTCCTAGATTAAATCATTTACAATTCATAAATTATTTTATACTAAAAAAGAAGAAAATAAAAGCAAATAAAATAATCTCTCATAAAAAGTAAGTTATTGTAATCTATTATTATTTGGCTATTATATGAATAGATAAAGACTCCTTAAAGTACAATAAGTTTTATTTAATGTATAATCATAGGTAATATGATTATACTAAATAAGATAAAGCTGTATATAGGGCGTGCAAAAATTAAATAACTTAAAATAATAAAAAGTATTGCACATAAATATATAACATGATATAATAAGATTCGTATTGAAGGGGTATGGCTCAATTGGTAGAGTAGTGGTCTCCAAAACCATTGGTTCCGGGTTCGAGTCCTGGTGCCCCTGCCATAAATAAAAAGGATGAGAGAATTTACATAAACGTAAATTCTCTCATTTTTTTATTTAATCTATTTTTCATATATAATAAGAAATCAGGTATTATTTACTTAGTTATTATAAAAGGTACATTAAAAATATTCATTATAAAGGCAAGAAAGGCAAGGGCAATTATCCACGCCAATAGAGGATTTTTGTGATGAAGTATTACTAATGGGAATTGAATAACATTATGAAGCAATGACCAGTATATAGTCCATCCGTTATAATTTTTCTGCATTCCTATTGATGTGGCAAATAGTTCTATTGACATATAAATTCCAACCCATAATGATATATATATAATCTGTTTATATAAGGTTTTAGGAAATTTAGATAAATACAATAATATACTAGAAAAGAATATTGTAAAGATTATAAATAACTCATTTATAGGTGGTACTAGAAAATCACTTTGAAATGTCCATAAGGGTTTATTGTGGAATACAGTACTGTAAATAAGATTGCCCATACCGAAAAATAATAGAGTTGGATAATACTTTTTCCAGTTCTTCCAATCCCCCCATAGATAACTTGAAATTATCCAGATAATAGCCATAATCAAACGTACAAACATAAAATTCATCTTAATATACCTCGATTCAACTAAAAAAGATTAATTATAAATATGTCACTATTATAATTCCAAAAATTAATTAATTTATTATATTTTTTAGAGAAACTTGAATAATGATTTATAAAATTAATCATGAAAATACTGTTTAATATACATTATTTATCATTAAAAATTTAAAATAATATAAGTATCCTAATTATGTTTTATATGTGTTATTTATATAAACATAAAATATCAAGTTGGAGGCATTATAATATTAGATTCAAATTAAATAAGGAGGAATTTCTTATGAGAATACAAGAAGGATTAATACCAACCATTCTTGGTACTATTGTAAGTGGAACTGGAGCTACGCTAACAAAGAAAAAGATTGCTCCTATAATAGCAGCTGGTGTTCTAGGTTTTGGATTAGCTCATGTAGTTCTAGGATCAATAGATTTAGTGGAGCATAGAAGAAAAGATTAATATATGATAAATATAAAATGAAGGCAAATATTTGCCTTCATTTTATATTTATCAATAAAAGATATATTTTTATTAATAGAATAATAACATATAAAGAATAAAATACTGATATTTAATAAGTTTATAAAAAATAAGTTGCTAATGATAGTACTTTCATAGACAGTACTTAAATACAATGATATAATTACACTGTTTTTCGTAAAAAGAAATTAGCAATTAGAGGGGATATAGAATGAAGAGATTAATATTTATCCTAATAATTATTTGGGTATTATTTATAGGATGCGTAGCAAATAATACAGACTCTTCTAATAAAGATATAAATAATAAAAATGTATCTAGTGAGAATGACGATATATCAAAAACTAAACAAAAATATAGTTTTGGACCTATGGCAGATTTATCTCAGATTAATGACGAAACAAAGCAGTACTTGCAAGAATTGATTAATAAATTAGGAAATACAAAAGAAAATCAAATTGCTTTTAATATAATAGATGGAGTTTTTGAAGAAGATGGAGCTTTAGTAGTTGACTTATTTATCAGAAATGGTTATTCATATTCAATAGCTAACATAAGTTGTGATTTTAAAATAATTCAAAATGGAAATATTATAGCCACGGCAAACTTTGAATTAGATGAAGAACATTTTGGAATTTTATCCTCTAAGGATTCAAGACCATGGTCATTATTATTTTTCCCAGAGGATGTAATAAATAAGAATCTTAAACTTGAGGGAGCAACTATAGAGGCTACAAATATTCAGCTTGAATATATAGAATCTTAAGTTAATTAAAATTTAATGGCTTAAACTTAGATTTTTTAGTTTATAGGAAGTTATAGGTTTATCCTTTTGTGGATAAATTTATAATTTCCTATAAACTAGAGTGTGCAGAGGGGGAACCCATTGCCGTAGTAAGGGGGGTGCTCAGACGCATAGCGTCGTCGAAGGGGGACTAGGTCCCCCTAGCGAAAAAAATCGGCGTAGCCGAATTTTTTATTTTTGTACAATTAATAAATATGATAAAATATTCTAGAAGAGCAAGGCGAATGGGGGAAATTCAAGTGCTAGAATACGATATAGTTATAGTAGGGGGAGGACCAGCGGGACTTGCTTCAGCTATAAAAGCAAAAGAACTAGGAATTAATAAGTTATTAATTTTAGAGCGAGAAGATTCGCTTGGAGGTATACTTAATCAATGTATTCATAGTGGATTTGGCATTGAAACTATGGGAGAAGAGCTAACTGGGCCAGAATATGCTGAAAGTTTTATTGAAAAAGTTAATTATATGAATATAGAGTATAAATTAAATACCACTGTCTTTGATATGAAAAAGGATAAAATTATAACTGCAGTAAATGAAGAGGATGGTATACTTGAAATAAATTCAAAAGCTATAATTTTAGCGACAGGATGCAAGGAAAAGCCTAGAGGAGCTATTAATATTGCTGGAGGCAAGAGTGCAGGCATATATACTGCAGGTACAGTACAAAAATTTATAAATATAGAAGGATATATGCCAGGTAAAGAAATAGTAATATTAGGATCGGGAGATATAGCATTAGTAACAGCTGGTAGGCTAACTTTAGAGGGTGCAAATGTTAAAGCAGTTGTAGAAATAATGGCTAAAGCAGAAGGCAGTGATAAGAATGTTAAAGAACATTTGGAGGATTTCAACATACCTTTAAAAACATCTCATACAGTAGTTGCAGTTAGGGGTGGGGAACGAGTAGAAGGAGTAATGATTGCTAAAGTTGATGAAAATAAGGTGCCTATAGCAGGGACAGAGGAATCAATCAATTGTGATACATTGGTGTTATCAGTTGAATTAGGACCGGATAATGAGCTATTAAAAAGAGCTAATATAAAAATATGCAAAGATACTAGAGGACCAGAGGTAAATCAGAACATGGAGACAGAATTAGAAGGAATATTTGCTTGTGGAGATATACTCTATGTTCATAATATGGTAGATAAAATAACACAAGAAGGCTATTGGGCTGGAGAAAATGCAACAGAGTACGTAAAAAGAAATAGAAATAAGCAATAAGTCTATGATTGTAAATCATAGACTTATATAAAAATTAAAATGCCTTTTTAAAGCATGGCTTACATATTAATGTGTTACCCTTATTAGCGGAAATGGCATCTTCCTGATGTTTCAATATCTTTCCACATATATCACAAGAAATATTATTAGAATTCTTAGATTCGCTTTTAGAAAAGGTGGGATTTAAAGATTTTTTATTGGATGGAGGAGAGTACTCCACAGCTTCAGTAGGTATTGGTTTAATTTTTACTTCATAATCTATGTAATAATTACTCTCACCAAAGAGTTCAAGTTCAAATCGTGGGTTTTTAGAATCATAATATTCTTCTATTAGAATTTTGGTTATTTGTGCATCATTAATAATCAATCCGCTTTTTTCTATACCATCAAAAATGCTCTTAGGTATATTAGTGGTATCAGGATGTCTTTTTTTACTCTTATAATAAACTTTTAATATAGCTATTAAGGATTCGCTTAATACTATATTAGGATTTTGTAATCTTGTTTCGTAAGCAATCATTTCCTCGTATATTGCATATCTATCATGATATTTTCCAGAGTTGTAAGGTAGTATAGCTCTTCCACTTAAATTGGAAAGTTTAAAATTGGATTTTGATATAGGTGAACCATTTACTATGATTTTTGCATAAGACTTCATTGTATCAACTCCTTCTTTAAGGGCATTTAATATTATAGCACAAATACATAGATAAAAGTTTGCTTACTAAAGAAAGATGAAGTATAATTATTTTTGAAATTTGTCTATATTAGATGTAGGTTATGAAATTGAAAGAGGGACGAAGATGGATAAAAATATAAATATTCTTGCTATAGAGACTAGTTGTGATGAAACGGCAGCAGCAGTAGTTGTAAATGGAAGAGACGTGCTTTCAAATGTGATATCATCTCAGATTGATACTCATACTAAATTTGGTGGAGTAGTTCCAGAGGTGGCATCGAGAAAACATATTGAAGTTATTAGTATAGTTGTTGAACAGGCACTTGAAGAAGCAAAGATGACATTAAAGGATATAGATGCAGTTGCTGTAACTTATGGCCCAGGGCTTGTAGGAGCCTTACTTGTAGGAGTTCAATACGCTAAAGGACTAGCTTATGCTATAAAAAAACCTTTAATTGGAGTTAATCACATAGAGGGTCATATTAGTGCTAATTTTATAGAACATAAGGATTTAGAGCCTCCTTTTGTATGTCTTGTTGTGTCTGGAGGTCATACATTTATAGTACACATGAAAGATTATGGAGAATTTGAGGTTTTAGGACAAACGAGAGATGATGCAGCGGGAGAAGCTTTCGATAAGGTAGCTAGAGCTATAGGTCTTGGATATCCAGGAGGTCCTAAAATTGATAAGATTTCAAAAGAGGGAAATGATGAGGCAATAGTATTTCCGAGAGCTAATTTTCATGACAAGGATTGTTTAGATTTTTCTTTTAGTGGAATAAAGTCTGCTGTTCTTAATTATATAAATAAGATGAATATGAAAAATGAAGAAGTAAACAAAGCCGATTTATCAGCCTCTTTTCAAAATGCTGTAGTAGGTGTTCTTGTAGATAACGCATTAAAAGCTTGTAAGTTAAAAAAAGTAAATAAAATAGCTATTGCAGGAGGAGTTGCTGCAAATTCAACTCTTAGAGAAACTATGATTAATGAAGGCAAAAAACAAGGAATCGAAGTTTTGTTTCCTTCAATGATATTATGTACAGATAATGCAGCAATGATAGGTAGCGCAGCTTATTATGAATTTTTAAAAGGAAAGGAAGCTTCTTTGGAATTAAATGCTGTACCTAATTTAAAGCTAGGTGAAAGATAATTTTAGGAGGAAGATGGGTGGAAAAGGTATTAGTAGTTAATGATTGTAGGCTTGAAGAAATTATTTTAAAGGATTTATTAGAAGATATGAATTACACAGTTAGAGTAGAGGATGAAGAAAGTGCTATTAATGGAGTGAATGAATTTTCTCCTGATATAGTAATCATAAATTTAGTGATGAGGAAAAGTAAAGGAAATGAAGTTATAAAGGAGATAAAGAAAATGAATCCGAGCACTAGATGTATTTTATCATCTAGTAATTTGATAGAATTAAAAGATTATAAAGAATATGGAGTAGATGAGGTACTTCATACACCTATTAATCAGGATAAATTAACAGAGGTTTTAAGAGATAAAGAAAGATTAAATGTAATTAGATGTCCTTATTGTGGAAAAAATATATAAAAAATTCAGATAAAATACATAAAAGTAGTAGAAATTATTGTTTGAATATAGTATAATAATTTATGTAAACAATTTCATAAATATATATTGCCAAATCCAACCCCATTTAAAATATAAGCTCCATATAAAAAAGCACCGTAATTTTACGGTGCTTTTTATATTAAACTTTCCCATTCTTCATAGAGTTCTTCTAATTTAGATTCATCTAAAGCTATGGATTTAGATATTTCTTCACTTTTTTGAGGATTTGAATAAACTTCTTCAAGACAAAGTAATTCATTAAGTTTATTTATATTTTTTTCTAAATTAGCTATAGATTCTTCAATTTTTTTAATTTTCATTTTGCTTTCTTTTGCTAAATTTTCTTCTTCCTTTTTCTTTTTTCTCTCTAGTTGTATTTGAGTTTTAGTTTTACCCTCATTTTCTTCTAATTCATGATATCTTAGAGGATTTTTCTTTTTCTCTATATAATAAGTGTAATTACCTAAATAGGTTTTTACTCCATCTTCATTTAACTCAAGAATTCTATCTACTATCTTATTAAGAAAGTATCTATCATGAGAGATAACTAAAACAGTACCATCATAACTTAAGAGAGCATCTTCTAATGCTTCACGAGACATTATATCTAGGTGATTTGTAGGTTCATCTAGAAGTAAAAAGTTTGATTTTGACAACATAAGCTTTAATAAATTAATCTTACATTTTTCGCCACCACTTAATGTAGATATTTTTTTAAAAACATCATCACCAGTAAATAAAAATGCAGCTAATACATTTCTTAGTTCTGTTGTAGTTAATTGAGGGAAGTCGTCCCAAACTTCATCTAAAACAGTTTTGTTATAATCAAGATTTGATTGTTCCTGATCATAGTATCCTATAAAGACGTTTTTACCAAGTACACAAACTCCGCTATCTTTTGATTCTCTTTCCATAAGAATTTTAAATAAAGTAGTTTTACCACGACCATTTTCACCTATTAGAGCAGTGCGGTCACCTCTTTTAATGTCTAACTCTAAACCTTTAAAGAGTAATTTATCTCCAAAGCTTTTAGAAAGATTTTCGGTATGGAGTACATCATTACCACTTTTAATTTGAGTTTCGAATTTTATATTGTTAATTTTTTTCTCTTTATTAGGAGCATCGATTCTTTCTATTTTATCTAAAGCTTTTTGTCTGCTTTCAGCAGCGCGGACACTTTTTTCTCTGTTAAAAGAACGATATCGTTCAATTATTTCTTCTTGTCTTTTTATTTCTGATTGTTGTAGATTATATGCCTTTAGCTTTTCTTCATGAACCTTTTGTTTTAATCTGACATAAGAAGAATAGTTACCATTGTACATATCCATAGACCCATTATTTAGTTCAAAAGTCTTATTTGTTATTGCATCAAGAAAAAATCTATCATGAGATATTACTACAATAGTCCCTTTATAATCTTTAAGATATTCTTCAAGCCATTCTATAGCATCTAGATCTAAATGATTAGTTGGTTCATCAAGTAGAAGAATATCTGGTTTTGAAAGTAATAATTTAGATAAAGCTACACGAGTTTTTTGTCCTCCACTAAGGATATTTATAGGCTTTTGATAATCCTCTTCAACAAATCCTAATCCTTTTAATACTTTACTAATTTCTGCTTTATATGTATATCCTCCACGATTAGTATATAGCTCTGTAAAAGTAGTATAATCTCTTATTACTTTGTCGTGATACTCAGAGTTAGAAATATCATAAGGTTTGTTCATTTCTATCTCTAAATCTATTAATTTAATTTCTAAGTTTAGTAAATCTTGAAAAACAGAAGTAACCTCATCATAAATACAACTTAAGTTCTCTAAAGATAAGTGTTGGGCAAGATATCCAATTGGTTTATTTTTATCTATAAATATATCGCCACTATCGGGCTCTAGTTGTTTATTTATAATTTTAAATAAAGTAGACTTGCCTGCACCATTAGCACCTACTAAACCTACATGATCTCCTTCATTTATATTAAAGGTTATATTTCTTAATATGGTATCTATACCATAACTCTTTTGTACATCCTTACAACTTAAAACAATCATTATGTTCACCTTCCTAGATATATTTTACTATGTAATTTAAGTTTTTTGTAGTATTAAATTATATATCTTAGAAATAAGGCAGATTAGTTATATATTTAACGAAATTAGTTGGAAAATTTTAGTCAATAATTGAAGAATTATGAATTAATTAAAATATATTTATAAAATATATTATTGAAACATGGAAGATAAAAAGTATTAAATAGCTATTAAATGGGTATTAAATAAGTATTAAAAAAGTGTTAAATAAATATATAAAGTTTTATTGTATTAATGTAGTAATTATAGTAATATTATTAATAGCGCATACTTCAGAGAGATAATAGTATATTTGCATAAAATAATTTAGAGGTGAAATGAATTTGGACAATAAAAGAAATATTTCTATGGCTGTTATACGAAGATTGCCTAAATACCATAGATACTTATATGATCTTGTGAAAAATGATGTGGATAGAATTTCATCACAAGAACTAAGTGAAAAGATCGGGTTTACAGCTTCTCAAATAAGACAAGATTTAAATAATTTTGGAGACTTTGGTCAACAAGGGTACGGTTATAATGTTAAAGATTTGTACAGTGAAATAAGTTCTATATTAGGATTATGTGGAACTTATAATATAGTAATAGTAGGTGCTGGTAACATTGGGCAAGCAGTTGCTAATTATACTAAGTTTGATAGATTAGGTTTTAAGCTAAGTGCGATTTTTGATGTTAATCCTAAGTTGATAGGGCTAAAGATTCAAGATGTAAAAATAAGAGATATTGATGAAATGGAAGAATTTTTGAAAAAAAATAAGGTTGATCTAGGAGTAATATGTGTAACTAAATCTAACGCGCAAAATATATGCGATAAACTAGTAAACAACGGAGTAAAAGGCATATGGAATTTTGCACCAGTTGATTTACACGCTAATAAGGATGTTGTTATTGAAAATGTTCATCTTAGTGAGAGTTTATTAACATTAACTTATTTATTGCATGGAAAAAAATAAATAATTAAGCGTAAGAATAAGTTGTTTTTGAAACCTTAATTGGGTTTTTGAAAACAACTTATTTTGCTATTGAAATATATTTTTAAAACATATATAATAAGTAATGTAGGTTTTATTTCACATAAAACTGATTTATTTTTCGAATTGATTGTTAATCAATTAACAATCAAGGACAAAATAAGACTAAACTTAAATTATGGTCAGAATTATTAAGCAGCATAGCTTCACGGATCTAAAAGTCACTACATTTTAGTGTACAATGAGAAAGGGGGTTGATAAATAAATGACTATACAAGATTATAAAGGTATTTGGGTATATGCAGAACAAAGAGATGGAGAATTACAAAAAGTTGCTTTAGAACTAGTAGGAAAAGGCAGACAAATAGCAGATGATCTAAGAATAGAATTAACTGCAGTATTGTTAGGAGATAAAGTAGACAACATAGCTAATGAATTATTAGCTTATGGTGCAGATAAAGTAATATATGCAGAAGATGCAAAAATAGCTCATTTTTCAACTGATGCATACACAAGAGTTCTTGCTGACTTAGTTAATGCAAGAAAGCCAGAAATCATGTTAGTAGGAGCTTCAGTACTTGGAAGAGATTTAGGACCAAGAGTAGCTGGAAGACTTTCAACAGGATTAACAGCAGATTGTACTGGACTTGATATCGAAGAAGGAACAAATCAATTAA
>JAVBVX010000037.1:0-178622 GCA_036677665.1 Clostridium sp. | reverse complement strand
ATTATGGCATGAAGGATACACCCGTACCCATCCCGAACACGATGGTTAAGCTTCATAGCGCCAATGGTACTGCACTGGAGACGGTGTGGAAGAGTAGGACATCGCCAGGTAAGATAAAAGAACTAAGCATTTTACTTAGTTCTTTTTTATTTTACAATAAATTAATTCTATATAAATATACAAAACTAACTTGAATGAATATTTTATAAAGTTTATAATTAAGATACGAGATTATAAATCATTATGAAAATAAAATTTAATATTTGATCTGTCATTGGTACTTTAAGTTTAATAGGGAAAACGGTGTAAAGCCGTTGCAGCCCCCGCTACTGTAAACGGAGACAAATCCATTGCCACTGGTATTATATACTGGGAAGGCTGGAGGAGAGCGACCCGTGAGCCAGGAGACCTGCCATGATGAATAGCTTATCCTTCGGTGGGAAGGTAATTTGCAGCGTATACTAATAAAAATTAAAGATTATTGATAGTATATTTATGTAATTTTTTTGAAGACATCCCTCACCTTAAGGTGGGGGATTTATTTTTTAACTAATAGAGGAGAAAATTTTATGAAGTTACTTAAAGATACATTAGATTCCATAGATCCATTAAATAAAAGAGCAATAGAAAAAGCACAGAAGAAAATTGATAATCTTACTAAACCCTTAGGAAGTCTTGGAGCTTTAGAAGACATTGCAGCAAAAATTGCAGGTATCAAAGGAGATATGAAATATAAAAAATATAAGAAAAATATAATAATTATGTGTAGTGATAATGGTGTAGTGGAAGAAGGAGTAAGTGTATGTCCTCAAAGTTTTACTAAAATTGTTACAGACAATTTTATTGCAGGTATCACAGGTGTATGTGCTCTTGCAAAATATTATAACTCTGATTTAGCTGTAGTAGATGTAGGCATAAATGCTGATATGGATAATGAAGAAATAATACATAAAAAAATTGCTTATGGAACTAAAAATATAGCCAAGGAAGCTGCTATGACAAGAGAACAGGCAATTAAAGCAATTGAGATAGGCATTGAAACTGTAGATAATCTAGTGAAAGAAGGCTATGAACTTTTTGGTACTGGTGAAATGGGAATAGGCAATACTACTACATCAGCGGCAGTAATAAGTAGTCTTACAGGACTTTCACCAGATATAATTGTTGGTAAAGGTTCAGGACTTACAGAAAGTCAATATGAAAATAAGAAAAAGGTAGTAAGTAAAGCTATAAAAGTAAATAAGCCTAATTTAGAAGATGTAATTGATGTGATTTCTAAAGTAGGAGGCTTTGATATTGCAGGGCTTTGTGGATGCTTTTTAGGAGCAGCTAAAAATAAATTACCTATAGTTATTGATGGATTTATTGCTTCAGCGGCAGCTTTATGTGCTTACAGATTAAATTATTTATGTAGAGAATATATTTTTGCCTCACACTTATCCGCAGAACCAGGAGCTATATATGTTATGAAAGAGATGAGCTTAGAGCCGATGATAAATTTAAAAATGAGATTGGGAGAAGGCAGCGGATGTCCAATGGCTTTCGATATAATTGAAGCAGCTTTATTTACTATGGAGAATATGGGAACTTTTGAAGAAGCTAAGATTGAAAAGGCGTGTTTAGTAGATATTAGATGATGGTTGAGAATAAAGGAGTTTAAAATATGAATATGGTAATTGGTTTATAGGTAGTATTGTATATGGAGGAGATTAACATGGCAAATACTGTGCTAGAAACAGAAGGAGGATACAAATGAAAAAGGCTATATTGGTTATAAGTTTTGGTACAACCCATCATGATACTAGGAGGGTTACCATTGATAAAATAGAGGATAGGATTAAAGAGAATTTTAAGGATTTTCAGGTAAGAAGAGCTTATACAGCTCATGGAGTAATTAAGGTCCTTAAGGATAGAGATAATATAAATATAGATACTCCAGAAGAAGCTATGGAAAAGCTTATCTTAGAAGAGTTTAAAGATATAATAGTTCAGCCACTTCATATTATTCCCGGCGTAGAATATGATTACGTATCAGAAATAGTAAGATACTATCAGTACAATAATCCACAGGTAAATATCAAATTAGGAAGACCAGTACTTTATTATAAAGGTTATGAGGAAGGTCAACCAGATGATTACAATATATTTATAGATGCAATAAAACCTATTATAGATACAAGTGAGACTATACTATTTATGGGACATGGAACTATGCATCCTTCAAATGCTTGTTATTTATGTCTTCAAGAAGTTCTAAGGAGTCATAATTACACAAATACATATATTGCTTCAGTAGAGGGATATCCCACTATAGAAAATATTATAAAGATACTAGTAAAAGATAGACGACACACTGTAAGACTTGTGCCATTAATGTTAGTTGCAGGAGAACATGCTAAAAATGATATGGCAGGAGATGAAGAAGACTCATGGAAGAATATTTTAATAAATGAAGGCTTTGATGTGAAAGTCTCTTTAACTGGTTTAGGTGAAGTTATAAAGTTTCAAGATATATATATTCAACACATTAATGATGTAATAGAAAATAAATATGAATATCTAGGAAGAAATATAAAAGGAATAAAATTATTATAAGTAGGTGAAGTTAGTGGCGAAAATTATGGTACAAGGTACCGCCTCATCTGTAGGTAAGAGTATATTAGTAACGGCACTCTGTAGAATATTTAAACAGGATGGATATAGTGTATGTCCATATAAGTCTCAAAATATGTCCCTAAATTCTTATATAACTTTAGATGGAAAAGAGATGGGAAGAGCACAAGTACTACAAGCTTATGCAGCAGGGTTAGAGCCAGAAGTGTATATGAATCCAATACTTTTAAAGCCAACTACTGATAGAAAATGTCAGGTGATTTTAAAAGGAAATGTATATTGTAATTCTTCAGCTATGGAGTATCATAATATGAAGCTTGAGTTTAGTAGTATGCTTAAAGAAGATTTTGAAGTGCTTGAAAAAAGATTTGATATTATAGTTATGGAAGGTGCAGGAAGCCCAGCAGAAATAAATTTAAGAGATAGAGATATAGTAAACATGGGAATGGCAGAGCTTGTGGATGCTCCTGTACTATTAGTAGGTGATATAGATAAGGGAGGAGTATTTGCCTCTTTAGCAGGGACAATGCTTTTATTAGGTGATGATGAGAAGCTAAGAGTAAAAGGCACCATAATAAATAAGTTCAGAGGAGATATAGATATTCTAAAACCTGGTCTAGATATGATTGAAGAAATTATTAAGGTTCCTTGTGTTGGAGTAGTTCCTTATTTTAAATTAGCACTAGAAGATGAAGATGGAGCAATAGAGTTTAATAGTAAGGTAACTAATAAAATAGACATAGCAGTAATTAAGCTGCCACACATATCAAACTTTACAGATCTAGATGCTCTTAAGATAGAAGAGGATGTTTCAGTTAGATTTATAACTAATGATGAAGAGTTTGGAAATCCAGATATGCTTATAATCCCAGGAAGTAAAAACACTATAGAAGATTTAATGTATTTAAGAATCTCTGGATTAGAGGATACTATTAAAAATTATTCACAATATGGTTTTATCCTAGGAATCTGCGGAGGATATCAAATGTTAGGAAAAACAATAAAGGATCCTTATGAAGTAGAAACCTCTTTAGGTGAAATAGAAGGTATGAACTTATTAGATGTGGATACAATTTTTGAGAAAGAAAAAACAACTACTAGAGTTGAGGCAAAGTACAAAGAATCATATTTATATGGTTATGAGATACATATGGGGGTATCTACTTATGGAGAAGATGTTACACCTTTATTTGAAATAATAAATAAAAATGGTGAAGATGTTAGCTACTATGATGGAGCAGTAAATGAAAAAGAAAATATTATGGGTACATATATCCATGGAGTTTTTGATGGGGCAGCTTTCAGAGAGTATATTGTAAATAAGCTTAGAAGAAAAAAAGGATTAAAAGAAAAATCTTCTGTAGTATATGAGAGTCTTAGGGAGAAGGAACTTGATAAACTAGCAGATATAGTTAGAGAGAACATAGATATAGAAAATATTTATAAGATCATGGGGTTGAAAAAATAATATGAGAAGTTTAGTTATATCTTCTAATAGTAGTGGTGGTGGAAAGACAACTATAACCTTAGGAATAATGAAAGCTCTTATAAATAGAGGTTTTAAGGTACAAGGATATAAAGTAGGACCAGATTATATCGACCCGGCCTTTCATTCTTATATTACAGGTAAAGCTTCAAGAAATTTAGATTTTTTCCTAATGGGAGAAGAAGGAATAAAAGCGGCTTTTTCAAGAGGTACAGGAGATTTTGGTGTTATAGAAGGAGTTATGGGCTTTTATGATGGTAAAGGAATAGAGACAACAGGTTCTACAGCTCACGTATCTAGAATACTAAAGACACCAGTAATTTTAGTTATATCTCCTAAAGCACAAAGTGCAACCTTATGTTCAGAGATAAAAGGCATAATGAAATATGAAGAATCAGATATAAGAGGAATAATATTAAACAATATAAGTGAAAACTATTTTAAGTTATTGAAGTATGCTATAGAAAAGAATTGCAATGTTCAGGTGTTAGGCTATGTACCAAAGGATGAAAGGCTAAAATTAGGAAGTAGGCATTTAGGACTTATCCAAAGCAGTGAAGTTAAGGATTTAGATAAAAGAATAGAGCTGTGTAGTGAATTAATTGAAGAATATGTTGATATGGAAAGGCTTATAGAATTGTTTAAAGAAACTCCTAGATTTAAAGATCATTTTCATTTAAAGAATTTAGGAATAAAAATCGCAGTGGCAAGAGACAAAGCTTTTAGTTTTTATTATAAAGAGAATATAGAGCTTTTAGAAGAACTAGGAGAAGTGATATACTTTAGTCCTTTGTATGATGAAAGAATTCCAGAAGGCATTGACTTATTGTACATAGGTGGAGGATATCCAGAGATTTTTATAAAAGAACTTAGTGAAAATAAATCTATGCTAATTAGTATAAGAAATGCTTTAGAGTCTGGAGTTAAATGTTATGCAGAATGTGGTGGACTTATGTATCTTACAGATAATATAGAAGGTCATGAAGCTGTAGGATTTATTAGTGGAGAAGTTGAGATGACTAAGAGTCTTCAAAACTTTGGATATGCTCAGATTGAAGTTAATAAGGACGATACAATATTACCAAAAGGTTTTAAAATTAATTGTCATGAATTTCATAAATCCAAAACTAGTAGCATTGAAGAAAAGATTTATAAGATAACCAAAACTATGTATGATGAGACAATTAAAGAGTGGGAGTGTGGATATCATAAAAAAAATGTTCTAGCAACTTATGCTCATATACACTTCTTTAACAATATACACTTTTTAAAATATTTTACGGAAAAAGGATATTGTGAAAACAACTTTAAATAAAAGTACAAATAAATAGTAAAAAATATAACATTAGGACTTACTTATAAGAAAGGTAGAATACATATGGGGAACTATATAAAAGCACCTATGGATATTGAGGAAAAAAGCTTTCAAATAATAGGAGAAGAGATAGGTTTTCATAATCTAGATGATAGAGAACTTAGTATAGTAAAAAGAGTAATACATACTACTGCAGATTTTGATTATAAGAGTATTATCTACATAAGAGACGGCGCTATTGATAAAGCACTTGAATTATTAATAAAGGGAATGATCATATATACAGACACGAAGATGGCTTTATCAGGGATAAATAAGAAAGCACTAAGGGAATTAAATTGTGAAGTGAAATGTTATGTAGATGATGAAGAAGTAGCTAAGATAGCAAAGGAAAGAGGAATAACACGTTCTATGGCAGCAGTAGAAAAAGCGGTAGATGATGGAGTAGAATTCTTTGTATTTGGAAATGCTCCAACAGCGCTTTTTAGACTTAAGGAATTAATAGAAGAAGGAAAAAGCAATGCAAAGTTTATAATAGGAGCACCAATAGGTTTTGTAGGTGCTGCTGAATCAAAAGAAGAAGCAGAAAAACTTCCACTTCCTATGATTACTATAAGAGGAAGAAAAGGAGGAAGTACCGTAGCTGCAGCAATTGTAAATGCACTTATGTATTTAATTGTTGATAGGAGTAACTAATATGCTAGACATGTATATAACTTTTAATGGCAAAAAATTGAGATGTGGATATACTACAGGTTCTTGTGCAGCGGCAGGAGCTAAGGCTGCTACAGCTATATTATATGGAAGTGAACATATAACTAATGTAAAGATAGACACACCTAAGGGAATAGAACTTATAATACCTATAGAAAAGATAGTAAAGGGTGAAGAATTTGTAGAGTGCTGTGTTATTAAAGACGGTGGAGATGATCCAGATATAACACATGGATTAGAAATATGGGCAAGAGCAGAGAGAAAGTCTAGTGGATATACTTTAAAGGGTGGAACAGGGGTAGGAGTTGTGCAGGGTGAAGGGCTTTATGTGAAAAAGGGGGAATGGGCAATAAATCCTGTACCTAGAGCTATTATAGAAAAGGAAGTTAAAGAAGTATTGCCTCATAACAGTGGAGTTGAGATTACTATATTCGTCCCTAGGGGTGAAGATGTTGCTAAAAAAACTTTTAATCCAAGGTTGAATATAGTAGGTGGAATATCTATTTTAGGAACTACAGGAATTGTAACTCCTATGTCAGATGAAGCACTTAAAGAATGCATAGCTTTGGAAATAAGACAGAAAATAGCTGATAAAGGGCATAAGGACTTGATATTTGTATTTGGAAATATGGGAGAAGATGTGCTAAAGAAATTAGGTTTAGAATTGGATAAAGCTATAACCATATCTAATTTTGTAGGTTTTTCATTAAATTCTGCTCTAGAAAATAACATAAATAAGATTCTTATAGTAGGGCATATAGGAAAGTTATGTAAGGTTTCAGCGGGCTGTTTTAATACTCATAGCAGAGTATGTGATGTAAGAATGGAAGTTATTGCTCTTGAACTAGCGCTAATAGGAGCACCAAAAGAGTTAGTAGAGGCTGTATATAATGAAAAGACCACAGAGGGAGCTATAAAAATTATAGAAGATAAGTATAGTTCAATATATCATGCTATTGGTGAAAAGGTAGAGAAGAGAATGAAGCAGTTTACTTATAACAGTATAGAAGTGGAATCCATTATGTACTCTATGGAAAAAGGAATACTTTATGATGGAAGAAAGTGCTAGGGAGTGAAAGCTTGTATGAAGTTAAATATAGTAGGTATAGGTCCAGGAGATAAAAAATATATACTTCCTATAGCTATAGAAACTATAGAAAATAGCCATTTAGTTATTGGATTTAAAAGAGCAATTGAAAGCATAGATTTTATTAAGACTAAAAAGATGCAAGTGGAAACATTAAAAGAGATTAATGATTTTATATTAAGAAATGATAAAAAAATAATTTCTATAGTAGCCTCAGGAGATCCAGGTTTTTATGGTATCTTAGAGTACATTAAGAAAAATTATAAGGGTCATATAGAGATAGTGCCTGGTATAAGTTCTTTCCAATACTTTTTTGCTAAGATAAAAAAATCATGGCAAGGAATACCACTAGGTAGTCTGCATGGTAGAGAGCAAAACTTTGTTGAAATAGTAAAGCGTGAAAAAATATCCTTTTGGTTAACAGATAAAGTGAGCACACCTTCTTATATATGTGAAAGACTAATAGCAGAAGGCATTAAAGGAACTATGTATATAGGTGAAAATCTGTCTTATGAAGATGAGAAAATAACTATAGTTGATTTTAGAAAAGCTTTAGATATGAAATTTAGTGAACTTTCTGTAATCATAATAGATAGAAAAGGGGAAGAAGCATGATTTATATTAAAGATGATGAATTCATTAGAGGAAACTGCCCCATGACTAAAGAGGAAGTGCGAATATTAAGTATTGCTAAGTTAGAGCTGAAGAATGATTATGTAGTGGCAGATGTTGGAGCAGGGACAGGCTCTGTAAGTATTCAAATAAGCAAGATATGTAATTTGGGAAAAGTTATAGGAATAGAAAAAGATAAAGAGGCCTTAGAAGTTTTATATAAAAATAAAGAAAAGTTTCAGGCAGATAATTTTGAAATCATAGAAGGGTTAGCTGAAGATATAGAAATATATGAAAAGTTTGATGGAGTTTTTATAGGTGGAAGTGGTGGAAATATAGAAAATCTTATAGAGAAATACGGTAACATGCTTAAAATTAAAGGTAAAATGGTTTTAAACTTTATAACTTTAGATAATGTCTATAAGGCTTTAGAAAAATTAAAGAAACTGGGATACAAAACTGAATGTTCTCAAATTGCAATAAGTAAAACTAGGGGAGATAGTTTAATGCTCATAGCAAACAATCCAATATTTATTGTTTCAGGAGAAAAACAAGTGTAATAAACTAAGGAGGATTCATATGGCTAAATTATATGGTGTAGGTGTAGGGCCAGGAGATAAAGAGTTACTGACATTAAAGGCAGTGAGAATTATAGAAAGTTGTAATGTTATAGTTGTGCCAAGTGCAATGTCAGGAGGAAAGAGTATTGCACTTGAAATAGCTGAAGACTTTATAAAAAAAGATTCAGAAATATTAGTAAAGCATTTCCCAATGGGTGGAGAAGAGCAAGAGCAAAAGATATATGAAGCTTTTGAAGCAATAGAAGATAGATTAAAAGCTGGAAAAGATGTAGCATTTTTAACTATAGGAGATCCATTTGTATATAGTACATATATATATCTACTAAATCATATTGAGAAAAAAGGATATGAAACGGAAACAGTACCAGGAATAACTTCATTTTGTGCTTGTGCAAGTATTGCAAAGGAACCTTTAGTAATAGGAGATGAAGCCTTAACAATTATACCTGCAAACCAAATAGATAATATTAAAGATGAAAAGAATTTAGTTATAATGAAAGTTTATAAAAATGAAGAGAAGGTTATTGAAGATTTGGAAAAGAAAGGTTTTGAATACGTATATGTAAAGAAAGCTGGAAGAGAGGGCCAAGAGGTTATAAGAGATAGGGAAAAAATTTTATCAAGTAGAGAATACATGTCTTTAATCATAGCCCATAGAAAAGATTAAAATAGCTACAAGGAGGGAAAATCATGGTTCATTTTGTAGGAGCAGGTCCAGGGGATGTTGATTTAATAACGGTTAAAGGTAGAAGAATATTAGAACAAGCAGATGTAGTTATATATGCAGGTTCCTTAGTTAGCAATAAACATCTAGACTTTTGCAAAGAAGGTGTAGAGATTCATAATTCAGCCTCTATGACCTTAGAAGAAGTTGTAGAGGTTATGAAAAAATCAGAAGAAGAAGGAAAGTCAGTGGTAAGACTTCATACTGGAGACCCATCTATATATGGTGCCATAAAAGAGCAGATGGATGAATTAGAAATACATAATATCAGCTATGAGGTTATACCGGGGGTAAGTTCATTTACTGGGGCTGCAGCTGCTATAAAGAAGGAGTTTACGTTACCTTCTGTAAGTCAAACAGTTATACTTACAAGAATTGAAGGAAGAACTCCAGTACCTAAAGAGCAGGACTTAGAAATCTTAGCAAGATGTAATGCTTCCATGGCAATATTTTTATCAATAGGTATGATAGATAAGGTAGTTGCAAAATTAAAGAAGGGTTATGGTAGAAATGTACCTATAGCTGTAGTAGAAAAGGCCACTTGGGAAGATGAGAGAATAATTATTGGCACCTTAGATGATATTTCAGAGAAAGTAAAGGAAGCAAATATAACTAAGCTTGCACAAATATTAGTAGGAGATTTTATTGAGTGTGATTATGATAAAAGTCTTCTATATGATAAAAGTTTTACTCATATGTTTAGGCAGGGAGAAAAATGAGGATTGCAGGAGTAACTTTTACACCACAAGGTGAAATGATAATTAAAAAACTAAAGGAGTACATAGAAATACACCATTATTTTAAAGACGAGGATTCAAGTTTTAATATAAAAACCTTAGGAAAAAAGCTAATGAGTGAATATGAAGGCATAATATTTGTGGGTGCAACAGGTATTGCTATAAGAACTATAGCACCATATATTACAACTAAGGATAAGGATCCTGCAGTATTAGTAATAGATAATGAGGGAAAGTTTGTAATCTCACTACTAAGTGGTCACTTAGGTGGGGCCAATGAACTTACTTTAAAGGTTAGTAGTATACTAGAGGCACAACCTGTAATTACTACTGCTACAGATACCTTGGGGATAGAAGCTCCAGATATTATTGCTATAAAAAATAATTCTAAAATAGAAGATCTAGTTAAAGCAAAGGATATTTCAGCTTTACTAGTCAGAGGAGAAAAAGTAGCATTCTTTAGTGATGAAGATTCTAATTATCTTCCTTCAGGCTATGTAAAGTTAACAAAAAATAATGAGGATTTTAAAGGCCTTGTATATATAACCAATAAAAAGAATCATCCTAAAGTTGATGATTTACCTAAAGATATAAAGGCATTGAAGTTAATTAAGAAAAATATAGTACTAGGAGTTGGCTGTAGAAAGAATTATAGCTCAGAAAAAATGTTAAACTACGTCAAAAAAGGCTTAGATGAATACAATATAGATATTGCAGCTGTAAGACTTATAACTACTGTAGAAGTTAAAAGTAATGAAGAAGCTATACTGAATCTATCTAATACATATGGATGGCCAATTAAGACTTGGGCCCTAGATGAAATAAGAAGGGTGCAGGATAAATTTATAGGTAGTGATTTTGTAGAAAAAACTTTAGGAATTAGAGCAGTGTGTGAACCTACAGTGGATTTATGTGGAGCAAAGATTATTGTAGATAAAATAGCCTGTGATGGAATGACACTTTGTATAGGTGAAGGAGAATAGCTATGATAGGACTTATACTAGGTACAAGTGAAGGAAAGGAAATTCTCAGAAAATTAAATAGATTTACAGATGATCTCTTTGTAACCACTGCAACTTCCTATGGCGAGGAGCTATTAAAGGATTATAAATACAAATATATAAATAGTTCTCCACTTACAAAGGCGGAATTAGAAAAAAAACTAACTACGTATAGGGTTACAACTCTAATTGATGCTTCTCACCCTTATGCTACAGAGATAACAGAGAATACAAAAAAGATTTGTAAGGAGAGAAATATACATTATATAAGATATGAAAGACCTTCTGTTATTAAAGAATATTTAAAATATAAAAATGTAGAGCTTATTGAAAACCTAGAGGATTTAAAAGAAATATTAATTAAATATGGTATAAATGGTACTATATTAAACACCACTGGAAGCAAAAATGTAGATAAATTTATAAATCTTAAAATTCCAAATAGAATAGTACACAGGGTTCTTCCCACAGTAGAATCTATAGAAAAGTGTTTAAATTCTGGAGTTAAAGTTGAGGATATAATTGCAATAAAGGGGCCAGTAGGCTTAGAACTTAACACAGCTTTTATAAAGGAATGTAGGGCAGTGGCTTTAATACTTAAAGACAGCGGTATTGCTGGAGGTACGGAGGAAAAAATCATAGCTGCTATTAATGAAGGAATACTAGTTTTTGTTGTAAAAAGAAAAGATAGTAGTAACAGTGATACTAAGTTCAGCGATATAGATAAGCTTATAGAGTACATATATGAAATAGATAAAATTCATTTTGAGAGGGAGAAATAGATGGGGAAATTATATGTTATAGGAATTGGACCTGGTGGCATTGAACATATGACAATGAAGGCTCGTAAAGCCATTGATGAGAGTGAAGTTATTGTTGGATATGTAAAATATATAGACATGATAAAAGAACTAGTAGAGGATAAAATCATATACTCTAATGGAATGATGGGAGAAGAAGAGCGTTGCAAAGAGGCTCTAAAGCTTAGTAAGGATAATATAGTCTCTGTTATAAGTACAGGAGATAGTGGTATATACGGAATGGCAGGACTTATACTAGAACTGGCAGATAAAGAGGATATAAGTAATCTAGAAGTTATTCCGGGAGTTACAGCTTCTTCAGCAGCAGCGTCTATAGTAGGAGCACCTCTTATGCATGACAACTGTAACATAAGTTTAAGTGATTTGATGACACCTTATGAAACTATAAAGAAAAGAGTAGAAGCAGCAGCTTCAGCAGATTTTGTAATATCACTTTATAATCCTAAAAGTAAGGGTAGACCTCATTATCTAAAGGAATCCATAGAGACTATAAAAAAATATAGAAAAGCAGACACACCAGTTGCTGTAGTTAAAAATGCATTAAGAGATGGAGAAGTAACTACTTTATTTACATTAGAGAATTTTGATGACAGTATAGTTGATATGTTCTCTATAGTTATAGTAGGAAATAGTCAGACCTATATTAAAGAAGGTAAGATGATTACTCCAAGGGGTTATAAGGTGTAGTATATGTAGGAGGAATTAGATTAGAGGTGAAAAATTTGGACATAATTATTGCAGTTATAATTGATTGGATATTAGGAGATCCAAGATGGTTTCCACATCCTGTTATCTACATAGGAAAACTTATATCTTACCTTGATAGAAGAGGAAGAAAATTTTGTAAGACGAATGAAGAACTAAGATTTTTTGGAGGATTTATTGTTGTAATTGTAGCTTTTTTAAGTTTTTTTATTCCTTTTGCTCTACTTTGGCTAGCTAGAGGAATACCATGGCTACAGCATACATTAAATATATTTATAATATGGACAACTATAGCTGCTAAGTCTTTAAAGATAGAGGGTAAGAAGGTTTACTATGCTTTAAAAAATAAAGATTTGCAGGATGCTAGAGTAAAACTCTCCTATATAGTAGGGAGAGAGACTTCAGGTTTAAATGAAAAGGAAATAATAAGAGCAGATGTGGAAACTGTAGCTGAAAACACTTCAGATGGAGTTATAGCACCACTTATTTATGCTATCCTCGGTGGAGCACCTCTTGCAGTGATGTACAAGGGAATAAATACAATGGATTCTATGCTTGGTTATATGAATGAAAAGTATAGATATATTGGCTTTTTCCCAGCAAAGACAGATGATATATTTAATTTTATACCTGCAAGAATAACAGGTGTTTTAATGTGTTTAACCTCTTTTGTAGTGAAAGGAAATTTAGTGGAAAGCTTTAGGATAATGATAAGAGATAGAAAAAATCACAAAAGTCCTAACTGTGCTTATCCAGAAGGGGCAGCAGCAGGAGCTATGGGAGTTCAATTAGGGGGTAGTAATATCTATTTTGGGGAGAGAGTAGATAAACCTACTATTGGAGATAAAAATAAGGAGCTAAACTTTGAACACATAAATGATTCAGTTAAACTAATGTATTCATCTGAAATATTGATGATTATGATCTATGCTATTGTAAATTTTATATAGAAATTAAATATACAGCAGAATATATAACAAGAAGGTGATGAAATGGAACATGGTGGAGATATCTATACAGATGGTATTTTCAAAGGAAGAGAGATTATAGACTTTAGTTCAAATATAAACCCATTAGGAGTGCCGGAAAGTTTTAAAGAGCATATAGTAGAAGCATTAGAGTCAGTAGAGAAATATCCAGATGTTAAGTATAGGATACTTAGAAGAGATATATTAGATTATTTAAAATTTAGTATAGAATATTTTAGTAGTACTTTAAAACAACAATCAAGATTAGATATAGATGAAGATAACATAGTCCTTGGAAATGGAGCTGCAGAAGTTATAGATTTAGTAGTAAGTTGTTTTAAGAGTATATGTATACTAACTCCATCTTTTATAGAGTACGAAAAAAGTGCATTGAAATGGAATGTAAAAGTAGAGTATTGTGAATTAAATGATGATATGGATTATGATTATGAAAAGATCTTTTTTAAGATGCAAAATATAGAGGCACTTATTATAGGAAATCCTAATAACCCTAATGGGGGAGTTATTAATAAAGAAAAGTTTAAAAAGGTACTAGATTATTGTGAAGAAAATAATAAAAAGATTATTATAGATGAAGCTTTTATTGAATTTACAGGAAAGAATGGCTTTAGTTTTATAGACTTTTTAAATTATAGCTGTATTTTTATAATAAAAGCACTTACTAAGTTTTATGCTATGCCAGGTATAAGAATGGGCTATGGTGTATGCAAGGATAAAATTTTAATAAAAGAAATAAGTAGAAAGCAAAATCCATGGAATATAAATTCTTTTGCAGAAATTGCAGCTAAATATGTGTTAAAAGATTTTAAATATATAGAGAAGTCTTTAGAGTGGATTGAAGAAGAGAGAAGCTTCATGATAAATAATTTAAATAGGATAAGTTTAATAGAAAAGGTGTATACAACTTATAGTAATTTTATATTATGTAAGCTGAAAGATATAGATTGTCATAGACTATATAGTTTATCTATGGAAAATGAAATAGCTATAAGAAGGTGCCATAATTTTAAAGGTTTAAATGAATATTATGTGAGATTTGCTATAAAGGATAGAAAAAATAATGAAAAATTGCTAGAGTTCTTAAATCTGATTTAGTAATAGAGTTATAGAATTAAGGGTAATTTCATTATAAATTGGGGGAAGTTGCATGAGGAATAAGTGGTTTTTTATTATGTGTATTTCATTAATATTTAGTATGAGCACTAAGGCATATGCAATGCATATAGCAGAAGGTTTTTTACCTACAGTTTGGAGTGGGACATACTTTCTACTAGCAGCTCCTTTTGTAATGAAAGGAATAAATCAAATAAGAAAGAAGACAGAAAGTAAGAAGGATTTAAAGATGTTATTAGGATTAGTTGCTGCCTATTGTTTTGTACTATCTGCAATGAAGCTACCATCAGTTACTGGAAGTACTTCACATCCTACAGGAACAGGACTTGGAGCTATAATATTTGGACCCTTTATTATGAGTGTAGTATCGGTAGTAGTTCTTCTATTTCAAGCTATATTTCTAGCTCATGGAGGGATAACCACACTAGGTGCCAATGTATTTTCTATGGGAATAGTAGGGCCAATAGTTTCTTATTTAGTTTTTATAGGATTTAAAAATAAAAATAAGAAATTAGCTGTATTCTTAGCCGGTATGCTTGGAGATTTAGCTACATATTTAGTCACATCAATACAATTAGCATTAGCTTTTCCAAGTACTACAGGTGGAGTATTACATGCTTTTATAAAATTTGTTTCTATATTTGCAATAACTCAAATTCCATTAGCTATAGTAGAAGGAATTATCACGATTATAATATTTGAATTTGTAGAGAAATATTCATCTCAAGAACTCAAAGATTTGAGGGAGGTATAGTAAAATGAAGAGGAAAAACATTTTATTAATTACGCTTTGTGTAGTCTTAGTGAGTATATCCATGCTTATTGGTTCTTTAAGTGGAGGAGAATTTGAAGGGGCTGATGGACAAATAGAGGAAGTAATTAGTATGCAAAATGAAGATTATAAGCCATGGTATAATGCTATATGGGAACCACCTTCAGGTGAAGTGGAAAGCCTACTCTTTACTCTACAGGCTGCAATAGGTTCTGGATTTATAGGGTTTTATATGGGAAAGAAGAGTAATGGTAAAATTAATAATATCCCTAGCAAAACTGAATAAAATATCTCATTATCATCCTGTAGAAAAATTAATGATAAGCATTATACCTATTATAATAATAGGATTTTGTAATACTACATTTCCTATCATTGTAAACATATTAGCATTTTTAATCTTACATGTTATTTGTGAAAATAATAAGAAGGTAGTAACAAAATATATATTAGCAGTAGCGGCATTTACATCATTTTCATCTCTAACTTTAGTTTTTGATTATGGAATTAAATATATCCTAATAGTATTTCTTAGAGGATTATCATCAGGGTTTTGTTTATCCTTTTTAGCACTTACAACACCAATTGATGATATATTATTTATATTATCTAAAAATTCATGGTTAAAAGATATGTGTGATATAGCTAAAACTATGGAAAGATTTCTTATAGTAATATATGACGAGTATTATATACTCTATAAGTCTATGAAATCTAGAGGGGGATTTCAAGGAATAAATCATAGAATAATAAACACAGGGAAAATGGCAGGACTTTTATTTCTAAACACTATGAAGCGGTGGAAAGATATAAAAGAGAGTATAGAAAGCAGGGGTTATAGAGGGTATATTCCTTATCTAAGTAAGGGATTTAATCTATCTGGTTTAAGAATTTTTGGAATATGTAGTTATATAATAAGTTTAGGATTTAGCGTATATAAACTAAATTAGAGTTCGAATTGATAACTGAGTCATTGGCTCAGTTTTTTTATTTTTAGTGAAAGCTACTAATTTAAATTAGTATATGATGATTAAAGCAGTTGCTTTAGCATAGAAGAATAATAATTTATACATACGTTAGAGTATATATAAATTAAAATGTTCTGCATGTGGTAAAATGATTTTGATAAAATATAAAAAAACATTCGACTTTTTGAGAAAATCTGTTATAATATAAATGAGATTACAAAAGAGTTGGAAATAATGAGCAAATCATTTTATACATAATATTTATTTTAGGAGGAATCGATAATGAAAAAAGACAAAAATTCATTAGTTTATCAATTAGATGGAAGACCACCTTTAGGAACATCTATAACCTTGGGTATGCAACATGTTCTTGCAATGTTCGTAGGAAATGTAGCACCTATTATAATAATTTCCAATACATTAAATTTACCAGTTGATCAAAGAGCATTTTTAATTCAATGTGCAATGTTTGTAGCAGGATTGGTATCACTAATTCAATGCTATCCTATAGGCCCAGTAGGAGCTAGACTTCCTATCGTAATGGGTACAAGTTTTGGTTTTTTACCTGTATGTATTGCAATAGCAACTAAATATGGATTGCCCGGAGTATTAGGTGCAACATTAGTTGGAGGAATTTTTGAAATATTTATGGGAGCATTTTTAAAACACATTAGAAAGTATTTTCCACCACTAGTTACAGGAATAGTTATGTTAACAATAGGATTATCATTAGTTGCTACAGGAATGAAATATTTTGCAGGTGGAGCTGGGGCTAAAGATTTTGGATCTCCTCAAAACCTATTATTAGGTGCTACCGTTTTAGTAATTGTATTACTTTTAAAGCATTTTACAAAAGGAATTACGAGTATGTCAGCTGTACTTATAGCTCTTATAATCGGATATATGATTGCTATTCCAATGGGAAAAGTTAATTTTGAAGCTGTTGCAAATGCTAGATGGATTGCAATACCTATGCCTTTACAATTTGGTATAGAATTTCATGTAGATGCTATTATATCTATGATGGTAATGTTCCTCATTACAACTGTTGAGACTGTAGGTGATACTTGTGGTATAACTTCAGGAGGATTAGGAAGAACAGCTACTGATAAAGAAGTATCAGGAGCAGTTATTGCAGACGGAGTAGGAAGTTTCATTGCAGCAATATTTAATGTTTTACCAAATACTTCTTATGGACAAAATGTAGGATTAGTTACTATGACAAAAATTGTTAATAGATTTGCTATAGCAACAGGAGCGGGATTTCTTCTAATTGCTGGTTTATTCCCTAAAGTAGGAGCAATAATGGCAATAATGCCTGCAAGTGTTTTAGGAGGAGCGGCTGTTGTAATGTTTAGCATGATGATAGTAGGCGGAATTAATCAGATTACAGAAGAACCTTTAGTAGGTAGAAATGGTACTATACTTGCAGTTTCAATTGGGCTAGGACTTGGATTTAGCTTAGTACCAGATGCAACTCAACACTTCCCAGCATTACTTAAGATGCTGTTTTCAGGATCAGGAGTAGCAATTTCAGCTATAGTAGCAATATTACTAAATATTATATTGCCAAAAGATACAGTGGATAAAAGTTTCAAGATTAATGTAACAGAAGAAGTGGCTTAACATAATAAACTACTTATTGGATGATCCAATAAGTAGTTTATTATGAGTTTGCTAATTTATTTAAGGCATTAATGGCGAAATCTATTTCTTCAGAACTGTTAAAATAAGAAAAACTAAACCGAATAGCACCTTGTTTCTTTGTACCTAAGGCTTTATGCATTAATGGTACACAATGGGCACCAGCTCTAGTAGCAATGTTATAAGTGTTACACAATTCTTCACTTATAGTAGCAGAGTCATAGTTGCCTAAATTTAAAGAAACAATAGGTGCTTTTAGGCTTGTATGAAAGTCACCGTAAATTTTAATCTTAGGGACATTTTTTATACCATTATAAAATTGCCACATAAGGTTTAGTTCATGGTCTCTTATATTTTTCATACCAGTATGTTCAATAAATTCAATCCCAGCTAAAAGTCCAGCGATGCTGTGGCTATTAACAGTTCCGGCCTCAAGTATATCAGGCATATTAGTTGGGTGGGTTTCAGAATAAGAAATGCTTCCGCTGCCACCAGTTTTAAAAGGTCGTATGTGTATATTGTCTTTTATGCAAATTCCTCCAGTACCTTGAGGGCCATAAAGTGATTTATGTCCAGTGAAACAGAGTATATCAATGTTGGATGATGGCATATCAATATCGAATATTCCAGCAGTTTGAGAAGCGTCTAATATGAATAATAATTTATGTGCTTTACAAATTTCACCGATTTTATTTATATCATTTAAATTACCTGTTAAGTTTGATCCGTGAGTGCAGATAATTGCCTTAGTATTGAATTTGATTTCATTCTTAATTTCATCGTAGTTTAACAAGCCTTTTTCATCACAGTTTATAATAGAAACTTCAATACCTTTATTTTTAAGTGCGTAAACAGGTCTAAGAATAGAATTATGCTCCATTACTGTTGTAATTATATGATCACCTGAATTGAAGGAGCCATTAATAGCAATATTTAAGCTTTCTGTAGCGTTTGAAGTAAAGGCTACATTTAAAGGATTATTTAAATTAAAGAGCTTTGAAATCTTTTCTCTAGCAGTGAATACAACTCTAGAGGCTTCTAAAGATAAAGAATGTGAGCCACGAGAAGGACTTCCAAGGTTATTTATAGCATTATAAACAGCAAGAGCAACTGTGGGAGGCTTTGGAAAGCTGGTAGCCGCATTATCAAAATAAATCATAAATTTATACCTCTTTTTATGTAATAGTGATTTGAACAATATGTATATTATAAAGTATAATCGTACTATAAGTATAATGTTTATAGTGAAAAAATGAAATTAAATAAACAATAAGAAAGGTAAAAACATGCTGTAATACAGCATTTAATATATGGTAGCAGACATGAATAAAGACGAGTCTAAAAAGTTTAGCTGCGGTGGTGGATGCAGCGCAAAATTAGGACCTGATTTTTTAAAGAGTGTACTAGAAAAGATTCCAAATAAATTTGATGAAAATTTACTAGTAGGATTTGATAGTTCAGATGATGGAGCAGTATACAAGTTAACGGAAGATATAGCAATAATACAAACCTTAGATTTTTTTACACCTATAGTTGAAGATCCATATACCTTTGGGAAAATAGCAGCCACAAATGCTCTTAGTGATATATATGCTATGGGAGGAGAGGTGAAAACAGCTCTTAATATTGTTTGTTTTCCAGAAAAAATGGATTCGGAGATACTGGGAGAAATATTAAGAGGTGGGGCAGAAAAGGTTCAAGAAGCAGGGGGTATAGTATGCGGAGGACATTCCATAAATGATATTGAACCTAAGTATGGTGTTTCTGTTACAGGAATAGTTCATCCAAGTAAAATTCTTTCTAATAACAATTGCAAAATAGGTGATAAAATAATAATTACAAAACCACTAGGAGTAGGGATAATAACTACAGCTAAGAGAGTAGGAGAAGCAAGTGAAGAAGCCTACAAAACAGCAATAAGATCAATGGAAACATTAAATAAATATGCAGCAGAAAAAATGAAAAGATATAAAGTCAGTGCTTGTACAGATGTTACAGGCTTTGGATTTCTAGGACACTTAAATGAGATGGTTAAAGATAATTATACAATTAAAGTTGATATAAATAAAGTTCCGTATATAAAAGAAGCTTATGGTTATGCAAAAGAGTTCTTATTAACAGGAGCAGCACAGAAAAACAGAAAGCATCTAATGGACAAGGTTAAGTTGCAGAATATAGAATTTGCCTTGGAAGAGATATTATTTGACCCACAAACCTCAGGAGGACTTTTAATAAGTGTGGATGCGAGAAAGTCAGAAAACTTATTAAAAGAATTAAATGAACTTGAGATAAAATCTCATATTGTAGGTGAGGTAGTTGAAAGAGAAGATTTTGGAATAGTAGTGTATAATGCTCAACAGTAAATGAGGAAGGAAATAGGTGAAAAAGATATGATGAAAATGGATTTTAAAGGTGAGATTTGCCCTATACCAGTTATAAGGACTAAGAATGCTCTAAAATCTATTGAAAAAGATGGAACTATTTTAGCTATTGTAGATAATGAAATTGCTAAAGAAAATTTAGAAAAGATGGCTAAAGAATTAGGATACCAGTATAGTTCTAAAATTATAAGTAAGGATCATTATGAAGTGGAAATTATAAAAGGATTAGGTTCTAATGAAAATGATGACGATAATAGAAGTGAAGACTTAGATATTTCTAAGAAAAATACAGTAGTTGTAATTTCCTCTGACAAGATGGGTGAAGGAAATGATGAACTAGGTGAAGTTTTAATTAAAGGTTTTATCTACGCTTTAACAGAGATAGAAAAACTACCTGCTACTATCATTTTTTATAATGGAGGAGCAAAACTTTCTACTAAAGAATCTCCGGCAATAGAAGATTTAAAGAAGTTAGAAGCAGCAGGAGTAGAGATTTTAACTTGTGGTACATGTCTAAATTACTATGGATTAACAGAAGATTTAGCTGTTGGAGGAGTAACAAATATGTACAGCATTGTTGAAAAAATGAGTGCTGCAAACAATATTATTAAACCATAGGGGATAGTTATTATGGAGGAATTATTTAATTTAGTTGTGTTTAATTCAACACATAGTGCTATAATGGCAGAGAAAAAACTAATCTTATGTGAATTAAAAGTGAAAATAATACCTATGCCAAGAGAAATAAGTGCTGGTTGTGGTCTTTCATTAAAAGTGGATATAAATGAGTTTGAATTAGCTAGAAAAATATTAACTGAAAGTAATATAGAAGTAGAAGGATACTATTATGTTAAAAAAGTAGGACTGAATAAGCAAGTAGAGGCCATTTGAAATTGATAAAAAAGGTTTCATAAAAAAAGCAAGGCTGATATAATGAAAGTGGTGTTAAAATAGTGGGTGACATAACATATAGTTATGTCACCCACTGTCGGGAAAAAATAAAAATAATCTTAAAATTACTAAAGTTAGTATAGATATACAAAGGAGGAATACTATGTTTACAGTAATGAATTTAGTTCAACCGGAAACTTTAGAGGAAGCTTACTCTATTCTAGCTTCAAGAAAGAATAATACAGTTTTAGGTGGTTGTGCATTTTTAAGAATGACTTCTAAGAAAATAGGAACAGCTATTGAATTATCAAAATTAAATTTAGATTATGTAAAAGAAGTTGGGGATTATATCGAAATTGGGGCAACAACAAACTTTAGAGAATTAGAGATAAATGAACTAATTAATAGATACTTTAATGGAGTCTTAGGACAAGCGGTAAAGGATATAATAGGAGTTCAGTTTAGAAATGTAGTAACTATAGGCGCTACTGTATTTTCAAAATATGGATTTTCTGACTTGATTCCAGCACTTCTTGCACTAGATACGGAAGTAGAATTACACAAGGGTGGAAGAATGTCTTTACAAGAATTTTTAAATAGACCTTATGAAAAAGATATTCTAACTAAGATATTTATAAAAAAGAGCCATCGAAAGGCAGTTTATAAGAGTTTAAGAAATTCTGTTAGTGATTATCCTATATTAAATGTTGCAGTGTCAGAATTAGATAATGAGTGGACTATAGTTGTAGGAGCTAGACCTTTTAGAGCAAGGATTGCTAAAATGGCATCTGAAGAATTAGCTAAAGGAAACTTAAATGATGAGGATATTGATAAGGCAGCAGCTATAGCAGCAGAAGAGTTATCCTTTGGAAGTAATATGAGAGGTTCTGCAGAGTATAGAAAAGCTATATGTCAGGTTTTAATTAAAAGAGCAATAAAGGAGGTATTACAATGCAAGTAGAATTTACACTAAATAATAAAAAAGTTACCTTTGAAGTAGAGAATAATGAATTTTTAGCAGATACTTTAAGGGCAAATGGAATGGTAAGTGTAAGAAAAGGATGTAATACAACTTGTTGTGGTCTTTGTACTGTATGGATAGATGGAAAACCAACTTTATCATGCTCAGTTATATCAATAAAGGCTAACGGTAAAAATATCACTACTATAGAAGGTGTGGAAAAGGAAGCAGAAGAATTTGCAAAGATACTTGTTGCAGAGGGAGCGGAACAATGTGGCTTTTGTAGTCCAGGTTTTATAATGACTGTTATTGCAATGAAAAAGGAACTTGAAAATCCAACAGATGAAGAGATAAAGCATTATCTAACTGGTAATCTATGTAGATGTACAGGATATATGGGACAATTAAGAGCTATTAAAACCTATTTGGGGGTGAATCAGTAATGAAAATTATAGGAAAAGGCTATGCAAAGATAGATGGTATGGCTATTGCTACTGGTAAGCCTGTTTATACAGAAGATTTAGCAATGTCGAATGCATTAATAGTGAAAATCCTAAGAAGTCCTCATGCTTTTGCAGAAATAAAGTCTATAGACACCTCAAGAGCGGAAAAAATAGAGGGTGTTGAATGTATTATTACCCATAAAGATGTTCCAAATGTGAGATTTACTTTAGCTGGACAATCCTATCCAGAGCCATCACCTTACGACAGATTAATATTAGATAAAATAGTAAGGTATGTAGGAGATGAAGTTGCAATTATAGCGGCAGTAGATGAGAGAACAGCTGAAAAAGCTATGCAAATGATAAAGGTTGAATATGAAGTATTTGAACCAGTTTTAGATTTTGAAAAAGCAGAAGGACATAAATCAGTAGTCCACCCTGAAGATGATCTTCACTGTAATTTTGATATAGGAATGAGTAAAGAAAAAAATATCATTTCTGCCCAAAAGGTAGAGGTAGGAAATGTAGAAGAAGAACTAAAAAAATGTGATTTTATTGTAGATGAGACTTATTACACTCAGGCACAAGCGCATTGTATGATGGAAACTTATCGTGCATTCAATTATTTAGATCATATGGGAAGACTTGTAGTTGTAAGTTCAACTCAAATTCCGTTTCATGTTAGAAGAGGCCTTGCTAGGGCATTACAAATACCAGCTAGCAAAATAAGAGTAATCAAACCAAGAATAGGTGGAGGATTTGGAGGAAAACAAACTGCTGCAGTAGAGATATTTACGGCAATTGTTACTTTAAAAACAGGAAAACCATCAATGATTATATATGATAGAACAGAGACTTTTGAATCTACATCTAGCCGTCATCCTATGAGATTACAAGTTAGACTTGGGGCGGACAAGGAAGGATTTATAAGAGTTGTTGATATACAAGGATTATCAGACTCCGGGGCATACGGAGAGCATGCATCCACAGTATTTAGTGTTGTAGGACAGAAAACTCTTCCTTTATACAATAAAACTAATGCTGTTAGGTTTATGGGAAATGTAGTTTATACAAATAAAACTCCAGCAGGAGCTTTTAGAGGTTATGGAGCAACTCAAGGAACTTTTGCTCTTGAATCAGCAGTAAACAAACTGGCAGAAAAGTTAAATATGGATCCTATAGAATTGAGATTGAAAAACCTGATACAAGAAGGAGAAACCTGTTTAACCTATGATGGTAAAGAACTAGGAAGTTCAACACTAAATAAGTGTATAGAAAAAGGCAAAAGATTAATTGGATGGGATGAGAAATATCCAAGTAGAGAAATATCTAGCAATAAAGTAAGAGGGATTGGTATGGCAGTAACTATGCAGGGATCAGGAATTGCAGGTATAGATACAGCCTCAGCAGAAGTAAGATTAAATGATGATGGTAACTATACACTTCTTATAGGGTCAACAGATATGGGAACCGGAAGTGATACTATATTAGCACAGATGGCTGCAGAAGTTTTACAAACATCAGTTGATAGATTTATAGTAAACGCAGCAGATACTGATGTTTCACCATACGATCCAGGTTCCTATGCATCTAGTACAACTTATGTAACAGGAATGGCTGTAGTAAATGCAGCAGAGGAATTAAAAAGACAAATAGTAGAAAATGGCGCTAAATTTATGGGAGTGTCCACTGAAGAAGTAGAATTTGATGGGGAAAAATTAAAAACAGTAGATGATAGAAACTCTATGACTTTAGAGAAAATAGCTGAGACTGCTGTTCTAGGTACAGGAAAACTTCAGCTAGTAGGTACTGCTACTTATGGTAGTCCAGTATCTCCACCACCATTTATGGCTGGATTTGCAGAAGTAGAGGTTGATAAGGAAACTGGTAAGGTAGAACTAATAGACTATGTAGCTGTAATTGACTGTGGAACTGTTATAAATCCTAACTTAGCTAGGATTCAAGCAGAAGGTGGACTTGTTCAAGGAATAGGTATGGCACTATATGAAGATGTTAAGTATGACGAAAGAGGAGCACTTAAGACGAATTCATTTATGCAATATAAGATTCCATCTAGAAAAGATATAGGAAATATAATTATAGATTTTGAAGAAAGTTATGAGCCAACAGGTCCTTTTGGTGCAAAGTCAATAGGAGAAGTTGTAACTAATACACCTTCACCAGCTATAGCTCATGCTGTTTATAATGCAGTGGGGGTTAGAGTTCAAGATCTCCCAATAACTCCTGAGAAGGTATTTATGGGAATGTACAATAAGTAGAATATGTTTTAATATAAAATGATGATATTATATAATTCTTTAGAAATTATGAGAATGATATATGTCATCATTTTATAATATAAGTTCTAAAAAATTGTGGAATTTGGTGAAAGAGTAATAGTGTTTAGAGGTGAGCAATGAAGTTAAAAGAGTTATTACAGATAAGAAAAGGGGATATCATATCAATTGTAGGTGCAGGGGGAAAGACTACTTTAATGTTTTCTTTAGGTGAAGAATTAAGAGAGGAAAGTAAGGTTCTTGTAACCACTACAACAAAAATATATCATCCAAGAAAACACCAATTTGATTTTATTGCTATAGATAAGGCGGACTTTTCCAAACATAATAATAAAAATTATAAAGGTATTTATATATATGGAAGTGGCATAAATAATGAAAAAAAGTTAGTTGGGCTAAGTTGTGAACTTTTAGAGGAACAAACTCCTTATTTTGACTACATCTTAGTAGAGGCAGATGGTTCTAAAGAAAAGAGTATCAAAGGATGGAAGGATAATGAGCCTGTAATAAGCAATAAAACAAATAAAACCATAGGGGTTTTAAATATACAGGCAATAGGACAAGAAATCAATAATGACAATATACATAGATTAAAGGAATTTATAGATATTACTAACTCCTGTGAGGGTGAATTAATAAGTATAGAAAATATAATATTACTAATATTTCATCATAAAGGATTATTTAAAAATTCTTTAGGAGATAGAATTTTATTTATAAATAAGGTAGAAAGTAAAGAGGATATGATTTTAGCAAATAAATTATTAACTAGAATCTTTGAAGAGAATAACAAATATATAAAAAAAATAGTATTGGGAAGCTTAAAGACAAAGAATATATGGGAAGGAATATATAATATTAAAAAGGTTGAGGGTGGAAGCGAAGATGATTAATGCTATAATAATGGCATCTGGGTATGGAAGAAGAATGGGTAAGAACAAACTATTACTGACTTATAAGGATAAACCATTAGTTCAACATATTATAGAAAAGGTTGTATCTTGTGATTTTTATAATAGAACAATTATAGTAAAAGATGAAGAAATACTAAGTCTAGCAATGAACTATGGGCTAAATGTTGTAAGAAATCATAATCCTAGCATAGGACAGAGTGAAGCAGTAAAATTAGGAATAGATAACACCACTAGAGCTAAAGGATATATGTTTTTTACGGCAGATCAGCCATTACTAGATGTTGAGACTATTGAGCTTTTAGTGGATGCCTTTAAAAAAAATAGTGATTACATAATCGTTCCTACCTATAGAGGGAAAAAAGGAAGTCCTGTAATATTTCCACTTGAAGCTCTTGATGAGCTTAGAGAACTTCAAGGAGATATAGGAGGCAGAAATGTAATTAATAATAATATGAATAAAGTCATATTTATAGAGGTTAAGAATGAATATGTGCTTATGGATGTAGATACTTGGGAAGATTATGAAAAACTTATAAGTATAAAGGAATGATAAGAGATGTTTGAAGAAATTGTTATAATAAGAGGTGGTGGAGATATTGCCTCAGGAGTAATACAAAAATTACATAGAAGTGGATTTAAAGTTTTAGTATTGGAGACAGATAAGCCTACTTCGATTAGAAGAAAAGTAAGTTTTAGCGAAGCTATATATGAAAAGTATATAACAATAGAGAATATAACTGCTGTACATGTAAATGATATGAAAGAAATACTAAATACTTGGGAGAAAGACGAGATACCTGTAGCAATAGACCCAAGTGGTAAATACATAGATATATTAAAACCATATATAGTAATAGATGCAATACTAGCTAAGAAAAATTTAGGAACCAAGAAAAATATGGCACCTATAACTATAGCATTAGGTCCAGGTTTTCAAGCAGATAGTGATGTAAATATAGTTGTAGAAACTAATAGAGGACACGACTTAGGAAGGTTAATATTTAGTGGGAAAGCTACAGAAAACACAGGGGTGCCTGGTGAGATAGGCGGATATTCAAAAGAAAGAGTGTTATATAGTCCATATAGCGGCATTATTAATAATGTAAAGGAAATTGGGGATGTTGTTAAGGCCAAAGACGTAATAGCTTATGTAGATAATATTGAGATTAATGCCACCATAGATGGAGTTTTAAGAGGACTCATAAGAGATAATAGTAAAGTACATAAAGGGCTTAAAATTGCAGATATTGACCCAAGACTTACAGAGAAAAAGAATTGTTACACAATTTCAGATAAAGCAAGAAATATTGGGGGATCAGTTTTAGAAGGAATATTATATATGAAAAAGGTAAGGGGGAATAAGGGTGGAGGAGAAAATATTAAAGCAAGTTTATAAAAGCTTAAAGGATGGAATACCAGTAGCTATGGCTACTTTAACTCATATAGTAGGTTCTACACCAAGGAAAAAAGGATCAGTTATGGCAGTGTGGGCTGATGGAAGGATTCTAGGATCAGTTGGTGGAGGAAGGATTGAGCATGAAGTTATATTAAAGGCAATAAGTTGTATTGAGAAAAATGAAGATAGTGATTTTGATTACAAGTTAAACGATAGTGGAGATATAGGGATGCAGTGTGGTGGAGAAGCTAAAGGCTTTATAAAAGTATTTACTCCAAGAAAAAGACTTATGATAGTTGGAGGGGGCCATATTGGGGAACAGCTTTATAAGTTTGCAAAATTACTTAATTTTTATACTGTTATATTTGATGATAGAGAAGAATTTGCAAATAGAGATAGATTTAGTGAAGCAGATGAAGTAATACCAGGAGATATAGAATATAATCTTTCAAACTATAATATTAATGAAAATACTTATATAGTTATTGCAACAAGAGGCCATGAGCCTGACAGTAAGGCTTTGAAATCTGTAGTATCAAGAGGTGCGGCTTATATAGGGATGATAGGTAGTACTAGGAAAACTATGATGGTTATGAAGAATCTTATGGAAGAAGGAGTATCTAAGGTAGAACTAGAAAAAGTGCATGCACCTATAGGACTTGATATATCTTCAGAATTACCAGAGGAGATAGCCTTTGCAATAATGAGTGAAATTCTATTAGTCAAGAATAAAGGTTCCTTAAGACATAGAAAAGATATGGGGAAATTATGAGGTGGTAAAACTATGAAAACTATAAAGACAGAAGAAGCTGTAGGTTCGATATTGTGTCATGACATAACACAGATTATACCTGGACAGTTTAAGGGAAGGGCCTTTAAAAAAGGTCATATTATAAGAGAAGAGGATATTCCAGTACTTTTATCCCTGGGAAAAGATAATATTTATGTTTGGGAATATGAAAAGGGAATGCTTCATGAAAATGAGGCAGCTGAGAGATTAAGAGAGCTAACAGCAGGAATTGGATTAGTTTTTAGTGAAATAAAAGAAGGAAAAATAGATTTCATTGCAGAAGAGGATGGACTTTTAAAAGTAAATAAAGAAGAGCTTTTTAAACTAAACTCTTTAGGTGAAATCATATTATCTACAGCACATAATAATACAATAGTAAAAAAGGGCCAAAAGGTAGCTGGAACGAGAGTGATTCCTCTAATCATTGAAGAAGAAAAAATAAAAAATGCTGAGAACTTAATTAAGGATAAAATAGTTAAGGTTATACCAATTAAAACAAGTAAGGTAGGGATTATTACTACAGGAAATGAAGTATATCATGGTAGGATAAAGGATGCTTTTGGACCAGTAATAATGCAAAAGGTAGAAGAGTACAGATGTGAGATAGTGGAACAAGTAGTACTTCCAGATGATTTTAGTAGGATAAGGGATGCTATAGATAAATTAATAGATAAAGGAGCAGAGCTAATTATATGCACAGGGGGAATGTCCGTAGATCCTGATGATGTTACTCCAACAGCTATAAAAAATACAGGAGCAGACTTGGTGAGCTATGGGTCACCAGTACTACCGGGGGCAATGTTTTTACTTGCGTATAAAAATGATATACCTATATTAGGACTGCCAGGGTGCGTTATGTATTCAAAAAGAACAGTATTTGACCTTGTATTACCAAGAATTTTAGCTGATGAAAAGCTTAGTAATAAAGACTTAACAGAGTATGGACATGGGGGTATCTGCATGGACTGTGAGGAGTGTAGATTTCCTAATTGTAGCTTTGGAAAGTAGCAAGGGTATTAACTGTATAAAAAATAAGCACTAAATTGTAGTGCTTATTTTTTATTATATGGAGTGAGTCTCACGTATATTTCTGTTTGAATATATAAGTAGTAAAATACCAAAAACTATAAATACTATACTTATAACCTGTGCTGTTCTTAAGGAGCCCATCATTAAACTATCTGTCCTAAGTCCTTCTATAAAGAACCTTCCAATTGAGTATACAATCATGTATAGATAAAATATAGACCCTTTTGCTAATTGTTTTTTTCTACTTAATACCATAAGGAAAGCAAACATACATAAGTTCCAAATGGATTCATATAGAAAAGTTGGATGATAGTAAGTGCCCCTAATATACATTCCTCTTTGTATAAATTCAGGGAATCTAGAAATAAATTCTTTAGATACAGGTCCACCATGAGCTTCTGAATTAAAGAAATTTCCCCAGCGTCCTATAGATTGACCAAGTAGGAAACAAGGAGCTGCAATATCAAGCAATTTTCCAAACTCAATTTTCTTCATTTTTGCCATAATATAGACAACAAATGTAGCACCTAAAATTCCTCCATGTATTGCAAGCCCACCACCACGAATATTAAGTATTTCAGAGGGAGTATCTTTATAGGAACTCCATTCAAAAATAACGTAATATAATCTAGCGCATAATATAGCTACAGGCAGAGCAACTATAAAAATATCAGTTACCTTCTCAAAATCTACATCATAGAATTTACTTTGTTTAGAGCCCACCCAATATGCTAAAAGAATACCCATACTTATAATAATACCATACCAATTAATGGGTATACCGAAAATCTCAAATGCTACTGAATTCATTATTATCACTACCTTTTCATTATTTTATTTCCATCACTTTCTAATACTATAGAAGAATCTATATCAGTTCTAAAAATATTTATTTGATTTTCTTGAAGTCTACTGATAACATCTTTATTAGGGTGTCCATACTCATTATTTCTGCCACAGCTAATTATAGCAACTTTAGGTTTAACATTATCTAACAGTAGTTTTGAAGTTGATGAGTTGCTTCCGTGATGACCTATTTTAATTACATCAGCTTTAAGATTATAGCCTTCTTTTATAAGCTCATTTTCATTATAAGATTCGGCATCACCCATAAATAAAAAACTTGTATTATTGTAAGAGAGCTTTAATACTGCTGAAAAATTATTTAGTTCATTATAGGGGCCGCGTATTGGTGATAGTATAGTACAATTGATATCATTTCCTAAATCGAGTTTAATTCCAGCCTTTGCTGGTACTATTTTAAGATTTTTTTTACTAAGAGTAGTTAGCATACTTTTAAAGGTATCTGTATTGTTTGTTATTCTTGGAGTGTAAAAATTCAGCACATTAAAATTGCTTATAATTTTATCCATAGAACCAATATGATCATCGTGGGGGTGAGTTGCCAGTACATAATCTAATTTTTTTATACCCTGACTCTTTAAATAACTAATAGTCTTTTTGTTATTGGGGCCAGAGTCAATTAGTAGGTTTTTAGTATTGGCTTGAATTAAAATAGCATCTCCCTGGCCTACATCTATATAGTGAATTAAAATATTTTTAGGAGATGTGGGAGAAATTACATTAATAGAACTACTTATATAAGTATAAGAAATATAAAACATATATACCATTATAAATGTTATTACAATTAAAGACAATTTAAAATACTTTTTATTATATTTCATATCAACTTTTAATGATTACCTCCATCTATATACTAGATTTTAAATTATATCTATAATCATTACACTTTTTCTAAAAAATAAACATGAGTAATTGGAAAAATAAACTATTTATTGAATTGATACTTTTATATCGTTATAATAGAAGGTGCTTAAAGAATTAATGAAGGGAATGATCAGTGTGAGATCTATAGGTATATATACATATATCGTTTTTAATTTAATACGTACACTTGGTTTAAATCGTAAGTATAATAATCTGAAAAATCAAGGAAAAGATGAAGAAGCAGAAAAATTTGTAAATGAAGTAGTCTTTTATTGGGCAAATCAAGTACTTAAAAAAGCTGGAGTAAAATTAGAAGTAAATGGGTTAGAAAATGTACCAGAAGAAGCATGTTGTTTTGTAGCTAATCATCAAGGGAATTTTGATATTCTTGCTATATTAGCTGCTATTAATAAACCTATGGGATTCATTGCAAAAAAAGAATTGAAAAAAACTCCGATAATTTCACAATGGATGAAGAATATTAGATGTGTGTTTATAGATAGAGAAAATGTGAGAGAGTCTGTAAAAGCTATAAATCAGGGGATTGAAAACTTAAAGAGTGGATATTCTATGGTTATTTTTCCGGAAGGCACAAGAAGTAAAGGTCGTGATATAGGAGAGTTTAAAAAAGGAAGCTTAAAGATGGCTACTAAAGCTAATGCTCCTATAGTACCAGTTACTATTGATGGAAGTTATAAAATCTTCGAAGAAAATAATGGATGGCTTAAAAAAGGTGAGATTAGAGTAACTGTTGGAAAAGCCATATACTTAGAGAACCTTTCAAAAGAAGAAGAAAAAAATCTAGCTGAAATTGTTAAAAATGAAATAGCTAAAAATATCCAATAATAAAAAAAGAAAATTGCAACGCAATTTTCTTTTTTTATTATTGGTTTTCTATATTTATAACTATTGCTTTTGGTCTACTCATAGCTTCTATACTATATCTTACTCCTTGAGTTCCAATGCCAGACGATTTAACACCAAGGAATGGGAAATTATCTGGACCTCTTTCGGTTTTATTATTTATTTGAACTGTACCAACTTCGAGTTTATTAGCTATATAAAAAGCCTTATCAATATCTTTAGTGAAAATAGATGACTGAAGACCATATTTAGAGGAGTTTGCTATATCTATAGCCTCATCTATATTTTTGACTCTAATTATAGGTAGCACAGGACCAAAAGGCTCCTCCCAAGCAATTCTCATATCAGTAGTAACATTATCAAATAGTACTGGATAAATTAAATTTCCTACTCTTTTGCTAGAGGTAACAAGAGTAGCACCTTTGATAATAGCATCTCGAATTAACCCTTCAACATAATCTGCAGCCTCGCTGTTAATTAAAGGGGTTATATCTGCACCTTCTTTAGGATTTCCTATTTTTAGTTTTTCAACTTTTTCTTTAATTTTACTAACTAAGGAGTCTGCTATTTCTTCTTCTACTAGAACTCTCTTTACTGCAGTGCATCTTTGTCCAGAATAACTATATGCACCTGATACTATGTTTTGAGCAGTTTTTTCTAAGTCAGCGTCTTTTAAAACTAAAGCAGCATCTTTTCCGCCAAGCTCCATTAACATAGGAACCATACCTGCAATGACAGCTATATGCTTTCCTACATCAGAGCTTCCGGTGAAGTTGATGAAATTTATATCCTCATGAGTTACTAAATAGTCTCCAATTGTAGAACCCTTGCCTGTTATAGTGTTTAATACTCCCTTTGGAAGTCCTGCTTTATTAAAAATATCAGCAAGATGAAGGGCAGCTATAGAACCTTGAGTAGCTGGCTTGAAAATTACGCTATTTCCTGCTATTAGAGCAGGAGCAATTTTAGAAGCAGCTAAGTTTATTGGATAATTAAAAGGAGATATAGCAAGAACAACTCCCATAGGAACTCTAGTTACAAAGGATATTTTATTTTTCTTAAAACCTGGAAAGTTCTCAGAACCAACAGATTCACCGTGAATATGTTTACCTTCCTCTGCAGTAAATTTTATAAAATCTGCAGTTCTTTCAATTTCAGATAATGCAGACTTTTTATCTTTTGCAATTTCCATTTGAAGAATATCTGATAGTATAGTTTTATTTTCCAATAGCAGATCAGCAGCTTTACACAATAAGTTTGCTCGTTCGTTAATGGGAGTTTGACCCCAAGTTAATTGTGAAAGTTTTGAAGCTTTTATGGATGCATCTACGTCCTTTTCGCTCATAGATTGAATTTTCCCAACTAAAGTGCCATTTACAGGAGAAAAAATATCTATTGGAGCATTAGTAGACTGAACCCATTCGCCATTGTATAAATTTTTATAGATGTTATTATTTTTTATACTTTCAAACAAGAAAATCACCTCGATAATTATTATACTCAGAAATAGGGGGTATTATTTCAGAAAATTATTATTTTTCATTCTCATAAGATGACAAGTAATATTTAAAAATGCATTTTTAAATAGTCTATATTGCAATTAACTTTACTAAGATTGTATAAATATGATATAATGGTGTATAATTATGGTGTAAAAGTTGTAATATTCACGTAGAATGATGGCTATTACAAATTAAAATTCATATAGCAACATATTAATTCTAAAAGGGGTTGACTTTTATGGGGTATAATATTGTAGAAAAAATATTAAAAGAGCATTTAGTTGTAGGAGAAATGAAACAAGGTAGTGAAATAGGAATTAGAATAGATCAAACCTTAACACAAGATTCTACAGGAACAATGGCATATTTACAATTCGAAGCACTAGGAGTAGATAAGGTTAAGACTAAAAGATCTGTAGCCTATATTGATCATAACATGCTTCAAACAGGACCTGAGAACGCTGATGATCATGCGTATATACAAACAGTAACTAAAAAACATGGTATCTACTTTTCAAAACCAGGTAATGGAATATGTCACCAAGTTCATTTGGAAAGATTTGGAGTTCCAGGACAGACGCTTGTAGGTTCAGACAGTCATACTCCAACAGCAGGTGGAATTGGAATGATTGGTATTGGAGCTGGTGGTCTTGACGTAGCAGTTGCTATGGGTGGAGGAGAATACTACATTAAAACTCCAAAGGTTGTAAAAATAGAGCTTAAAGGAAAATTAAATTCTTGGGTATCAGCTAAGGACATTATATTAGAAGTTCTAAGAAGATTAACTGTTAAAGGTGGAGTAGATAAAATTTTCGAATATGGCGGAGAAGGAGTAAAAACCTTATCTGTTCCAGATAGAGCTACAATAACTAATATGGGAGCTGAACTTGGGGCAACAACTTCTATATTCCCAAGTGATGAGACTACGCTTGAATTTCTAAGAGCACAAGGTAGAGATCAGGATTATGTTGAGATAAAACCAGATGAGGATGCAATTTATGATGAGGTAATTGAAATAAACTTAAATGAATTAGAGCCATTAGTAGCATGTCCTCATAGCCCTGATAATGTAGTTAAGATTACAGAAGTTAAGGGTACAAAGGTAAATCAAATCACTATAGGAAGCTGTACAAATTCTTCTTATGTAGATATGATGAAGGTTGCTGAAATATTAGATGGTAAGACTATACATGAGGATATGTCCTTAGTAATTGGACCAGGATCAAAGCAAGTTTTAAATATGTTAGCAGCCAATGGGGCACTAGCTAAAATGATTGCTGCTGGAGCAAGAATAATTGAATCAGGTTGTGGACCATGTATTGGAATGGGTCAGGCGCCTGCTAATGGAGCAGTATCATTAAGAACAATAAATAGAAACTTTGAAGGAAGATGTGGAACTAATACTGCAGGGGTATATCTTGTAAGTCCTGAAATTGCTGCTGTATCTGCTATAACAGGATATATTTCAGATCCAAGAGAATTTGGAGATTCACCAGAAATAGAAATGCCAAAAGAATTTTTAATAAATGATAATCTAGTTGTACATCCAGCAGAAAAGCCAGAAGAAATTACAATAGTACGTGGACCTAACATAAAACCTTTCCCTAAAGCTGAAGCTTTAAAAAATACAGTAGAAGGCAAAGTTTTAATAAAAGTTGGAGATAATATAACAACAGATCATATAATGCCATCAAATGCAAGTTTGTTGCCATATAGATCAAATATACCTTATTTATCAGATTATTGCTTAGCACCATGTAATCCAGAATTTCCAAAGAGAGCTAAAGAAAACAATGGAGGCTTTGTAGTTGGAGGTTCTAACTATGGTCAAGGATCAAGTAGAGAGCATGCGGCTTTAGCACCACTTTATCTTGGAATAAAGGCAGTACTTGCTAAATCTTTTGCTAGAATTCACATGGCTAACTTAATAAACAATGGAATTATGCCATTAGTATTTGTTAATCCAGAAGATTACAACACTATAGATGAATTTGATGAACTTGTTATAGATAATACTATAAAGGGAGCAGAAGTAGGAACAGTTGTAGTTGTTAATAAGATTAAGAATAAAGAATATGAAATGAAATTACAACTTTCTGAAAGACAACAAGAGATGATATTAAAGGGCGGACTTATTAATACAATAAAGAAATAATGGGGGTATAAACAAAATGGCGTATAATATAACACTGATTCCAGGGGATGGAATAGGACCAGAGGTTATGACAGCAGCAAAGAGTGTTTTAGATGCAAGTGGAGTTGAAATAAATTGGGAGACAGTGGAAGCTGGAGAAAAGGTTATAGCTGAGTTCGGTACACCTCTTCCTGACTATGTAATAGAGAGTATAAAAAAGAATAAGATAGCAATTAAAGGACCAGTTACAACACCAGTTGGTAAGGGTTTTAAGAGTGTCAATGTAGGACTAAGACAAGCGCTAGATCTATATGCTAATGTAAGACCTGTAAAAACTTATCCAGGAATAAAATCAAGATATGAGGATGTTGACCTTATAATAGTTAGAGAAAACACAGAAGATCTATATGCTGGAATTGAACACAGTATTGGTGATGTAGCTGCTGAGAGCATAAAGCTTATAACAAAAAAAGCAAGTGACAGAATAGTAGAGTATGCTTTTGATTTAGCAGAAAAGCAAGGTAGAAAAAAAGTTACATCTGTGCACAAGGCTAATATAATGAAATTATCTGATGGACTTTTCTTAAGATGTTCAAGAGAAGTTGCTGAAAAGCATAAGAGTATAGAATTCAATGATATGATAGTAGATGCTATGAGTATGAGACTAGTGCAATCTCCAGAAAATTATGATGTACTTGTTATGACTAATTTATACGGAGATATATTATCAGATATGGCATCAGGACTTGTAGGCGGACTAGGTGTAGTTCCAGGAGCTAACATAGGAACTGATATGGCAGTATTTGAAGCAGTACATGGTTCAGCTCCTGATATAGCAGGAAAAAATATTGCAAACCCTATGGCTGCTATATTAAGTGGAGTTATGATGTTAAGACACTTAGGAGAATTAGAAGTAGCAGATAAAATAGATAATGCTATTACTAAGGTTCTAAGTGAAGGTAAGGTTATGACATCTGACCTTGGTGGAACAGCTACAACTACGGAGTTTGCAGAAGAAATAATAAAAAATTTATAGTTTATATATAATAGGATAATTTCAGTAAGATGTATTTAAAAGATGTGTAGATAAAATTTATCTATACATCTTTTCGCGTGTATTTATAAATAAGGGGGTGTTTTATGAATTTAGGAATTGATTCTAATTATAAAATAGAGTTTAAGCAGGGTATAAAAGCTGGATTACCAATATTTATGGGATATTTTTCTGTGGCTATTACATTTGGATTAATTGCAAAAGCAGCTGGACTTTCAGGGGCTTTAGCAGTTTTAATGTCTTTAACAAACTTTACTGGGGCTACACAATTTATTGGGGTTAATATGTTTTATCTTGGAATTGAAGTTAGTAATATTGTATTAACTACATTTATAATAAATGCAAGATATTTACTTATGTCTTTTTGTATCACAAATAAACTAAAAGACTCAGTTAATATGAAATTAAAAGCTTTATTAAGCTTTGGAATTACTGATGAAGTATTTGTTATCGTTATGACAAGAGAAAATTTAAAACCGTCTTTTATTTTAGGGGTACAGACTATATCTTATATAGGATGGGTGTCTGGAACTTTAATAGGTGCACTACTTGCTGGGATACTACCAAGTAGTTTTTCTAATAGTATAGGGATTGCAATCTATATTATGTTTTTAGGATTACTTCTTCCAGTAGCCTCTAAATCATTAAAAGTAGCAATTGTAGCTATTATTGCTATGATAATTAGTTCAACCATTTACTATATTCCATTTTTAAATAATAGTATTGGTAATTGGAGAGTAGTTATTACTATTATATTCACATCTTTAATTGGGGCAATGTTCTTACCAAAGGAAGAAGGTGAAATAAATGAATAAAGTATTAACTATGATATTTTTAGCTGCACTAGTTACATATTTGTCTAGAGCTATACCTATGATATTATATAAAGGAAAAGATCCAGGAAAATTCTTAAAATCTTTCTTAGAATATATACCTTATGCTGCACTTGGTGGACTTTTATTTCCAGAAGTGTTATATTCAACAGGGAATATTCTAACATCAATAACAGGAGCAGTATTTGCAAGTTTTTTAATAATAAAAAAGCAAAATATGATTATTACAGTAATGGGTACAATAATTTTAGTGTATTTATTAAATAGATATAGTTAGCTTCTGTATATATGAATTATAAAGACAAATTTTAATGTGTTTTTAAGACTTCTGAAGCAGTAGGATCTAAGAAAGATACAAAAAAACTATTGCATAATTATGAATATGTATGTATAATTATTATATTATATTTTGGTTATCAATGGTAATCGCAGAGATTTAATGGAGATAAAAGGCAAAAAAATCAAAAAGGAGTGTATATTTATGAAAGATAAAGTAGTATTAGCGTATTCAGGTGGATTAGATACATCTATTATTATACATTGGTTAAAGGATAACTATGACTTAGACGTTATAGCATGTTGTGTAAATGTAGGACAAGATGAAGATTTTGAAGAAATAGAGAAAAAAGCTATACGATCTGGAGCTTCAAAGATATATGTAGAAGATGTTACTGGAGAGTTTGTTACAGATTATCTTTTTAAAGGACTTAAAGCTAATGCTGTTTATGAAGGTAAATACTTATTAGGAACTTCTTTTGCAAGACCATTAATTGCTAAAACTCTTGTAGAAGTAGCACATAAAGAAGGAGCTAAATATATCTGTCATGGATGTACTGGAAAAGGAAATGATCAGGTTCGTTTTGAAGTTGGTATATCTTCTTTAGATCCGACTATAAAAATTATTGCACCTTGGAGAATTTGGGATATAAAATCAAGAGAAGATGCTATAGATTATGCAAATAAAAATGGGATAGAAATCTCTGTAACTAAAGAAAAAATATATTCAAGGGATAGAAATATTTGGCATACAAGTCATGAAGGCGGAGATTTAGAAGATTTAAGAAATGAACATAAGGGAGAAATGTACCTTATGACAGTTCCACCTGAAAAAGCAAAAGATGAAGCATCATATGTAGAAATCTATTTTGAAGCTGGAATACCTAAGAAAGTTGATGGAGAAGAATTAAGCCCAACTGACATTATCAATAAATTAAACAAAGTAGGTGGAGAGAACGGTATAGGAGTTATAGACTTGTTAGAAAACAGACTTGTAGGAATGAAATCTAGAGGAGTATATGAAACTCCAGGTGGAACTATACTTTATGCTGCTCACAAAGAACTTGAATATTTAACAGTTGAAAAGGAATCTTTCCATTTTAAAGAAATGGTATCACAAAAATATGGAGAGTTAGTTTATAATGGATTATGGTTTACAAATATAAAAGAAGCTCTAGACGCTTTTGTAGATAAGACTCAAGAGAAGGTAACTGGAAGTGTAAAATTAAAGCTATATAAAGGAAATATAATGATTGCTGGTATGGAATCACCTTATGCACTATATGAAGAGACAATATCTTCTTTCGGAGCAAGTGAATTATATGATCATAAAGATGCAGAAGGCTTTATAAACCTTTTTGGTCTTCCATATAAAATTAATGCAATACTTAATAATAAAAACAAATAGTTAGTAAATACTAAGAAAATATAACAACTAATCGCTAGTCGCCAGTTTCTATAATTATGTAGAAAATGGTGGGTAGCGATTAGCTATTAAAAGAACGGAGTGATTGTACATATGAAGCTTTGGGGTGGACGATTTAAAAACGAGGAAAGTAAGCTTATGGAGGACTTTAATAGTTCTTTAAGTTTTGATAAAAGATTATACAGTGAAGATATTACTGGAAGCCTAGCTCATGTTAAGATGTTAGCTAAATGCGGTGTTTTAATTGAAGAAGAAGGTGCTAGTATATCAGCAGGTCTAAAATCAATATTGGATGATATTAATAATGGTAATCTAGTAATTGAAGGAGACTATGAAGATATTCACAGCTTTGTAGAGATTAATTTAATAAAAAGAATAGGTGAAGTTGGAAAGAAACTTCATACTGGAAGAAGCAGAAATGATCAAGTGGCTGTGGATATGAGAATGTATGCAAAGAAAAAAGCATTTGAAGTTATTGAAAACATAGAAACTCTTTTACAAACAGTTAAAAGTGTAGGAGAAAACAATAATGTAATAATGCCAGGATATACTCATCTTCAACGAGCTCAAGTAGTGACTTTTAAATTTCATATGATGGCTTACTATAGTATGCTTCAAAGAGATAAGAAGAGAATTTTAAGTGATATTGAAATAATGGATGAAAGTCCTCTTGGATGTGGAGCATTAGCAGGAACAACTTACAATATTGATAGAGAGTTTACAGCAAAGGAATTAGGATTTAAAAAACCTGTAGACAATTTTATGGACGGGGTAAGTGATAGAGATTATTTAATAAGTCTTTTATCTTCTTTTTCTATAATAATGATGCATTTAAGCAGATTAAGTGAAGAAATTATTTTATGGAGTAGTAAAGAGTTTGATTTTATACAAATTAGTGATGAATTCTCTACAGGAAGCAGCATTATGCCTCAAAAGAAAAATCCTGATGCAGCAGAACTTATAAGAGGAAAGAGCGGAAGAGTATATGGAGATTTAATGAGTCTTCTTACTACTATGAAGGGTATACCATTAGCTTATAACAAAGATATGCAAGAAGATAAAGAGGTGTTCTTTGACGCGCTAGACACCGTTTTGAAATCCTTAAAAGTTATGAGTGGAATGGTAGGTAGTTTAAAAGTAAAAGAAGAAAATATGTTTAAGTCTGTGAAAAAAGGATTTTTAAATGCTACAGAAGCTGCAGATTACTTAGTAAATAAGGGTATGGCTTTTAGAGATGCTCATGGAGTTATTGGGTCTATAGTTTTATATTGTGAAGAAAATCAAATAGCTATAGAAGATATAGATTTGCCTAAACTTAAAGAGTTTAATGAGATTTTTGCAGAAGACGTATATGAATTTATTGATTATAGCAGTACCCTTAATAGAGGTATTAAGAAAAATATAGAGTATAAAAATAATGAATTAGTATAAATAAATTTATACGGTAATGTTATGAAATTAAGTAATAAAGCTTGACTATTTTTAAAAAATTTTATAAAATATAAGACATGCGTATATCGAAGTTTAGTGATAGAGGCGCGGTATTTAATAGTACTGTTGTTGAGGAAAGCACAATGATGCAACAGGAAAGGAGATGCCGCCGAAGTATATAGCCCGTGCTTAAAGGTTATATTGCTGGTTTTGCATAGAATATGTGTAAGACTGTCACAATTAGTATTGTGGAGAGCTATCATTCAACTTATTGGGTACTATTGTTTTACAAGTATAGTATTTAATAAGCCTTGAGTGAGAACTCAAGGCTTTTGTTTTTTGAAGTTACACTCCGCTAAAATTCGATGTATGAAAAATTTTATACAGGGGGAAAAATAATGAAAAGAAGAAGTGTTTTTACAATTTCTTTATTAGCCATGCTTATAGTATTTGCTACAACAGCACTAGGAGTTGATGTAGAAGTAGCACAAGCAAATGCAGCTAAGTTTGGTTTTTGGACAATTATACCACCATTAGTTGCAATAGTTTTAGCATTTATAACTAAAAATGTTGTTTTATCTTTATTCATAGGAGTATTCTCAGGAACATTTTTACTTCAATTAAATGGATTTAATATTTTTGGTGCATTATTTCAAGGATTCTTAAGTATTGTATCTCAAATACTAAATTCTTTAGCAGATCCATGGAATGCAGGTATTATACTTCAATGTTTAGCAATAGGTGGACTTATTGCACTAGTTACTAAAATGGGTGGTGCAAAAGCGGTTGCTGAATCTTTAGCAAAAAAGGCAAAGTCACCAGTTAGTACACAAATAATTACTTGGCTTCTTGGACTATTCGTATTCTTTGATGACTATGCTAATGCTCTAATCGTTGGACCTATAATGAGACCAGTTTCAGATAAGATGAAAATATCAAGAGAAAAATTAGCTTTTATAATTGATGCTACGGCAGCTCCGATTGCAGGAATAGCAGTTATTTCAACTTGGGTTGGGTATGAGCTTAGTTTAATTAAAGGTGGATATGAGTTAATTGGACAGGAAGCTAATGCATATAATATATTTCTAGAAACGATTCCGTATAGATTTTATAATATATTAATTTTAATATTTATAGTATTCACAGCGTACTTCTTAAGAGAATTTGGACCTATGCTACAAGCAGAAAGACGTGCTAGAACAACAGGAAAAGTATTAAGTGATACTGCAAAGCCAATGGTTTCAGAAGAAACTACAGATATTGAACCAAAAGAAGGTATTGTATTAAAAGTTAGAAATGCAGTAGTGCCAATAATGGTTCTAATAGTTGGTGCCTTTGCTGGTTTCTATTACAATGGTTATGTTGGAATAATGGGTGGAGAAGATACAGCCTTAATTGATTTTATAAAAACTAGTCCGGCTTCTTTTAAAGCTATACAAGAAACTTTTGGAGCATCTGATGCTAGTATAGTTTTATTCCAAGCAGCAGTATTAGCAAGTATTGTTGCTATGGTTATGGGAATAAGCCAAAAGATATTTACTATAGGGGAAGCTATTGACACTTGGATTACTGGAATGAAATCACTTATAATAACTGGTGTAATTCTTCTTTTAGCTTGGTCATTAAGTGGAGTAATTAAGGAACTTGGAACATCACATTTTATAGTATCACAGGTATTAAAATTTAATATGCCTGCTTTTATATTACCATCGCTTATATTTATACTAGCTTCAATAATATCTTTTGCAACAGGGACTTCTTATGGAACGATGGGTATATTAATGCCACTTACAATACCTCTTGCTTTTGCATTAAATCCTGAACATTCATATATGGTTGTGGCTATAAGTGCAGTGCTTACAGGTGCAATATTTGGAGATCATTGCTCTCCAATTTCAGATACAACGATTCTTTCTTCTATGGGATCAGCCTGTGACCATATAGATCATACAAGAACTCAGCTATACTATGCTTTAGCTGTTGCAGCTGTTGCTGTAGTTGGTGGATATATACCAGTAGGTCTTGGAGCTCCAGTAGCTATTGTATTACCAATAAATATAGTTTTAATAGGTTTAATAGTTAGATTTGTAGGTAAACCAGTAGAAATTTAGTTAAAATAACGCATGTGGAAGAGGGAATCCATATGCGTTATTTTTTAGACTATAGCTCTATTGTTCAAAGATTTTAACGTTAGATTTTTTTATAGATAAATTAATAGCGTTGTATAATATAGGTGCTACTAAAGTATTAACTAGTGTAGCAGGGAGTACAGCAGTAATAAATAGTGCAGAGAATGAACCAGGTAATCCTGCGAGTAAGGCTGCTGAACCTAAGAAAATAGTTCCACTAATTAATGTACCAATTATAGAAATAATTATAGTTTGAATTTGGTTATTTACTCTATTTCTTAGAGGTAACAACATTAAATAAATTATATGAGCAGTAATAATCTTATCAATAACATTTGGTAATTGACCACCAGGGAATGTAGTTGTAAGAGCAGTCAATATTCCACAGACAATTCCTGATAATAATGTGCTTTTATAGTCATGATTTATTAATATTATAATAAACATCATAGTTAATGATATGTCTGGTTTCATGCCAAGGAATAGTGGTGGAGCAATTTGGTGTAATATAAGTCCTATAGCAATAAATAGTGAATTAATAATAGATTTTTTTAAATTTGATTTCATAATAACATCTTCCTTCCTTAATTTCATATTAGTTAAATTATTTTTAAGAGTATCTTTCTTTCATGCCATATTAATTCACCTCCTAAATTTATATTTAAAAATAAAAAAACTCCGCCCTATACAATAGGGCGAAGTATTATTCGCGTTGCCACCTAAATTATATTTAAAACACTAAAAATAGATATTTTAAATACATCTCATTTCAGATACTAACATATCCTATCGCTATAACGTGCGAAATACGGTAAATACTACTTTCCAAAGAGGATTTCGGTTTACATCTAACAGGTCCATTCACTATAGATATCGTGTTGAGATCCCACCATCCTCAACTCTCTGAAACTAAATCACATAGCTACTATTCCTGATCAAAGATTTTAAAATGAAAAATTTTGATGTTTCTATTTTAGTATAATAAAGTTATAAAGTCAACAACTAAATAAAAAAAATCTCCAATATTTAATAATACTTGAGATTTTTTTTGAATTATTTATTATTTTAGCTAATTATTTAATTTCTCTAGATTCTCTATCTCTACCAAAGAAAGATATAGCATAAAGTCCAGCTAAACCTACTAGAGCATAAATTATTCTACTAAATCCTGACATATCTCCAAATAAGGATGCAACAAGGTCAAATCTAAAAAATCCAATAAGGCCCCAGTTTATTGCCCCTATTACAACTAAGATAAGTGCGAGTACATCTAATGTTCTCATAAAAGATTACATCTCCTTTAAAATAAATTTTACAAGTCTATTATTTGCAATTTGAAAAAAATTATTAGTATTAAAATAAAGGAATTAATAAAAATATAATTAAATGAAAAAATACATTGCTATTAATAGCAATGTATTTTTATGTATGATAGTTTTATAGCTGAACATTTCGTTCTATCGGTTGAGACAAGGAGATGAAGGTATCTGTTCTTTGAATTTCTTCTATTACTTGAATTTTATTCATTAATAAATCTTGAAGATCAGTAATACTCTTACATATCACCTTTGTAAAAATAGAATATCCACCAGTAGTATAGTGAAGTTCTACAACTTCTTTAATTTTTTCTAGCTCGCCTAAAACATGAGTATAGGAAGAAGCTTTATCTAAAAATATACCTATAAAACAACATACATCATATCCTAATTTATTATTATCAAGAATGAGTTTTGTGCCCTTGATTATACCTAAATCTTCCATTTTTTTCATTCTGACATGAATAGTACCACCACTAACATGACATTTTCTTGCAATTTCTAAATATGGAGTTCTTGAATCTCGTATTAAGATTTCTAAAATTTGAATATCTAAATCATCAAGTCCATTTATTTTTAAATCCATAGGAACCACCTCTAAAGACAATAGTATTTAATAACATTATAACAGAGTTATTAATAGTTTATCAAAGGAAAAACAAAGTATTTAAAACTTTATATTATCAAAATATGTTTAGCTATAAAATATAACCGCTAAGTTAAAAAAATAGTTTGATGTTTTTTAATGTATTATCAATAAAATAGAGAAAGAATTATTAAAATTACAAACTCGAATAATTGAATTATAGCAAATATTTTGTTATAAAAATAAATTAATATATAGTTGTATATATTAAACTTGCTAAATATACATATATAAATGTATAATATTATAAAGCAAGGCAAAAAGGAGGAAGCATAATGACTTTTGTTAAAGTGTTATTACCAATGTTGATATTGGTTGTGATTGTTCTAGTAATTTACAACTTACTCAAACTATATGTGTTGGACAATATTAAAATAAATAAGTGGATAATACTAGCTATAGCTTTAGTAGTATATATAGTTCCAATTGTAGTTTGGCCAGAGAGAATGACAGGTGTTTTGAAATACATACAGACGGGTATATTTTTAATTTTCTTTTTATGGTTTATGGATTTAATAGGATTCTCATCAAGAGGTAAAGGAACACCTACTAAACGTGAAATTCAAAAAAACAATGTAATTAAAGCTAAGGCTAAGCCTAATAGAGTTAAAAATAATGATATTGAAGTTATACAAAATAACAACAGTAAAAAGAAATAACTAATAACAAAGCAAAACATAATTATGTTTTGCTATTTTTTTAAGGAGGCTAAGTCATGTTTGATACTCATATACATACAACTTATTCTACTGATTCTAAAATGACTATAGAAGAGGTTGTTGATAGGAGCACAAAATATAATTTAGGAGCAATAATAACTGAACATATGGATTTGAACTATAAAGATGATAAGCAGTTTAGATTTAACCCTAAAGATTATTTTAATAATTATGAAAAGTATAGAAGTAATAAGTTGCTTTTAGGAATTGAAGTTGGAATGTGTAATGAGTACTCAAAAGAATATGAAAGTATATGTAAAGAATTTCCCTTTGATTATGTAATTGGATCTCTACATGAAATGTATGATTTTGACCTTTATGAAGCAGATGAGCTATATAAAAGTAAGAGTAAAAGTGAACTATATGAAGAATACTTTATTCAAATAGTAGAACGGTTAAATGAACATAAATTTATAGATAGTCTAGGACATATTGATTATCTTTCAAGATGTGCTCAATATGAAGATCGAGAAATGTACTATGATGAATTTAAAGAATACATTGATGAGGTACTAAAAACCTTAGTTGATAAAGATATTAGCCTTGAGATAAATGCTAGACGACTAGGGGACAATAGTGCAGTGGAAAATCTAATTAAGATATACAGAAGGTACAATGAACTTGGGGGAAGGTATATAACCATAGGTTCCGATGCACATACTACTGATAGTATAGGTAACCACTTTCATGTAGCTTCAGAAATTGCAGCTTTTTGTAATTTAAAGACGACTTATTATAAGAATAGGAAACGAGAAATTATTTAGTATATAGTTAAAGGGTTATTTTATAAGTGCTTATAAGATAACCCTTTAACTATAAGTGACATCATATAAAAATAGCTGAGGATATTCCACATCTTCCGTTATTATGAATAATCTTGGTTACGAACCATTGATTTTTAACTTTAGGTATTGAAAATGTCCATTTTACTTTGGTCTTATTATTATAAATCTTTTCTCTGAAAATTTTACCTTCATTCGTTACTATTTGAATCTTTTCAATAGGAGAGTTTTTATCTTCAGCTCTAATACTAAACTCCAAATTTTTACTGTTATCTTTTATTATGCTACCCATTGGTGAGTTATTTATATTGAATATAAGTTTTAAATCTCTTGTTTCTGTTGAATAAGTTCTTCTGTTTTTCAATGCTGAAAGTAAATCTGCATTTTCTAAAGAAGGTGATAAAACTGCTGTTAAATTGTCACTGTCTCCCCAATTAAATTTATGGTTATCTTGGCCATTTATTGCTCCTAAATGCCAACCTTTATCTAATAGTTTATAATAGTATTTTTCGCAGTCCAAATATTTACCTTGAAAAGAACCGTTTCCTACTTCGATAAGATTTATAAATTTATCTAACCGTTCATTATATGGGAGACTCTCTATATATTTGTGGGGATGATTTATAGCTACAATAGGACTACCTTCCTTCTCCAGCCAAATAAGAAAATCGTTAAGATTTCGAATTCTTCCTTTAAAAATTCTATCTGAATTGAAAACATTAAAATCTCCATAGTTATTAGAGGTTAATTCAAAACCAGATATTCCTAAAAGCTTTTTTTTATTTTTATTAAAATTAGCTATAACAGTTTTTAATATATCCCATTTATTTGAGGTTGAAGTTTTATAAGTAGTTTTTTTATTAAGATGATTTGCGTGATCTGTAATAGCTAAAAAGTCTAAATTTTTCTTTTGAGCATAATTTAATGCTTCAAGGGGACTTCCTTTTCCAGTTGATAAGGAAGTATGAGAGTGAGGTATTCCGTAGTAGAAATTATAGCTAGGTTCCTGTTGAGTTCTAGAAGTAGTAACGAAAAAGGACCACTCAAAGGTTCTTTTTTCTCCATCTGAGTATCGCGTCTTGATTCTAACCTTATATTTACCAGAACGAAGAGGTTTTTTTGGTATATAAATTATATTATTTTCTTTGATAGTTATAGACACTTCTTTTTTATTTAAATACATTTTAATATTTTGCATATTGTTCAATATATTTCTATCAAAAAAAGTTATAGAGATTTCAGGTTGCTTATTATTTATATTAGATTTATTTTTAGGCGTAATTATATATAAGTTTTTTAACATAACTAATTCTCCTCGCAAATAAGTTAAATGTATAGTAATCAGTAGCCTATTACTATTGTATTAATTTGAAAAAATTTATGTGTATGATCTTAGAGCTGTGCTATAATTTAACTATAATGTAAATTGTTTAATCCTGGGAGGAAGTTTTATGAGACTTGAATTTGTTAAAAATTTAAAGGGAAATGAGATTTTAGCTAAAAGTATAATTACTGAAACAGGAGAGATTCTTCTCAAGGATGGACTAAGAATTAGTTTGAACTTGATAACAAAGTTGAAAAAGCATGGAGTATTCATGGTGTATGTGGAAGATGATAGATTAAGTGATATATCTAAAGGAGAAGACTTTATAGAATTAAAGAAAACTACCTTAGAAATAATGCCTAATTTATTTAATGAACTTCTCGAATGGGATAGAGCCATCTCTACAAAGTCTATTGGAATGGTTGATGAATTAATAGAAGATATTATTGCTCAAAAGAGTATAAATATAAATTTATACGAAGTTAAGGCTTACGATAACTATACATATATTCATTGTGTAGATACAAGTATAATGGCCATATATCTTGGTACTTGTTTAAATTTTAATCATTTGCAAATAAAGGAGTTAGGTCTTGCAGCTATTCTTCATGATATAGGAAAAATAAAAATTGCTAATAAAGTAATTAATAAAAGAGGACCACTTACAACAGAAGAGTTTAGAGAGATAAAAAAGCACCCTATATATGGAAAAGAGATTTTAGAGAGAACAGGCGTATTCTCTAATAAGATTATAGATGGTGTTCTTCAACATCATGAAAAGATTGATGGAACAGGGTACCCATACGGATTAAGTAAAAATCATATATCACATTATGCTAAGATAATAGCTGTTAGTGATGTATTTACAGCTATCAGTGCAAACAGAAGCTATAGAAAAAAGTTTGATCCAAAAGAGGCATATGAGCTTATACTTGGAGGAGTTGGAAGTAAATTTGATTCCGGTATTGTAGAGAATTTTAGAAAGAACTTTGCAATTTATCCTTTAGGATGTTGCGTAAGGCTTTCTAATGGTATAGAGGGCTATGTAGTGAAACAAAATACAAGTTTTCCTGACAGGCCGGTTATAAGAGTGGTATATGATAGCATTTCAAAAGAATCTATTCAAATCTATGAAATAGATTTAATCAAAAGTCTATCAATAACAATAGATTCAATTGTAGACTAATTTAGTTAAATTAATAATATATTTGCCTCTATCTTAACTAAAATTTATAAAAATTTACATAGGATAATACATTTCTATTAAGGGAATTATATAAATTGATTTAAAATATATAGTGATGGAGGTATTTATAGATGGGCATATTTGGAGGAATTTTAGGAGAAGATGAGAATAATAAACATGAAACTACTAATGATGCAGCAAAGCTAAGTCTTCGCAAGGAAGAACTTGATATCATTAAAAGTAGTGTACAAAAAGGTGAAGTAGAAATTAGCAAGGAAATTATAGAAGAACAAAAAACAGTTGATGTTCCTGTAACACGTGAAGAAGTGGTAATTGAAAGAAGAACTTTAAATAATGAGATAAGCGATTCGCCTATAACAGACGAAGAGATTATTCGAATCCCTGTCTCTGAAGAAAAAGTTGATGTAGATAAACATACAGTAGTAACAGGTGAAATCTTAGCTCATAAACGAGTTATAGAAGAGACAGAGCATGTAGACGAAACTCTTAAACGAGAAGAAGCACGAATAAATAGAGTTGGTACCCCTGATGTAATTGACAATAGTATAGAATAAAACGAATAAACACCTTCAAATCCTATTTAGGATTAGTGGGTGTTTTAAAAATAATTGGAGGGTATAGTATGATAAAAAATTCATCAGTTAATCATAGAAGAACATATGATTTAAAATACATAATTACAGGAGCAATAATTGGAGGCATTATAGGAATATTCATTGCTTTACTTCACAGTATGGGCATTTTGGTTATTTTAGGTTTTAGTACTGTACTTTCAGTTATTCCTTTAAATGAAACTATTACAGTGACTTTACTTGGTATCATAATTGGAGGACTTATAGGAAGTATTTTGACATCGTATTTAAAAAATGATACAAATACTGAGTACATAGGAGAAATAAGCTCAACTAAAAAAAATATGAATAATGATAGTGTGAGCCTTCAAATTAAAGAGGAAGAACTTGATATATCAAAAAAGTTAGTACAAACAGGGGACGTAAAGATTCATATGGAGACATTGACTGAGGAAAAAACTTTCACTGTACCTGTTACAAAAAAAATATTAGTAATTGAGAAAAAGGTTATTGATTCAGATATATTAGAAAATAAAGAGGTATCTCCAGAAGTTATCCGTATACCTGTTAGCGAAGAGAAGGTTGAATTCACAAAACACAATGTTAAGTTAGAAGATATATCTATATACAAGCAACAGATAGAAGAAATAAAACACATCGAAGAGACATTGAAAAAACAGAAGGTCAAAGTTAAAGTGTTTGGAGATCCATGATTAAAAGAGGAGTAAAGGTACATTTTGTAGTAAATCTAAAAATTGTAGTTATACTTAACTAGTATAACTACAATTTTTTAGTATGCTTAAAAGTTTTTATATTGGTATAAAGAATCTTCCTTGAAGCTTATATAGGATAATTAGATATGATATAATTAATAAGATATTGGATTTAAATGTTAAATTATATAGCAAAATAAGAAACAATAATCTGTAAATAATAAATTCGATATTTAAATAGAAAGTGTTGCTTTACACAATATATAACATATTTTAGAGAGGATTAATTTTTATGAATAATATATTGACAGAAGAAAATATTAATAAATTAAGAGAAGAGTTAGATTATAGAATGACCGTAAAAAGAGCTGAAATAGCAAAGGAAAAATTGGTAGCTGCGGCACATGGGGATAGATCGGAAAATGCAGAATATAAAGAAGCTTGTGCAAATTATAGAGAAAATGATAATAGAATTCAGTATTTGTTAACGATGATTTCAACAGCAATTGTAATAGATGATAAAAATATAGATAAATCAATATTAGGGATTAATAGTAGAGCTAGAATTAAATTTATAGAGGATGAGGATGAAGATATTATAACATTAGTAACTACTATAGATTCTGACCCAGAAAATATGGTTATAAGTATAGAATCCGATTTAGGAAAAGCATTAACAGGTAAGAAAGTTGGAGATATAGTTGAAGTTAATGCCCCAAGTGGAGAATATACAGTAGAAATATTAGAGATATTATAAGAAGTTATTAGAATTATTATTTCATTTCAATAAAGTGGACAACAATCATTTTATCAAAACACTATAGCAACAATAATAGGATTAATATGTATTTTACCAACAATAAAATACTTTAGTAAAAAAACTTATTCATCGTAAATTTTATATATTAAGCTAGAACAGATGTAGTCTACACTCCTAAAAATATGCTACAACCTTTGAGGTTGCGATAATAATATTTCACGAAAAAAGCTGATGAACTATAACCTAATTGTATAGGGTTCATCAGCTACATTATATTCATGACTATAGAAAATTTCAGTAGCGTAATCTTTATACATCATGATAAAGGTGAGTATCAAATTTTGAAAGATTTATATAAATAACAGTATATTTTTGCAGATGCATAATTAAGTGCAATAATAATTTAAGTTAATTATGCATGAAATAAATTAGCTTTAATTAGTCGCTTACGAATTTGAGAACCTATAAAAGTAGCAATTAAAATTTTAACAAGGTCTCCAGGTATAAAAGGAATTACACCTGCAGCGAGTGCTGAACTTGCTGACAAATTAGCCTGATATGATAACCAAATAGTACCAAACATATAACAGACAACGGTACCCAGTACCATACCTACAAAGCATAAATACCATTTATGAAAAAAATTATCAATGAAAAATCCTGCAATTAGTGACATAAAGATAAATCCGATAATATACCCACCGGTTGGGCCTAAGAGTTTAGATGGACCGCTAGTAAAACCGGAAAATACGGGAAGACCAATAAAACCGATTAATATATATATTATGTAACTGATAGTGCCTTTTTTCATACCAAGTGTGTAAAGTACAAAATAGATTGCTAGATTTGTGAAGGAAATTGGTACTACACCAATAGGGATTGATAAAGGTCCAAGAATACAGATGACTGCAGCCATAATCCCGATAATTGCCATTTGATATACATTAGATTTCTTTTCCATAACTTTTCTCCATTTCAATTTTATTAATAGCTAAATGCTATTTTAATATATCAAAACCTAAATTAGTTAACATTTTTTTGTCCTGTGAGGTATTGCTACCTATAGTGGTTAGCATGTCCCCAGTGATTGTAGCATTAGCACCAGATAGGAATATCTTTGCGCCACCGTCTGCAAAATAGTTTCTCCCTGCTGCCATACGAATATATGCAGTAGGATTAATATAACGAAATATAGCAATTGTTCTTAAAATATCATCTTCAGAAAGAGGTTTCAAATCTTCATAGTATGTCCATTTAATAGGCATAAGGGCATTGATAGGAATAGACTCTACTTTTAATTCAGACAGGCTTACAGCCATATCAATACGGTCATCCCAAGTTTCTCCCATACCAATAATACCGCCAGAGCAAACTCGAAGACCTACTTTTTTTGCCAGCTTGATTTCATGAATTTTATCTTCATAGGTATGAGTGGTACAGACGTTTGGAAAGTTACGTTTGGAGGTTTCTATATTTTCATGATACATTGAAACGCCAGCCTCTTTTAAACGAACAAATTTTTCTTCATTTAAAAGACCATGAGAGGCACAAAGTTGAATATTGCACTCCACTTGCATTTTTTTGTATGACTGAATAGCTTTATCAAAATCCTTGCCTGTTAAGGTTCTTCCAGCGGTAACAATAGAATAGCGGTGTATGCCATTTGCTTCATTTTTTTTACAATCTTCCAAAATTACATCGGGGTCTAAAAATTTATATTCATTAATTCCAGTGTGATGATGAGAGGATTGGGCACAGAATTTACAGTTTTCACTGCAACCACCGCTACGAGCATTAATAATAGTACAAAGGTCAACCTTGTTGCCACATAATGCCTCACGAATCATATTAGCACCTTCAAATAGTTCATTAGAATATGCAGTTAAAAAGAAACTGAAATCTTCTCCTCTATTTAAACGTCTGCCCGTAATAATTTCTTTTGCTAAATCTTTCATATTAAATTCCTCCATGTAAATATTTAAATCTAAACAAAACACACCAAGAGTAACCTAAATTACTAATTATATATTAATAAAACAATTATTATCATTATATTGAAGTATATATTAATAGAAAAACATTGTCAACCAGTTTAATTATAAAAGTTTACAATAGCTAATGGTACAAATTGAAAATTTATGTTATTAGTTATACTATAACCTTCGAGGATGTAACAACTTAGTATACGAAGGAAATATTTAAGGATACTTTGGATTTTCTTGAAGAAATAATTATATACTGGGCGCACCTAAAAAAGTAGTTATACCTTAAGGCATAGCTACTTTAGCTTCAATAATTAGTCATATAAGTTAAATTAATCCTCTTCAATAAAGTTTTTTAAGTTTTTACTCTCTTCAAAGGCAGGGTCTAAAGATAGAGATTTTTCTATATACTCTAGGGCCTTTTCGATTTCTTGTAAGTTGTAATTACATAGTGCAATTTCATAATATATAGCTGCATCTTCACCATAAAATTCTATAGAAGACTCAAAAAGATTAATAGCATCACTATCATAGCCAAAATAAGCAAGTATTGTACCTAAATAATAGGCTAAATCTCCCTCTTCTCCAATAGGGAAATAATGATACCAAATATTATGTATTGCAGCTACCAGTTCGTCTTTAGGAAAATCCTCTTCATTTTCTATTCTTTCAAGTAGCGTGTTATAGAATTCAAGGAAGGTTCTTCCGTCCCAAACTGTAAACCTTAGAAAAGTTAGCAGTTCTTTTGTTGTAAGAGACTTATTTAGTGGTACAACGCCTTTTTTTATAATATAAAAATCATCTGGTCCTATGCTTTCAATAATCTCATTATAGGCCATTGTAGTTTCTATAAAATCATGAGAACTTTCATTTAATAAAAACAAAGACATATTTACATTTTCATGATCATATATGCTATGTATTGCTTTTCCGCCAAGTCCCTTAAAGTATAGTTCAAGAGCATGAAAGTTTACAGTCATAGATATACATCCATGCTTTGATAAATATGGGTGATAGTTTTTATACATATCTTCTTCATTTTTATAACCTTTATCAGCAGAAATCATGATAATGTCATCATTAAATAGCTTTTTCAATCTAGCAATGCATCTTAAAGCAATTATAGGTAGGGAAAAGGCTGTATCTTCTAACTGATTTTTATAGTATAAAAGTATATCATTAAAATTAGAGTCTTCGTAATAATCCTTACCCTGTATTTCATTATCTGTATAGTAATAATCTAATCCTGCAAGTATAGACTTATCTGAAGGATCAATTCTTTCACCTAAAGAATTTACTGTAATTAAACCTTCATAAAGCTCTCCGTTATTTACATAGAAAGTATCTTGAGGAAGACTATCAAATGTATAATTAGCAAATAAGATTAATGGATTTTTTAGATTTCCTTTGTTTAGAACCTCACCACTATTTCTTAATTTAATCTCTTCATCATTTGCCATATCAAAGGTTGCGCAGTCAAGTATACCACTTTCAAAATATGGCTTTAAAAAGCTGTGGCTTTGCCAATACTCGATGTTTCTCTCAGCAAGATCCGTTACTATGTATTTAAACTTTAATCCCTTTAATGAAGAATTTTCAATTATATGTAAGAATCTCTTGAGAAAAGTATAGGTAAATCGCCCTACACCGGATGCAAGTTCCATTATGTAGATGGTAGTATTTCTGTCAAAATCCTCTCTGGATGCATAGTCTCTAAAGTACCCAAATACTGTTTTAGCATATAGGTTTGCAATATAAGGATTTGTTGTTATATATTGAGGTACAATTCCTTTAATCCATGCTTCGGGACCTTGATTTGCAAAGAAATCCGTCTGCAATTTCCACAACATAGATTGGGATAAAGGTTTTTTAGCTTCAAGCATAACTCCAGAATTTTCTAAGGTTTTTGAATTGCTAGCTTTGCTAATACTATATTTTTTAATTTTTTGATCCAAAACTATTCCTCCTAAATTGAAACAATTAATTTATAGTGATTTAACTAATTATCATTAGTATTATTACAATAGAAACATCATACCATAGGACATATAGTATTACTAGTTTGTGCAAAATCATGAATAAGTATATATTACTATAGTAAAGCGCAAGGGTGAATGCCTACACTTACTTATAACTCTTAAATTCTAATTACTCTAACTGCACCCAGTAGTAGAGCCACAATCTGCACAAACCTTACAAGTCATATTTTTCATCATTCTTATGCTAGAACAAGTAGGGCAGGTGATGTCATAAAGATGTTCTCCTTGAACCTTTTTCTTATAGAATAATTACATAGAATATATAAAAAATTATTAAATAAAGTTTAGCACATTACAATAATTTTATATGGTACGGTTTGGGCTGGGATACTCTTTGTGGTAGCACCATATACAACAATTAGATATCGATTTGAAGGATTTTGGATAAAAGACTGGTCATTTTCAAGTAGTATACGAGTATAAGGAGCAATATTTAATTTTAATATATTATCGCTACTTACTAAGTTACTATTAAAATAGTCTACTTTCACATTTTCATAGGGCGTATCCTTTACCATTACAAGGGCAGTATATTGTGGTGGAAAAATTAGAGGAACAGGTGCATTTCCATCATAGAACCCAGTTACTATGTCTCCAAGTGACACAGTTATATGATTTACAAAGTAAGTAGTTGGAGTGACAACGAAATTTACTAAATTACCATATTCGTTTTCCACAGATATTAATTTATAACATCCCATTCCTACATTATTATTACCTGTGTAAAAATCATTAATCATAGTGATAACACCTTTAAAGGATAGAAACTTTTTCATTTTTACTTCATCCTCATTAAAATTTATAGATTGTATAATTTATGAATTGACAATGGTTTATGTTACACTTAAGTGCAATAGAGGCCATTATTCATTAATTTATTAAAAGAAAAACCCTCTAGAATTTTCGCTAGAGGGCGATGTGTAAAATTATAAATGAACATTTATTTTATATTAAGGTATACGTATCTAGCTGCACCCCGTAGTAGAGCCACAATCAGCACAAACCTTACAAGTCCCGTTTTTCATCATTCTTGTACTAGAGCAAGTAGGGCAGGTACTGTCATAAAGACGTTCTCCTTGAACCTTTTTCTTATCATCATTAGAAGTGTCAGCAGCAGCTTCTAAATTAAGAGAAAACATCTTGTCTAAGTATTCCTCATCCTTTACTTGGCATCTTGTGAAGTCACCTAGTTCAATATCAATTATCTTACTTATTAAATCCGATATTGAGGTTACAGACTTAATATAAGGATGTTTCTGTACAAAACCATAAGGCTCATATTTTTGTCCTCTTAGCATCTTTGCTATATCTTGAGGTGGTACATGATATTGAAGCATAACTGAAATTGATTTCGATAGGGAATTTAATAATCCAGTGATTATAGTTCCTTCTCTATCTGTAGTTATATAAATCTCAGATATTTCACCGTAAGAGTTTCTATTAACTGTAGTATATATTTTAACATCATCTATTTGAGCAGGGTGTGTAGTACCTTGTCTTATGCCTACTAATTTATCTCTTCTTGAATAGTGGTTTGCTATTTGAATATCCTTAACTCTTTCTAAGAGTTCATAATAACTTAAATCTTCTAAACTCTTTCCACCATCCTCTGATAAGCTAGTGTTTAATGGCTGACTTGCTTTTGATGCATCTCTATATAAAGTGATACCTTTTATACCGAGTTCCCAAGAGGTTAGTATTACATTCTTAAAATCATCTATGGTAGCATCGTTTGGAAGATTTACTGTTTTAGATACAGCTCCAGATATAAGAGGAGTTATAGCTGCTACTAGTTTTACATGCCCCATAGGAGATATATATCTTTTTCCGCTACCACATTTATTTGCAGTATCAAATATTGGTAGATGTTCTTCCTTAAGGTGAGGAGCACCTTCAATTTTTCCATCTACAATTTTTTCGTATTGAAAGCCATGATCATCAACAAGCTCTGTTCTCATAATATAGTTAACAATGTCATTAACCTGACTTTCACTATAACCTAAGTTTCTAAGAGAAACTTCTAAAACAGGATTTGCTATAGTCATAAAGCCTCCACCAGCTAGTTTTTTATAAGCTACATGACTAAAGAAAGGTTCTATAGAAGTTCCACCACAATCCATTGCTAGAGAAATAGTTCCAGTTGGAGCTATAACAGATACTTGAGCATTTCTATATCCGTATTTTTCACCGCAGGATACTGAATTGGTCCAAGCATTCTTTAAAGCTAGGCTAAGATCTTTAAAGTTTTCTTTTTCAAGAAGGGCATGGTTAACCTCTACAGGATTGTAGTTTAAATTTTCATAAGGTGTATTTAAAGCACCAGCTACTCTACTGTGATTTCTCATTACTCTAAGCATATGCTCTCTATTTATAGTATACTTTTCAAAACTTCCTACTTCCTTTGCCATTAGAGAAGATACATAATAGGAATGTCCTGTCATTGTACCAATTAAGGCAGCAGAAAGATTTCTTGCTTCTTCTGAGTCATAAGGGTAACTTAGAGCCATAAATAAAGACGCTATATTTGCAATTCCAAGACCTGTGGTTCTAAATAAATATGTTTTTCTTGCTATATCTTCTGTAGGGAATTGACCCCAATGGATAGATGCTTCTAAAGTAAGTTGAATTAAAGATACCATATGAATATATCCATCTAAGTCAAAAGCTTTAGTTTGAGGATCATAAAATTTATAAATATTTATTGAAGCTAGGTTACAAGAGGTATCATCTAAAAAAGCATACTCTCCACATGGATTTGTAGAGTTTATTCTATTGTGATGAGCGTTATATTCACCATCTTCTCCAGAAGGACAGGTATGCCATGCATTAAAGATATCATCAAATTGGGGAGCAGGATCAGCACATTTCCAGGCAGATTCATTAAAAGCATCCCAAATAGTTGATACATTAATGTTTTGATTAATTGAACTCGTAACTCTACCTTTTAGTTCTATAGTGGAGTTAGGATCTTCTTTAAGAGTACTAACTTTCTCCATAAAGTCATTAGAAAATCTTACTGAATTATTTCCATTCTGACCAGATACAGTTTCGTAGGCCTCACCTTCAAAGTGCAGATCATAGCCCATTTTTCCTAAAGCTCTAACCTTATCTTCCTCTTTAGCTTTCCAGGTTATATAATCCATAATTTCAGGATGATCTACATCAAGGCAAAGCATTTTTGCTGCACGTCTTGTAGTTCCACCGGATTTTATAGCTCCTGCATGTCTATCAAGACCCTTTAAGAAACTCATAAGTCCAGAAGAATAGCCACCTCCAGATAATGGTTCTCCCTTAGCTCTTATAGATGAGAAGTTTGTACCAGTACCAGATCCGCCTTTAAATAATCTAGTTTCAGTTATATATTGTTCAGATATAGAGTGTTCTCCTAAAAGTTTGTCTTCTATAGAAAGTATAAAGCAAGCAGAGGCTTGAGTTCTTGAATATGCATCTTCACTTTCTAAAACCTTTTGTAGTATTTCATCATAATAGAAATTACCTTGTTTTGAACCATTAAGACTGTATGCTAAAGCAAGTCCAGTATTAAACCACTGAGGAGAGTTTGGAGCATACATTTGATTTAAAAGACCATATACCATTTCATCATAAAATATTTTAGCTTCATCTTCAGTTTTTATTAGTTTTTCATCTTTTAGAGCTTCACACCAAAAGCTAACAAGTCTGTGAGCTATCATCCTCAGGCTATTTTCATAGCCAAGTTCAGTTGGTACACCAGCTCTTCTAAAGTATTTTGAAGCTATAATATCACAGGCATTTTGTGAATAGTGCTCAGGAAATTCTAAATCCCTCATATCTGTTAATGTCTTACCTGACTTATAATCTTTTAAAACTACATCGACTTTTTTCCAATTAAATAAATCATAAACAGTCTTTGATCTATCTTTCTCAAGTTCTTTTGTATAATATCTAGATAATAAATTTGAAATAGAACTCATATAAATCCTCCTAAAAATTAATACTATATGTAGTAAGTAATACAATAATATATACTATATATAGTATTATATAGCAATCAAAGAAGTTCTTCAAGGGAAAAAATGTAAAAAGTATTTTTTGTTTAAAGATAATAAGAGAGCAGAGTAGAGGAACAAAATTTATTTAATAAACTTTATTATTTTAAACAGTTGATTATTATAGGGTCTCTCTATTATAATGAAAAATAGTGAATTTTTAAGGAGGGAAAAACATGTTATATACTATTAAAGGTAAAAAACCAAAAGTACATAAAAATGCTTTTGTAGCAGAGAATGCATATCTTGTTGGAGACGTTACTATAGAAGAAGATGTAAGTATTTGGTTTGGGGCTGTAGTAAGAGGGGATGAAAATCCTATATTTATTGGTAGAGGAACAAATATTCAAGATAATGTTACTGTACACGTATCACCAGTATATAGTACTTATATTGGGGAAGATGTAAACATAGGACATAATGCTATTGTTCATGCTTGTACTGTAGGTAAACGTTGTCTTATAGGAATTGGTAGTGTCATATTAGATGGTGCAGAAATAGGAGAGGGAACTCTAATAGGGGCAGGTAGTGTAGTTGGACTAGGAAAGAAAATACCAGCAGGTGTATTATGTGTAGGATCTCCAGCTAAGGTTATAAGAGAACTTACAGAAGAAGAAAAAGCGTATATGATGGAGAATGCTGAACATTATGTGAAGGTATCAAAAGAATATCTGAGTGAGCAAAAAATAGCTCATGTAAATATTGACTAATTAATTGTATTAAATATTGATTTTAAGGTTATAGAATGGTAAAATTAATTAATAATATGGGAGATGAAGCTCTCCTCGGAAATGTTTCGAAACTGCTGAAATGCTAATAGCTTCTACGATTATAAAATGTCGTAGGAGCTTTTTTTTGTTTTTATATAAATCTCAAGGAAAATAGTATTAAATTAGGAGGCAAAACATGTTAAACAGTATAATGCTTATTTTATTACTTGGAACAGTAGCAAGTAAGATTTTTCAAAAGATAAAACTACCAGGTCTTTTAGGAATGATTTTAGTTGGAGTATTAATAGGCCCCTATGGATATCGACTCTTAGACCCAAAAAGTATTTTAAACAATTCAGCGAGCATAAGAATGCTTGCACTTATAATAATTTTATTAAGAGCAGGACTTGGGTTAGACAAGGATACTTTAAAGAGGGTAGGGAGACCAGCTATAAGAATGAGTGCAATACCTTGTCTTCTAGAAGGTTTTACTATAACTTTTGTGGCAAATAAATTATTAAAGCTCCCTATACTAGAAGCTGGAATGTTAGGGTTTATTATTGCGGCTGTATCTCCTGCAGTTGTAGTTCCCTCTATGCTCTATTTTAAAGAAAAGGGACTTGGAGCAAAGAAAGGAATACCTACAATTGTTCTTGCAGGAGCTTCTATAGATGATGTATTTGCGATAACTATATTTACTTCTTTTCTGGGCATGGCAAAAGATAATGATGAAGGTATTCTTTCTCAAATTATAAAAATTCCTATAGAAATAATTGGGGGAATACTTTTGGGAGCAATATCAGGGTATATCCTTTATAAAGTATTTTCTTTAGTTAAACTAGGATTATCTGAATTAGAAAAATTAATAATTCTTATTTCTACAGCTATAGCAATTGTTATTATAGGAGATGCAATTCATATTTCAGGATTATTAGCAGTAATGACCTTAGGATTTACATTGTTAAATAAAGATAGAAAAATAGCTTCAGAATTGGAAGGGAAATTAAATAAGATATGGTCTTTTGCACAAATATTTTTATTTGTATTAATAGGAGCTGAGGTAAATATAAAGGTGGCTATGGAAGCAGGTATAATTGGTATAATAGTTATAGTAATTGGATTGATAGGAAGGTCAATTGGAGTTATAATTGCACTTAGAGGTTCTGAGCTAAATGTAAAGGAAAAGATATTTTGTGCTATAGCATATATGCCTAAAGCTACAGTTCAGGCAGCTATAGGTGGGATACCCCTAGCTGCTGGAATTTCTTCAGGTGGCATAATCTTAGCTATAGCAGTACTTGCAATAATGATTACTGCACCTATTGGACTTATAGGAATTAACTTATCAGGTCCTAAGCTTTTAGATAGCAAATAAACATAGAAATATTGTATAATTAAACTTGATATAAAAATTAGGGGGATTTACTGATGAATAGAAAAGATAACTATGATACTATGCTACTTATGTTGAAAGGTCAGCTAGATGGAGAATCGGATTTGATAGCAAATCTATCTAATGCTTCATCTATTATAAATATGATGGTAGATAATATTAACTGGGCAGGATTTTATCTAATGAAGGGTGGAGAACTAGTAGTAGGACCTTTTCAAGGTAAACCAGCTTGTAATAGAATAAAGGTAGGAAAAGGTGTTTGTGGTGCAGCAGTTTTAGATAAGAAGGTTAAAAGAATAGAAAATGTCCATGAATTTGAGGGACATATAGCCTGTGATGCTGCATCAAACTCAGAAATAGTGATTCCAATAATAAATGATAATGTGGTATATGGGGTACTAGATATTGATAGTGAAGAATTTTCAAGATTTGGAGAATTAGAAGAAGAGTATTTTGTTAAGTTTGTGGACATACTTAGTAAACAGTTAAATTGGTAAAAATAAAATGAAGTTGCGATGCAACTTCATTTTTATTTATAAAATATAATTCCAAGTACTCCTGAGAATACTATAATTAAGATTGGATGAAGCTTAGTTTTAAATAAAAGTAATCCGATTATTATACCTATAATAATACTCTTTAGATCTTTAACGCTATAGGAAACCTTAGCTAGAGAAATAAATGCAGATATTATAAGACCAATGAGAGCAGGACGCATCCCTTTCATGGCATCCTTTAAAGCTTTAGATTCTTTAAATTTAGTCATGTAATGAGTTGCTACAGAAACTAGTACAAAAGAGAAAGAAATTACTCCAAGGGTTGCAGCAGCACTTCCTGCTACGCCCTTAAGTGTAAAACCTACAAAAGTTGCAGAATTTATTGCAACAGGACCAGGAGTCATTTGGGATATTCCTATTATATCTATAAAGGTCTTAAGATCAATCCATTTGTTATTTACTACAATTTCCTTTTCTATAAAAGGAATCATAGCATAACCTCCACCAAAACTAAACATTCCTATTTTTAAAAATGTAAAATATAATTTAAACAATATATTCATTATTGAACCTTCTTTCTCATAGAAATTACTCCATAAAGTCCAGAGAGAAGTATTGCAATAACGGGATTAATTTTAAGTATGGATATTCCTATAACTGTTAATGCAGTGATGATTAAATTAATAGTATTTTTTTCTATTGATTTTGAAAGACTTATAACAGCTACTAAAACTAGCATAGGAACAGCTCCAGATATGCCTTTAAATATTAGATCTACTAAAGTATTATCTCTAAATTGTACAAAAAAGGTAGCTATTAATAATATTATAAAAAAAGAAGGTATAATAACTCCAAGCAACGCAATAATAGCACCGATAATACCACCAATTTTATATCCTATAAATATTGAAGAGTTTACTGCAAGAACTCCAGGAAAGGACTGAGAAATTACTAATATATCTAAAAAATCTTCTTTATTAATCCATTTACGGTTATCTACAACTTCCTTTTCTATTAGAGGAATCATGGCATAGCCACCTCCGAAGGTAAATGCACCTATTTTAAAGAAGCTCATAAACATTGTGAAAAGTTTATTCAAATTATCACCCCATCTTTAATGTTGAATATTTAGTTTGTACACAATAATTATAAACATATATACAATATTAATCAAATTGCTTTAAATATATTTATGACTTGATTTGAATTTTTATTGCTTTGCTATATAATATACCTATATACTTTTAGATGGAGGTGAAGATATGGAGATATCTAGGGTTGGAAGAGGAACACAAATTAGTCCCGAGAAGAAGACAGTTGCTACTAAAAAAGATTTCTCTCAAAGCTTTAGCTTTGCTCACCAAAGAAAATCAGAAGAGCAACTTAAGAAAATGCTTGAAGACATAAAGAAAAAAGGAAATAGATTAGCTATTACTAAATCTTACGGAGATGTAGCTTCATATAAAAGAATGATAAAAGAATACTTAGATTCTGTACTAAGTTATATGTATGGAGTGAAGAAAGACATTAGTTTTTGGCAAACACAATATTTTATAACTGTTGAAACTATTGATGGTAAATTAGAAGAACTTACTCAAATGCTAATAAATCAAGAAATAGAAAATTTAAATATAGCTGCTACCGTAGATGAGATTACAGGACTTATGGTAGATATATATAAATAAAGCCCTCATAATTGAGAGCTTTATTTATTTACAGTTTTAAGTCCAGGAGTTGTAACTTGCGTCAGATGGCATTCTCCAGTCACCTCTTGGTGATAGACTTATTGTTCCAACCTTTGGACCATCAGGCAGGGCAGAACGTTTAAATTGTTGAGTAAAAAATCTCTTAATAAATTTATCAAACCATTTTTCAATAATCATATCAGAATACTCTTCTTTAAAAGCTTCTTTAGCTAAGAATAGTATTTTTTCAGGTATAGCATTTTGTCTTATAAAGTAGTATAAGAAAAAGTCATGAAGTTCATAAGGACCAACAATGTCTTCGGTTTTTTGAGCTATTTCTCCCTTATTGTCTTTTGGAAGAAGCTCAGGGCTTACAGGAGTATCTAAAATATCTAAAAGAACATTAGAAACGTCACCGGACACTTCTTTATCTGCTACATATTTTACTAAGTATCTAACAAGGGTCTTAGGAATAGAGCAATTCACAGAGTACATTGACATATGATCTCCATTATAAGTAGCCCATCCTAAAGCAAGTTCTGATAAATCACCAGTTCCAACTAAAAGTGCACCTTCTTTGTTTGAAATATCCATAAGGATTTGAGTTCTTTCTCTAGCCTGAACATTTTCATAGGTTACATCATGGACTTCAATAGGGTGACCAATATCTTTAAAATGTTGAAGACAAGCATTAACTATATTTATTTCTCTTAGCTCCACTCCAAGTTCCTTACATAAAATAAGAGCATTATTATAAGTTCTATCTGTAGTTCCAAAACCAGGCATTGTTATAGCTATAATATTTTTTCGTGGTAGGTTTAGCATATCTAGAGTCTTAACACATACCAGTAGTGCTAGAGTTGAATCAAGGCCACCAGAGATACCAATTACAGTTTTTGGTATGCCGGTATGATTTAGTCTCTTAGCAAGACCAGCAGCTTGTATATTAAATATTTCTTTAGAGCGTTCCTCTCTTTCTTTTTCGTTAGTAGGTACGAAAGGATGCTTATCTATATATCTATCAAAAATAGAAGGTTTAGTATTTATAAATGTGAAATTTATTTCTAATGCTTTAAAAGGAGAAAGTCTTGATGCATCTCTGAAACTTAAATTTTTTAATCTTTCATTGTTTAATTTATCTATATCTATAATATAAGAAATTACTTCATTATCTCTTTGGAATCGCTCATTTTCATTAAGTATTATACCGTTTTCTCCTATAATTAGATGACCACTAAATACAAGATCTGTTGTAGACTCGAATACTCCAGAGGAAGAATAAACATATGAGCACATACATCTAGCACTTTGAGATTGAACAATAGCTTTTCTATAGCTAGCTTTTGATACAAGTTCATTTGAGGCTGATAGATTGCCTATTATATTTGCACCAAGTAAGCTTAAATTAGAGCTTGGAGGAATTACAGTCCATAAATCTTCGCAAACTTCAAAGCCAAATTTTAAATTGCTACTTTTAAATATAAGATTAACTCCAAAAGGTATATTATTTTGAAAAGATAAATCGACATATTTATCCACTATATTATAGCCTTCAGTAAACCAACGCTTTTCATAAAATTCTGTATAGTTTGGAATATAGCTTTTAGGAACAATACCTAGTATTTTTCCGTTAAATATTATGAAAGCACAATTATATAAACAATTGTTAAAGATAAGAGGAGCACCAATAGAGATAAGTATATCTTTATTAAGTGAAAAATTACAAAGTTCTCTTAATCCTTCCTCAGCCTTTAATAATAATTGTTGTTGTAAAAATAAATCTCCACAAGTATAGGAAGTTATACAAAGTTCGGGAAAAACTATTAATTTAGAGTTATCCTTTAGAGAAGTTTCAATACATTCTTTTATCTTTTCTACATTAAAATCTATGTCTGCTACTTTGGTGATAGGACAGGCAGCAGCAACTCTAATAAAATTCATTTAATTCACTCTCCATATTTTATGTATATTTTAATTTATTTATCTTTATATAGTATTTTCAACAACGGTTTTAATTAAACTAAGTGATAAGCGTTACTTATTAAACTTTATACCTTTGAATATTTATCTGTCAACTTATTGTATAGAAAAAAATAGAAAAGTTACAATAAGGATATATGAAAGGTAATAAACCATTTAAAGATGTTTTAAATAACTCTTAATAAGTAAAAATAAACCTTTTAACACTTAGCGAAAAGATGTATAATAATAATTACAGAGAAACAAAATTTAATCATCGTAGCTAAAGCATGTTAATTAATCTAATAATATTATATAATATTATTAGAAATTATGGAATTCTATTGAAGGGAGGGGAAATTATGTGGGGATCTTTGGTGTTGTGGATTGTAGTGGCAGTTGTTGCATTAGCAATCGATATGATAACAAGTAGCTTTTTATTTATATGGTTCACAATTGGAGGAATAGTGGCAATCATACTATCTATGTTTGATGTACCTTTTTCAACACAGCTAATTGTTTTTATAGGTATTAGTGCATCACTGATGGCAGTAGGATATCCAATTGTAAAGAAGAGTATTAAGAAAACAGTACCAATCACTCCAACTATGGAAGAAGGTTATGTAGGACAGGAATTTATAGCAGATAAAGATATAGATATAAAAGCTAATATAAAAGTTCAAGGCATATATTGGACTGTAAGAAATAATGGTGAGTTTATAAAAAAGGGAGATAAAGTTGAAATAATAGGAATTGAAGGAAATAAGTTAGTGGTTAAAAAAACTAATTAAATTTTATAGAAAATAAATATTAAGGATGGTGTTTGTTTATATGTTTGAAATTTTTGGGATAGTACTTTTGGTTATTTTGTTGGCATCGGTAATAGCATCTATAAAAATAGTAAATACAGGTTATGTTTATATTGTTGAAAGGTTTGGACAATATCAAAGAACTCTAGAGCCGGGTTGGCATTTTACAATTCCTTTTGCTGACTTTGTAAGAAGAAAAATATCTACAAAGCAACAAATTCTTGACATTCAGCCACAAAATGTTATCACTAAAGATAATGTAAAAATATCAATTGATAATGTTATATTTTATAAAGTGTTGAATTCAAAAGATGCAGTTTATAATATAGAAGACTATAAGTCTGGTATAGTATATTCTACAATTACAAATATGAGAAATATAGTTGGAGATATGACTTTAGATGAAGTACTATCAGGAAGAGATAGAATGAACTCTAAGCTTCTTGAAATAATTGATGAGATTACAGACGCTTATGGTATTAAAATTCTTTCAGTTGAAATTAAAAACATAATTCCACCAGATGAAATTCAAGAAGCTATGGAAAAACAAATGAGAGCTGAGAGAGATAAAAGAGCTGTTATATTACAAGCTGAAGGACAAAAGCAAAGTGAAATAGCTAGAGCAGAAGGTGACAAGCAATCAAGAATACTTCAAGCCGAAGCTGAGAAAGAAGCTAATATAAGAAGAGCAGAAGGTCTTAGAGAATCACAACTACTTGAAGCAGAAGGTAGAGCAATGGCTATAGAAATAGTTGCAAAAGCTGAAGCAGAAGCTATTAGTTATGTAAATAAAGCTATAATTGAATCTGGAACTAATGAAACAGTTATTGCTTTAAAACAAGTTGAAGCACTTAAGGAGATGGCTAATTCACCTTCAAATAAACTTATATTACCTAATGAGACTTTATCTTCACTAGGAAGTATTGCAGCAATTGGAGAACTTTTAAAAGGTAACAAATAATAACTGTGTTGTATAAAATATATTATAGTAATCTAAAAAAGCTATTGGTGTTTAATATACCATTAGCTTTTTCATATTTATGTACTTACAAAAAATGGTTGTGAATATAATTGTATAATCTATTATTCTGCAACTAAATAATACATTAAGGGGGAAGCGAATGAGAATTTTAATGCTATCTTGGGAATATCCTCCTAAAAATGTAGGAGGATTATCAACTCATGTTTATTATATTTCACGTAGTTTAAGTAAGTTAGGACATGAAGTACATGTAGTTACTTGTCAAGATGGAACAGCTGCTATTAAAGAGAATGACAACGGTGTATTTATTCATAGAATAAATCCGTACAATATAGCTACAGAAGATTTTATAAAATGGGTAATGCATCTTAATTTTGCAATGATAGAAGAATCTATAAGACTAATAAGAGAAATTGGAAACTTTGATATAATACATGGTCATGATTGGCTATCTGCATATGCATTAAAATGCATAAAAGATTCTTTTCATATACCAACTATTTGTACTATGCATGCTACTGAGTATGGAAGAAATAATGGAATAAAGACAGATATGCAGAGATATATAGATTCTTGTGAAGCTATGCTAGTGCATGAATGTAATAAGGTATTGGCCTGTAGTTATTATATGAGAGATGAGATAAATAGGCTATTTTCTATATCACTAGATAAAATACAAGTTATACCTAATGGAATTGAAAGAAATGAACTTCAAGGAGAGATAGACTATAAAAAAATTAGAAGAAAATATGCTAAGGATGATGAAAAAATTGTTTTTTTTATAGGAAGACATGTTCATGAAAAGGGGATTCAGGTTTTAATAGAGTCAATACCATCTATAGTAGAAGATTATCAAAGAGTTAAATTTATTATTGGTGGAGCTGGACCAATGACAGTGGAATTAAAAGAGCGTGTTAAGAAGATAAAACTTGAAGAAAAAGTACAATTCACAGGATATATAGAAGAGGGAGATAAGATAAAGCTATATAAAATTGCAGATGTAGCAGTTTTTCCTTCTCAATATGAACCTTTTGGAATTGTAGTTTTGGAAGCTATGGTAGCAGGTTGTCCTGTAGTAGCTGCAGATGTGGGTGGAATTACTGAGATAATAACACATAGAGTTACGGGTATGAAATTTATAAAAGATTCAACTAATAGTTTAAAAGAAAATTTAATTAATGTTTTAACAGATGAGGAATTAACAAGTAGTTTAAAAATTAATGCAAAATTAGATGTTCAAGAAAAATATTCTTGGGATAAAGTGGCTACACTAACAGTAGATGTATATAATAAGATGCTAGAAATCTAATTGAAAATTAAAGTTTAGTAGCTTGTTTTATAATATTGACTTATATAATAAACTCATATATTATTTAAAAGATAAAACCTATAGGTGTACTAGGCGGAGGATACAATTATGAAACAACATTTATTTTCGAGAACAGAGTTGTTAATTGGTAAAGATGGATTAGATAAGCTAAAGGAAAGTAAGGTTGTAGTTTTAGGAATAGGAGGAGTAGGGAGCTTTGCAGTAGAAGCATTAGCTAGAGCAGGAGTTGGAAAATTAGTTTTAGTAGATGATGATACGGTATGTTTAACTAATTTAAACAGACAGATACATGCTAATTTTGATACAATAAGTCAATCGAAAACAGAGGTAATGAAGGAAAGGATTGAAAAAATAAATCCTAATTGTAATATTGAAGCGCATAATACTTTTATAAAAGAAGATAATATTAATGAAATAATTGATGAAGATGTAGACTATGTAATTGATGCAATTGATACTGTTTCTTCAAAGCTTGCAACAATAGTTTGGTGTAAGGAAAAGGGTGTTAATATTATAAGTTCTATGGGTACTGGAAATAAATTAGATCCTACACAATTTAGGGTTGCAGATATATATAGTACAAAAGTATGTCCACTAGCAAAAGTAATGAGAAGTGAATTAAGGAAAAGAGGAATAAAGAATTTAACTGTAGTTTATTCTGAAGAGAAGCCTTTAAAACCTAAATTAGAAGAAGTAGTTACATGTATAGAAGGATGCGTATGTACTAGTGGTAGCAAAAAATGTTCTCAAAAAAGACAAATACCAGGAAGTATATCTTTTGTACCACCAGTTGCTGGAATGATACTAGCTGGAGAAGTAATAAAGAATATAGTATTTAATACCTAAAAAAGTAAGTTTAATAATAATCATTATTAAATAAAAATCTAAGCAATAATTTGCGTAGATTTTTATCAAATTAATAATAAAATCCAATAATTTTTAACAAAAATCTAATAAATTTATAAACAAATTATGTTAAATTTATGATATCATAAGTCGACAGATACTATTATAATAATTTATAGGGGGCTATTTTATGCTAGCAAAAGATTATGTAGAAAAAGTTTATCAAGATTTAGTACAAAGAAATGCTGGTCAAGAAGAATTTCAGCAAGCAGCTAAAGAAGTTTTATATTCTCTAGTTTCAGTTTTTGAAAAACACCCTGAGTATATGGAAAATGGAATTTTAGAAACTATAGTTGAACCTGAAAGACAATTAATGTTTAGAGTGCCTTGGACTGATGATCAAGGAAATGTTAAAGTTAACAGAGGATTTAGAGTTCAGTTCAACAGTGCTATAGGACCTTACAAAGGAGGATTAAGATTTCATCCGAGTGTAAACTTAAGTATTGTTAAGTTCTTAGGTTTTGAACAAATATTTAAAAATTCTCTTACTGGACTTCCAATAGGTGGAGGAAAAGGTGGTTCAGACTTTGATCCTAAAGGAAAATCAGATAGAGAAATTATGAGATTTTGCCAAAGCTTTATGACTGAATTATGTAAGTACATAGGTTTAGATACAGACGTACCTGCTGGTGACATTGGTGTTGGTGGAAGAGAAATTGGATACATGTTTGGTCAATACAAAAGAATTAGAAGTGCTAGTGAAGCTGGAGTTTTAACTGGAAAAGGCTTAAACTATGGTGGAAGTCTTGTTAGAACAGAAGCTACTGGATACGGATTAGTATATTTTGTTGATGAAATGTTAAAAGGAAAAGGAATGACTTTTGAAGGAAAGACAGTAGTTGTTTCAGGATCAGGTAATGTTGCAATATATGCTATAGAAAAAGTTCACCAATTAGGTGGAAAAGTAATATCTTGTAGTGATTCTAATGGATACGTTATCGATAAAAACGGAATCAATTTAGAAACTCTAAAAAGATTAAAAGAAGTAGAAAGAAAGAGAATAAGCGAGTATGTTAAAGAGCATCCAGAAGCTGAATACTTTGAAGGAAAAGGTGTATGGAACATACCTTGTGATGTAGCTCTTCCATGCGCTACTCAAAACGAAATAAGTGATGAAGACGCTAAAATATTAGTTAAAAATGGAGTAGTAGCTGTAGGAGAAGGCGCTAATATGCCATCTACATTAGACGCTATAGACACATTTATTAACAATGGAGTACTATTCGGGCCTGCAAAAGCAGCTAATGCTGGTGGAGTTGCTTGTTCTGCATTAGAAATGTCTCAAAATAGCATGAGATACTCTTGGACATTTGAAGAAGTAGACGCTAAATTAAAAGATATAATGAAGAATATTTATCAAAACTCAGTAAGATGTGCTAATGAATATGGATATAAAGATAATCTTGTTGTAGGTGCTAATATAGCTGGATTCTTAAAAGTTGCTGATGCAATGGTAGCACAAGGAGTAGTTTAAAAACAAGTAAAAGTTAATATCTAAAGTTAAAATACAAAGGACTGTTCTATATAATATAGTGCAGTCCTTTGTATTTTCTATAAAAAATTTCTTTTGACAAGCTATGTTTAAATATCTTAAACTATACAGTGTCAGTAAAAATCGACTTTGTTAGCGTTAATTTTTATTAATAAGGAGAAGAATAGATAATGAGCATATTAACAGTTAAAAATATGAATCACGGCTTTGGAGATAGGGCTATATTTGAAGACGTTTCTTTTAGATTATTAAAAGGTGAGCATGTTGGATTTGTTGGAGCAAATGGAGAAGGAAAATCTACCTTTATGAATATAATCACAGGAAAGCTTATGCCTGATGAAGGTGAAATACAGTGGTCTAATAAAGTTAGAGTTGGATATATGGATCAACATGCTGTGCTTGATAAAGGGCGAACTATAAGAGATGTATTAAGAGATGCTTTTAAGTATCTTTTTGATTTAGAAGAGGAAATGATAAAAATTACTGAAAAGATGGGGGAAGCATCACCAGAGGAACTTGAAGAACTTTTAGAAGAAATGGGGAATATTCAAGATTTATTAGATAATAATGACTTTTATATAATAGACTCAAAGGTAGAAGAAGTAGCAGGAGGTCTTGGTCTTAAAGATGTAGGTTTAGATAGAGATGTTACAGAGTTAAGTGGAGGGCAAAGAACGAAGGTTCTTCTTGGAAAACTTCTTTTAGAAAAACCAGATATATTACTTTTAGATGAGCCTACAAACTATTTAGATGAAGAACACATTGAATGGTTAAAAAGATTTCTTCAAGCATATGAAAATGCCTTTATTTTAATATCACATGATATACCTTTCCTAAATAGTGTTATAAATTTAATATACCATGTTGAAAATAAAAAGCTTACAAGATATGTAGGTGATTATGATAATTTCTTAAGAATACATGAGGCTAATAAAAAGCAACTTGAATCAGCTTATAAAAGACAACAGCAAGAAATAGAAAAATTAGAAGACTTTATTGCAAGAAATAAAGCTAGAATCTCTACTACAGGAAGAGCAAAGTCTAGACAGAAGCAATTAGATAAAATGGAGGTTATTGAACTTCCAGATGAAAAACCAAAGCCAGAGTTTAACTTTAAGACTGCAAGGGCTGCAGGAAAAGTGATTTTTGAGACTACAGATTTAGTAATAGGTTATAATGAACCATTAACTAAACCATTAAATATAAGAATGGAGAGAGGTCAAAAAATAGCTCTTAAAGGTGCAAATGGACTTGGAAAGTCAACATTACTTAAAAGCTTACTAGGAGAAATTAAGCCAGTAAGTGGTAGTGTACACCGTGGTGAGTATCAATATGTTGGATATTTTGAACAAGAATCAAGTAAGGACAATAGAAGTACTTGTATTGAAGAGGTTTGGAAAGAGTTTCCGAGTCTTACTCAATACGAAGTTAGGGCAGCTCTTGCTAAATGTGGACTTACAACAAAGCATATTGAAAGTAAAATCATGGTTTTAAGTGGTGGAGAGCAGGCTAAAGTTAGGCTTTGTAAGCTTATTAATAGAGAAACTAATATATTAATACTGGATGAGCCTACAAACCATTTAGATGTTGATGCAAAGGAAGAATTAAAAAGGGCTCTTAGAGAATATAAAGGTAGCATACTCTTAGTTTCTCACGAACCAGAATTTTATGGAGATGTAGTAACAGAAATATGGAATTGTGAGGATTGGTCTACTAAAGTATTCTAATTATACTTAAAAATTTTGGAAATGTGTCGAAAGTACTGATAAAAGTTATAAATATATGTTATAATTAGTATAGAAAAAAGGTATTTAGGAGTTGATAATATGATAGAAACTGGATATGTAAATTCTATTAACGGAGAAAATGCATTGGTTTCCTTCAAGAGAAAATCAGGATGTGGAGATCACTGTGCAAGTTGTAAAGGTGGTTGTACTGTACCAGATGTAATAACTGAAATTAAAAATACAATGGGAGCTAAAGTTGGTGACCAAGTAAAGGTTGAGATGAAGCAAAACGCTTATAATAAAATGCTTTTATGGGTATATGTATTTCCTTTAATTATGCTAGCTATTGGAATTATAGCAAGTACAGAAGTATTTAAAGCCGTAGGGTATGCAAATTATGAATTATATAGCTTTTTAGTTGGTGTTTTAGCTTTAGCTGTTTCTTTTGCTGTATTAAATAGAGTAAGCAAGAAAACTGCTAAAGACAAAGATTTTACTCTTCAGATTACAGAGGTTATTAAGTAAATTATAAAATAAAATTAAGGTAGCTATTCACTAGCTACCTTAATTTTATTTTATGTATTTAAATTAGACATAAGTTAATATTAATTACATATTAATAATTCTATGTGTTTATCTTTAGAAAACATTAGTAAAGAATTTAATGGTTAAAGTTTACAGGAGGATATGTTAATGGAATTAAAATGGAATTTAGATAATTTGTATACATCTTTTGAAAGTGATAGGTTTAAGGAAGATATTCAGCTGTTTATAAATTACATAACTGAATTTAACAGTTGGGTAGAGAATAATACAAAAGATTATAGTAATTCTTTAAATAAGCTAGAAGAATATATTGAGCTTACGAGTGAAATTGTAGAGATATCAATAAAACTAGCGGCTTTTTCACAATTAACACTGAGTGTAGATACTAAAAATTCAAAGGCTATGAGTAGTTTGGAGAATGTAGAAGATAAACTTTCTGAATTAGCAGAACCTACTGCAAAGGCAGAGAAATGGATTTCTAATATAGATAAAATAGACTCAGTAATAAATCAGTCAGATTTACTTAAAGAGCACAGTTTTTATTTAAAAGAAATAGTAGAAAAAAGTAAGTACCTTTTAAGTGATAAAGAAGAAGCCATTATTGCAAAAATGAAAAACACAGGATCAGGTGCTTGGACAAAGTTAAAAGATCTAATAACATCTACACTTTTAGTAGATATAGAGATTGATGGAGAAGAAAAGAGAATTCCTTTAAGTTTAATTAGAAATATGGCATATGATAAAGATCAAAAGGTAAGAGAAAGAGCTTACTTATCAGAGCTTAAGGCATATGAGAAAATAGATGCTACTGCCGCAGCTACCTTAAATGGAATAAAAGGGGAAGTAATAACTATAAGTAAGTTAAGAGGATATAAATCTCCTTTAGAAGAAAGTCTTATAAAGTCAAGAATGGATGAGAGTATATTAAATTCTATGATAGATGCTATGAAGGAGTTTTTTTCACACTTTAGGAGGTTTTATAAAAAGAAAGGAGAACTTCTAGGACACAAAGAAGGCCTTCCGTTTTATGATTTATTTGCTCCAGTAGGAGAGGTGAATATGAAGTTTACTTATCAGGAAGCTAAAGATTTTATAGTAAAAAAATTTAGAAGCTTTAGTGATAAACTTGCAGATTATGCTCAAAAGGCCTTTGATGAAGAATGGATAGATGTAGAGCCTAGAGAAGGAAAAGTTGGAGGAGCATTTTGTGAAAATATACATCCTATAGGAGAGAGTAGAATAATGTGTAATTTCAGTGGTAGCTTTAGTGATGTGGTCACTCTTGCTCATGAACTGGGACATGGATATCATGGAGAGTGTCTAAAGAAGGAAAGAATCTTAAATAGTGACTACCCTATGCCTATAGCTGAAACTGCATCTACTTTCTGTGAAACTATTATAAAAAAGGCAGCTCTAAAAGATGCATCAAAAGAGGAGGCATTCTCTATCCTAGAAAGTGAAATATCTGATGCAGGTCAGGTAATAGTGGATATTTATAGCAGATTTTTATTTGAAAGTGAATTATTTAAACGTAGGGAACTAGGCTCTCTTAATGTTGATGAGCTAAAAGAAATAATGCTAAATGCTCAAAAAGAGGCATACGGAGATGGATTGGACTGGAATTATCTTCATCCTTATATGTGGGTTTGTAAGCCACATTATTACTATGCTAGTACTAATTTTTATAATTTTCCTTATGCTTTTGGTCTTTTGTTCTCTAAAGGACTTTATAATAAATACTTAGGAGTGGGAAAGGATTTTATTAGAGATTATGATAATTTACTGTCTATTACAGGAAAAAATAATTTATTAGATATAGGAAAAGTTATGGACATTGATATCTCATCAGTAGATTTTTGGAGAAGTTCATTAGAACTTATAGTAGAGGATATAGAAGAATTTATAAAGATGAGTAGTTAAAAAAATTATTATTTTTAAGGAGCAGTAACTTTATAAGGTTACTGCTTTTTTATTTTTTTGAGTTAATAATAAGATTTTTTATATTAATGTAATATGGTTAAATCTTTTAAAATATATATTATAGTGATTAAATAAGGAGGGATAAGATGGGGCACTACAATTCTCAATATGAGAGCTATTATAGTTCTATTGTGAACAAAAGAGCTAACTCTGGTTATTCGAGAGGAATTGGAGAGAAGAAGAATAAAGGGAGTTGGATAGCAAGAAGGTTAATGCAGGAATTATGTGGAGTTTTAGTTATGCTAGTATTCGTAATAGTTTGCAAATTTGTAGTAACACCACAGACTGTAGCAGCATATAACTACTCTAAAACCATTATAAATAGTAACTATGATTATAAAAATATAGTAAACAAGGCAAAAAGTATTAATACAAATGAAAGTTTTCAAGATAAAGCTGTTGACTTCATTGATAACTTAAAATCAAGATTTACAGGGGGGAAGACTATAAAAGAAAAGATTAAAGAAAACTTTTCTTTACCTGCTAATGGAGACATTATAAGTAAACAAAATGATGGAATAAATATAGAAACTACTAAGGATGGAGGAATAAGTGCTAGCTTTGATGGAAGAGTTAAAGACTGTGGGGTGGATAAAGAGCTAGGAAATTATATTTTAATAGATCATGGACAGGGTATAGAGACAAGATATTCCAATATAGAGGACATAATAGTTAATCAGAATGATACGGTTAAAAAAGGAGACCTCATAGCTCGAAACAAGATGACAAGGAGTGTGGATTATGTTCACTTTCAGGTGTTATTTATGGGACAAAATAACGGGTTGGAAAGTATTATAGGGCTTGAAAGTTAGAGAATGAAAAAAAGAGAAGAATTGCTGATAAAAGTAAGCAAACTATCTGTTCCTTATATCGTTTTGTTAATTATTATAGGATTTAAAGGGAAAATTATAATAGCTTTTATGCTAGTGGTAATGCATGAATGTGTTCATTTTATTGTTGCTAAGAAACTAGGATTTAAAGGATTCGATATAGAAATTCTTCCTATAGGGGCAGTCCTTAGACTTCAAGATTTGGATGATGCTGATCCTAAGGAAGATTTAATAATATCTATAAGTGGACCGTTATTTAATTTAATATTTGCCCTTATTGCCTTTCTATTAAATTTAAAATTTAATAACTACTATTTATATTTACTGTATATGAGCAATTTATCATTAGGAATCTTCAATTTAGTACCAGCATTTCCTTTGGATGGGGGAAGAATTGTAAGAGATATTTTAGCGTTAAAAACTTTTTACAAAAGAGCTAATAGAATAACTGTAGGTATAAGTTATGTTATAGGAAGTTTAATGTTAATTTACTCTTTGGTGTCGGTTTTCCAAAATAAAAAAAGTATTAGTTTTATAATTATAGGGGTTTTTATAATAATTGCATCATATAAAGAGAAAGAAAGGATAGTATATTTAATTATGGGAGATATTATAAAAAAGAAATCTAAGTTTATGAAAAAGGGATATATGGAAAATAGGAGTATATCTATATATCATAAGAAAACACTTTTAGAGGCATTAAGTATAGTAGATAAAAACAAATATAATATATTTATAGTTTTAGATAATGATATGAAAGCCACAAATGTTATATATGAAGGAGAACTTATAGAAGCAATAAAAAGTTATGGAAATATAAGTATAGAGGATTATTTAAAGACAGCACATGAGGCGGATAAAATGGATAAACTAGCTCAAATGACAATGAATGAATGGAACGAGTGGAAAGAAGAATGTAGCAGAAGTCAATAGTTAATTGATTTTTCTTTTAACATAATATATGATAAAATGTATTGATTTAATTTATTTATGATTAACTTAGGAGGAAATTGAATGAACGTAATTTCAGATGATATATTGTATAAGGTGGAAAAACCTGCAAGATATACAGGAGGAGAATTAAATTCCTTCTATAAAGATAAAGATAGTGTAGACATAAGATTTGCATTTTGCTTCCCAGATGTGTATGAAGTTGGTATGTCACATCTGGGAACAAAAATATTGTATTACATATTAAATAGAAGAGAAGATACATATTGTGAAAGAGCTTTTACTCCTTGGCCAGATATGGAGAAGCTTATGAGAGAAAATGATATTCCAATGTATACTCTTGAAACTAAGGATTCTTTAAAGAAGTTTGACTTTGTAGGTTTTACTCTGCAATATGAGATGAGTTACACTAATATACTAAACATGTTAGATATGGCAGATATTCCTGTTAGAGCTTCTGATAGAAAAGAAGAGGATCCTATAGTTATATGTGGAGGTCCCTCGGCTTATAATCCTGAACCTCTTTATGATATTGCTGAAATATTTGCTATTGGAGAGGGCGAAGTTCAGCTAGGTGAGGTCATAGACTTATATAAAGAATGTAAGCATGCTGGTATAAGTAAAAAGGAATTCTTGAGAAAGGCTACTAAAATAAGAGGAATATATGTTCCGAGCCTTTATGATGTTACTTATAATGAAGACGGAACCATAAAGGAATTTAAGCCTAAATATGAAGATGTTCCAGAGAAGGTTACAAAAGCAGTAATAAAAAACCTTAATGAAGTTGATTTTCCGGATAAATTAATCGTTCCTTATGGTGAAATAGTACATGATAGAGTGACAGTTGAAACATTTAGAGGGTGTTCGAGAGGGTGCAGATTTTGTCAAGCTGGGATGGTTTATAGACCAGTTAGAGAAAAAGGCACAGATAAGCTTATGGAGCAGATTGATATGCTTCTAAAAGCTACAGGATATGAAGAGGTATCACTAGTTTCTTTGAGTATTTGTGATTATTCTGATATACAAAATCTTGTAAAGTCAATAATTGATAAACATAGTGATAAGAAGGTAGGAGTATCTCTTCCTTCAATTAGAATAGATTCCTTTGCGGTAGACTTAATAAATGAAATTCAAAAGGTTAGAAAAACAGGATTAACTTTTGCGCCAGAAGCTGGTAGTCAAAGAATGAGAGATATTATAAATAAAGGTGTTACTGAAGAAAATCTTATTGAATCAGTATCTAATGCTTTTAAATCAGGTTGGTCCACAATAAAACTTTATTTTATGATTGGACTTCCATATGAAATAAAAGAAGATGTAGTTGGAATAGCAGAACTTGGAGAAAAGGTTGTTAGGGAATATTTTAAAGTTCCTAAGGAAGAAAGAAAAAAGGGTCTTAAAGTAACATTGAGTAGCTCAATATTTGTTCCAAAGCCATTTACTCCATTCCAATGGGCGGCACAAGATAAAATGGAAGTAGTGAAGGAGAAAATTAAATTATTGAGAAACTCTATTAAGAGCAGACAGATTGCATATAACTGGCATGAATCTCCTGTTAGCTATGTAGAAGCTATTATTGCTAGAGGAGATAGAAAATTATGTGATGTAATAGTTGATGCTTTTGAAAATGGAGCTAAGTTTGATGGATGGGGAGAGCATTTTAAGTTTGATGTATGGATGAATTCTATGGAGAAGTTTGGATTAGATGGAGACTTCTATGCTTGTCGTGAAAGAGAATATGATGAAATACTTCCATGGGACTTTATAGATATAGGAGTTACAAAGGAATTCTTAATAAGTGAAAATGAGAAAGCAAGAAGGGTAGAATTAACTCCAGATTGTAGACTTGGATGTAGTAACTGTGGAATGAATACAAAAGAGAATTTTAAAGAGGGGGCATGTTTCGAAAATGCGATATTTGATCAAATACACTAAGGGAAGCGATATCAAATACGTTGCCCACTTAGAATTAATGAGAACTATTCAAAGAATAATTAGAAGATCCGGATTGCCAGTAGAATATTCAAAGGGATATAATCCACATATGATTTTATCTATAGCGCAACCACTAGCTGTAGGAGTATATTCAAGAGGGGAATACTTAGATGTTCATTTTCAAGAGGAGCTAAATGAAAATGATATGATAGAAAAATTAAATGAAGCATCTACTCCAACTATTAAATTTTTAAAAGTAGTAAAAGTAGATGAAAGTGAAAAGAAAGTTCCTCAGTCTATGGCGTTTATAGATGCTGCTCAATATACATTAAAATTCAAGTGCCTTGAAAATCAAAAAGTTGAGGAAGGCATTAAAGAGCTTTTAAAATTAGAGCAATGGACAACTATAAAAGAAACTAAGAGAGAAAAAAAAGAAGTAGATATAAAGCCTTTAGTTAAAGATATTAACTATAAGTTTGATGACAATATGCTAGTTATACATACAACATTAGATTGTGGAAGTAAATCAAATTTGTCAGCGCAACTTCTAGGAGAATATATAAGAGAAATGGTACATGGAATAAATAAAGATGCTTTTATAAACATTGAAAGGGAAGAAATGTTTGCATATAAAGGAGAGAACCTTCTTCCACTTAGTGAGTATTTAAAGTAAATTAGATTTATAAAGTTGTAGAATAAAAGGCCATAAGTGTAATATTTAGTACACTTATGGTTTTAATTTTGAAGAAAAAAGTGGTAAATGCTTACTAATCATGTGAACTTAGGGTATAATTATAATAAAAACTTTAGACTTTTAAGGAGACGATTGAGGGGAATGAGCTTTTATTTAATACATGGAGAAGAACTTATTTTTGTTCCATATAATTTACTAGCCTTAGATTTTGAATTTATAACTACAAAAGTTATACAAAATAAATCTAAAAAGTATTTTCAAGAGATAGTAGAGGCAGGTTTAGTTCTTGAAAATGAAATTGGAATCCATGAATATAGTTCTATTGTACGTCCAAGGTATTTTATAGAATCCAAAAATAGAGATAAAAGTAGTATTTATTCAGAAAGATTTTCTTATGAAGAAATAAAAAACGGGGTAGATTTAAAAGAAATTTTGAGTAAGATAACTAATATGTATGTTCCTGAAGAGACTATTTGGATATCTTGGGGAAAGGCAGAATATGATACTTTAAAAAAAGTATATAAGGATTATAACAAAAACATGCCTTTATTAAAAGAGGATTATTTGGATTTATCTATAGAATTAAAAGAGTTTTATAGGATTGAACACAATGTATCTTTAGATAAGGCTTTAAGATATTTAAATATTTCAAGTGGAGAAAGACATAGAGCATTGCCAGATGCAAGGGCTCTGATAGATATAATAAATAGAATGTTTCAAGATGGATATAGACTCAATGATAGGAGTATAAAAATTTTTTAGGATAACAAAATGAGGTGAAGTGATTGGAAGAAATATTTATTGAAAGAGAAAAAGAGATTTTAAGAATTGCACTTAGAGAAGAAGGCAAAATTACTGAGTGCTTTATTGAGGAAGACAATGAAGAACCTATGCCAGGAGAAATATACAAGGGTGTAGTTAAAAGCATAGTACCAGCTATAAAATGTGCATTTATTGATATTGGATACAAGAAAAATGCTTATATGTATCTTCATCATAGATTTAAAAATGACAACATAAAAAAGGGTGATGATATATTAGTAGAAGTTATGAAAGAAGCACTTGGAGAAAAGGGGCCAAAGGTAACTAGTCAAATAAGTGTACCAGGAAGATATGTAGTTTTAGTAACGGATAATAAAGATATAAATTTTTCCAAGAAGATAGAAGAAAATGAAGAATTTAAAGATTATATAGTACAAAATATAAGTAAACCTATTGATGTAGGAGTAATGATTAGAACAAATGCAATAGAAGTTAATATTGAACATATTAATACAGAAATAGAAGATTTATATAATAAATACACTAAGATAGTTAGAGAAGGCACATATTCTATAAAGTCAAAACTCTTATATAATGGCGGAGGAAGCTTAGGAAAAGTATTAATAGATATACTAAGTGACAATACTGACAAAGTTATAGTAAATAATAAAGATGATTATGATTATATAGTAAATTTTATAGATAATAAACCTGATTTAGATTTTGAGATAGTTCTTTATACCGATGAACAAGGACTATTTAGTTATTACAATATTGAGAAAGAAATATTATCATTAAGAAATAGTAAAGTAGTGCTTCATAGTGGAGGCAATATAATTATTGAGAAAACAGAAGCTATGTATGTAATAGATGTTAATTCGGGAAAAAATGTAAAAGAAACATCTATAGATAAAACAGCACTAATAACTAATTTAGAGGCAGCTAAAGAAATTGCAAAGCAAATAATGATAAGAAATCTAAGTGGAATCATAATTATTGATTTTATTGATATAGATAACTATGAAAATAGAAAACGAATTTTAAATATATTGAAAGAAGAATTTAAACAAGATAAAAAGAAGACAGTTATATATCCATTTACTCAGCTAAACCTAGTTCAAATTGCTAGAAAAAGAAGAGGTAAATCAATCTATGATTATATTGAAGAAGAGTGTAAACATTGTAATAGTAAAGGAACTCGGGTAAAACTCTCTTATGTTAATAGTTTAATAAAGAATGAGATAATTAAAATTAATAAAGGGTATGAAATTACTGATATATACATTGAAATGGATGAAACTTATAAAAATGATATATTAGGTGACGTTATAAATTTTGTTAAAGAAATAGATGCTCTTGATAAAAAAGTATATATAAATTTCATGAAAAATTTAGAGAATTTTAAAGTAGAAGCTCTAATATTTGCAAGTCAAGTAAAGAAATTTGAAGATATCAAAATATATGGCTGAAAATTTCTTTACAAATGAAATTATATGTGATAAAATGGCATTTGTAACCGCGCGCATAAGGTCTAAAATCACATATTATGTGTACCGACGGCGGCGAGACTCTTATAAGGAGGTGTTCTTAAATGTACGCTATTATTCAAACTGGTGGAAAACAATACAAGGTTCAAGAAGGAGACGTTTTATTCGTTGAAAAACTTGATGTTGAAGTAGATTCAAACGTTGAAATAACTGAAGTTATTGCTGTAAGCAAAGATGGAGGTTTAGTAGTTGGATCTCCTGTAGTTGATGGAGCTAAGGTTGTTGCTAAAGTACTTAAACAAGGAAAAGCTAAGAAAGTAATCGTGTTTAAATACAAGCCAAAGAAAGATTCAAGAAAGAAAAATGGACATAGACAACCATACACTAAATTACAAATCGAAAAAATACAAGCTTAATTATGACAAATGTTATTTTTAAGAAGAAAAATGAAAAGCTAGTAGCTTTTAAAATAGAAGGCCATGCAGGGTTTGATGTAGAGGGAGAAGATATAGTATGTAGTGCTATATCAGCAATTTCACAAACCACTCTAATTGGGATTCTAGAAGTTCTTGAAATCCATGTAGAATACTACATAAAAGATGGATTTTTAAGTTTAAGTCTAGAGAAGAAATCCATGGAAGACATAGATAGATGCCAGGTTTTACTTCAGACGATGGTACTTGGACTTAAAAGTATGGAAATGAATTATTGCGATTATATAAATGTAAAGGTAGAGGAGGTGTAGTCAATGATACTAATGAACCTTCAATTATTTGCTCATAAAAAAGGAGTAGGTAGCTCTAAGAACGGTAGAGATTCTGAATCTAAAAGACTTGGAACTAAATGCGGAGATGGACAATTTGTTCTTGCTGGAAACATTCTTGTAAGACAAAGAGGAACAAAAATCCACCCAGGTAACAACGTTGGAAGAGGCGGAGATGATACTCTTTTCGCTAAAGTAGACGGTATAGTTAAATACGAAAGAGTTGGCAGAGATAAGAAGCAAGCAAGCGTATATCCTGTTGATATTGAAGAAGTAGCTGAATAATTAAAGGCACCCAATAGGGTGCTTTTTTAAAATTCATTGGTGGGGGAGAAAAATGGAATATTTTCATAAATTTATAGATCTGTATAGGAAACAAAGACATGACTTTATGAATAATGTCCAGGTGATTTATGGATATTTGCAATTAAAAAAAGAAGAAGAGATGAAGAAATATCTAGACAAGGTTATAGAAGAAAATAAAACCATTAGTAAAATATATGTATTAGGAGATCAGTATCTAGGTTTCTTTATGGAACAAAATATTAGAAACTTATGGGAGAAAGAAATTACAGTAGAATTAGATATAGAAATTGAAGTTTTTTCTAAAGAAGTGTTTTCATACGAATACAATAAAAAAAATATTTTAGTAAATAATATATTTAATGAGATAGAAAATAACAAATTTAAGTTTGTGTATATATATATCTTTGAAGATGAAATTGGAGAAAGCTTGTTAATAGCTAATAATGAATCTAGTGTAAATGAATTAGAATGGATGGATGATTGGGAAGAAATCAGCTCAGACTTAAGTGATGTTAAAATACACAAATATATAGTAAATAATACTTTTGCGTATAGGCTAACTTTTATTTAATCCATAAAAATTCATAAAAACTTTCAGTAAATAATTAAGGTAAGGTGATATTACATGTTTATTGATACAGCTAAAATTTTTGTAAAGTCTGGAGATGGCGGCAACGGTTCCATTTCTTTTAGAAGAGAGAAATATATTCCTTTAGGTGGACCAGATGGTGGAGATGGCGGTAATGGGGGTAGTGTAATCATTAAGGCTGATAGAAATTTAACTACTCTTTTAGACTTCACTTATAAAAAGAAATATCTTGCAGAAAATGGGGAAAGTGGTTCAGGCTCTAAATGTTATGGTAAAAAGGGAGAAGATTTATATATAAGTGTACCTATGGGTACTATTGTTAGAGATGCTGATAGCAATAGAATAATGGTAGACTTAGCTCATGATGGGGATACGTATGTAATATCTAGAGGAGGTAAGGGTGGAAGAGGAAACACTCATTTCGCTACATCTACAAGACAAGCGCCTACTTTTGCAGAACCGGGAATGCCGGGAGAAGAGCGATGGATACGCTTAGAGATTAAACTTCTTGCAGATGTTGGACTTATCGGATTCCCTAATGTAGGTAAATCAACTCTATTATCAATGGTGAGCAAAGCGAAACCTAAAATAGCTAACTATCATTTTACAACTTTAAAACCTAATTTAGGAGTTGTAAAATTAGAAGGAATACCAGCCTTTGTAATGGCAGATATTCCAGGACTAATAGAAGGAGCTTCAGAAGGTGTTGGACTTGGATTTGACTTTTTAAGACATATTGAAAGAACTAGACTTTTAGTTCATGTAGTAGATATATCAGGAGTTGAAGGAAGAGATCCTATTGAAGATTTTATAAAAATAAATGAAGAACTTAAGAATTATAATATAAAACTAGAAGATGTACCTCAGATTGTTGCTGCAAATAAAAGTGATATGCTATATGATGAAGAGGTTTTTCAAACTTTTAAGACAAAGCTAAATGAAATGGGATACAATGAAGTGTTTAAGATTTCTGCTGCAACAAGAGAAGGAGTAGACCCTTTAATTAAAGAAGTTGCAAGGAAATTGAGCACTATACCTGTAAAAGATTTAGAAATAGATCCAGAAGAGATGTACATTGAAGAAGAGAAGAAATTTACTTATGATATACATGTTCAAGATGGAGTATATACAATTGAAGGAAGTTTTGTGGATAGATTATTAGCTAGTGTAAATGTAAATGATCCAGACTCATTAAGATACTTCCATAAAGTATTAAAAAATAAAGGCGTAATGGATAAGTTAAAGGAATTAGGAATTCAAGATGGTGATATTGTTAAACTTAATGATTTTGAATTCGAATTCTTAATGTAGGAGGAAGATTAATGATTAGTAGTAGACAAAGAAGTTATTTAAGAGGGCTTGCAAATACCATGGAACCTATTTTTCAAGTTGGAAAAAATGGTATAGAAGAAACTTTTTTAAAACAAATAGAAGATGCATTAGAAGCTAGAGAAATTATTAAACTAAAGGTTTTGAACAATAGTGGTATAACGGCAAGAGAAGCTTCGGATATTATATGTGAAGAAATAAGATGTGAAGGTGTTCAGGCAATAGGTAGTATATTTGTTTTATATAAAAGATCTAAAAATAAACCTAAAATAGAATTACCTTAAACAAACAAAAATAAGGCTAAACTGTTAAAATATATAACAGTTTAGCCTTATTTTTGTTCTTTTTTAGATGTTTTTTTCGAAGATCTTAGCATGTAGATACTAAATATTATAGCAGGTATTACTACAAAATTTACTAAAGAAATATAATTATAAATATCTAGTAACTTTAATAATAGAAAACCATTTCTTCCAGAAAAATAAGACAATGGAAATACTATTATAGAAATAAGGGGGATGAGAATTTTCTTAGGAATGTCAGAAATGGATTCTAAAAGCTTTAATAAAGCATAGAAAGTAAGACAGTACTTCAAAAACCATCCTCCAACGATTTGAAGCATTACCCATAGCTCACCACTTTCTAGGAAGTCAAAATGACTTACTAATTGAGTTTGTATAAGTTTAGGATAGTAAATTGTTAGGGCTCTTTTATATCCGAAGGTAGTGATTATTCCTATCATAGCGTATACTTCCATTTGAATTACTATAATTAAAGCCGCAGCAGAAAATCTTACTAAGTGCTTTTTATTGAAAACTTCATTAATGTATGGAAATACAATAGCTACACCGGCATAGGACCCTAGTGCTTTAATACTAGCCATAACCATATTAAGATCGAAACCATTCTGTAAAATAGGATAGAGAAATTTATTTTGTTTATACTTTGCGGTTAATATTCCTAAGTTGATTCCGGCTATCATTACCCCTACAATTCCTACTATAGTAATGATAATAAGAGATCTAAGACCTTTTTTTACACAATACATACTTCCTAAAATAAAGAATATCAATATATACCATACTGGTGACTCCAAAAGCATATTTTGATGCATAGAATTTGACTCTACAGCACCACACTCTATTAAGGTTAAAAATAAGGTGAACATAAATAAAAAATAAAATACATGCCCAAAATCTCTACCAACCGCTTTAGTATAAATTTCATACATATTATAAGAGTTAGTCTTAACACAAATCTTCATAACATAAACCATAAAGAGAAAAATTAATATAGAAGCTACTATGACAGCAATCCAAGAATCTCTTTTCCCGTATTTTATAATAATATTAGGATAGGTTTTAAGAGAAATTATAGAAACGCCCCATAGTGCAAACATTAAATGTTTTGTATTGAATTTATCCATTTTATCCGCCTTTCATTAATTTGTGAATAATTATGGAATACATTTCCTATGATTAGTATTATAAACAAATCATAGGAATAATATTCTGCTTTCTCTCAAACAATATTAAGGGTGATTAAAATGAAAGAAAATTATATTGATTATATAAAAGAAAAATTGAAGGATAGTTTTGATGTTAATATTAGAGAAATTACAGTAAAAAAAGGCACAATATATGGAGTATTTATAGACACATTAAGTGACAAAAAATTTATAAGTGAACATATATTCCAAAGTTTAATGGAAGATAATGAATATACGGACATAAATGCTGTAAAAGAGCAAATTCTTCATGCAAATATTCTGGGAGATGTAAAGTCAAAAGAAGAGGCTGTTATGCAAATATTAGCTGGAAATGTAGTGCTAATTTTTGATTTTTGGAATTCTGCTATATATTGTGAAGCTAGAAATTATCCTAAAAGAAATGTACCGGAATCAGTAAAGGAAAATGTAATAAAAGGTTCTCTAGAAGCTTTTAATGAATCATTTATTGATAATGTAGGATTAATAAGAAAAAGAGTAAAAAATGAAAATTTAAAATTTGAAACCCTAATTTTAGGCAAAAAATCAAATACTACAGTAGCAATAGTGTATATAAAAGGAGTTGCACCTGAGAAGTTGGTGAACTATGTAAAAAATAAGGTTCAAAATATGAATAATGATTTTGTGATGAATAGTAATTATATTGAGGAAGCACTTGAGCAACAGCACACGATTTTTGATACTATAGGATATACCGAAAGACCAGATAAGGTATCTTCAAGATTACTTGAAGGAAGAGTAGCTATTATAGTTGAAGGAAGTCCTACTGTACTAACGGCTCCCTTTTTCTTTATAGAAAATCTAATGGCATCAGATGATTATTACTTAAATAAGTATTACGCCTATGCTGCAAGAATAGAAAGATGGTTAGCCTTTTTCTTATCTATGTTTTTACCAGGATTATATATGGCATTAACAACGCACCATTTTCAGCTTGTACCTACTGAATTTATTTTTAGGCTTGGAATATCAAGAGCTGGAGTTCCTATTCCTACAGTGGTAGAGGTATTGCTAATGACATTTTTCTTTAGATTATTAAGAGAGGCCGGAATTAGGCTTCCAGCGCCTACAGGTCAGACTATGAGTATAGTTGGAGCACTTATCCTAGGAGAGGCAGCAGTTGGAGCAGGACTTGCATCTCAAGCCACTATAGTTATGGTATCCATAGTGGCTATTTCAACATTTTTAATTCCTAATCTTTATAGGGCTATAGGAATATGGAATAACCTCATATTAATTCTAGCAGCAATGTGTGGATTACCAGGTTTTTATACAGGAGTGTTTATACTTTTAGCTCACATGGCATCACTAAGAAGTTGTGGTTATCCACATCTATACCCTATAGGTAGTATGGAAACTTTACGATATAAAGATGTTATATTTAGAGGTGACTTAAACAAAATATCAAATATATTATTTGATGGGGATGATAATAAATGAGAAAAGTTATATTATGTTTATGGATAGCTCTATCTTTGCTATTTACGGGATGCTTTAATTACAGCGATATAAATAAGCTAATATTCGCAACTGCTATAGTTATAGATATAGATAACAATAATAATCCTATTGTATATATAGAAGCTTTTAGAAGTGTTGAAGGCACTGCTAGTGGAGAACGAGTGGCTTTTAGAGGAGAAGGAAAAACAGTTTTTGAAGCTTTAAGAACAATAACTTTAAGAACTAGCTATAAAATTAACGTAACACAGGCTAAGGTGTATGTATTTTCACAAAAGGCAGCGGAATATGGGATAGACAACTTTATAGATTTTTTTCATAGGGATCAAGAGTTTTTAATAAGGCCCTATATTTGCATTTATGCAGGTGATCCTGCTGGACTTATGGCACTAGATGTTAAAGAAACTAAATATATCGGTCTTTTCATTGATAGACTTTTAGATAATATTGGAGCAGCATCTAGAGCTGTAGAGATGAGAATGCATGATTATTACAAACAAAGATTAATAGGTGATAGAACTAGTGTTGTAACTCTTTTGGAGATTCTAAAGGATGTTGGAGGAGAGGATAAATTATACATAAATGGTGGAGCGGTAGTAAAAAATGACAAAATGATAGATACTATTTCTAAAGAAAAAGGGCAAGGATTTAATTTCTTACTTAATATTATACAATCAGGAACACTTGAAATAAGAAATCCAGAATTTCCAAAGAATTTCGTTACTTTAGAGATTTTGAAAAGTAAAACAAAAACTGATTTAAAGTATGAAGGAGATAAAGTAAAGCTTATAAAAAATGTTAAAGTTAGCACAATTATAGGTGAAGTTCAAATGGGGTTACATATAAATGAACAAAATCTAAAGGAAATTAAGGAGGTAGCTGAAAATAATATTAAAGATGCTTGCTACCAAATATTTGAGGAATATAAAGAAAAGGGAACTGATATTTTTGATATTCAAGAAGAATTTGAAAGAAGATTTCCTAATAAGAAAAAATCTAATATTATTAAAGAGACTGACTTAATACTTAATGTACAAGTGGATATAGAATCAGGAGTGGATGATTTAGATTTTATAAATGCAGAAGAAGAGGAGAGTGAGAGGTTATAATATAACCTCTTACCTTTAAAATTTACTTTTTTAGTTTATAGGAAATTATAAGTTTATACTTGTTTATGATATACTTTTCATTATAATATAATAAAAGACATAAAGGCTGGTGATAAATGATGAGAAAGGGCATATTTGGAGGAACTTTTGATCCGATACATAATGGACACTTACACATTGTATATGAGGCTTTATATAATTTAAATTTAGACAAAATTATATTTATGCCTTCAGGAAATCCACCACATAAGACAGATAAAGTTATTACTGATGCATGGATAAGATATAAGCTTATAGAAGAAGTAATCAGAAATGAGAAAAGATTTGAAATTAGTGATTATGAAATATGTAAAAAAGGCTTGAGTTATACATATGAAACTTTAAGGTATTTAAATAAGTTAGAACCCGATACTCAGTGGTATTTTATTACTGGAGTAGATTGCCTAATGAATTTATATACTTGGAAAAATATACAGGGAATATTAAATAGTTGCAAATTCGTGGTTTTCATTAGAAATGGTTACAATAGAGAAGATATTTTAAGACAAAAGCAAGAAGTAGAGAATATATATGAAAAGGAAATAATTTTTTTAGAATTGCCTATTCTTGATATTTCTTCTACTAGTATAAGAGAAAAAATTAAGTGCGGAAAAAATATAAGTTATTTATTGCCACAAAAAGCAGAAATGTTAATTGAAAGCATGAATTTATATAAATAAAGTGGGGGAATGGATATGTGGACAGAAGAAAAAATGATAGAGTATTTGAAAGAGAATCTAAAGGATGCTAGAGTAAAACATAGCCTAAGAGTTAAAGATACAGCTATTAAGTTAGCAGAAATATATGGAGAAGACGTAAAAAAGGCTACAATAGCAGCGATCATACATGATTGTGCAAAATACGTAAATTTCAAGGAAATGTTAAATATTATAGAAAAATGTGGATATAATAATATTGAAGCAGATACTCAGATAAAAGAGATATTACATGCTCCGGTGGGGGCTTACATAGCCAAAATAACTATGGGAGTACAGGATGAGGATATTTTAAATGCAATAACATATCATACTACTGGAAGAAAAAATATGACTTTATTAGAAAAGACAATTTATCTTGCAGATTATATTGAGCCATACAGAAATTTTCCAGGAGTTGATGAGGTGAGAGAAATGGCATATAAAGGAGAATTAGATAAAGCGCTTTTGTTGTCGTTTAACAAAACTATAAAATACATAATTGAAAAAGGGCAACTTTTACATATAAATACTGTGGAAGCTAGGAATCATTTACTTCAAAATAGATAGGTGGAAACACTATGGTGAAAAAAAGAAAAAATATATTTAAAAGAATAGTATTAGCTCTTTCTACCATGATGATTTTTGTGATTGTAGTTGGAGGTGTGTATTTTTATCAAGGTCTTTCAAGGTTAAGTGACGGTGCAAAGAAAATCGATAAAAAAATAAATGGAAGTAGTTCCATGATAAAAAATGCTATTCCTGAAGAAGATGAGGAAAATAAAAGATCTATAAATATATTAGCTCTGGGAGTAGATACGGGTACACCAGGAGTAGAAGATAAAAATGATCCTAAAAGAACAGATACTATGATATTGCTTCACTATAATGGTGAAATAGATGAAATAAATGTGGTATCAATTCCAAGAGATACATTAATAAGACTTAATGGAAAAAATATAAAAATAAATTCAGCTCATGCTGTAGGTGGAGTAGAATATGCAGTAGATGCAGTTGAAAAGCTATTAAATATAGACATAGATTACTATGGAAAAGTCAACTATGAAGGATTTAGGAAACTTATTGATTCTATTGGAGGAGTAGAAATGAAGATAGAACACAATATGAACTATGATGATCCTTCTCAAAACTTACACATTCACTTTAAAAAAGGTGAAATTGTGAATTTAGATGGAGTAAAAGCAGAACAATTTTTTAGATGGCGTAAAAATAATAATGGAACAGGGCTTGCTGATGGAGATTTAGGAAGAATAGAAAATCAGCATATGTTTATGGCAAAACTTCTTGAAGAACTAAAAAGCCCTTGGATCATTCCTAAAATACCTACTATATTTATGACAGTGCCAAAGTATTGTGAAACTAATATGAGTGCAGATGAAATAATTAAATATGGATTTTACTTTATAAGAGCTAGGGGTGTTAGTATGGAAACACTAAAAGGAGAGTCCCAGTATTTAAAAGGCATATCGTATTTTATATATGATAAGAATAGTAATAAAGAAATATTAGATAAAATTTATGATAAAAATGATAATATAGTAGAAGAAAATATAAATAAAAAAGATATAAAAATAAAAGTGCTAAATGGAACTAATAAATCAGGATTAGCATCTAGTTATAGAAAATATCTTCAAAGTAAGGGGTATAGTAACATAAAAATAGGAAATACCAGTGCCTCAAAGAAGAGCACAATTCTGATTAACAATAGTTTTAATAAAAAACAACAAAATTATATCAAAACTGATTTTAAAATAAATACTTCAAAAAATATTGATAATAATAATGAGGATTTTGATATAATAGTCATGCTAGGTGAAGATAAGAAATAATTTAAATAAGTAAGGAGAAATAATATGACAAAACAAATAGTAAACACAAAGAATGCACCATCAGCAATAGGACCATATTCACAAGGAGTTATAGTTGGAAAACTACTATTTACTTCAGGTCAAATCCCTCTAGATCCATCAACAGGAGAACTAATTAATGATGATATAACAAAGGCAACAGAAAGAGTTATGTTAAATATTAAAGCTATATTAGAAGAAGGTGGAACAAATCTAGATAATGTAGTAAAAACTACAGTTCTTCTAAAGAATATGGATGATTTTGATAAGGTAAATGAAATTTATGGAAAGTTTTTTGCTGAAAAACAACCTGCAAGATCTTGCTTTCAAGTGGCGAAGCTTCCAAAAGACTCTTTATTAGAAATAGAGGTAATAGCTACAATTGAATAGTAAAAATAATAATTTGGAATTTAATGTGAAAAAAGAAGAAGAAGGTCTTGCACTTAGTGAATATTTAAGGAATGTTGGAGAATTATCTAGTAGATTCATTAAAAAAGCTATAAGAGAAGGAAGAATAAGTGTTAATAAAAATATTGAAAGACTATCCTATAAATTAAAAGTTGGAGATATAATAGAGGCACAAATTAATAGAGAAGAAGAACAGAATATAATTCCGGAAAAAATGGAACTTAAAATAATATATGAAGATAAAGATATAATAGTAGTAGATAAACCTAAAGGAATAGTGGTTCATCCAACTAAACGACATTTTTCAGGAACTTTATCAAATGGATTATTATATTATTTCAAAGAAAAAGGTGAAAATAGTATAGTGAGACTTGTAAATCGACTTGATATGGATACTTCAGGGCTAATATTAGTAGCTAAAAATTCTTATAGTCATATGGCTCTTTCAAGAGACATGGTGAAAGATGAATTTGTGAAAAGCTATTTAGCTGTTGTTCATGGAAATTTTGATGTAAAAAGCGGAGTAATCGATAAACCTATATATAGAGTTGGGGAAGGCACTATAAAAAGAATAATAGATGATAGAGGACAGAGAAGCATAACTAGATTTCAAGTTATAGATAATTATAATGATGCAGATCTAGTTAAGTTAACTCTTGAAACAGGCAGAACTCATCAGATAAGAGTACATCTTAGCAGTATGGGTCATCCTATCTTTGGAGATTCTATATATGGAGAAGAAGAGGTAGAATATATTGATAGACAAGCTCTACATGCATATAGGTTAGAATTTCCACATCCAACTAGTAGAGAAATAATAAAGTTAGAAAGTCAAATACCAGAAGATATTGCAAGTTTAATAAAAAAATTAACTGTTGTGCATTAATGCATAACAGTTTTTATCTTTAATCAATCTTTATCTCTATATCTTTGAGTATAAATATCTCTAATTAATTTATTTTCTCTATTTCTTTTCCTGTGAATTCTATTTCGTCTAATTCTTAATGCCATAACTAAAATAGCTAGTGTAGAGAAAATAGACAGTATAATTCTAAATATGCTATTAAATATATTATTAGATTCCTCATTAGAATCGCTATTTAAAGATAAAAATGTAGATTTAGTTGAATAATCTTCTCCGCTAGCTAAGTCTAAGGTGCCAATTTCTTTATTATTATAGGTTATAGAAGCAGTTAAGATCTTATCTCCTCTGGAAAAAGAATCTTTACTTATGTCTTTTGAATTAATAGTGAATTCAGGTGTTGAAGGATTATCTTTAGATTCAACATAATAAAAATCATCAGCTGCTAAAAGAGGGAGTTTAATAGTATCAGTTACATTAAAATTTCCTAATAAATCACCTTTAGAGCAGAAGGTCTTTAAAGTGAAGTTTTCAAAACCATAATCAAAAAGCTTTCTAACGTCAGACCAATAAGTCTTCTTAGCGTCGTGAAGTAATACAGCTATAAGTTTTTGACCATTTTTAGAAGCTATAGCAACATAAGAATGTTTAGACTGCACGGTGTAACCCGTTTTACCACCTTCACAACCTTCATAATAGTAAATAGAATTTTTTTGCAGAAGTCTATTTTCGTTAGATAGAGGGCGTCTTTTTTCACTTTTATTTGTAGGTTCAATATAATACATAGGAGTTGTAGCAATTTCTATAAATTCAGGATGTTTGGATAATTCTTTCATTATTATAGCTAAGTCTTTAGCTGTAGTTCTATGATTTTCATCATAAAGACCACTAGGATTTACAAAGTTTGTATTAACGGCTCCGAGTTCAGAAGCTCTTTTATTCATGAGAGCGGCGAATTCCTCAACAGAGCCGGATATATGTTCAGCTAGTGCTTCTGCTACATCATTAGCTGATCGCAAGAGAAGAGCATGCAATAAATCTTTTACTTTAAACTCTTCATCTTCGAATATGTATATTTTACTACCGTCTGCAAAGGGAGGTTTTTTACCAACCTTAACTATATCATCCAATTTACAATTTTCAAGTACCATAAGGGCTGTCATAATCTTAGTGGTTGAAGCCGGAGGATACTGGACATCTATATTTTTAGAATATAAAATTTCACCAGTTTTTGCATCCATTAATATGATTCCATCAGCTGATATATTAGAAATGGAATCCTTTGCAAATGATTTATATGACAATAAGGATAACGTTAATACAAATATTAGCATGAAATTTATAAGTCTACGCATAAACTACCTCCTTGTTATTATACCAATAGTATACCAAAAAAAGAGAATTATATCAAAGATAATCACCTTTATAAATATTACAAATGTAGGTTATTATTTTTAAAATAATGGCAAGAATTTTAAAAACATACCTTATATAATTTGGAGGTTTATCATGGAAAAGAAAGAAAAACTTATTGGGTCTATTGTAATGATTATAGGGTGTATAGTATTTTTAATTATAGGGTATACCTTATCACAACCAAGCAATAAGAATGAAAAGGATGTATTAGCTAAAAATAATACAAATCTTAAAAGTATGGAGAATAAAGTTATTGTAGATAATACCAATATTGAAGATTTAAAAAGCATTATGGTAGAAATTAAAGGGGAAGTAAAAAATCCAAATGTTTATACCCTAAACTATGGGAGCAGAATATATGATTTAATTAATAAAGCTGGAGGATTTACAGAAAAAGCAGATACTATGAATATAAATTCTTCTATGAAATTAAATGATGAGGATTGTATAATAGTCTATAGTAGAGAACAAGTTTATGACATGAATTTTAGTAATACAACTCTTCCTAGCAATAAAATAAATACAAATTTAAGTAAAAGTAATTTGACAGGAAGTTCGAATGATAAAATAAATCTTAATAGGGCAACAAAAGAAGAATTGATGACTTTGCCCGGTGTAGGTGAGGTAACTGCTCAAAAAATAATAGATTACCGACAGGAAAAAGGTGGATTTTTATCTATAGATGAGTTGAAAAACATAAGTAGAATAGGAGATAAAACCATAGAGAAATTTATAGATAAGATAGAAGTTAGGTAGATATAATATATAATAGAATAATCAATTTTGAATTAAGTGTATAAAAATGTTATAATACTGTTTATCCGAAGTGGAATAGCGATGTTTAAGCTTAAGATGGAGTGTAAAGACTCTAAAGAAAGCCAAAGCTATGTTTATGCTAAAAATAATTGGATATAAAATGAAAAGGGTAAAGGAGAATAATATTATGGAAGAAATGTTAGAAAATATTAGACCTATTCAAAAAGTTACATTTTATAGTAATACTCAAGAACAGTTAGGAGTAGAAGTTAACTTAACGAAAGGTAAGGAGTATGAAGTTTTAAGTGTAAGAATGCCTGCTCAGTATGAGATTAAGCCAGCAGTTGATAATGCTATGTTATTTTTAATAAAGGATGATTTAGGAGAGAAACACTATTTTCTTTCAAATTGTTTTAGAGTTAAATAAATAAGTATAAATGAGCCTAATAAGGGCTCATTTATACTTTCTAGATTATTTATAAAATCTATGGCAAAGATTGGCTAAAGTATATTTTTCCATAGACGACTATATTTATAGAATTTATAAGTGAAAATAAGTGAATGAGGTTTTTTATGAAAGCTTGGTATAATAGTAGTTGGAATGATGTAGTTAAAGAATTAGATATAGACATTAAAAAAGGTCTTTCAGAAGAAAAAGTTCAAGAGAACAGATCAATATTTGGAGAAAATAAAAGTATAGATTTAAAAAGTAAGAGTTTTATAAGGATATTTATCAAATATATAACAAAATTATATTCTTTAAGTGGAATGGGGACAGTTTTATTACTAAGTTATATTAATGAGTATTCAACTGCCTCGATTCTATTAATCTTTATTTTGGCGTCTTCGATATTTTTTTCTGTAAAGGACTTTAATAATGAAAATAAGATAAAACATATAACAAAAATTACACCTAATAAGGCTTTAGTAATTCGAGCTGGTAAAACAATTAGCATTAATGCTGAGGAGCTTGTGGTAGGAGATATAGTATATTTAGAAAAGGGAGATATTGTACCAGGAGATTTAAGACTTATAGAGTGTACGGATTTAAAAATTAAAGAGTCGGTAATTACCGGTAATAATGAAATAATAGAAAAGTATGAAACCAAAATTGAAGATAAAGAGATATCTTTAAGTGAAATGAAAAATATAGCATTTAAGTCCTCTTTTGTAATTGAGGGAAGAGGTAAAGGGGTAGTAGTAGAAGTAGGAAGCACTGCTCAAATAGATGATATAATAAAGGGTCTATTAGAAGCAAACTATATTAAAAGTGAAGTTCAAGATAGTATTTTCAAATTTGTAAGTAAATTTTCTTTGATATGTATAGGTTTATCTATTAGCGTACTTATTTATAATATATCAATAGGAGAGAGCTTAAAAAAGGCAATAGATTTAATAGTTCTTTGTTATTTAATTTTAGTCCCGATTGAACTTATACTAACTATAAGTATACTTTCTTTTATAATTAAAAAGCTTATGGATAGAAGAGGTGTAAAAATTGAAGGACTGTCTTCTGTTGAATTATTATCAAGTGCGAATATTGTGTTTACTGATAAAGTAGGTACATTCTCAGAAGAGATTATGTATGTAGATAGTTTCTATACTAACTCTAAGCTCATAGAGTCAAGTCAGGAAGAGATTGAAGAAGATAAGGACAATTTGGATAGAATCATAAGTATAGGATTATTATGTAATGATTCTAAAATAAACTCTGAAATAGAAAGAGAAAATTTAATTGAAAAAGCAATTATAAAATATGGATTACAAAAAAAAATAGATAAAATGGTTTTAGATAAAGAACAAGTAAGACTTTTTCAAATACCTTTTGACATAGATAAAAGAATAAAGACTACATTGAATAGAGTAGAAGATAAGTATAGAGCTAATGTAATGGGAGCTGTAGATAAATTATTAGATAGATGTACTCATATCATGAAAAATGGTATAGAAGTAGAACTCACTGCTAAAGACATTGTGGATATAAAAGATGGGGACCTGTATCTATCTTTGAAATCATTGCGAGTTGTAGGAGTGGCATATAGAAATTTTACCTATCAACCTAGTATTAATGAGAATATAGAGAGTAATTTAGTTTTTGTGGGACTTATAGGATTTGAAAACCCAAGTAAAGATAATGTTCAAGAAATAATAGAATATTGTAAAACACTGGCTATACGCCCTATAATAACAACCGAGGATAACAAAATTGCAGCTCAATCCTTTGGAAAAAGAGTAGGTATATTGAATAAAAATGACTTAGTACTTTCAGGTGTAGAGATGGATAATATGAATGAAACTGAACTAGAAAAGTTTGTTGAAAGAGTAGGAATATATTCAAAGATAACTCCGAAACATAAGTGGCAAATATCCTCACTATTTAGTAAAATGGGATATAATCTGGCTATTACAGGAAATAAATTTACTGATTTACCTAGTTTTAGAGCAGCATACATAGGTATAGCTATGGGGAAGGAATGTACTGAAATAGCAAAGAAATTAGGAGATATATTTGTAAGAGATAATGATTTCTTAGGATTAGTATCTTTAATAGAGGAAAGCAGAAATATTATACAAAGTATAAAAAAGATAATAATATTTAATCTTATATCGATTTTAATAGAATTTTTATGTATAATAGTTTCTCTAGATTTGACAGGCGAAAATATAGCTGATTTAATATTTTTTATACTATTAAACTGTATAACCACTACTATGGGTTCTTTAATAATATTTATGCAGAGAAATAATAATGAAAAAAAGAGATACGAAAACGTTAAGCTAAATATAAAGTTGGCTAAAAGCATACCATCAGGATTTTGGATGTATATGTTATTTAAATTAGCTATAATACTCTTAATGTCATATATGTCTAATACTAATGATTTAATATTAGCTAAAAATAACTTTTTCATAATCTTAAATTTTAGTTCTATGATTTTAGTTTTTTATTTTGCTCATCTAAAAAATGTATTTAGAAATAAAGTTTCTATATTAATAATTACAGTTAACATTATAATTTTCTCTATATTAATAAAGATAAATTACTTTAGTTATAGTTTTTCTATAAAGAATATAATTTGGAATCTAAAAATACTAATACCTTTGTTAGTTTTACAAACCTTTGTATTAAAACTTTCAAAGGGAATGGGTAAAAGAATATAGTACTGATTACACCTCATCAAATTTGGATAAAATTACATGATGAGGTGTATTAATTTGCCCTAAAAAATATGTTTATAGATGAAAGTATAATAATATAGGAGAAATATATGAGAAGACCTATAGTTTACTATGCAATAGCTATTTATATAGGATGTTTTTCTGTTATAGTTTTTGAGTTTTCATATCTAATGGCTATGCTTGTAGTTTTGTCATTTTTAACAGTTGTTTATATTTATGAAGATATAAAGAGCTTTAGTTTAGTTTGTAGTTTTTTTATAGTAGGATGTATGAGTTGTTTTATTTATTTTAATTTAGATATAGGATATAATGCGGAGTTTAGAATTTTAGAAATGAAAAGGGGATATTGCAGTGCTAGTTATAAGGGGAGAGTGGTATATTTAGAGGGGGAACTAGAGGGAATAAGGCAAGGAGAGAGGATTGAAGCTGTAGGTAAGTTTCAGGAAATAAGAGACTATTCAAGAGGAAACGTGGGTAGGTATTATGTTGAAAACTATACTAAGAAAAAAGAAGACCTTATTACTAAACTTTACTCCTTTCGACATAAGTTATATATAGAATATAGTGAAGCGCTAGATTCTCAGAAGGGTGCTGTAATAATGGCCTGTTGTTATGGAGATACGAAATATTTATCCTATGAACAGAAAGATAATTTTAATAAGTTAGGAATATCTCATATCATTAGTGTATCGGGATTTCATGTAGCTATAGTATATAAACTACTAGAACGTATATTTGGATTAAGAATAGCATTAATAATTTCAGGAATATACATGATTTTTACAGGGAGTAAAGCATCTACAGCACGTGCCTTTATAATGATACTAATTTTAAAGATGTCTAAGTTAACCTATAGAAACTATGATAGGATTTCCTCTTTGAGTTTAGCTGCGTTGATACTACTTTTAGTGAAACCTTATTATGTGCTTGATATTGGATTTAATTTATCTTTCTTGGCAACGATAGGCATTATTTTATATAATAAAACATTGCAAAGGAGATTATATAAATTACCTAAGAGTATAAATGAATCCTTGAGTATTACACTTAGCTCTCAGATTTTTTCAATGCCTTATGCAATGTGTACACTTAAAAATATAAGTATGTTTTTTATTCCGGGAAATTTAATATTAGTACCTTTATACTCCATTGTAGTGATTTTAGGAAATGTAGGGATTCTTATTTACAAAATTAAACCTTTATTAAAAATTCTTACTTATTTTTTATATTTAATATTAACTATTCTCGATGGAGTAATATATACTTTGATGAAAATAGCTCCTTCAGTAACTGAATATAACCTTTTCTATGGAATTTGCATGATTGTTATGTTTATATCTTTTGTCTTTGTTAAATATGGATATAGTAAAGTTAAGTATTTTCCTATACTTTTGTTTTGTTTAATATTAATGTACAACATGGTATAATATTAAATATTATTTAATTACAACGGAGGAAAATACTTTGATTGATGTTTCGACTTTAAATGATAAATTCAAAAAGAATGAATATAGCAACTGCTATGTTTTTTGTGGCAGTGATGAACAAAGTATCAAGGAAACTATAAAGACGATTATAGACAAAAATATAAGCAAAGATTTTTTTGATTTTAATTACGTACAGTTAGATGGATCTACTGTGGATATGAATACAATTGTAAATGCTTGTGAAACTTTGCCTTTTATGAGTGATAAAAAGGTAATTATAATTTATAGAGCTAATTTTCTTAAAGATAAAATGGATAAGGGATCAGAAAAACTTTCAAAGGAAGTTATTGATTATATAAAGACCCTTCCAAAAGAATGTATTTTAATAATGTATTATATCTTTGAAAATGATAGAGAAAAAGAGAGTTATAAGTTGAAGAAAATAAATAATACCGCTTGTGTAGTTAAGTTTTTAAAATTAAAAGGAGCTATGCTACAAAAAAAAGTAGAAGAAATTTTTCGAAAGAAAGGAAAGGGTATTGCGAAGACAGAATTATCATTATTTTGTAGTAATGTAGAAAATAATATGGATATTATAGAAAATGAAGTTGAGAAACTTTATTGTTATACTTATGGTAGAGAAATAACAGCTAAGGATATTACTGAACTTACTAGCCTAAAAAGCGACAATGATATTTTTAATTTGGTAGATTATATATCAGAAAAAAAACCTCAAAAGTCTATAGATATTTTAAATGAATTAGTTTTTAAGGGAGAGTCTATAACCACTATTTTGAGAATGATACAAAGGCAATTTAAATTAATTTTTGATATAAAGCTCGAAGCAGAGAGAGGTAAGAGAAAAGAAGAACTGGCAAAAGAACTTAGGCTTCACCCATATATATGTGAGAAGATGATGGTGCAAAGTAAAAAATTTACTATAGACCAACTTAAAAATAGTATGGAATTGTGCTTAAATACAGAAAAACTTTTAAAAAGCTCTACAGTTAATTCGAAAATGGAGATGGAGCTTTTAATTATACGGACAGCAACTATATAAAAAAATATAAAAAATAAAAACCGGTGTCTGCACCGGTTTATTTCATTAAGCGCTTAATCCATTTAATTTAGCAGCTAGTCTTGATTTCTTTCTTGCAGCTTTATTCTTATGTAAGATGCCTTTAGCTGCAGCCATGTCTAAAGCTTTTACAACATTAACATATGAAGCTTTAGCTTCTGTTATATTATTGCTAGCAATAGTAGCCTCAAATTTCTTTATTATTGTTTTTAATGATGATTTAATCATTTTATTTCTAAGTGTTTTAGTTTCAATGATTTTTATTCTCTTTTGAGCTGATTTTACGTTTGCCATCTCATTTTCACCCCCTTGTTATTTTGGTAGGGTTAAGCAGCTTTGGGGAATTCGTAATTGAATTGCCTTACTCAACAAATGATATTATAGCATTATTTACTAAGCACTTCAAGTAGAAAATTTGTAAATTTTAATAAATACATATATATGGAAAAAAACACATTTTATTCAATTTTAACAGATGTTTTTTAAAAACATATAGTTGTCCTTAATTATATATGAATTATTAATTTGAAAATAGCTAAAAATATTGCTAAAGAAATAATGAAATATGAAAGGGAGAGAATATATGTATAGTGTGAGGACAGATTTAGCAGTAGAAGCTAAAGAAATATATGAAGAACAGACAAAAGAGCAAATATTAGGTGTAAAAGTAGAAGAATACTTTGAGAGTGGAATGAAAATAGTTGATGTAAATATATTAGATGATGTAGGAGAGAGAAATATGGGAAAACCTGTAGGTAACTATATTACTATAGAGCTACCCGAAAATGTAAGTTATGATAGAGATATTATGGATGATGTGAGTAGAGTTTTTGGTAAAACATTATCAGATATGGTAAAGGTAGATAAAAGTATGACTGCACTAGTAGTGGGGCTTGGTAATTGGAATGTTACGCCAGATGCGCTAGGACCTAAGGTTATATCTAAAATGATGGTAACAAGGCATCTAAAAGAACTTGTTCCAGATCAGATAGATGAAGGTATAAGACCAGTATGCGCCTTATCACCAGGTGTATTAGGATTAACAGGCATAGAGACGGGAGAAATTATAAGTGCGATAGCGGATAAGATTAAGCCTAATTTAATAATTTGTATTGATGCATTAGCATCAAGAAAAACAGAGAGAGTAAATAGAACAATTCAAATAGGAAACACAGGAATTTCTCCAGGTTCAGGAATAGGTAATAAGAGAATGGAAATAAGTGAAAAAGCTTTAGGGATTCCTGTAATAGCTATAGGAATTCCAACTGTAGTTCATGCAGCTACACTAGCAAATGATACAATGGATTTAAGTCTAGACGCATTAATAAGTCAATCATCAGAGGGTAGCGAATTTTATAATATGCTAAATTCTTTAGACAGAGAGGAAAAACAAAAGTTAATAGAAGAAGTACTGTATCCTCAGCTTGGAAATATGATTGTAACTCCAAAAGAAATTGATTTAGTTATTGATGTAATGTCTAAAATTATAGCTAATGGCATAAATATTGCTCTTCAACCAGCATTAGAACTTGATGATATAAATAGATATATAAATTAGTAATAATATAAAAGTGATCTCTCATATAATATAGAACAAACAAGGGAGGGATCATAGTGAACTTAGAGAAAAATGATAGTTTTAATTACAAGAGTATACTAATACTTATTTTATTAGGAGTAGCACTTACTATAGTACTATTTGGCAGTATTAAGAATATTCTAGGCAAAGAAAAAACACTACAAGCTAGAGTGTATAATGAAATTTTAGCTTATAATATTCCTGTAATAGGTTTAAAAAATGCTAAAGAATTAGGGGATGGGGAAAATTTTTTAAAAGAAAGCATATTCAACTTGTTAGGAATTGGGGATAGTTACTTAGGGATAGTTGGAAGGGAAATAGCTTATATAGATAGTAATACATATAATAAGTTACCGATAAATCATATGGCTCAAGGAAGAGCTGATGAATATGGAGTTGATAGGTTTTTATTAAATGAAGATCAAGTATATGAGGAAGAGAATATAAGTAAGGGTGATGGAAATATGAACTCTGCTCCAACTTTCACTCCTGAACTTAAAAAAGAGATGACAACGAAGCCAGAGGTGCTTATATATCATACTCATACATGTGAAAGCTATGCCCCGTATGGAACTAATAGTCAAGACATGAATAAAAATATAACCGTAGCAGGTGAAGAGTTGAAAAAGGAGTTAGAGAAGTATGGAGTATCTGTAATACATGATATTACTATACATGACATTGCAAGCTATAATGATAGCTACGAAAGATCTAGAGTGACTTTAAATAAATATTTAGAGCAGTATAAGGATTTTAAGCTAATAATAGATTTACATAGAGATTCCGTAGAAAATAAAAAGGCAGTTACAACTATTATTAATGGGGAAAGTGTAGCAAGATTTTCTTTTGTAATGACAAAAAAAAATCCACACTATGAAAATCAAATTAAAGTTGTAGAAAAGATTAGAGGAATATCTAATAAGTTATATCCTGGGGATAAGTCTTCACCAAGTTTGAATAAAGGAACCTTTTACTATAACTATGGAAGAAAGTATTATAATCAAGATACTAGTAGTAATGCAATTTTAATGGAACTAGGTTCTCATATAAATACAATGGATGAAGTAAAAGCATCTGGAAAATATATAGCAAGAATACTCGCAGAATATATTAATGGAAAAAATTGAATAAAATCATTAAAAAAGTACATCCTTATATATAGTAGGAGGTGCTTTTTTATGCGCAAATATAAAATAGTTTTTTTTATAACTCTAATTTTAATAGTTATTGGTTTGTGTAGAGTAAATCTAAATTTAAATAGACAAATATATTCCACTATAGCTGGAGATATTAATAATAGAAGTATGGTATATAACCAAGATGAAAGCTCCTGGAACCTGGATCATATGGAAGATATATTAACTTATCCTGAAAAGTATAATATAGGAGGAGTAAATGAAGACAAAAAAAGCAAGGCTAATGTGCCTAAGATAAGGATTTTATATAATAATGAACCTTTTGATTTTAGAATAGATACAAACAAATATACATTTTTTGTAAATAATCAGATTTTATATAACTTAGGAAATACAGTTAATAACTTAATAAATAGATTTAGAAATAAAACAGTTAAGGTGTGGAATGTATTTGAGGGTTAAAGATTTATATTACAATAATAGTTATTGTTGACATCTAACTAGAATATTGTGATATAATTTAATACGATTTATTACGTGCGATGGGGGTAAAATAACATGCAGAACGATAGAAAAAAATATATAAGAAATTTCTCAATAGTAGCGCATATTGACCATGGTAAATCTACACTTGCAGATAGATTGTTAGAGACCACTGGAACATTAACCAATAGAGAAATGGAAAATCAAGTACTTGATAATATGGAATTAGAACGTGAAAGAGGAATAACAATAAAATCTCAAGCTGCAAGATTGGTCTATAAGAGGGATAACGGAGAAGAGTACATATTAAACTTAATTGACACTCCAGGACATGTTGATTTTAATTACGAAGTTTCAAGAAGTTTAGCAGCTTGTGAGGGAGCTATTCTTGTAGTTGATGCAACACAAGGTATACAAGCACAAACCTTAGCTAATTGCTATCTTGCATTAGATCATGACTTAGAGGTTGTACCTGTTATAAATAAGATAGATCTACCAAGTGCAAGACCAGATGAAATTAAGCAAGAAATAGAGGATGTTATAGGAATTGAAGCACAAGATGCACCTTTGGTTTCAGCGAAGACGGGCTTAAACATAAAGGATGTTTTGGAAGCTGTAGTAGAAAAGGTACCAGCTCCAACTGGGGACGAAGAAGCTCCACTAAAAGCTCTGATATTTGATTCCTATTATGATAGTTATAAAGGAGTAGTTTGCTACGTAAGAATTAAGGATGGAACTGTAAAGAGTGGAACAAAGATTAAGTTTATGGTAAGTAAAAAAGAATATGATGTAACAGAAGTAGGAGTATTTACTCCAGGATTTTTACCTATGAAACAGTTAAGTGCTGGAGATGTTGGATATATAACTGCATCTATAAAGAACTTAAAGGATGCCGCAGTAGGAGATACTATAACTGAAGCTCTAAGACCAGCAGATGAACCATTAGAAGGATATAGACCAGCAGTTCCAATGGTGTTCAGTGGTATTTATCCTGTTGACGGAGCTAAGTATGACGAATTAAAAGATGCATTAGAAAAACTAAAACTAAATGATGCAGCGCTTTCCTTTGAACCAGAGACGTCTATTGCACTAGGTTTTGGATTTAGATGTGGATTCTTAGGGTTACTTCATATGGAAATAATACAAGAAAGAATAGAAAGGGAATTTAATCTTGATATTATAACTACAGCTCCATCAGTTATATATAAAATATATAAAAGAGATGGAGAATTAATAGAGATTACAAATCCTACAAATCTACCAGATCCTACAGAAATCGAAAATATGGAAGAACCTATAGTAAAGGCATCTGTAATAACTCCTTCTGATTATGTAGGTGCTGTTATGGAATTGTGTCAAAGTAGAAGAGGTACTTTTATAGATATGGAATATATAGAAACAACAAGGGCTGTGATTAAATATTATATACCTCTAAATGAAATAATATATGACTTTTTTGATATGCTTAAGTCAAAGACTAGAGGATATGCATCCTTAGATTATGAACTAACAGGATATACTAGTGCTAAACTTGTTAAGCTTGATATGTTGTTAAATGGAGATGTAGTAGACGCGTTGTCTATGATAGTTCCGGAAGAAAAAGCTTATCAAAAAGGAAGAGCAATTGCAGAGAAGCTTAAAGAAGTAATTCCAAGACAAATGTTTGAAGTTCCTATTCAAGCAGCTGTAGGTGCAAAAATAATAGCTAGAGAAACTGTTAAGGCAATGAGAAAAGACGTACTTGCAAAATGTTATGGTGGAGATATTTCTAGAAAGAAAAAGCTACTTGAAAAGCAAAAAGAAGGTAAGAAGAGAATGCGCCAAATTGGTAGTGTAGAAGTGCCACAAGAAGCATTTATGTCAATTTTAAAGGTTGATTAATATATTTATTACATTAGAATGGAGCTTTTAAACATGGATAAGGGTATTTCATTATATATACATATTCCATTTTGCAAGCAAAAATGTTTGTATTGTGATTTTCCTTCCTTCTGTGGTATGGAAAGTCAAATGATAGACTATGCAAAGGCACTTTCTAAAGAAATAGACAATATAGGAGAAGAAACAATAAAAACTATATTTATAGGTGGGGGAACTCCCACCTATTTGTCTTTAGAGGGATGGAATATAATAGGAAAAAGTATTCATAAACTTAAAAAAAGTACTGATTTAGAGTTTACAGTAGAAGGTAATCCGGGAACTTTTGATATAGATAAACTAAGATTATTAAAGTCTATTGGAGTAAATAGAATTAGTATAGGATTGCAAGCATGGCAAAACATACACCTTAAAAATTTAGGGAGAATTCATACTAACGAAGAGTTTGTAGAAAGTTTTACAATGGCAAGGAAGGTTGGATTCGAAAATATAAATATAGACTTAATGTTTGGAATTCCAAATCAAAACCTTCAGGAATGGAAGGATACATTGAATAAAGTTACGGAATTAAATCCAGAACATCTATCTTGTTATAGTCTAATAGTTGAAGAGGGAACGGAGTTTTTTAAACTATATGAAAGAGAAGCTCTAAGTTTACCTGAAGAAGATTTAGAAAGAGAAATGTATTGGTATACCTTAGAATTTTTAAAAAATAGAGGATTTAATCAATACGAAATATCAAACTTTTCCAAAGAAAAGAAGGAATGTAAGCATAATTTAGTTTATTGGAACTTACAAGAATATATTGGTTGTGGTGCATCTGCACATGGTTATAGAGATTGTATTAGGTATAGAAATGAGGAAAAAGTTGAAGAATATATAAGGTTAATTAATGATAAAGAAAATGCTGTTGTAGAAAAAAAGAAAAATTCAATAGAAGATGATATGGAAGAATATATGTTTATGGGACTTAGGAAAATAAATGGGGTTTCCGTTGATGAATTTTACCATAGATTTAAAAGTTCTATACATCATGTATATGAAGCAGCTATTTTATCTAATAAAAATAAAGGATTATTAGAAGAAAATAAAGGAAGATTATTTTTATCACCTAAGGGAATAGAGGTTTCTAATGTAGTTATGAGTGATTTCATGATAAGTAATTAGAGATTAAACATAATGATATGAAAAAAAGAGAAACTAAAAGAAAATAAAAAAAAACTGGGAATATTTGATTAAAATGAATTAATTACGTATAAAATATGATATTGACAAAAAAATAGTAGAGTGATAACTTTAAGACGTAGTCGTTAGCACTCACACCTATAGAGTGCTAATAAATGAGGTGATTGATTGAATAATTACTTTAATATGGATGAAAGAAAAATAAAAATACTTCAAGCTATTATTCATGACTATATAATAACTGGTGAACCAGTAGGTTCTAGGACAATTGCTAAAAAGTATGATTTAGGCATAAGTTCAGCTACTATAAGAAATGAAATGTCTGATTTAGAAGAATTAGGATTTATAGAACAACTTCATACTTCTTCGGGCAGAAAACCTTCGGATAAAGGTTATAGATTATATGTAGATAAAATGATTCATCTACCAAAACTAACACCTGAAGAAGAATTAATGATTAAAAAAGAATTAATTAACGAGGCTTTGTATGAAGTAGATAAGATTGTTAAAAAAGCTATAGCTTTGCTTTCGGATCTTACAAAGTTAACTTGTGTAGTTAGGCCTCCATCAGTAAGAAGCAGTTCTATTAAGGTCATCCAACTTTTAAGCATAGATAATAATATTTTAGCTATTATCGTAACTCAAAATGGAATTATTAATAATAACATAATTAGAGTTAATAAAACCATAAGTCCAGATATGCTTCAGAAAATATCAAATGTGTTAAATAAAAAACTTGTAAATTTAACAATACAAGATATAAATTTAGAAGTAATAAATGATCTCAAAATTGGACTTAGAGGATATGAAGATATTTTTCAAGCAATAATTTCTGCTCTTTATGAGGCTTTAAGCAAAGCTGATAATAATGAAATCTATTATGAGGGTGCAGCAAACATATTTAACTATTCGGAGTATAATGACGTTGAAAAAGCAAGGCAATTTTTATCTTTAATGGATGATAAAGATACATTAATGAAATTATTTAACAACGTATATGATGTAGCAACCTATGATAAGAATATTTCTATTAGTATTGGAAAAGAAAACTTTATTCATGATGCGCAAGACTGTAGTGTAGTTTCGGCAGTTTATTCTCTTGGGAATCAACCTCTAGGAACTATAGGAGTTATTGGACCAACAAGAATGCAGTATTCTAAAGTAATATCTCTTTTAACTGAGCTAGTAGGAATTCTTAATAATAACATAGGTCAAATATATATTGATGATAAGTAAGAGGTGAAGATATGATAAGTGATGAAAAGCTAAAAGAATCTAAGGAAAAAGAGGGAAATATGAGTAGAGAAAATGAAGGCTTTAGAGAAGAAACTTTAGAAGAAGCAGAAGTGAATGAAGATATGGAGTTTGAAGAATTAAAAGAAGAAATCAATTTAGATGATGAAAATAAGGCTAATGAAACAGAACTATTACACATTGAAAATAAAAGATTAAAGGATGAAAATAAGAAATTATATAATGAATCAGAAGCTTTAAAAGATAGATTTTTAAGAATGAGTGCTGAATACGAGAATTTCAGAAAGAGAACAGAGAAAGAAAAACTTTCTATATATACAGATGCTTGTGCAGATGTTTTAAAACATATGTTACCTGTATTAGATAACTTAGAGAGAGCAATGTCAGCGGAAGGAAATGCTGATGACATTAAAAAAGGAATAGAGATAACTATTAGACAATTTAATGAGGCATTACAAAAACTTAAAGTTGAAGAAATACATTCAACTGGAGAATTTGATCCTAATTATCATAATGCTATTATGCATATTGAAGATGATAGCTTTGGAAAAAATGAGATAGTTGAAGTTTTTCAAAAAGGATTTAGAAGAGATGATAAAATTCTTAGATGTAGTTTAGTCAAAGTAGCTAACTAATCTAAATCATAATATAAAATACTTATAAAAATTAGGAGGTAAGTAAAATGGCAAAAGTAATAGGTATAGACTTAGGAACAACAAATTCATGTGTTGCAGTTATGGAAGGTGGAAACTCAGTAGTTATTGCAAATGCTGAAGGAGCAAGAACAACACCATCAGTATTAGCTTTTAAGGATAATGGAGAAAGACTTGTAGGACAAGTGGCAAAAAGACAAGCAATAACAAATCCAGATAAAACAATCATGTCAATTAAAAGACATATGGGAACAGATTATAGAGTAACAGTGGAAGATAAGAAATATTCACCAGAAGAAATTTCTGCAATGATTCTTCAAAAGTTAAAAGCAGATGCAGAAGCTTATTTAGGAGGAACTGTTACTGAGGCTGTGATTACAGTTCCAGCTTATTTTAATGATAGTCAAAGACAAGCGACTAAAAATGCAGGTAAAATCGCTGGACTTGAAGTTAAGAGAATAATAAATGAACCAACAGCAGCAGCACTTGCGTATGGTCTTGATAAAATGGATACAAATCAAAAGATATTCGTATATGACCTAGGTGGAGGTACTTTTGACGTATCAATATTAGAACTTGGTGATGGAGTATTTGAGGTTAAGTCAACAAATGGAAATACTAAGCTAGGTGGAGATGATTTTGACCAAAGAGTTATGGACCATATAGCTAATACTTTCAAAGCAGAAAGTGGAATAGATCTAAGAAATGATAAGATGGCTCTTCAAAGATTAAAAGAGACAGCAGAAAAAGCTAAAATAGAGTTATCTTCATCAACTAAAACAAACATAAATTTACCATTTATAACTGCAGATGCAACAGGTCCTAAACATATAGATATGGATTTAACAAGATCAAAATTTGATGAATTAACTGCAGATTTAGTTGAAGCTACAATTGAACCAATGAGAAAAGCACTACAAGATGCTGGACTATCAATTAATGATATTGATAAGGTTGTACTTGTTGGAGGATCAACAAGAATACCAGCAGTTCAAGAAGCAGTTAAAAAGTTTACTGGAAAAGAACCCTCTAAGGGAGTTAATCCAGATGAAGTTGTAGCTATGGGTGCTGCAATACAAGCAGGTGTTTTAACAGGAGAAGTAAAAGATATTCTTCTTTTAGATGTAACACCACTTACACTTGGAATTGAAACTATGGGAGGAGTAGCTACTCCATTAATAGAAAGAAATACAACTATACCAGCAAGAAAGAGCCAAATATTCTCAACAGCAGCAGATAACCAAACATCAGTGGAAATTCATATAGTTCAAGGTGAAAGAAAAATGGCTGGAGACAATAAGACTTTAGGTAGATTCCAATTAAGTGATATACCACCAGCACAAAGAGGAATTCCTCAAATTGAAGTAACTTTTGATATGGACGCAAATGGTATACTAAATGTTTCAGCGAAAGATAAGGGAACGGGAAAAGAAGCGAATATTACAATTACAGCATCAACGAACTTAAATGATGATGAAATAGAAAAAGCTGTAAAAGAAGCTGAAAAGTTTGCAGCTGAAGATGAAAAGAGAAAAGAAGAAGTAGAAGTTAAAAATAATGCAGACTCATTACTATACCAAACAGAAAAAACTTTAAAAGAACTTGAAGGTAAAGTAGAAGGTGAAGATAAGAGCAAAATAGAAGAAAAATTAGAAGCTCTTAGATCTGTAAAAGATGGAAGCGACATAGAAGCAATTAAAAAAGCAACAGAAGAATTAACAGAAGCATTTCAGGCAGTATCAGCTAAGTTATATCAACAAGCTGGACCAGAAGCAGCTTCAGATATGAATGGAGCTAATGCAGAAACAAATAATGGACCTAAAGATGATAATGTAGTAGATGCTGATTTCAAGGTTGAAGAAGATAAATAACTTGTGTATACTTAAAAAGGCATATAATTAAGGGATGGTTTATTAGCCTTCCCTTAATTTAAGTTTGAAAAACAGAATTAGGTGGTGAATTTTAAGGGATGGCTAATAAGGATTATTATAGTATTCTTGGAGTAGAAAAGGGAGCAAGTGATGAGGAATTAAAAAAGTCATATAGAAAGCTTGCAATGAAGTACCATCCTGATAGGAATCAAGGAGATAAAGAAGCTGAGGAAAAGTTTAAAGATATAAATGAAGCATACCAAGTTTTATCTGATCCTCAGAAAAAAGCTCAATATGACCAATTTGGAACTACTGACTTTAGTGGTGGATTTGGAGGAGCGGGAGGCTTTGATTTCTCGGGAATGGGAGGTTTTGAAGATATATTTGACTCTTTCTTTGGAGGAGGATTTTCTTCGCGTAAGAGAAGAAATGGTCCAGAGAGAGGAGCGGATCTTGAATATACTTTAAATTTAACTTTTGAAGAAGCAGTTTTTGGAATTGAAAAGGAAATATCCATTTCTAAAAATGAAAAGTGTGAAACTTGTGATGGGTCTGGAGCAAAACCAGGTACAAGTTCAAAAACTTGTGATAAATGTGGTGGAAGCGGTCAAGTTAGATCACAAAGGAATACACCACTTGGAAGTTTTGTCACTACTAATACTTGTGATAAGTGCAGAGGTACAGGTAATGTTATAGAAAATCCGTGTTCAACTTGTCATGGAAAAGGAACTACGAGAAAAAATAAAAAAATAAAAATTAATATCCCAGCAGGAGTGGATACAGGAAACGTATTACCACTTAGGGGGCAGGGAGAGCCAGGAAAAAATGGTGGACCAAATGGAGATTTATATATAAACATTAGAGTAACACCGCATAAATTCTTTACGAGAAAAGGCTTTGATATATATATTGAAGAGCATATTAGTTTTGCAAAAGCTACATTAGGTACTGAGATTAAAGTTGCAACTATTGATGGAGATGTAAAATATACTGTTCCTTCTGGTACACAGCCGGGAACTGTGTTTAGACTAAAAGGTAAAGGAGTACCTAGAGTTAACAGTCACGGTAGAGGAGATCAGTATGTTAAGCTTATTGTAGATGTTCCTAAGAGCTTAAATGAAAAGCAAAAGGAAGCATTATTAGCCTTCATGGAAGCAAGCGGAGAAAAACTAGCAGAAGGTAGTGAAAAGGATTCTAAAGAATCTTTGGTTGATAAAATAAAGAAGAACTTTATGTAGAAAAAACTTGTTTCTCTCTATTGAGGGAAACGAGTTTTTTAAGTTTGTTTACAACAATAAGTTTTATGGATTATAATATATTAATACATAGAGCCAAAGAATTATTGAATAAAAGGAGAGATTCTATAAATGGATAAGCAATGGTTAGAGATCGAGATTATTACTAGTAGCGAAGCTGTAGAGGCGGTTACCGGAATACTTTATAATACTGGGGTTCAAGGTGTTGCAATTATTGACTCTGAAGATGTTGCTGAGAAAAAGAGAAATTCTGATGGGTTTGACTGGATTGAAGTAGATTATTTTGAAATAAAGGATGGAGCTATTCTTAAGGCTTATTATAAAGAAGATGATAAGTTTAATGATTATCTTCAGTACATAAAAGAAAGCGTACTCAATTTAGAGTCATTTGGATTTAGTAAAGGATTAGGAAGAGTTTCAGTAAAGAGATTAAATGAAGAAGATTGGGAAAATAATTGGAAAGCCTACTATAAGACTACAAAGATAGGTAAGGGAATAGTAATTAAGCCGGTATGGGAAAGCTATGAGAAAGAAGATGCTGAAATTGTAGTAGAAATGGATCCAGGTATGGCATTTGGAACAGGAACCCATGAAACTACTAGATTATGCATTAAAGCTTTAGAAAAATATGTAAATAATCAGTCTATAGTTTTTGATATTGGAACAGGTTCTGGTATACTTGCGATTACGGCAGCTAAGTTAAATGCTAAAAAGGTTGTTGGAGTAGACCTAGACCCTGTAGCTGTTGATGCAGCTAAACAAAATGCAAGTCTTAATAATATAGATAATATTGATATACTTTATGGAAATTTAATGGATGTAGTAGAGGGAAAAGCAAATATAGTAGTTGCAAATATTCTTGCAGATATAATAAAAATTCTAGTTGAGGATGTTAAAAAGTCTATACTTGAAGGTGGTCTTTTTATAGCTTCAGGTATAATATTAGATAGAAAAGATGATGTGGTAAACAAACTAGAGGAGTTTGGTTTTAGTATTGAAGAAGTAGAAATTGATGGTGAGTGGTGTTGTATAGTTGCTAAAGCTTAAAGAAAAGGAGAATTAACTATGCACAAGTTCTTTGTAGGTTCGGAGAATATAATAGATAAAAAAGCGATTATTGAGGATGAGGATGTAAAACACATATATAAGGTATTGAGGTTAAAAGAGGGAGATAAAGTAAATATAAACAACTGCAATGGGGAAGAATACCTAGGAGAAATAGAGAGCATAACTAAAACTAAAGTAGAAATTAAGCTTTTAGAAAAGCTAGATTTAAATAATGAAAGTCCTATTGATATTTATCTTTATCAAGGATTTCCAAAGGCTACGAAGATGGATTTAATTGCTCAAAAATGTACAGAGTTAGGGGTAAAAGAAATAACTCCTGTAATAACTGAAAGAGTAACATCATCTTTGGGAGAGATAAATAAGGATAAAAAGAAAGTTGAAAGATGGAATAGAATATCCTTTGAAGCATGTAAACAAAGTAAAAGAACATTAATACCAAAGGTAAATGATTTAATAAGCTTTGAGGAGCTTTTAGATGCATTAAAAGATATGGATTTAATAGTAGTACCTTATGAAAATGCTGAAAACTATGGAATAAAACAATTGATTAAAAATCTTAATAAGGAAGTTAAAAAGGTTGCAGTGGTCATTGGACCTGAGGGTGGTTTTGAGGAAGAAGAAATAAACCGCTTAAAAGAACTAGGCGGAAACATAGTTACATTAGGACCTAGAATACTTAGAACAGAGACAGCTGGATTTACTTGCATTAGCTTACTTATGTATGAACTGGGAGATTTAGGAGGAATTATTTAATGAAAGTCGCTTTTGCTACATTAGGCTGTAGAGTTAATCAATATGAATCTGAAGCTATGGCTGAAAAATTCATAAAAAGTGGATATGAGGTAGGAGCTTTTGAGGATGTAGCAGATGTTTATGTTATAAATACTTGCACTGTTACAAATATGAGTGATAAAAAATCACGACAAATGATATCAAGAGCAAGAAGAAGAAACAAAGAGGCAATAATTGCTGCAGTTGGTTGCTATGCACAAATTGCACCAGACAAGGTATCAGAAATAGGGGATGTAGATGTAGTATTAGGTACTAGAAATAAAGGAGAGATAGTTTATTGGGTAAATAGATCTAGAGAAGAGAAAAAGTTATTGGTGGCAGTTAATGACGTGCTTAAAGACAAAACCTTTGAAGATCTTAGAATAGAAGAATATCAAGATAAAACTAGAGCTTTCTTAAAAATACAAGATGGTTGTAATAATTTTTGTTCTTATTGTTTAATTCCTTTTGCAAGGGGAGCAGTATGCAGTAAAGACCCTAAGATTGTGATTAATGAAGTTAAAGAACTGGCTCGTCATGGGTTTAAGGAAATAATATTATCAGGAATAGATATTTCCTCTTATGGTGCTGAATTAGAAGGTGATTGGAGCTTACTTCGTATACTTAAGGAAATAGACAAAATAGAGGGCGTAAATAGAATTAGAATAGGTTCTATAGGACCAGAATTTTTTAATGAGGAAGTTATAAAGGAAATAGGAGAATTAAAAAAATTATGTCCGCATTTTCATTTATCACTTCAAAGTGGTTGTAATGAGACTTTAAAAAGAATGAATAGAAAATACAATATAGAACAATATAAGAATATTGTTGAGTTGCTTAGAGAGTATGTTAAAAATGTTTCTATAACAACTGACATAATAGTTGGATTTCCAGGAGAAACCGAAGAAGAGTTCGCGAGTACATATAATTTCTTGAGTAAAATAAAGTTATCAAAGATGCATATTTTTAAATTTAGTCCGAGAACTGGAACAAAAGCAGCCGCACTAGAGGAACAGGTAGATGGAGTTATAAAAGAAGAAAGAAGTAAGGCGCTTATTAAGCTTAACGAGGAAAATGAAAAAGAATTTATTCAAAAGTTTATTGGAGAAAAATTAGAAGTATTATATGAAGGGCAGTATAGTAATAAAAATGATCTATATGAAGGATATACTCCTAATTATATAAAAGTAATATCTTCGTCAAAAATAGATTTAAGTGGCAAAATTATTGAAACTAAAATCTTAGATGCAAGAGAAGATTCAGCTTCAGGAGAAATAATATAAAAAAAATAATATTTTAAGAAGGAAAATTTATATTATTGTTGAATATAAAAAGCAGAGGTAAGGAGGTGAATATCATGGAAGATTGCATCTTCTGTAGAATTGTAAAAGGAGAAATACCTTGTAAAAAAGTATACGAAGATGATGTGGTACTTGGGTTTGAAGATATTAATCCAGTGGCCCCTGTGCATGTTCTCTTAATACCTAAAAATCATATTAAAAGTATTAATGAGTTAAATGAAGATAATATAGATATAATGTCTCATATGTTAAGATGCATTCCTCAAATTGCAAAACAATTAAATATCTATGAAAGTGGGTATAGAGTAATAAATAATTGTGGAGATAATGGGGGTCAAGAGGTACAACATATCCATTTTCATATAGTAGGTGGAAGAAAGCTAATTTGGCCACCAGGTTAAGTATAAGAAAATTAGGTTAAGATATGAAAGTAGTTGACAATTTGCAAAAAAATGTTGTATAATTACCAATGTGCTATTTTGCCCTCATATACTGCAAAATACTTAGGTTTTGATACTGCTAGGGAGGGAGGGATTATCAATGTCAGAAGTTAAATTAAGAGAAAATGAAACATTAGAAAGTGCATTAAAAAGATTTAAAAGATCTTGTGCAAAAGCAGGTGTTTTATCTGAAGTTAGAAAAAGAGAACATTATGAAAAGCCAAGCGTAAAGAGAAAGAAAAAATCTGAAGCTGCAAGAAGAAGAAAGACTAAGATAAAATAAGAATTATTGAAAGAAGGTAGCTCAAATATGTCTCTTAAAGAAAGATTGCAGGAAGACTGGAAGAACGCAATGAAGTCGAAAGATAAGTTCAGAGCCAGTAACATAAATATGGCAAGAGCCGCTGTTTTACAAGCCGAAAAAGTTGATAATAGAACTTTAGATGATGAAGAAGTTGTTGAAATTTTATCAAGAGAAGTAAAGCGTAGAAAAGAAGCAATTGCTGAGTTTGAAAAAGGCAATAGACAAGATTTGGTTGAACAGACTAAGTCAGAAATAGAGATTTTATTAGAGTACCTTCCTAAGCAGTTGACCGAGGAAGAGATTGCTGATATAGTTCAACAAGTCGTCTATGAAACAGGGGCAAATAGTATAAGAGATATGGGAAAAGTAATGTCTGCTGCTATGTCTAAATTAAAAGGCTGCGCAGATGGTACACTTGTAAGCTTGATAGTTAAGCAACATTTAAGTTAAATAATAATAGCTGAAAAGCTTATTTTAAGGTCCAGTGAAAACTGGGCCTTTTTATTTTATAGTAAATTATAAGTTTATCTTTTTGTGGATAAACTTATATGGCGTCGTCGAAGGGGGACTAGGTCCCCATAGCGAAAAAAATCGGTGTAGCCGACTTTTTTATTTTATATTAAAACAGTAATTTCTTATAGAAAAAACTCATAGATTATTATGGAAGTAATATTTAGGGGAGTATAAAGTGAGGGAAAAAGTATATAAGGCTAAGGAAGATATGGCACAAAAACTTGATCTACCAAGAGATATTGTTTTAGATATACCAAAAATAATTATTACTGGAGATAACGAATTAATAATTGAAAATCATAGAGGCATAATTATGTTTGGAGAAGATGAAATAAAAGTGAATTCCAACGTAGGGGTTATATCATTACATGGAAAAAAACTAGAGATTTTATTTATAGGTGGAAGTACAGTTGTATTAGGAGGGAAATTTAAATCGGTGAATTATGAGGGGAACATACTATGAGTAAATTTAATTTTGAAAAATATAAAAAAGGAATAATAACTGTTGAGATTCAATCTTTTATGCCGGAAAAGATTATAAACCTATTATGGAAAAATAAAGTTAATATGAAAAATATAAAAAGAAAAAATATTACAACAATTTGTTTTGATACTAATTTAAAAGATTATAGTATAATAAATAATATAGTAAAAAAGACTGATGCTAGAATAAAAATTTTAGATAGAAGAGGAATATCCTTTTTTATGATAAAAACTAGAAGAAGGCAAACTTTACTTGGAGGTATATTTATATTCGCAGGGGTAATATATTATATGTCTACATTTATATGGGGAGTAAATATTACCACTGAGAGAAGTGTAACTCCTTATGAAATAAGACAGCAGTTAAAAAAAGTTGGAATTAAGCCTGGTATAAGAAAAGGAAAAATAGATGTATATGAACTAGAGGAAAAAATCGCTAAAGAAAATTCAGATATTATGTGGGTAAGAGCAAGAGTTGAAGGAACTAATTTAAATCTAAGTATAGCTGAAAGACAAGAACCGCCTGAAATTATAATAGATGATACTCCATGCAATATTGTAGCTAAAAAAGATGGAGAAGTTGTGAGAGTGTATAGTAAAGCAGGCACGGCCTCTATAAAGCCAGGAGACATAGTAAAGCAAGGAAATATATTAGTTAAAGGGGAACAAGGTAAAGAGGGTAGTACTTATTTAGTTCATGCTGATGCTGATGTTATAGCAAGAACTTTTTATGAAGAGAAAATTAAAGTGCCTGTAACAAAAATACAAAGAGATAGAACTGGAAATCAGGATGCAGAAATTTATATAGAAGTTCTAGGGAAGAAGATTTACCTTAAAAAGTCTAAAAATCAATTTAAAAATAGTGATAAGGTCTTTGTGGATAATACTTTTATAAAGAAACGTATTTATTATGAAGTAAATGAAAAAGATGTTAGATTAGATAAAAATAAGGTTGAGAAAGAGATGACAAGTGAACTTTTTTCAAACATAATTGTAAAATTAGATAAATCTGTTAAAATAGTAGATAGGATAGTTGATATTAAAGAAATTGATAGTAAATATGATATAAGAGTTGTGCTAGTTGTAGAAGAAAATATAGCTAAGCTAGAAAAAATACAGCAGAGTGATATAGAAAAATTCAATGAAAAAGAGAAAGAAAATAAAGAGAAATTAAATAGCTTAAGATAAGGATTAAATAAACGAGGACGTGGTTATAGATGAGTGGAATAGGAAAAACTCTGGAAAATAATAATTTTAAGAGATTAGTAACTTTCATAATTACTTGTCTTTTTATATCCGGTATTATAATGACCTCTCTTGTAACAAAAAAGTATGATTTACAAGAAGGAGATATTGCTCAGTTTGATATTAAAGCAATCAAAGAAGTTACAGATAAGCTTAATACAGAGGAGAAACAAAAACAGAAAATTCAGTCTGTACCACTTCAATACAATAAAAACTTAGAAATACGAAAAGAAGCTTTAGAGCAAATAGAAAATTTATTTTTTCAGGCAAACAAATTAATTGAAAGAGACTTAAATGAGAAAGAAAAGATTGAAGAGTTAAGGAAAGAAGCTGAAATAAGTCTGTCAGAAGAAGAGATTAAAAGCTTATTGACATTAGATAAGGCACAATTAAAAGTTTTACATGAGAATTTAATTAATATAATGAATAGTGTACTAGATTTAGATATAAGAGAAGATAATCCAGAAGATATAAGAAAGGCACAGGATGCTATTACGGTAAATTTTAATAGTTCAAAGCTATCAAAGGTATTAAGAGATCTTGGAATAAGAATAGGAATTTTAGAAATAAAGCCTAACTTCTTCTATGATCAAGAAAAAACTAATGAATTAAAATCAGAGGCTAAGAGATCTGTTGATCCAATAACAATAAAAAAGGGACAGATAGTAGTGAAAGAAGGAGAACCTATAACTAATAGAGATTTAGTTATTTTAAGCGACTTAGGGCTTCTAGATAACACTACAAATAAGTATATTTATGTAGCAATAATTGCATTAGTAACTTTGGTTATGTTCTTACAATGGTTCTATCTTTATAAATATTATAAAGAATTATATTATGATTTGGGAAAATTAATTTTAGTAAGCGTTTTAACCTGTATTTCATTGCTATTAGCTAGAACATTATCTATAATATCTCCATTTTTAATACCCCTAGCTTGTGTACCTATGCTATTTACATTGCTAATAAACTATAAAGTTTCTATAACCTCAAACATAATTAATTGTATTTTAATAAGTGCAGTAGTTCAGTTTAATATAGAGATAACTTTACTTGCTATATTAAATAGTATTTTGGGAGCAGTAGCGTTAAAGAAATTACAGCAAAGGAATGATATTTTATATGCATCCCTCTTCGTAGGTATTATGAATGTTGTACTTACTTTTACTGTTGGATTTTTGTTAAGTAACAATTTGTTAGAGGTATTTAAAAAGTCAGGATACTCTTTTGCTGGTAGTATAACAGCGGCTATTTTAACAATTGGATTTCTTCCTTTCTTTGAAAGTACTTTTGATATTGTTACAACAATTAAACTTTTAGAGTTATCTAATCCAAATAATCCAGTGCAAAAAAGATTATTATTAGAAGCACCGGGCACATATCACCATAGTATACTAGTGGCAAATTTAGCAGAGGTAGCAGCAGAACAAGTAGGAGGGAATCCGGTTTTAGCAAGAGTTGCTGCATATTATCATGATATCGGCAAAATAAGAAGACCTATGTTTTTTAAAGAGAATCAGGTTGGAAAGGACAATCCGCATAGTAAAATTAATCCGAATCTTAGCACTCTTATTATAACATCTCATGTGAAGGATGGTCTTGAGATTGCCAAAGAATACAAGTTACCTAAAATCATTAAAGACGCTATTCAACAACATCATGGAACATCTTTAGTAAAGTATTTTTATGTAACAGCTAAAAATACTAGCGATAAACCAGAAGAAATTAAAGAAGATGATTTTAAGTATCCAGGACCAATTCCGGAAAGTAAAGAGATGGCTATTCTTATGTTAGCTGATAGTGTAGAAGCTGCTGTTAGATCTATAAGTGAACCAACTAAGGGTAAAATAGAAGAGATGGTAAACAATATAATAAAATCTAGATTAAATGAAGGTCAATTAGATAATTGTGATTTAACATTAAAGGAAATTAGTCTAATTAGAGCAGCTTTTTTAAAGGCTTTATCAGGTATATATCATCAGAGAATTGAATATCCTACAGAAAAGTAAAATAAATGTAATTTTAAATTTGATTAACTGAATTCTAGGGCTTGGGTCGGAGCTAAAGGTTATGAGTTCGATAAGTAGTTTGATTTACACAAAAGGAGAAGATATTATGATATATATAGACGATAGGCAAGATAAAGTTAAAGTTAGTGAAGAGGTAATTAAAAATATAAATAGTGTAATCCAGTATGCTTTAAAAGAAGAAAAGGTGAAAGTAAATACTCAAATAAGTGTTTTATTTGTAGATGATGAGTCAATTAGAGAGATAAATAGAGAGCAGAGAGGAATAGATAAGACTACTGATGTATTATCTTTTCCTATGTTAGAATATGAAGAGAATAAGGTATATAAAGATCAGTATGAAAATTATGAATTTAGAATTGAAGATTTAGATGAAGGTGAACTGGTATTAGGGGATATCGTACTATCTTTAGAGAAAGCGCTAGAACAAAGTGAAGAGTATGGACATTCATTTATGAGAGAGGTATGTTATTTAACAGTACACTCTATACTTCATCTTTTAGGATATGATCATATGAAAGATAATGAAAAAGATATAATGAGAAGCAGAGAAGAAGATATATTAGAAAAGTTTAGAATAAGTAGAGAGAATTAATAGTTTAAATCCAATATGACATGCAGCTATAGAGAGTTGCATGTCATAATTTGGTTCTATGAGGTGGGTGGAGGATATAAATGAAGAAGGTAAAAAAAATAGTAGACAGTTTTAATTTCGCAATTGAAGGAATGATTTATACAGTAAGAACTCAAAGAAATATGAAAATACATATGGTTGCAGCTTTAGCAGTATTAAGTGCATGTTTCTTTTATGATTTAAGCAAATTAGAACTATTAGTATTGACTATGACAATAACTATGGTTTTAATGGGAGAGATGATAAATACAGCTGTAGAATGTGCTATAGATGCTACAACTAATTATTATCATCCCTTAGCAAAAATCGCAAAAAATGTTGCAGCAGGAGCTGTTTTAGTAACAGCTATAAATTCTGTATTAGTAGGGTATATTATATTTTGGGATAGATTAATTCCCTTTACGTTTATAGTAATAAAAAAAATAAAAGATTCAGATCCATATATGATTTTTTTAATTTTAGTAATTGTTTCTTTATCCACAATAATAGTTAAGGCTATATTTGGAGAAGGAACTCCTTTAAAAGGAGGAATGCCAAGCGGTCATAGTGCAATAGGTTTTTCTATATCAACAACTATTGCATTACTTACAGAAGATCCAACAGTTATAATATTAAGTTATATTATGTCATTTATAGTAGCTCAAAGTAGGGTGGACTCAGAAGTACATTCTATTTATGAAGTGTTAGTTGGAGGGATTTTTGGAACTCTATTAACTTTGTTAATATTTAAAATATTATAAAAAAATTATAAATCTTTCATTTATAATTTTGAATTACATATAACACATGTTATAATTTAAAGTGCAATATTCAAAAATAATCCTATGGAGGAAAAAGAATGGAATATAAAGAATTAGTGAAGGAAGCTATAAGATATAGAGAAAATGCATATGTTCCATATTCAAACTTTAAAGTAGGTGCCGCTGTACTCATGGACGATGGAAAAGTATACGGAGGATGTAATATAGAAAATGCATCTTATGGTGCAACCAATTGTGGAGAGAGAACAGCGATTTTTAGAGCTGTTGCTGAAGGAAACAAAAAGCTAAAAGCCATTGCAATAGTAGGTGACTTATCAACACATACTGCTCCTTGCGGGATATGCAGACAGGTAATTAGTGAGTTTTCAGATAAAAATACAGATATTATTCTCATAAAAAATGAAGATGATTATATAATTAAAAGTTTAGAGGATATATTGCCAAACCCGTTTACAAAAGAAGACTTAAATAAATAAGGAGGATATATGTTTAAATCAGGATTTATAACTATAATAGGAAGACCAAATGTAGGGAAATCTACACTTACAAATAAAATAATGGGGGAAAAACTCTCAATAGTATCATGTAAGCCACAAACTACTAGAAATAATCTTAATTCAGTTCTAACAAAAGAGGAATATCAACTTATATTTGTAGATACACCAGGTATACATAAGCCAAGGCATAAACTAGGTGAATATATGGTTAAGGTAGCAGAATCATCTACAAAAGAGGTAGATTTAGTAGTATTTATGACAAATCCTCAAGAAGAAATAGGAAAAGGCGATGAACGAATTCTTGAGAATTTAAAAGATATTAAAAAGCCAGTGTTTTTAGTTATTAATAAAGTTGATGAAAATCCACAGGAACTAGTAGCAAAAACTCTTGAAGCCTATTCTAAATATATGGAGTTTGCTGAAATAATACCGATATCTGCGAAAAAAGGAAATAATATAGAAGTTCTTGTAGAATTGATGGTTAAATACATGCCTGAAGGGCCAAAATATTATCCAGAGGACATGATAACTGATCAACAAGAGAGATTTATAATTTCTGAAATTATTAGGGAAAAGGCTTTGAGACTATTATCAGAGGAAGTACCCCATGGTATTGCAATCGAAATGCTAGGAATGAAGCAAAATGAAAAAGGTACTTATCATATTGATGCAAACATACTGTGTGAAAAAGATTCACATAAGGGCATAATTATAGGTAAAGGCGGTCAAATGCTAAAAAGAATTTCTACCTATGCTAGACAAGATATGGAGAAATTCTTAGACAGTAAAGTTAACCTAAAAATATGGGTTAAAGTGAAGAAAGAGTGGAGAGATAGTAGCTTCTTGTTAAAAGAACTTGGATATAAAGAATAATTACGTAGAAAAAAATTGTTATTTATTCTTAAAATTAGGTTATAATATATTTAGGAGATGGTCGTCTGTCAATATTCAAAACTAGAGCTATAGTGATTAAGACTCAAGAATTTAAAGAAAATGACAAGCTTTTATGGCTATTTACTGAAAAGATTGGAAAAGTGTCTGCTATAGCTAGAGGAGCTAAACGTAGTAAAAGTAAATTTCTATCATCTACTCAACCTTTTTGCTTTGGTGAATATATTTTATATAGAGGAAAGAATTTGTATAGTGTTAATGAAGTAGAAATAATAGACTCTTTTCAAGGGATATTGAAAGATATAGATAGTATAACTTATGGTTCATATTTCTGTGAATTAATTCTAATAGCTTTACAAGAAGAAGAAAGTAATAGAGATTTATTTAGAGAATTTATTAAAGCTTTTTACCTTGTGAAGAGTAACGCTGCAGATACTGAACTCTTAGCTAGAACTTTGGAACTTAAAATTTTAAAAAGTACAGGATTTGGATTTGATTTTGAAAAGTGTTGTATATGTGGTAATAATATAAATAAATCAAGTTATTTAAGCATACAATATCACGGTGGAACATGTGATAAGTGTAATAGGATTGGTGGTATAGGTATAAGTTATGCTGCGTACAACATTTTAAAGTTTTTAGATAGAAGTCCTATTGAAAACATACACAGAATTTCAGTACCAAAGAATTTAAAAGATGAAATATATAAAATTTTAAATATATTTATCTGTCAAAGCTATGAAAAAAAACCAAAAAGTCTTGAAATCTTAGAATATTTGAAGGAGTGAAAAAAATGATTGAAATTTCTCTAGAAAAAATTGACATAATCAGACAAAGAACAGGTGTAAGCTATACTGATGCAAAAGAAGCCTTAGAAGAATGTGAAGGTAATGTAGTAGATGCATTAATATTTATTGAGAATAAAAATAAGACCATGAAAGATGATATATACACAACGAAAGATGAAATGATGGCGTGGATAAGAGAAGTTATTAAAAAAGGAAATGTAACAAGAATAAGAATTAAGAAAGATGATAAAGAAATTGCTGATATTCCAGTCAATGCAGGAGTAGCTGCAGGAATAATGGCATTTGCGTATCCGCCACTTATTGCTTTAGGAGTGTTAACAGCCGTATTTACAAAGATAACTATTGAAATTATAAAAAGCGATGGTTCTGTAGAGATTGTAAATAAAATTATAAAAAATAGAGCTAAAGATGTAAAAGAAAAAGTAGATGACTTAACACATGATGTTAAGGAAAAAGTAGATGATTTAACACAAGATATGAAAGAAAAGTTTGATAAAAAAGCTGATTCAACAAAAGAGGATAACGTATATCAATATACTGTAACTTTTGAAGATGAGGACAAAAAAAATGAAAATAAAAGTGAAGACGACAGATAATACTGTCGTTTTTGTTTTGTTTTAAATTATGGAATTAAGTTCCTAAAATAATTAATTATGTAAAAGAGTAAATTATAAGTTTTTAATAAAGAAAAGTTAATAATAGAAGAATTTTGAAGATAAATATATTAATTGCGGAATTAATTATAATAAATGACACATAAATAAGAAAAAGTGATATACTATTTATTGAAATGTGTGTTATAATTAGTTTGGTAATTTTAACAAGGAGGTCGACGAAAATTAATCTATCAGATAGGCAAAAAGAAATTATAGAGTTAGTTAAAGAAAATCAACCTATAACAAGCGAACAATTAGCAAGTAAGTTAGGACTTACTAGAGCTGCATTAAGACCAGATTTATCTATATTAACGATGATTGGCTTATTAGAAGCAAGACCAAAGGTAGGTTATATTTGCTCACAGAAGCCTTCAGAAGGTTTAGTATATGAATACGTAAAAAAAATTAAAGTTAAAGACTTAATGTCAAAGCCTGTTACTGTAGATGAGCAAACTACTGTATATAATGCTATAGTTAATCTTTTTTTAAATGATGTTGGTACAATCTTCGTAGAGAACAATGGATATTTGGTTGGAGCAGTTTCAAGAAAAGATTTCCTAAAGACAGCTATAGGTGGAACCGATATAAATAAGGTGCCAGTAGGAATTATTATGACTAGAATGCCTAATATAATATACGTTGAACCAGATGATTCTGCCTATGAAGCAGCAAAAAAGATTATTGATAGAGAAGTTGATAGTCTTCCTGTAGTTGAAAAGGTCCTTGAAGAAGGCGTAGATAAGATTAAGGTTATAGGAAAGCTTTCTAAAACAAATATAACACGTCTTTTTGTTAAATTAAGTGAAGATACTTAGAAAATTTGAAAGTTAGAACTATTAAAAATAATAAATATTTATAATGAGGGGATGGTATAGGATGGACAAAAAGAAATATGTATACCTTTTTAATGAAGGTAATGCAGGAATGAAAAATCTTCTTGGAGGTAAAGGGGCTAACCTTGCTGAAATGACTAACCTTGGTATTCCTGTTCCAGAAGGATTTACAATTACAACAGAAGCATGTACTAAGTATTATGAAGATGGAGAAGTAATTTCAGAAGATATTATCAATGAAATAATGTATTCACTATCAAAGACTGAAGAAGCTACAGGCAAAGTTTTTGGAGATAAAAACAATCCACTTCTTGTATCAGTAAGATCAGGGGCAAGAGTATCTATGCCAGGAATGATGGATACAGTATTAAATCTAGGTTTAAATGATGAGTCAGTACAAGGTGTTGCAAAGCTTACAGGAAATGAAAGGTTTGCATATGATTCTTATAGAAGATTTATTCAGATGTTTTCAGATGTTGCAATTGGAATTGAAAAAAGAAAATTTGAAAATATTTTAGAAGAAGTAAAAGAAGCAAAAGGTGTTGAATACGATACAGACTTAAATGCTGAAGACTTAAAAGAGATAGTTGTTAAGTATAAAGCATTATTTTTAAAGGAAATGGGAAAAGAATTCCCAGAAGATCCTAAAGAACAGCTTATGGATGCTGTAAAAGCAGTATTTGAATCATGGCAAAATACAAGAGCTATAGTATACAGAAGATTACATGATATTCCTTCAAGCTGGGGAACAGCAGTTAATGTACAGTCTATGGTTTTTGGAAATATGGGAGATAATTCTGGAACAGGAGTTGCATTTACAAGAGATCCTGGAACAGGTGAAAATATAATATTTGGAGAGTACTTAATAAATGCTCAAGGAGAAGATGTTGTTGCTGGTATTAGAACACCTCAGCCAATATCTAAATTAGAAGAAGAACTTCCTGAGTGTTACAATGAGTTTATAAGCATAGCAAATAGACTTGAAGCTCATTATAAAGATATGCAAGATATGGAGTTTACTATAGAACAAGGAAAATTATATTTCCTACAAACTAGAAATGGTAAGAGAACAGTTCAAGCTGGTTTGAAAATTGCTGTTAATTTAGTTGAAGAGGGAGTATTAACTAAGGAAGAAGCTCTATTAAAAGTGGATCCAAAACAGTTAGATACACTTTTGCATCCTGCCTTTGATGAAGAAGATTTAAATAAAGCTATTCCTATAACTAAAGGATTACCTGCATCACCAGGAGCTGCTTGTGGTAAAGTTTACTTTACAGCACAAGATGCTAAAGATAATCATGCAAAAGGGGAAAAAGTAGTTTTAGTAAGAGTTGAGACTTCTCCAGAAGACATTGAAGGAATGATTGCAGCAGAAGGAATACTTACAGTTAGAGGCGGGATGACATCTCATGCAGCAGTTGTTGCTAGAGGAATGGGTACTTGTTGTGTAGCTGGTTGTGGTGAAATAAAGGTTGATGAGGATAATAAAGTTTTCACTGCAGGCGGAACTACATACAGAGAAGGAGATTATATATCACTAGACGGAAGTACTGGAAATGTATATGGAACATCAATAAAGACCGTAGCACCAGAAATTGACGGATACTTTGGAACTTTTATGGCTTGGGCTGATGAAATAAGAAAGCTTAAGGTAAGAACTAACGCAGATACACCTAAAGATGCAAAACAAGCAGTAGGTTTTGGAGCAGAAGGAGTAGGTCTTTGTAGAACAGAGCATATGTTCTTTGATGAAGAAAGAATTGTAGCAGTTCGTGAAATGATAGTTTCAGAAAATGAAGAACAAAGAAGAAAAGCATTAGCTAAATTACTTCCAATGCAAAGAGAAGACTTTATTGGAATTTACGAGGCTCTAGAGTATAGACCCGCTACTATAAGATTTTTAGATCCACCACTACATGAATTCTTACCAACAGAGGAAGAAGATATAAAAGAGCTTGCAAATGACATGGGATTAACTTATGATCATTTAAAGGCAACAATAGAATCTCTTCATGAATTTAATCCTATGATGGGACATAGAGGATGCCGTTTAACAGTATCATATCCTGAAATTGCTGAAATGCAAACAAGAGCAGTTATAGAAGCTGCAATTCAGGTTAAAAGAGATAAAGGCTATGATATAGTTCCGGAAATAATGATTCCACTTATAGGAGAAATAAAAGAATTAAAATATGTAAAAGATGTTGTTGTAAAAACAGCTGATGCGATAATTGCAAGTGAAGGTATAGATTTAAAATATATGGTAGGAACAATGATAGAGATACCTAGAGCAGCTCTTACGGCAGATGAAATAGCTACAGAAGCAGACTTCTTCTCTTTTGGAACAAATGATTTAACACAAATGACTTTTGGATTCTCAAGAGATGATGCTGGTAAGTTTTTAAATAGTTACTACGAAAAGAACATTTATGAATTTGATCCATTCCAAAAGCTTGATCAAACAGGTGTAGGTAAATTAGTTAAAATAGCAACACAACTTGGTAGAGAAGTGAAAAAAGAATTAAAGCTAGGAATATGTGGAGAACATGGCGGAGATCCATCATCAATTGAATTCTGTCATGAAAATGGACTTGATTATGTATCTTGTTCACCTTTTAGAGTTCCAATAGCAAGACTTGCAGCTGCACAAGCTCAAATAAAAAATCCAAGATAGTTAATAGACATATTTATGGAGAAAGTCACCGAATATACATCGGTGACTTTATTCATTCTTTATATTAAATTTTGTGTTTATATACTTAGCAAAATCTTCTACAAATTTTATCTCGGAATGTAGATTTTTCACGGATTTTTTTAGCATATTAATAAAAGCAGATTTGTTACATTTATTTATATTTCTATAGTAATCTCTAGATATTTTCCAATATTTTTGTGGAAAAGATAAGTAACCTAATAAATATCTATATTCATGTAAATTTAGAGGACGAATTTTCTCATAGTGTTCTAAGCAGTTTAATACTAACTCAAGATTCCAATTAATTCTTTCTCTTCTTGAAAGTCTTCTTAGGAAGTAAGCTAAATCATAAATACAATAATCTATTCTACATTTATCGAAGTCTATAATCCAAATATCCTCATCATTATCTAATATCAAATTTTTACTTACATAATCCATATGACAGAGTGAAACATTTAATTGAGAAAAATCAGTGATTGAAAGATATTCCAAAGAGGTTCTAGCTAAGTACATGCCCTTATCAAAATTTGTTAAAAATATTTTAGAAAAACTGTCTCTATATTTAAAAGCTAAATTAGAGTTTGACAATAACCTTTGAAAGTGCTTGTGTATTGATTCATATAAGTTGCTGCAGCCTATACGATTGGAACTTCCTTCTATAGGAAAAAAGCTAGAAGATGTACTATGGACCTTTCCAAGAGTATTAAATGCTTTTGAAATATGTTCATTTATGCTATAGTTACATTTTGTCCCATCAATCCAAGGAGTTAATATAAATAACATATTTTCATATTTAACAAATCGTCCATTATATTTATTAGGTATAACTCTAGGAACATTTATACCATTTCTATGAAGCCATTCAATGGCAGAATAGACAAAGAGTAATTCTTCCTCATTGAAATATACCTTCTTTAAACAGAATCTTTTATTTGGAGTAGATATTTTATACACAGCACGCTGCTTATCTGTATCCTTGAATTTTATTGAATCTACCACAGAGTTCTCAAGGTTATAATGAGGAAGTACATTGATTTTAATACTCTCTTCTGATAATAAATCTATATTATATATCTTAGCGGATTCTGCCATAGTAACACTCCTTAAAAATAAATCTTATTATAAACATATTAACAAGGCTTATATATTATACATTTAAATTAAAAAAGGATTTTATATAAATTTATAGAAATAATAAAAGGTGAAGAAAATAATAAATTTGCATAGGAGGAGTGTTTAAATGAATATTCGAGAAAGAATAGAAGAAAATGAGAAAAACACCTTGATACCTGATGCTAGATTTTCTTATAAATCTTTGGGAAGAGACAGAAGTGAAGAATCAGACACAATAAGAACTGCATTTATGATAGATAGAGATAGAATAATTCATAGTAAGTCATTTAGAAGACTTAAACATAAGACTCAGGTGTATATAAAAACTTGGGGAGATCATTATAGAACTAGATTGACTCATACTTTAGAGGTAGCACAGATAGCTAAAACTATAGGTAGAGGAATAGGATTAAATGAAGATTTAATTGAAGCTATTGCTCTTGGACATGATATAGGTCATGTTCCCTTTGCACATAATGGAGAAGAGGTTTTAAATATATTAAATCCAAATGGCTTCAGACACAATGAAAATAGTGTAAGGGTTCTTACTAAGATAGAAAAACATGGAAAGGGTTTGAATCTGACAAAGGAAGTATTAGATGGAATATTACATCATAGTGGATTTGGAACAAACTCTAATAGAGCATTTACATTAGAGGGGCAAGTAGTTAAATATAGCGATAAAATTGCATATGTAAATCATGATATTGATGACTCTATAAGAGCTGGAATATTAAAAGAGCAGGATATACCAGGAGAATTTATAAAATGTCTTGGGAAAACACATGGAGATAGAATAGGAATTCTTGTTGAAGACTGTATTTATACAACTTTACAAAATATTAAGGATAATAATATAGAGGTGTCTTTAAGTAAAGATATAGAAATTATACTTTTAGGACTTAGAAGCTATATGTTTAAAAATATATATAAAGGGTCAATATTAAAGAATGAGAGAGAAAAAGCTAAGTTTGTATTAGAACAAGTGTATAATTACTTTTTACAAAATCCAAATAAAATGGGAAATTTTTATTTTGATATTGTGGAAAAAGAAGGTTTATATACAGGGGTAACAGATTACATCGCAGGTATGAGTGATGATTACTGTTTATATGTATTTAATGATTTGTATGTACCTAAATTTGTTATTTATTAAGGGAATGAATAATAGTTAAAGTTAAATGGAAAAGTATATTAATAAGAAAGAAAAAGATAAAAACTTGAAGGATATTTATAGTTTATAAAGAATATATATATTGATACAAAAAATATAAATAAAAGAAGGAATATAAAGTTTTTTGTCGAAAATATATAGAGTTGACGTAAAATTGATTATATAGGTGGGAAAACTTCATTGATAAGTGAAGAAATAATTCAAAAAATCAAAGAACAAAATGATATAGTTGATATTGTTTCAGAAAGTGTAAAGCTAAAAAGAGCAGGTAGAAACTATGCGGGACTATGTCCATTTCACAATGAGAAGAGCCCTTCTTTCAGTGTATCACAGGACAAACAAATATATAAGTGCTTTGGATGTGGTGAAGCTGGTAACGTTATAACTTTTGTAATGAAAATTAAAAAAATGCCTTTTATTGAAGCAGTTAAGTATTTAGGGGATAAAGCTAATATAGAAATTGAAGCCCAAAACACAAAAAATACTGCACTAAAGAGCAGAAATGAAAAGTTATATAAGTTAAATGTTGAAGCAGCTAGATTCTTCTTAATGAGTCTTCAAAACAATAAGAACGTTTTAGATTATTTTTTGAGAAGAGGACTAACAATTAAAACACTACGTAACTTTGGTTTAGGTTATGCACCAGAAGGATGGAGAAATTTAATTAATTACTTGAAGGGAAAAGGATATACGGAATTAGATTTACTTAGTGCAGGATTAATTATAAAAGGAAAAAATAACTCTTATTATGATAGATTTAGAAATCGAGTAATATTTCCAGTATTTGATTATAGAGGAAGAGTTATTGGATTTGGAGGAAGGGTTTTAGATGATTCTAAACCTAAATATTTAAATTCTCCTGAGACAGAGATATTTAAAAAAGGAATTAATCTATATGGATTAAATTTTGCAGTAAAGACAGACATATATAGAACGCTTATTATTGTCGAGGGATATATGGATTGTATATCGTTACATCAATATGGAATTACTAATGTAGTAGCTTCATTAGGAACAGCACTTACAATTGAGCAAGTAAAGTTGCTTAAAAGGTATGCGGATAAGATAATAGTTTCCTATGATGCAGATGTGGCAGGTCAAAGTGCTACACTAAGAGGACTAGAGATACTTAAAAAGGAAGGGTTTGATCTTAAAGTATTAGTTATACCAGAAGGAAAAGATCCTGATGAGTTTATTAAAAATAATGGTAAAGAGTCTTTTATAAAGTTAATTGAAAATGCTATTCCTTTTATAGAATACAGAATAAAAGTAGCTAGTTATGGACTTAATCTAACTATGCAAGAAGAAATAATTGAGTATATAGATAAGGTCTGTGAAATAATAATGGACTTAGAACCAATAGAAAAAGATGTTCACATTAGAAAGGTATCCAGAGAAACGGGTATAAAAGAAGAAGTAATTTATGATTCTTTAAATAATAAGACTAAAAAAAATGTAAATAAATTGGAAAACGTGTATACTAAACAGAATTTTGGACAAAAATTATATTTAGAACTAGCTTATATAAAGGCAGAGCGCAATTTATTGAAACTTATGATAGAGGATACAGAGGATTATAATTATATTACTAAACAGATAAATAGCGAAGATTTAATTCTTAATAGCCACAAAAAGTTATTTAATCTAATAATAGAATCTATTGAACAAGGAAATTCTATTACAGCTGAACAAATAGAGATTCAATGCGATGATGTAGAAAGCTCTAAAGAGTGGATAAATATACAGCAAATAGATGATATATATAGTGATAACCACGAAGAACTTATAAATGACTATATCAGAGAAATTAAAAAATCTAGTCTAGAGGAGTCGAAGAAAAGAATTATGGGAAAACTTAAAGAATATGAGGAACAAGGATTATTTGAGGAGTCTTTAGGTCTTATAAAGGAACTTGATATAATTCAAAAACAAATAATGCAGATTACAGTTTCTGAAAGGAGGTAAGTCTATGTCTGGAGATTTAAAAAAGACGGAAAACATAAAAAAAACAAATTCAAAAGATGGTATTGCTAAGAATGATAGTTCAAAAGATAATAGTGAAAAGATGAAAATAATTAAAAACCTTATAGATAAAGGCAAAAAAAAGGGAAGTTTATCTTATAAAGAAATAATGGATGAACTTGATAATGTAGAACTTAGCCCAGAACAAATTGAAAAAATATATGCAGTTCTTGAATCTATGGATATTGAAGTTATTGGAGATATAAAAGATATTGAAATAGAAGAAGAAGAGATGATAGATCTTTCTGTACCAGAAGGTATATCAATAGATGACCCAGTAAGAATGTATTTAAAAGAGATAGGAAAAGTTCCATTACTATCATCAGAAGAAGAAATTGAACTTGCAAATAAAATAGAAGCAGGAGATATGCCGGCTAAGAAAAAATTAGCAGAAGCTAATCTAAGATTAGTTGTTAGTATTGCAAAAAGATATGTTGGTCGTGGAATGCTCTTTCTAGACTTAATTCAAGAAGGAAATCTAGGCCTTATTAAGGCAGTTGAAAAGTTTGATTATAGAAAAGGATTTAAATTTAGTACTTATGCAACTTGGTGGATAAGGCAGGCAATAACAAGAGCAATTGCAGATCAAGCTAGAACTATAAGAATACCAGTACACATGGTTGAAACTATAAATAAGTTGATTAGAGTATCAAGACAGCTTCTCCAAGAATTAGGACGGGAACCACAACCAGAAGAGATAGGCGAAATAATGGAGATGCCTGTAGATAAAGTGCGAGAGATAATGAAAATAGCTCAAGAACCAGTATCTTTAGAAACTCCTATAGGAGAAGAAGAAGATAGTCATTTAGGAGATTTTATTCCAGATGATGATGCACCAGCGCCAGCAGAAGCAGCAGCATTTACGATGTTAAAAGAGCAATTAATAAATGTCTTAGATACTCTTACGCCTAGAGAAGAAAAAGTATTAAGATTAAGATTTGGTCTTGATGATGGCAGAGCTAGAACCCTTGAAGAAGTAGGAAAAGAATTTAATGTAACAAGAGAAAGAATAAGACAGATTGAAGCAAAAGCACTTAGAAAACTAAGACATCCAAGCAGAAGCAAGAAATTAAAAGATTATTTAGACTAGAATACTATATTTAGAAGGGGTAAAGGTTAACGGTAAAGTTTAACTATACCCTTTTTTTATGATATAATACTATAGAGAGGTGATTAAATGAAAGCTTTTATGTGTAAAAAAGGTACGGGATCACAATTTATATTTTTTTCTATTCTAGCTATTGATTTGTTGATTTTTTTAGGAATGAGGTTAATTGATGTTTATGTAGTTCTTTCTTTAATTAAAATCTCTTTAATTGTTTTTAATATATATGGTATTTATTATTTATTGTTATCTTTAACCCTAAAGTATACTATGGATAATGAAAATTTATATATCACAGAATTAGGTGGATTAAAGAAGATATTAATCCCTCTTAACACTATAGAGGGATATAAAGAATCTGATGATATATGCGGTATAAGACTAATTGGAGTGGGAAATAACAGATTTGCACTAGGTAGATATGTAATTGATGAAATTGGAACTACAAGAGTATTTGTTTCTAACAGAATAAATATAATTTACCTTAAAACTAAAGATATAAGTTATGCTATATCACCTAAAGAAATGGAAAGGTTTACAGAAGCTTTAAGGGAATATAATATCAGTCCTCTTAGTTGGGAATACAGTGAGAATACAGAGGTGCATTTATATAAAGATAGAAGTTTTATGATTCCATTTATAATTGTAAGTATAGTGATATTTTTATCAACAATTACACCTTTAATCCTATATTTAAAAGATTCTATTCCTAATAACATGCCTTTGAGCTTAAATTCTAACTTTGAACCTTCAAAGATAGGAACTGCCAAGCAGTATGCCTTTAAGCAAACGATTTACGGGGTTTTAAATATGGGAATATTATTTTGCATGTATTATGCTTCTCACTTTCATGCTAGATATGATAGAAAAAGTGCAAAAATGTATATATATGCATCATTTATTGTATCTTTCGTATTTTTCTTACTTCAATTAAGGACAATATTTCAATACATAGTATAGGAGAAATAATATGAATATAAGCACAAGACTTAAAACAATTGCAAATATGGTAGACAAGTGCGGTGTAGTTGCTGATATAGGAACCGATCATGCTTACTTACCTATTTATTTAATAAAACAAGGAATATGTAAAGAGGCAATAGCGTCTGATATAAATAAAGGGCCTGTAGAAAGGGCTAGTGAGAATGTCAGAAGGGAAGGATTAGATTCAAAAATATGCTGTAAATTAGGGTCAGGGTTTAACACATTAAAGCCTGGTGATGCTGATTGTGCGATTATAGCTGGTATGGGTGGAAATTTAATTAGAGATATTATTGAAGATAAAAAAGAGGTCTTTGAAAATCTTAACTATGCCATATTTCAACCGGTTCAAAACCCAGAAGTTTTAAGACAGTATATATATGATAAGGGATTTGAGGTAATCGACGAAGAGTTATGTATAGATGATAATAAATTTTATGAGATAATAAAAGTAAGATATAGTGAAAAACCTAGAGATGTAGAAGATATATATTATGAAATTGGAGAAAAATTAGTTGAAAAAAAACATGCACTTTTAAATAAGTATATAGAATACAAACTAGAGAAATACAATAATATTATAAAATATATATCTGAGGATACGGAACTTGCTGAAAAAAGAAAGCAGGATATATGGGATAAGATAAAAAAAATGGAGGATCTTCTAAAATGTCTTTAATCGTAGCCGATATTAAAAATATAATTGAAAAGTTATCACCTACTAAGCTAAAAGAGAGCTATGATAATGTGGGGCTTATGGTAGGGAATTTGAATAAAGAAGTTACAAATATACTTTTAGCTTTAGATTGTACACTTGAAGTTATTGAAGAAGCGGTAGAAAAAAAATGCAACTTAATTTTTACTCATCATCCTCTACTATTTAAGAAGCCTTCATCTATAACTGAAGAAACACTTACAGGGAGAAAAATAATTCAACTTATAAGAAATGATATAGATTTATATTCAGCACATACGAATTTAGACTCTGTAGAGGGTGGAATTAATGATATAGTTATGAAGCTATTAGACTTCAATAATTATGTTACAATGGAACTTTCGGAAAGCAGAGATGCTAGTGACACTAAAAGCGGAATTGGAAGGCTTGCAAATTTAGAGACACCTATGAGTTTAAAGGAATTGTGTAACAGAGTTAAAACTTCACTAGGACTTTCATATTTAAGATATGCAGGAAAAGAGGATATGTTAGTTAATAAAGTAGCAGTGATAAATGGAAGTGGGCAAAGTTATTTTCAGTTAGCTAAAAAAATGGGTGCAGATTGTATAATTACAGGAGATACCTCCTATCACTTTGTTTCTGATTATATGGAAGAAGGAATAGGAATAATAGATTCAGGACATTTTGCATCAGAATGGCCAGCATTTAAGAATATTGCTGACTATCTTCAAAAATGTATTAAAGAATTAGGCTATAATAATTCTGTTATTGTATCTGATATTACAAAGGATCCTTATAAAATATTCTAGAAAAATTAAAAGTTCCCACATATGGATTTAAAATTAATTTGCTTTTTACTTTGCACTATGTTAATATAAATCTTGCGAGTAAGCCAGATGGTCGCTGCTGCATAATGTGCAGGAGAGGAAAGTCCGAGCTCCATAGGGCAGAGTGCTGGGTAATACCCAGTGGAGGCAACTTTAAGGAAAGTGCAACAGAGATATACCGCCATAAGTTTGACTTATGGTAAGGGTGGAAAGGCGAGGTAAGAGCTCACCAGCGCAATGGCGACTTTGCGGCTATGTAAACCCCACTTGGAGCAAGATCGAATAGGAAGACGTTTGGGGCTGCCCGTCCTGTCTTCGGGTAAGATCGCTTGAGCCTATTGGTAACAATGGGCCTAGATAGATGACCGTTTAATACAGAACTCGGCTTATAGGTTTAGTCGCACATATATGAAAAGCATCAGGTTAATGCCTGGTGCTTTTGTATTTTTTGTAATATGTGTACAATTGGTAAATATTAAATGATGCTGGAAGTATGTAGACTTTAAAGAATTAATTAATAAATAAAAGAAAAGTATTTACAAGTATAGCTAAAAGTAGTATATTTATTTTAGAGAAATAAATGAGAATGAATATCAATATTAATTATAATAATGAGAAGTATACATGTCAAATATAATAAATTGAGATTATAGAATAGTAGATATAATAAAAATATATTAGAAAAGAGGGGTCATAATGAGTATCTTAGTTGTAGGAGGAGATAAACTAGGTAGCATCACTCAAAAATTATCAGAGACTGGATTTTCGGAAATACAGCATATAAGTGGAAGAAAGTATGGAGATAGAAAAACAAAAATACCATTTAATGCAGATATAGTATTAGTATTGACTGATTTTATCGAGCACGCATTAATGAGGAATATTAAAAAGGAATCTAAAAAGTCTGGAGTAAAGCTAATATTTTCTAAACGCTCATGGACTCATATGGAGTATGATATAAAGAATTCTATTAAGGATATATCAAATGCTTAAAAAAATATATCACCACATCATTGAATGTTTAGTAACAGCACTTGAAGCAAAGGATATTATAGATGTTAGCTATTAAGTAAACTTCTGATGAAGTGAGAAGTAAAATATTATAGAGTGAGAATTTTAAGACGGAAAAATGGAGGTTGTTTTATGAATATAGAAGAACTAAGAAAATTTTTACAAATTGTAAATGATTATAATGACTTAGAATATTTATTATCAGTAATACTATGTAGTGCAGGACCAACCATAAAGAACCATAAGACATCCTCTTTAATTAATTTTAATAATAACAATAGAAAATTGAATAGTACATGGAATCAGTATAAAAATGAAGTGAAAGAGAGATTAGGGATTGAATACTTTGAGTTAAAAAAGGATACAACAAATACTACAGTACTATTTTACAATATTGAAAAGCTTAGAATAAGTATATGTGATAATAAAAATATGGAATTTTTAAAGAGATTTGGATATAATGAAAAAATGAGTATAGAAGAGTGTCTTCAGCTTTTAGGGGAAAGATTTGAATATATGTGTCCTCATGAAATTGGAATATTTCTTGGATATCCTATAGAGGATGTAATAACTTTTGTTGATTGTCCTAATGAGACTTGTAAAATGATAGGTTACTGGAAAGTTTATCATGATGTAGAAAGTGCTAAAGTAATATTCAATAAATATGATAAAATAAAATACAATATTATGAGAATGATAATTAAAGGAAGTAAGCCGACTGATTTATTGATTGTAGGAAATATGTGCTAAAATAAACACACAAATGGTGGTGCTAATTTTATGAAAATAGAAAAAGTTAATAATGTGTTTTGTCTGGAGGAATCAGGAGAAAAAGTATATCTTAAGGAAATATATCTTGCTGGTGGATGTTTTTGGGGAACTGAAAAATATCTATCAAATATAAAGGGAATTGAGCATACTGATGTAGGTTATGCAAATGGCAATACAGAAAATCCTACATATGAAGAAGTATGCTATAGAAATACAGGTCATGCAGAAACTGTAAGAGTTCTATATAATCCACAGAAAATTAGTCTTGAGGTTATATTAAATCTTTACTATGACGTAATTGATCCTACATCAATTAATCGGCAGGGCGGAGATAGCGGTGTGCAGTATCGTACAGGAATTTATTATGTAAATGATGATGATAAAGAAATTATAAATCAATCTATAAAAGAGCTTCAAAAAAAGTATGATAAACCTATTGTAATAGAAGTTATGCAACTAAAAAATTATTATCTAGCAGAAGAATATCATCAAAAGTATTTAGATAAGAATCCAAATGGCTACTGTCATATAGGTGTAGATAAATTTGAAAAAGCTAAACAGATATAGGATTATCAATTAAAATAATAAGAAATCTACTAATAGATTAAACATATAATAAAATAATAGTCTTGTAAAAAGTCAAACTGTTTATTATAATAAAGCAAAGTAAATATTGCAATAAAAGTCAGAGTAGGTATTTGTGCGTTAAGTGCTAGTGGAACGGGAAGTTGTCCACTTGACGAAAGATGAGAATTCATTTGCGATACATTTACCGCATTCCGCTGTCATTAAAGGGAACAAGTGTATTACCCTCTTTTTGGCATGTTGCAAATAAAGAAAGGAGGGGAGAGTTTGAATAAAACTAACAAGATAGTTTATATGGCAATGCTCTTAGCACTTGAGATAATCTTAACAAGATTTCTCTCTATACAAACTCCCATTATAAGAATAGGCTTTGGATTTATTCCTATTGCCCTAGCAGCTGTACTATTTGGACCGCTTTTAGCAGGTACAATGGCAGCCGTAGCTGATATTCTTGGGATGATTATATTTCCAAAAGGAGCATATTTTCCAGGGTTTACGCTAAGTGCATTTATATCTGGAGCTGTGTATGGAGTAGTGCTTTATAAGAAAAATATATCTATAATTAAAGTTGCTTTAGCGGCTTTAATTATAATAGTAGGTGTAGATTTATTTATGAACACCTATTGGTTAACTATAATAACAGGAAAAGCTGCAAGCGTATTAATAGGACCAAGGATAACTAAATCTATAATTATGTTCCCAATACAAGTAGTGTTAACTTATACTGTTATAAAGATCATTAACAAATTTCAATTTGTTCCAAAGTTGAACAATATGTAATTTAGTCTAAAATATTACTAATCCAGTAACATTAAATGTTACTGGATTTCTGTATTTATATTTGAAATTAGCTTATTTCTAACTTTTTAAAATTTTGTATTGTATTATTATGCATTTTTTATTATAATAACTTAGGAAACAAAATAGAAGCGTTCGGATGAAGGTAATGGGAGAGAGATGGACATCCATCCACCGAAGAAGTAAAGCTTTCAGGTAGCTATATTTATAGCAGATGACCGTTACTGGACGAGCCTCTGGAGAGACCCATCATAATGGGCACCGAAGGAGAAAGATAGTTATTCTAATAACTATTGAAACTCTCAGGTAAAAGGACAGAGGATAGGATTATTTACCATTCATTTAAATAATTCATATTCTCCTCCGCAAAAAAACACATCATAGGAGGATGCTAACATGTCAAATGTAGTAAAGTTTTTTAACGATGTCGATAATTTTGTATGGGGACCACCATTATTAATTTTATTGGTAGGTACAGGTATATATTTAACTATCAGACTCGGTCTATTACAAATCTTTAAATTACCATTATCTTTAAAGTATGTTTTTGGAAAAGATGAAGAATTAGAAGAAGAAGGGGATGTATCAAGTTTTGGAGCGCTTTGTACAGCACTTTCAGCAACTATAGGAACAGGAAACATAGTAGGGGTTGCAACTGCAATTAAGGTTGGGGGACCAGGAGCATTATTTTGGATGTGGATGGCAGCCTTTTTTGGAATGGCTACAAAATATGCAGAAGGACTTCTTGCAATAAAGTTTAGGGTAGTTGATGACAATGGTCAAATGGCTGGAGGACCAATGTATTATATAGAAAGAGGGCTTGGAAACAAGTGGCTTGCAAAATTGTTTGCTATCTTTGGAGTAGCTGTAGCTTTCTTTGGAATAGGAATATTTCCACAGGTAAATGCTATAACTGAAGGAGTAAAGATAACATTTAATATTCCTATAGTAGCAACTGCCTTAGTGATTGCAGTACTAGTAGCCTTAGTAACCTTAGGTGGAATTAAGAGTATATCAGCTGTATCGGAAAAGGTAGTTCCATTTATGGCTTTATTCTATATTTTAGGTTCAGTAGCCATATTAATTGCTAACAGAGGAGCATTACCAGAAACAATTAAAATGGTAATAGATGGAGCATTCACTACAACAGCGGCAGTTGGAGGCTTTGCTGGAGCAGGAATCATGTTAGCTATGAGAAGTGGTGTAGCAAGAGGGGTATTCTCAAATGAATCAGGACTTGGTAGTGCACCGATTGCAGCAGCAGCGGCAAAGACAAAGTCTTGTGTACGTCAAGGACTTATATCTATGACTGGTACTTTCTTTGATACTATAGTTATTTGTACTATGACTGGACTTGTGTTAATCTCTACTGGAGTATGGAACTCAGATTTGAAAGGTGCTGCTATGACTAACGCAGCATTTAGAACAGGGTTATCATCAATGCCTCTTGTTGGTGAATTAATTGTAACAATTGGACTTATATTCTTTGCATTTACAACAATACTAGGTTGGAATTACTATGGAGAAAGATGCGCAACTTATTTATTTGGTGTTAAGGGTATTATGCCTTATAGAATAACTTATATAGCTTTAGTTGCTGTAGGAGCTTTCTTGAAATTAGAATTAGTTTGGATTCTTGCAGATATAGTAAATGGACTAATGGCAATACCGAATCTTATAGCACTAGTAGGTTTAAGTGGAATTATAGTAAGTGAAACGAAAGCATATTTTAAAGAAATAAAAAGAAGTGAAGCAGCATAATTTTTGAAAATTATATTTTAAAATATATTATTAAAAAGGACTATATGGAAAGTGAAATCTCGCTTTCTGTATAGTCCTTTTTTTTTATAGAATATTAGATTGTATAGGTAATATGGTTACTTAAATATTATAAAATTATAAAAAATTTTCATAATAATATGACAACGTTTAATCTGTTGATAAATCAATAAAAATACATCGAGATAATTAACGAATTAATAACTAATTAAAAAAACAATTGATAATTTGTTAAAAAAACCATTGATAAATTATTAGATTGATGATATATTATCAATAAGCTAACAATTTAAATTTTCTAAATAATCAACACATAGGTAAAATAACTATTATTTTACAAATTAAGAAATCTAATTTTTATTAATGGGGAGGATGATTTTAATGAGACAAGTAGCGATTTATGGAAAAGGTGGTATAGGTAAATCTACCACAACACAAAATTTAACTGCTGGTTTAGCTGAAATGGGAAAAAAAATAATGATAGTAGGATGTGATCCAAAAGCAGATTCTACAAGATTGCTTTTAGGGGGACTTGCACAAAAAACAGTTTTAGATACTCTCAGAGATGAAGGAGATGATATTGAACTTGATTCAATTTTAAAACCAGGATTTGGTGGAATAAAGTGTGTTGAATCAGGTGGTCCAGAACCAGGAGTTGGATGTGCTGGTAGAGGTATAATTACATCAATCAATATGCTTGAAAATTTAGGAGCTTATGAATCAGATTTAGATTATGTTTTTTATGATGTATTAGGAGACGTTGTATGTGGAGGATTCGCAATGCCTATTCGTGAAGGAAAGGCTCAAGAAATCTATATTGTTGCAAGTGGTGAAATGATGGCCATGTATGCAGCTAATAATATTGCAAAAGGTATTCAAAAATATGCTAATACAGGTGGAGTTAGACTTGGTGGAATCATCTGTAACAGTAGAAAAGTTGATAGAGAGTTAGATCTTTTAACTGCATTTGCTAAAGAATTAGGAAGTCAATTAATACATTTTGTACCACGTGACAATCAAGTACAAAGAGCAGAAATAAATAAGAAAACTGTAATAGAATTTTCACCAGAAGAAAATCAAGCAGATGAATATAGAACTCTTGCAAAAGCAATTGATGACAATAAAATGTTTGTTGTTCCAACACCTATGAGTCAAGAAAGACTTGAAGAAATATTAATGGAATATGGATTATTTGATATGTAGATTAAATATAAAGTAGGAGATTTTGATTTGAGAAATTATATAAGTGAAAGGACGTACCTCTCAGTTTAGCAGGCATGAGAAGTACATCCTAACTTGTAATACAGTATTTAAAAAAACACATAAGTCAATTATATCAAAAATGATTAGGAGGTTCAATAGTATGTTAATGATTAGAGCTATTATAAGACCAGAGAGAGTTGCAACTGTTCTTTCAGAATTAAGTGATGCAGGTTTCCCAGCAGTAACTAAAATAGATATAGTTGGAAGAGGTAAACAAAGAGGAGTAAAGGTAGGAGAGATTTATTATGATGAAATCCCAAAAGAAATGTTAATGCTAGTTGTTAATTCTTCAGCAGATAAGGATGACGTAATAAGTATAATCTCTAGAAATGCTAAAACCGGAGAAAAAGGCGCCTTTGGAGATGGAAAAATATTCGTAACTGAGGTTCAAGAAGCTTATACTATTAGTTCTAATACTAAAGGACTATAGGAGGGAAATATTATGAAAGAGGTTATGGCGATTATTCGTATGAATATGGTAAATAAAACAAAGGATGCCTTATTAAAAGAAGGAATACCATCTTTCTATTGCAGAAAGGTTATGGGTAGAGGGAAGAAAAAGGTAGACTTTTCGATAGTTAAAGGAATAATAGAATCAGAAGATTTAGTTTCATCAAATTTAGTTGGTGAAATAATGGAAACACAAAAACTTTTACCTAAAAGAATGATATCAGTTGTTGTAAATGATGGCGATGTTGATCATGTAGTTAAAGTTATAGTTGATACAAATATGACTGGAAATCCTGGAGATGGAAAAATATTCATAACAAATGTTCCTGAGGTTGTAAGAATTAGAACAGGAGAACTAAATGAAATAGCTTTATAAATTCAGAGTGAGGTGAAAGATGTGAAGAATATAGTTGATAAAGTTTTAGAGAAATATCCTGCTAAGACCTTTAAAAATAGAAAAAAACACATCATTGTAAAAGATGGTGATACAGTACCGGAAATAGAAGCAAATACAAGAACAATTCCTGGAATTATAACTAACAGAGGTTGTTGTTTTGCAGGATGTAAGGGTGTTGTTGTTGGACCTATAAAAGATATGGTTCACATAGTTCATGGACCAATAGGCTGTGCTTATTATACATGGGGAACAAGAAGAAATAAAGCAAAAGCTGAAAAGGGACAAGATAACTTTGTAGAATATTGTTTTTCAACAGATATGCAAGAGAGTGATATAGTTTTCGGTGGAGAAAAGAAACTTAAACAAGCTATTAAAGAAGCTATGGATTTATTTAATCCTCAAGCTATATCTATAAGCTCAACATGTCCTGTAGGTCTTATTGGTGATGATATCAATGCAGTAGCTGCACAAGCTGAAAAAGAATATGGTATTCAAGTTTTAGCCTTTAACTGTGAAGGATATAAAGGTGTAAGTCAATCAGCAGGTCACCATATAGCTAATAACAAATTTATAAGAGATGTTATTGGAAATGGAACTAGAGAAATTACTACACGTTATAACATTAACCTTCTAGGTGAGTATAACATAGGTGGAGATACTTGGGAGATAGATAGAGTATTAAAGAAAATAGGATATAACGTTGTTGCTACATTAACAGGAGATGAATCTCTTGATAATATCAGAGATGCACATAAAGCAGAGGTTAATTTAGTTCAATGTCATAGATCTATAAACTATATTGCAGAAATGATAGAAACAAAATATGGAACACCATGGATTAAGGTTAACTTTATAGGAATCGATGCAACTGTACAAACATTAAGAGATATGGCTAAGTTTTTTGATGATCCTGAACTAACAAAGAGAACTGAAGAAGTAATTGCAGAAGAATTATCTGCAATCCAAGGAGAATTAGAGTACTTTAAGGAAAGACTTGAAGGAAAAACTGCTTTCTTATATGTTGGTGGATCAAGATCACACCACTATCAAAATCTTCTTAAGAGCTTTGGTGTAGAGACAGTGATTTCAGGATATGAGTTTGCTCATAGGGATGACTATGAAGGAAGAGAAGTTATACCGTTTATAAAACCAGATGCAGATAGCAAAAATATTGAAGAATTAAAAGTTGAAAAAGATGAAGAAAAGTTCAGAGTTGTTTTATCTGAAGAAAGATATGAAAAATTGAAAAAGGAAATTCCTTTAAGCTACTACGATGGAATAATTAAAGAATCTCCAGAAAATGCTGTTATAATAGATGATTTAAATCACTATGAAACAGAAGCATTTATAAAAATCCTTAAACCAGATATGTTCTTCTCAGGAATAAAAGACAAGTATGCAGTTCAAAGAATGGGAGTAATGTCAAAGCAGCTTCATTCTTATGATTACTCAGGACCATATGCTGGATTTAAGGGAGCTGTTATCTTTGGTAGAGATGTTGTAGCTGGTATTTATACTCCAGCATGGAAGTATGTAACACCACCATGGAAGACAGAACCTTTAATTGAAGGAACTATAGAATCTCTAGAAAAGGGGGAAGCGGCATGTTAGATAAAACTCCAAAAGAATTATATGAGAGAAAAGCATTAAGAGTAAATCCTGCTAAAACTTGTCAACCAATAGGTGCTATGTATGCTGCTTTAGGTATCCATAAATGTTTACCACACAGCCATGGCTCACAAGGTTGCTGCTCTTTCCATAGAATGCAAATTACAAGAGCTTATAAAGATCCAGTAATGGCATCTACAAGCTCATTTACAGAAGGAGCTTCAGTTTTCGGAGGTGGAAGTAATCTTAAAACATCTGTAAAAAATGTTTTCTCAATATATGAACCAGATATGTTAGCTGTACACACAACTTGTCTTTCAGAAACTATCGGGGATGATATGACAACTATCATAACTCAAGCTAAAGATGAGATTCCAGAAGGGAAATACGTTATTCACGCTAATACACCAAGTTATGTTGGTTCTCATATTACCGGTTTTTCAAGTATGGTTAAAGGTGCTGTAACATATCTTTCTAAAAATACCGGTGTTCCAAATGGCAAAGTTAATATTTTACCAGGATATATAGGACCAGGGGATATGAGAGGAATTAAGAGTATATTAAGTGCAATGGATATACCATTCACAATGCTTCCAGATACTAGTGGAGTTCTTGATTCACCAATGACAGGTACATTTGAAATGTATCCAAAGGGTGGAACTAAGATAGAAGATATAATTGATGCAGGAAATTCAAAATTTACATTTGCTTTAGGACAATTCTCATCTGAAGATGCTGGTATAGAATTAGAAAAGAAATGTAAGGTACCTATGGAAGTGTTAAACATTCCTATAGGAATTGATGCTACTGACAAATTTGTTTCAGAGTTATCTAAAATAACTGGTAAAGAAGTGCCTTATGAATTAGAAGAAGAAAGAGGTCAATTAGTTGACTTAATGTTAGATAGTCATTCTTACTTCTTTGGAAAGAAAGTAGCTATATCAGGAGATCCAGATACAGTAATAAGCTTAACAGAATTTGTAATAAGTTTAGGTATGATTCCTAAATATGTTATAACTGGAACGCCAGGAAATAAGTTTGATAAGATTATTCAAACAATGCTTGATAAAGCGGGAATTACAGGCTGCAAAGTTAAAAATTCAGCAGACCTATTTGAATTACATCAATGGATTAAAAATGAGCCAGTCGATGTGTTAATAGGAACAACCTACAGCAAATATATAGCTAAAGCAGAAGATATTCCTTTCATAAGATTTGGTTTCCCAATCTTAGATAGATTTGCTCATCAATTTTTCCCTACTACGGGATATAAAGGAGCTATAAGATTAGTTGAAATGATTGGAAATGCAATCATGGATAGGATCGATAGAGATTGTGAAGATGAAGATTTAGAATTAGTTATGTAAACAGATATTAAAGATTTATTTAAATTTGTTACCCTTAATTAATTTATATACTGTGATAGGATAAATCCGAGTATCCCTTAACACTTGCGGTTTATTCTATCACACAATTTAAATAAGGTTATACAGTGAATAAAGTTTAGGAATTAATAGCTAAATTATGTGTAGAGGGAGTTGATAGTATGAAAAGTTTTGATAGTGGAACTAGTATAAATTCAAAATATGAAACAATAAACAATGTAACACTCATTGAGGAAAGAAAGGACTTTGTTTGTTCTAACTCAAAAGCTGGAGAAGTAGGAATAAATTGTGATAAAGATAGTGTTGCAGGATCAGTTAGTCAAAGAGCCTGTGTATACTGTGGTGCAAGAGTAGTATTAAATCCAATAACAGATGCTTTTCATATTGTTCATGGACCAATTGGATGTGCTAGCTATACATGGGATATAAGAGGAAGTCTTACTAGTGGACCGGAAACATATAGAAATAGCTTTTCAACAGATATTAGAGAAAATGATGTGATATTTGGTGGAGAAAAAAAATTATCTGCTGCTATAGATGAAATTGCTGAAAAATTTTCTCCGAAAGTTATATTTGTATATTCCACCTGTATAGTAGGAGTTATAGGAGATGATGTTGATAGTGTTTGCAAAAATGCAGAAAAGAAACATTCTATCAGAGTAATCTCAGTAAAATCTCCGGGCTTTGCAGGTAATAAATCAATGGGTTACAAGGCTGCCTGTAATGCATTAATAAGCCTTATGGGAAATGAAAAAAAAGAAAAAGTTGATGGAGTTAACATTTTAGGAGATTTTAATTTAGCTGGAGAGATGTGGATAATAAATAACTATTTAAAGGAAATGGGTATTAATGTAGTTGCAAAGATAACAGGTGATGGAAGATGCGAAGAGATAATGGATGCACCTAAAGCAAAGCTAAATATAGTTCAGTGTGCTGGGTCTATGACATATCTAGCAAAAAATATGGAAAGTTTATATGATATACCTTATATAAAAATAAGCTTTTTCGGAGTAGAAGATACAAGATTATCATTGATGATGATTGCGGAAGCTACTGGCAATGAAAGAATAATAGAAAATACAAAAAGATTAATTGAAAAAGAAGAAAGAAAATTAAGTAATAAACTGGATTTTTATAAAGGAAGGCTAGAGGGTAGAAAGGCAGCAATATATGTTGGTGGAGGCTTTAAGGCTATATCATTAATAAAGCAGTTTAAGGAACTTGGAATAAAAACTATTATGGTAGGAACTCAAACAGGAAAGAAAGATGATTATGAAATTATACAGAGTATAACTGATGAAGGAACTATTATATTAGATGATTCTAATCCTTATGAATTAGAAAAGTTTATTTTAGAAAAGGATGCAGATATTCTTGTAGGAGGAGTTAAGGAAAGACCTCTTGCATATAAACTTGGAATAGGATTTTGCGATCACAATCATGAAAGGAAAATTCCTCTTTGTGGTTTTGAAGGAGCTATTAATTTTGCTAAAGAAATCGACTTAACAATGAATAGTCCAATATGGAGCATGCTTTAATATAAGGAGGTGGAGGTAATGAAAACTAAGAATTTTGTAAATATGAATGTAAATCCATGTAAGATGTGTATGCCTATGGGAGGTGTAATGGCTTTAAAAGGAATAGAAAATTCTATGGTGATTTTACATGGTTCTCAAGGCTGTAGTACTTATATAAGAAGACATATGGCAACACATTATAATGAGCCTATAGATATTGCATCTTCCTCCCTAACAGAAGAGGGTACAGTTTATGGAGGTGCAAAAAATTTAAAAAAAGGTATAAGGAATATTGTACAACTATATAATCCGGAAGTAATAGGTGTATTGACTACTTGTCTTGCAGAGACAATAGGGGAAGATATTGAAAGAATTGTAGCTGAATTTTATGAAGAAGTATCAAAGGATGAGGAATTTAAGAACTTAAAGATTGTTACAATACCAACACCTGGATATGGAGGTACACAAGCAGAAGGTTATTATAGAACTTTAACTAGATTAGTTGAAAAATTGTCAGATTTATCAGAACCAAATGAAAAAGTAAATGTTATTTGTAGTAATTTAAATCCTGGAGATATAAGAAATATTAAAGAAATACTAGATGATTTTAATGTAGATTATATATTACTGCCAGATGTATCAGAGACTTTAGATGCAACCTATTCAAAACAGTATAATAGGATACCGGAAGGTGGAACTAAGTTTGAAGATATAAGAAAAATGGCAGGTGCAATGGCAACTATTGAAATGGGAGTAACTGTTGAAGAAGCATACTCACCTGGAAAATATTTAGAAAAAAAATATGGAGTTCCTCTTTATAAGTGTGCTACGCCTATAGGAATTAAGAATACTGATGAATTTTTAAATATAATTTCGAAAATAACTGGGATGGCTATTCCAGAAAAATATATAAAGCAGAGAGGTAGATACCTAGATGCAATGATAGACTCGCATAAATATAACGGTGAAGCAAGAGCTGTAATTTATGGAGAACCAGAGCTTATTGCAGCTGTAACAGATGTATGCTTAGAGAATGGAATTCAACCTGTTCTAATTGCTACTGGTTCAAAAAATGCACTTTTAAAAAGTTATTTAGATAATAAGACTAAGGATCTTTTTGAAAAACCTATAATACTTGATGACACTGATTTTGAAACTATTGAGAAGTATGCAAAAGAACTCAATGCAAATATTATGATTGGTAACTCAGATGGTAGAAGAATTGAAGAAAAGTTAGGAATATACCTTTTGCGTATTGGATTTCCAATACACGATAGGATAGGAGCTCAAAGACAAGTATTTACAGGATATGTAGGATCTATGAACTTAATAGATGGGGTAGCTAATTCTATAATTGAAAATAATGAAAAAACTTTTAGGAAGGTTGCCTATGATAGTTATTTTAATAAATCAGTAGTAACGGAGGAAGATACTATGATTATTGAGGAAGAGAGTATAAAGACAATTGAAGATAAAACTAAATTTCATCCATGTTATAGCGAAAATGCTCATGAGTATGCAAGAATGCATATACCAGTAGCACCTAAATGCAACATTAAGTGTAATTACTGTAATAGAAAATTTGATTGTGTAAATGAAAGTAGACCAGGAGTTACAAGTGAAATCTTAACACCAGAAGAAGCTCTAGAAAAATTTAAAGTAGTAAAAGATAAAATAAGTAATATGACTGTTGTTGGAATTGCTGGACCAGGAGATGCTTTAGCAAATTTTGAAGAAACTAAAAAATCTATTGAACTAATCAAAATGGAATCACCGAATACAATATTCTGTTTATCTACTAATGGCTTAATGCTTCCTTTCTATGCAAATGAAATAATAAAACTTGGAATTTCTCACGTAACAATTACAATTAATACCCTGGATCCTAAAGTAGGAGCAAAATTATATAGAGAAATAGACTACTTAGGAAATACATTAAAAGGTGAAGAAGGAGCTATTGTTCTTCTAAATAATCAATTAGCAGGACTTAAGTATCTATCATCTAAAGGTGTACTATGTAAAGTTAATATAGTTATGGTGAAGGATGTTAATGATAAAGGCATCCCAGAAGTGGTTAAAAAAGTTAAAGAATGTGGAGCTTTCATGACAAATATAATGCAAATGATTCCTGCATCAGGAAGTAAATTCGAGAATATGCCGCTTGTAAGCAATGTTGAATTAAATGAAATGAGAAAAAAATGTCAAATAGATTTAAAACAAATGTATCACTGCAAACAATGTAGAGCTGATGCTATAGGAAAGCTTTCTCACGATTGCTCAATAGATTTTAGAAATATAGGATGTGGAAGTAAGTCTTGTGGAGAAAGTAAGAAAGTTAATATTGTTGATGATAAAGAGAAAGAAATATCAAAAAAAGTAGAAGAGAAGAAAAAATACAAGTTTGCAATTTCATCTAAAAGCGGAATGAATATAGATCAACATTTTGGACATGCTGAAGAATTCTATATATATGATTATTTAGAAGGAGAAGCAAAATTTATTGAGAAAAGAAATGTAAGCAAATATTGTACAGGTATTGAAGAATGTGATGAACATGATGATAAAATTGCAAAAATAATAAGAACTGTTGAAGACTGTAATGCAGTCCTTGTATTAAGAGTAGGTTTTGAGCCTGTAAAGAAGTTAGAAAGTCATGGAATTAAGATATTTCAGATGTATGAAGGAATAAATAAAGGAATAGAAAAGGCAGTAAAGTTGTTAGAAGCAAGTTAATATTAAAATAAACTATTTAGGTAAGATAAATTAAAAAAATAATATATTAAGGAGTGGAAGATTATGATTTCTTTAAAACACCATATTTTTGTATGTGCAAGTTGTAGAATAAATGGACAGCAAAAGGGATTCTGTCACACAAAAGGAGCTGTAGATATTGTTACTACATTTATGGAAGAGATTGAGGACAGAGATTTAGGTGGGGAAGTTATGATTACTAACACAGGTTGCTTTGGGATATGTAATCAAGGACCCATAGTTGTTGTATATCCTGAAGGAGTTTGGTATGGAGCAGTAACAGCTAATGATGTAGAAGAAATAGTGGAGTCTCATATAGAAAATGGCAAGGTAGTAGAAAGACTTAAAATTTAAAGGTAGATGATATAAATGAATATAAAAAGCATTAAAAAAATTTCTAGGCTAATGTTTGTTGTTATAACTATAATTGTTAGTGCCACTTATCTATTAGGTTGTGGAGATAAGAAGATAGAAAAAATGTCAGAGCAACCAAAAAAAACAGAAATAATTGTCTCAGCTGCAGCAAGTTTATCAGAAAGTTATACGGAAATTGCAAGAAAAATTAAGGAAGAAAAGAATATAGATGTAGTATTAAATTTTGCAGGAAGTCAAAGTTTGGTTACATCAATTGAAGCGGGAGCGAAAGTAGATGTATTCGCTTCCGCAAATGTTAAATATATTGATAGATTAAATGAAAAAGGAATGCTTGCTAAAGATAAGATATTCGCTAAAAATATCCTAGTAGCATGTAAAAACATTAAATCAAAAGTAGAGATTAAAAGTTTAAAAGACTTAGGGAATTCTGAAGTAAAGCTTATTGTGGGAGATAAAACCGTACCAGTAGGTTCATATTTTTATACTGCTCTAGATAATTCTATAATTGAAAATAACCTTACAGAAGAAGAAAGATATAGAATCATAAGGAATGTAAAAAGCAATGAGTTAAGTGTTAAAGATGTAGTAAGCAAAGTCTTACTAGGGGAAGGGGATGTGGGAATAGTCTACAAAACAGATGTAAATGATGCAAATAGACATGCTTTAGAAATAATAGAATTTGAAGAATTTAAGAAGTTAAAAACTGAATATTATTTAGGAATTGTTAGTACATCTACAAGAAAAGAAGTGGCAGAAATATTTATAGATTATATAACTAATGGATATGGAAAAGAAATATTAAAGAAACATGGATTTATTGTAGAGTAGAGAAAAAGGAGGTAGGGATATGTTAGAAATAAAGCAATCAAGTGAATTAGCAGTTAAGAAAAATAAAGCTTATTATACTTTGCATAATAAGAAGTTACGTTTTAGCTTTAATTCAGATAAAGTATTCCTACCTATAATATCAATTATAACATTGATATATATACTTTTACTAATAGCTCCTATTGTATCATTAGGAAAGTTTTCAGGAATAGAAAACATAATGAAGAGTATAGAAAGTGCTGACAATTTGGGAGCTATAAAGTTAAGTATGATAACGTCTTTTGTTGCAATTATATTTACTTTTATATTAGGAACTCCTACAGTATTTTATTTAAAAGAGATAAAAAACAATAAGGTAGTTAAAGTTTTAGATATTATTTTAGAAATCCCCATTGTGTTACCACCAGCAGTCGCTGGGATAGGACTAATACTAACTTTTGGCACAAATTCATTTATAGGTGGATTTTTAAATGCACATAATTTAAATATAATTTTTACTCCTTATGCAGTTATAATTGCTCAATTTTTTGTTTCAGCAGCTTTTTATGTGAGGATTCTAAGAAATGCAGTAGAATTAGTTCCGAAGGAAATTTTTGAAGCAGCTTATATTTGCGGAGCAAATAAAGTACAAACAATAGTATTTGTTATCTTACCTATGCTTAAGAAGTCATTAGTGTCAGGGCTAATGCTAGGGTGGATAAGGGCACTAGGTGAGTTTGGAGCAACTATGATGTTTGCAGGCAATGTGTTAAACAAAACAAGAACTATGCCTTTGCAAATATATACACTTATGCAAAGTGATATTAAGATGGCAGCCTCTTTTTCAATGATATTGTATATAATTACTTTTGTTATTTTAGTAATTATAAGAGTATTCTTAAAGGAACAAAATACAGGATAGTATTGGGAGTGATAAATATGTCATTATTTATTAATGGAAATAAGAAAAATATTATAGATAGAACAATTCCTGAAATGTTAAAAAATAGAAGATATATTAGTAGAAAAGACATACTATACTTCTGTTACCTTTTAAATGAAATAGGAATTGACTATATAGAAATTGATAAAGAGGTATATAAAAGAGTAGGTAAACTTCCGGAAAAAATGAAGTTTTTATATAGAATTAAAGATGACGAAGATATAAGAATTTGTATAAAAAATAAGTTTGATTTCATTGTAATGGGAATAAGTGAGTTTTTCAATGCTAAACTAGAGCATATAAAAGAGCTTAGTAAAAAACAAATTATTTTTGAAATTAAATTAGAGGATTTAGCAACAATAAATGAGGAAAATTTTATTTTTGAAAATAGTGAGATTCAAAAGTTTATAATGATAAAAAAAATCACAGATTTGAATAAAGAAAATTATTTAAGAATTCAAGGAATAAGTAGAAGTATTCTAGATGAATTAAAAGATACAATTAGAATAATTAAAGAGAAGTTAAATGTAAAATTAGATGTATGTCCAGAAAATAAATTATATATGGCTACAGCGGTAGCTTTAGCAGCACTTGAAAGTGATGCAGATTCAGTAACGTTATCATTTACAGGTAAAGGCGCTCCTCATAAATTTGCAGCTCTAGAAGAGGTCATTTTAGCTTTGAAAATTATTAAAGGATATGATATTGAAGGGAAAACATTGTTATTATCTGAATTATATAATTTTTACAGAAAGATTACAAATGAAGATGTATCAACCATCAAATCTGTAATAGGTGAAGATATATTTAAATATGAGTCAGGTATTCATGCTGATGGAATAGATAAAAATCCTATTACTTATGAGCCTTACGATCCAAAAGAGGTTGGACAAAACAGAAAGATGATTATTGGAAAACATTCCGGATCTAAATCTATTATAAGTAAACTTATAGAACTTAATCTAGATTATAGAAAAATAGATATACAATCAGTATTAGAGAAAATCAGAAATATAAGTATACAAAATAGAGGAGAAGTAATGGATGAGGAGTTAATCCATATGCTTACTATTTAATAGTTAAAGAAAATAAATACAATAGCTAAAGTATAATATAGACAAGAATAGAGGGTGAGTCCTATGAATATAAAAATTGTAGATACAACTCTAAGAGATGGTGAGCAAAAAGCGGGAATTGCATTAAAAATAGAAGATAAAATTGAGATTGCAAAAATTCTTGATAGTATAGGGACATATCAAATAGAAGCAGGTATACCTTCTATGGGTGGGGAAGAAAAAAAGAGCTTACAGAAAATCATGGAATTAAACTTGAAAAGTAAGGTTTCAGCATGGAATAGGATGAACATTGATGATATTAAACACTCTGCAGAATGTGGAGTAGATATTATACACATAACAGTACCTTCATCAGATATTCACATTAATTCTAAGCTGAAGAAGAGTAGAGATTGGGTTATTTACAATATGAAAAGATGTGTAAGCTATGCAAAAGAAAACAATTTTGAAGTGACTTTAGGTTTCGAAGATGCATCAAGAGCTGATTTAGGATTTTTGGTAGAATTAAGCAAGACAGCTTTAGAAGAGGGAGCTTCAAGAGTAAGATATGCAGATACGGTAGGCATATTATATCCCGCTAAAATTTATGAAGAAATCAAGCTTATAAAAGAAAAAGTAGATATAGATATAGAAATACATGCTCACAATGATTTTGGTATGGCTATAGCAAACTCTATTGCAGCAGTAAAGGCTGGAAGTGAATATGTTGATTGTACATTTGGAGGTATTGGAGAGAGAGCCGGTAACTGCAATTATAGTGATTTTGCAATTGCATCAAACATCATTTTTTCTTTAAATAACGTAAATATAGAAATGTTAACAGAGGCAGAAAGAAAAATAATGAGCATAATTAAATATGGCGTTAGTTAATAAGATAGGCTGTTAAGTGTTTAACAAGCCTATCTTATTTTTTAAAGTTTTGCGACTGAAACTTAGCTTTATTATTTATGTTGCTGAATTTTAAAAAACACAAATGTTCGTTATGATACGAATGTTATACGTAAATAATTATATATATAGTTCATATAAAACGAATATTATATTTAAAAAAGAGTAAAAATGTATTGACGTATTAAGCTGAAAGTGGTAACATTTAACCATACTTAATCGAAATACTCATTCATATAATCCTAATAATATGGTTTAGGAGTTTCTACGAGGAACCGAAAATTTCTTGTCTATGAGTGAATCTTTGTAGAGGTGTAATAATATCTAATTATTATGCTTAGTACTATGGAGTACTTTTTCTACCATCGGATTTGCTCAAAGTCTAATGGTAGTTTTGTTTTTATATAAATAATTTTTAAAAGATTTATATCCAAAGGGGGTTGAATTTTAATATGGAAAAAGTAATGTTATATGAAGGAAAAGCTAAAAAAATATTTACGGCTGAGGATAAGGACAATGTAGTTGTGTATTATAAAGATGATGCTACAGCATTTAATGGTGCTAAAAAATCTGAAATAGATAAAAAAGGTATACTTAATAATAGTATTACTTCGGCTATATTTGAAATGCTTAATAATAAAGGAATAAAGACACATTTTATAAAAAAATTAAACGATAGAGAACAGCTTTGTAAAAAAGTAGAGATTGTACCACTTGAAGTTATAGTAAGAAATGTAGCTGCTGGAAGTATGGCTAAAAGACTTGGAATCGAAGAAGGAAAAGATCTTAAAACTACAATATTTGAAATTTGTTATAAAGATGATAAACTTGGAGACCCACTAATAAACGATTATCATGCAGTTGCATTAGGACTTGTTTCTTTTGATGAATTAGAAGAGATGTATAGTATTACTTCAAATATAAACAATATACTTAAAGATTTCTTTGCAAGACAAAATATTAGACTTATTGATTTTAAGATAGAGTTTGGAAGATACAAAGGAGAAATAATTTTAGCTGATGAAATATCACCAGATACTTGTAGATTTTGGGATGCAAAGACAAATGAAAAGTTAGACAAGGATAGATTTAGAAGAGATTTAGGAAGCGTAGAAGAGGCTTATACAGAAATACTAAACAGAATTTCTAATGTTAAGTAGTAATATGGAGGATGCCATGAATAAAATTGAACAGGATAAATTTAAAGAGGAGTGTGGAGTGTTCGGAATCTATTCTAAGAGTGGACTTGACGTAGCAAGTATTACTTATTATGGACTATATGCACTTCAGCATAGAGGACAAGAAAGTGCAGGAATAGCGGTTTCGGATAGTGAAGGACTAATTTGTCATAAAGATATGGGATTAGTGTCAGATATTTTTGATGAAACTATTTTAAGTAATATGAAAGGTAAAGCAGCTATAGGACATGTTAGGTACTCTACAACAGGGGCTAGCAAGGCTGAAAATGCTCAACCACTTTTAAGTAAGTTTAAGTTAGGTTCAATTGCTATTGCTCATAATGGAAATTTAGTTAATGCAGATATAATAAGAGAGCTTTTAGAAGATACAGGAGTGTTATTTCAAACATCTATTGATTCAGAGGTTATATTAAATCTTATTGCGAGAAATGCTAAAAAAGGACTAGAACAGGCTGTAGTTGATGCTATTCAAGCTGTTAAAGGTTCCTATGCTATAACTATGTTAACAGAAAATAAACTAATAGGAGTAAGAGATCCTAATGGCATAAGACCTATGTGCATAGGTAAGATCGGGGAAGATTATATTATGTGCTCCGAGAGCTGTGCTTTAGATGCTGTAGGAGCAGAATTTGTAAGAGATGTAGCACCGGGTGAAATTGTAATAATAGATGAGGATGGAATAAAGTCTATACAGTTTGCGGAAAAGACGAAATGCATGACTTGTTCTTTTGAATATATATATTTTGCAAGACCAGATAGCATCATGGATGGTATAAATGTTTACAATGCAAGACTTGCAGCAGGAGAACAGCTATTTAAAGAAGTCCCAGCGGAAGCTGATATAGTAATTGGGGTTCCAGATTCAGGAGTTCCAGCAGCAGTAGGCTATGCAAAAGCTTCAGGAATTCCTTTTGGTATAGGGTTAATTAAGAATAGATATGTAGGAAGAACTTTTATATCTCCAAGTCAAAAGCTAAGAGAACAAGCAGTATCTGTAAAACTTAATGCACTTAAAGTTAACGTAGAAGGAAAAAGAGTAGTAATAATAGATGACTCTATAGTTAGAGGTACTACAAGTAGAAGATTAGTAGAAATTTTACGAAGAGCAGGTGCTAAAGAAATTCATTTTAGAGTATCTTCTCCAGTTGTAAAGTATCCATGCTATTTTGGTATTGATACACCTTATAGAAAAGAACTTGTTGGGTCGCAAATGACTATAGATGAAATTAGAGATTTTATAGGAGCAGATAGTCTTGGGTATTTGAGTATGGATGGATTACTTAATACATTACAAGGTAAAGAAGGTTTTTGTTTAGGGTGTTTTAATGGAGAATATCCTATATCGGCACCTATTGAAAACTCCAAGGATTATTTAGAGAGGTAGGGATAGTTATGGCAACTTATAAAGAGGCGGGCGTAAATATAGAAGAAGGTTATAAAGCAGTCAATTTAATGAAGGAACATGCAGCAAGAACTTTTAATTCTAGTGTACTTAACAGTTTAGGAAGTTTTGCAGGCATGTATGAACTACCAAAATACAATAAGCCTGTATTGGTATCGGGTACAGATGGAGTTGGAACAAAGTTAAAGGTAGCTTTTGATATGAAAAAGTACGATACAGTTGGTATTGATTGTGTAGCTATGTGTGTAAATGATGTACTATGTCATGGGGCAAAGCCACTATTTTTTCTTGACTATATTGCTTGTGGGAAATTAGAGGCTGAAAATGCAGCTGATTTAGTTAAAGGAGTTAGTGATGGGTGTCTTGAGGCATCTTGTGCTTTAATTGGTGGAGAAACAGCAGAAATGCCTGGTTTTTATAAAACTGGTGAGTATGATGTAGCTGGTTTTTGTGTTGGAATTGTAGATAAAGATGAGATAATAGATGGAAGTGGAATTAAAGAAGGAGATGTACTCATAGGAATAGAGTCTTCAGGATTACACAGTAATGGCTATTCACTTGTGAGAAAGCTTATTGTTGATCTAGAAGAAGACTTTAATGGAGAAAAAATAGGTGATGTAATTTTAAGACCTACTAAGATATATGTAAAAATAATTCAAGAATTAATGAAGAGATATAAGCTTAAAGGAATGGCTAATATAACTGGGGGCGGTTTTTATGAGAACATTCCAAGAATGTTTAAGGGAGATTTTACAGCTGTAATAAATAAAGGAAGCTTTGAAGTTCTTCCAATATTTAAGCATCTAATGGAGCTTGGAGTAGAAGAAGAGCATATGTATAATACATTTAATATGGGGATAGGATTTGTATTATGTGTTGATGAGTATAAAGTAAAAGATATTATAAGTGATATAGAGAAAATGGGAAGTAAGGCTTATAAGATAGGATATGTGAAGGTTGGAGGCAAAGGAGTATGTTTAAAATAGCTGTACTTATATCAGGAGGGGGTAGCAATCTTCAGTCTATAATAGACAGCATAGAAAATAAATACTTAACTAACTGTAGTATAGAATTTGTTATAAGTGATAGAAATGGTGTTTTAGGGTTAGAAAGGGCTAAAAAACATAATATTAGGGGGCTAATATTAGATAGAAAAGAATATGGAGAAGCTTTGTCAGATAAAATACTTGAAACCTTAGAAGGTAAGGTAGATTTGATAGTACTTGCTGGATATTTATCAATTTTAAATGGAAAAATTATAAAGAAGTTTAAAAATAGGATTATTAATATACATCCATCCTTAATACCAGCCTTTTGCGGAAAGGGAATGTATGGGTTAAAGGTCCATGAAAAAGCCATAGAGTACGGAGTTAAGATAAGTGGCTGTACAGTACATTTTGTAGATGAAGGTACAGATACAGGAAGCATCATTATTCAAAAGCATGTATATGTTGAGGATGGGGATACAGCAGAAACTCTTCAAAAAAGAATTTTGATAGAAGAGCATAAGGCATTACCAGAAGCTATTAAATTAATTTCAGAGGGTAATGTAACTATTGATAGAAGAAGAGTGATAAAAAGTTTCCATAAGTCAGAATATATATTATAATTTAGTTATTTAAAACTTTAAATCGATAAATTATAAGGGGGAAGACAAATGCTAAAGAGAGCATTAATAAGTGTGTTTAATAAGGATGGGGTATTAGAACTTGCACAATTTTTAGTAGCAAAAGGAGTTGAGATAATCTCAACTGGGGGCACATATAAGCATCTTGTAGAAAATAATATTCCTGTAGTGGAAGTAAATGAAGTTACGGGTTTTGATGAGATATTAGACGGTAGAGTAAAGACTCTTCATCCACTAATTCATGGTGGAATACTTGCTATTAGAGATAACGAAGAGCACATGAATATAATTAAAGAAAAAAACATTACACCTATTGATATGGTAGTAGTTAACTTATATCCTTTCTTTGAAAAAGTAAAGGAAGATTTAGAGTTTGATGAAAAAGTAGAATTCATTGATATTGGTGGACCAACTATGATTAGATCAGCTGCCAAAAACTTTCAAGATGTAATAGTTCTTACAGATACAAAAGATTATAGCGCCATAATGGATCAAATCGAAAATAATGGAGATGTTGATTTTCCTACAAGAAAAAGATTAGCAGGGAAAGTATTTAATTTAACAGCTGCTTATGATGCTGCTATAAGCAACTTTTTATTAGAGGATGAAGAATACCCAGAGTATTTGGCTCTTTCATATAAAAAATCTATGGATTTAAGATACGGAGAAAATGCTCATCAAACAGCTGCATATTATACTGCTACAAATGGTATGGGCGCAATTAATAACTTTGAAATTTTAAATGGAAAACAACTTTCTTATAACAATATTAAGGATATGGATATAGCATGGAGAACAGTATGGGAATTTGAAGAGATAGCTTGTTGTGGTGTTAAACATAACACTCCTTGTGGAGTTGCAATTGGAGAAGACGTATATGCTGCTTACACTAAGGCATACAGTTGTGATCCTGTTTCTATATTTGGAGGAATTGTGGCTGTAAATACAAAGGTTGATAAGAAAACTGCTGAAACAATGTCAGAGATATTTTTAGAAATTGTCATTGCACCTGATTATGATGAAGATGCTATAGAAGTATTTAAGGCTAAGAAGAATTTAAGAGTAATTAAATGTTCAGTAAAACCTGAAGATAAGTTTAACTTAGCTAAAGTTGATGGAGGAATCTTAGTTCAAAGCGAAGACAATATATTTGCAGAGACTATGGATATAGTAACAGATAGAAAGGCAACTGAAGAAGAAATGAAGGATCTAGTGTTTGCAATGAAGGTTTGCAAATATGTAAAATCTAATGCAATTGTAGTTGCTAAAGATGGTATGGCTATAGGAATTGGCGGAGGACAAGTTAATAGAATTTGGGCTGCGAGAGAGGCTCTAGATAGAGCAAAAGATGGAGTAGTTATGGCATCAGACGCTTTCTTCCCTTTTGATGATGTAGTAAAAACTGCAGCAGAATACGGAATTAAAGCTATAATTCAACCAGGCGGATCTGTTAGAGATGAAGACTCTATAAAAGCATGTAACGAAAATCAAATAGCAATGGTGTTTACAGGAGTTAGACACTTTAAGCACTAATTATGAGGAGTTGATTTAAGTGAAGGTTTTAATAATAGGTTCAGGTGGACGTGAGCATGCTACAGTATGGAAGGCTTCACAAAGTCCATTAGTAGATAAAATTTATTGTGCCCCAGGTAATGGGGGCACAGATAAAGAAGATAAGTGTGAAAATATAAATATAGAAGAAATAGATGAACTCTTAAAGTTTGCTAAACAGGAAAACATAGATCTTACTATAGTAGGACCTGAGGCAACTTTAGTAGAAGGAATAGTAGATAAATTTAAAGAAAATGGTTTAAAGATATTCGGGCCTAGTAAAAAAGCGGCACTACTTGAAGGAAGCAAGAGTTTTTCCAAAGATTTTATGAAAAAATACGGAATAAGGACTGCTGAATATGAGGTTTTTGATAAGGTAGAGAACGCTTTAGAGTATTTAAAAGAGTGCCCTTATCCAACAGTTATAAAAGCAGATGGATTAGCAGCTGGTAAAGGTGTTGTAATCTGCGAAAACGAAGAAGAGGCAAGAAATGCCATACATCAGTTTATGATTGATGATATATTTAAGGGGGCTGGACTTAGAATAGTTATTGAAGAGTTTTTAGAAGGTGTAGAAGCTTCAATTCTATCAATAACTGATGGGAAAACTATAGTACCTTTTATATCAAGCAAAGATCACAAACAAATATTTGATGAAGATAAGGGACCTAATACTGGTGGTATGGGAGTTGTGGCTCCAAACTTTTATTGTAATGAAGAAGTTTTGGAAAGCTTTCAAACAGATATATTAGAGCCGACTTTGAAAGGTATAAAAAGTGAAGAGTTAGATTATATAGGAACCATTTTCTTTGGAGTTATGATAACTAAAAAAGGTGTATATCTTTTAGAATACAACGTTAGAATGGGAGATCCTGAAACACAAAGTGTACTTGCTCTTTTAGAAAGTGATTATGTAGATTTAATATTAAAAGCCTTAGATGGAAAACTATATACTTGTACTGTTAATTGGAAGAATGGTCATGCTTGCTGTGTAACTGCAGTATCAGCAGGTTATCCAGGGGATTATGAGAAGGGTTTTAAAATTAGCGGAATAGAAAATGTGGCATGTAAGGTTTTTGTAGCTGGAGCTAAAGAGGCTGAAGGAAGTTTAGTAACCTCTGGAGGCAGGGTGTTGAATGTTGTAGCAACAGGAAGTACTCTTGAGGAAGCTAGAGAAAGAGCTTACAGTGAAATAAAAAAGATAGACTTTAAAGGTATTTATTATAGAACTGATATTGGTATAAAGAGAGAGCAGTAAGTAGGGAACCCAAATCTTAGATAAGTAAAATAAAAAAAGGTAAGGAGACAGATACATGAAAACTGAAGTTAAAAGAATATTTGTGGAAAAAAGACCGCCTTTTGATGTTGAAGCAAAAGGACTTTTAAAAGAGCTGGTGACAAATCTTCACATTAGCTCTATAGAAAATTTAAGAATATTAAATCGTTATGATGTATCTGGAATATCTGAAGAAGAATATAAAAAAGCAAGAAACACAATTTTTGCTGAGCCTGTAGTAGATTATGCATATGATGAAGAAATTAATATTAATGATAGTGACAAGGTTTTTGCAGTGGAATATCTTCCAGGTCAATATGACCAAAGAGCGGACTCAGCTGCACAATGTATTCAAATACTAACACAAAATGAAAGACCTATTGTAAGATGCGCAAAGATAATTGTGATAACTGGAAGTATTAGTGATGAAGACCTTAAGAAAGTTAAACACTATTATATAAATAGTGTAGATTCTATGGAAACTTCTTTAGACAAGCATTCTAACCTTGAGATGGATTGGGAAGTTCCAAAGGATGTGGCAGTTTTAGATGGTTTTATAGAAAAAGAAGATAGAGAGCTTAAAGAGTTTATGGAAACTGAAGGATTTGCCATGAGTTTTGAGGATTTAAAATTCTGCCAAGAATACTTCAAGAATACGGAAAAGAGAAATCCTACTATAACTGAAATTAAGGTTATAGACACGTACTGGTCAGATCACTGTAGACATACAACCTTTGAGACAAAAATAGATAAGGTAAGCTTTGAAGAAGGCAAGTATGTAAATCCAATAAAAGAAGCATATGAAGAATATATAAGTTCGAGAAATTATGTATATGAAGATAGAGAAAAAGATATATGCCTTATGGATATAGCAGTTATAGGAATGAAAGAGCTCAGAAAGAAAGGTCTATTAGAGGACCTTGAGTTATCTGATGAAATAAATGCTTGTAGCATAGAGTGCGATGTAGATGTTGATGGAAAAAATGAGAAGTATTTAATTATGTTTAAAAACGAAACTCATAACCACCCGACAGAAATAGAACCTTTCGGAGGTGCTGCAACTTGTCTTGGGGGTGCAATTCGTGACCCATTATCAGGGAGATCTTATGTTTATGGAGCAATGAGAGTAACAGGGTCTGGTGATCCGAGAAAGCCTGTAGAAGAAACATTACAAGGAAAGCTTCCACAAAGGCAAATAACAATAAAAGCAGCTAGTGGCTATAGTTCTTACGGTAATCAAATTGGTCTTGCCACAGGGTATGTAGGTGAGGTTTATGATGAGGATTTTATAGCTAAGAGAATGGAAATAGGAGCTGTAATAGCAGCAACACCTAAGGAAAAAGTTATTCGCAAAAAGCCAGTTGAGGGAGATTCTATAATACTGGTAGGAGGAAGAACAGGAAGAGATGGTTGCGGTGGTGCAACGGGTTCTTCAAAAGAGCATGATGAGGCTTCTATATTAAATTGTGGTGCAGAAGTACAAAAGGGAAATCCTCCAACGGAAAGAAAAATCCAAAGGCTTTTTAGAGATGATAAAGTGAGTAAGTTAATTAAAAAATGCAATGACTTTGGAGCAGGTGGAGTTGCTGTAGCTATAGGAGAGTTAAGTGAAGGACTTCATATAAACCTTGATTTAGTTACAAAAAAATACGAGGGACTAGATGGGACAGAGCTTGCAATATCTGAATCTCAGGAGAGAATGGCTATTGTTGTAGATAGTAAGGATGTAGAAGAGTTTATAAAGTATTCAGAGAGAGAAAATCTTGAGGCTGTAGAAGTAGCAAAGGTTACAGATAATAGAAGATTACAAATGAAGTGGAGAGGAAAAAATATAGTAGATATAAGCAGAGACTTCCTTGACACTAATGGTGTTAAACAAAAGATAGATATTATAGTAAAAAACCCTTCAGAAATTTCATATTTTGAAGAGGAAAGCTTTGAGGATTTAAAAGAGAAATGGATTAGTAACATAAGAGATTTAAATATTTGTAGCCAAAGAGGTCTAGTAGAAAGATTTGATAACTCTATAGGTTCATCAACAGTATTAATGCCTTTTGGAGGAAAGTATAACAGTACTCCAACAGAATCTATGTGTTTTAAAGTACCGGTATTAGATGGAGAAACAACTACGGGAACTATAATGTCCTATGGATATAATCCTAAAATAGGAAAGTGGAGTCCTTTCCATGGAGCACTTTATGCAGTAATAGAATCAGTTGCTAAGGTTGTTGCATCTGGAGGAGACTATAAAAATATAAGGCTTACACTTCAAGAATACTTTGAAAAGCTAGGAGAAGATTCTGCTAAATGGGGTAAACCCTTTAGTGCACTCCTTGGAGCTTTTTATGCACAAAAGCAGCTTGGTATACCTGCAATTGGAGGAAAGGACAGTATGTCTGGAACTTTTAAGGATATAAATGTTCCACCAACCTTAGTGTCTTTTGCAGTAGATATAGTAAATACTAATAAGGTTATATCTCCTGAATTTAAGAAAAAGGGAAGTAGAGTTGTATTAATAAAAGCTAATAAAGATGAATACAATGTTCCTAAGTTTAATGAACTAAAAAAGAACTTCCAGGTTATAAATAAGCTTATAAACAAAGAATTAGTTTTATCAGCTCATAGCATTAAAACCGGTGGAATTGCAGAAGCTGTATCAAAGATGAGCTTTGGTAATAGAATTGGTATGAATTTTGCTAATAACGTAAAAGCAAGAGACTTATTCTCAGAAGATTATGGTTCAATCATTTTAGAGTTAGATGATAAGGTTGAGCTTAAAGAAGAATTTAAAGATATAAATTATTCTTTAATAGGATTTACTCAAGGATCACCTAAAATAAAAATGCATAATGTAGAGATTAATATTGATGAATTACTAGAGGAATGGGAAAAACCTTTAGAGAATATATTCTCAACAAAAGCTGAAAAGATAGAAGAAGATATAGAATTAAAACTGTATAAAAAAGATACTGTAAAAGTGCCTTCTATAAAAATTGCAAAGCCAAAAGTATTTATACCAGTTTTCCCAGGCACCAACTGCGAATACGATGTAGAGAGAAGATTTAAGTTAGCTGGAGGAGAAACGGAAGTTAGTGTGTTTAAAAATTTAACTACTAAGGATATAGAAGATTCCGTGGATACTATGGTAAAACATATAAACAGCTCTCAAATAATTATGCTTCCAGGAGGTTTTAGTGCTGGAGATGAACCAGATGGTTCAGGAAAGTTTATTGCAACTGTATTTAGAAATCCTAGAGTTAAAGAGGCTGTAATGGAGCTTTTAAATAATAGAGATGGCTTAATGTTAGGTATTTGCAATGGCTTTCAAGTGCTAGTGAAGTTAGGTTTAGTTCCTTATGGTGAAATAAGAGATATGGATGAAGAATGTCCTACTTTAACACATAATAAAATTGGGCGACATATGTCTAAAATGGTAAATACAAAAGTGGTATCTAACCTTTCACCTTGGTTCAATAATGTTAATGTTGGAGATGTTCATAGCATAGCAGTATCTCATGGAGAAGGTAGATTTGTTTGTACTCCTAAAGTTGGAGAAGAACTATTTAAAAGAGGACAAGTAGCAACTCAATATGTAGATTTAAATGGGGATCCAAGTTATGATATAAACTTTAATCCAAATGGTTCAATGTATGCAATAGAGGGTATAACAAGCCCAGATGGTAGAGTCTTAGGTAAAATGGGGCACTCCGAGAGGATAGGCAAGAATGTTTACAAAAATATTCTTGGAGAAAAGGATCAAAAGTTATTTGAAGCAGGAGTTAGCTACTTTAAATAGATGTTTAAAGTTAATACTTTTAATGCTACAACAAGTTAAATAAATTAACACGATATTAAGAGCAATAATATATTTACAATATATTATTGCTCTTTTTTTATTATTTAAGCAATATATTGATAATTTAATTGATATAATCCATTAAATATAATATAATTAGTAATTAAATTAGGATTATATTACTAATTTATTAATGGGGCGTATGTTGATTAATTTTATAGTTAATTGGGGGGGACATCTATGAACTTAGGCTTATCATATATGATAAATAAAAAGCTAGACAAAGAATCTAGACAAATTTTTGAGGGGATCGCAAGAGGGAGAAAGAGAGCTTTAGAAAATTGGTTTAATGACAAATGGACAGAACTTGAGCTTGTTAGAGATAATATTAATGCATATTTAGACGAAAATGAAGTTGACCTAGGGATAATTAAAAATATCATGGAAGATAAAAAAGTGCAGTTTAAAGATTTTTCTGAAATCTTTTTTATAAATTCATCTGGAAAAGTAAGTGTATCTACTTACAAGATGAACATAGGAAAATCTCTAAAGGACTTTCCGTCATACATTAGAGGAATGGAAGGGAAACCACTGATGTATGGTCCTTATATAGATGAAGATACTTTAAAAATTGGAGAGTGTAATTCTAAGTTTTTTGATGAAGTTACATTAATGTTTTCACTACCTTTTTATAATAAAGAGACAGGAAGAAGTGCTGTACTTTGTGGGAGAATTCCAAATGATGTAATGAGTGATGTTATACAAGAAGAGGATACACATGTTTATAAGGAGTCAGGGGATAACTATTTATTTATGATTAAATCTAATAGAGGGATAGCGCAAGGAACAGCTATATCAAGAAGTCGTTTTGAAGATGACACATTTACATTAGGAGATAATCTTAAGAGTGGTATTAAGACAAAAAAATGGGGACTAGTTCAAATACGAAAGCATACTGAATTTGAGATTATATTTAAAGATCCGGCTACAGGAGAATTGCATAAGGGAGTAACCAATACTATAAAAAATGGAGAAAACTTAGAGGTGTGGCCAGGTTATCCAGAATATAGGCACATACTTGTTGGAGGAAAAGGTATTTTAATCACTCCACCACATTGTGATGAAGTTTGGGGAATGCTATGTGAAGGAGATATAGAGGAAATATATAAGTTTAGAAGTATCAGCTTTAAAATACCATTAATACTAGGTGGTATAAGTGGAGTTTTATACATGGCAAACTACTATTTTTCTTCATTGAATGATTCTATTAGATTACCATTAGTAATTGCTACATGGATTTTAAATTTATTAGCTGTTGTACTTATAACTAAAAAGACCGTAGTAAACCCTTTAAATAAAACTATAAGAATATTACAAGAAATAGCTGAAGGAGATGGAGATTTAACAAAGAGAGTTGACAAGCTATCTAATGATGAAATAGGGGAACTAGCTAGATGGTCTAATAAGTTTTTTAATAATCAAATGAGTATAGTCAAGAGAATAGGAAATGCATCAAAGGATTCTCAAAACTCTACTTTATATTTATCAAATCTTATGAGTGCTTTTAAAGAAAGTGCAATGATAATTGAAGAAGACATAACAAAGGTCTTAGTCGACTATCAAGCTCAAAATGAACTTTTTCAAAACACTGATAAAAGTTTAAAAATTATTTCTCAAAGTGGAAGACATATAGATAATCTAATAAATGAAATAAGTGTGAACTCAGAGAAAACTAGTGAAGATGTAATTGAAAATGGTGCAGCATCTAAAGAAGTATTATTAACTATGGGTATATTAGAAGAGGCTATGAAGAGTACCTTAAGTAGTATAAATATGTTGCAAAAGTATTCAAAGGAAATACATCAAGTAGTAAGTGTTATAGATGATATTAGTAAACAAACTCAATTGCTTGCATTAAATGCATCTATAGAGGCAGCTAGAGCAGGTGAAAGTGGAAAAGGTTTTGTAGTAGTAGCACAAGAGGTATCAAAATTAGCCAATAAATCAGGAGATGCTACTGTTTCTATATCAAAATTAATTGGAAATGTTCATGGAGAGACGGAGCTAACTATTAAAAATGTTAAAGAAATTGCAGAGAAAGTAGATAAAGTAAGTCATATCGTAAAATACTCCATAGGTTCCTTTGATAAGATACAAGATAATATACTTGGAGTTACAGATAATGTACAGCAAATTTCAAGCTTAGTTAATAATCAAACTCAACAGTTAGAAGAAATAACTATAAGTACAGAAGAGTTAGCAGCACAAAGCGACAAGGATACTGCCAAAAATCAAGGAAGAACCGAAAAAGTTTTAGACTTAGTTCAATCAGTATTAAGCCATTTAAGGCAAGTAGATCAGGTATCAAAGGTATTAACACATAGCTCGCAAAATTTAACAGATATAGTAGACGGTTTTAAATTAAAGAAACTATAAAAACTGAATAGTATAATGTAGATATAGAAAAACTATTATAAGCATATAATTATAATAGTTTTTCTTATGGAGGTAATGATATTTTATGGCTAAGAAAACTTTAAAAGGAGATTACTTACATAAAATATACGAAAGAAATTCAGATACGGGAAATTATATTGTACCAGTATCATTAGATAAGTATAGTGATATATTTAATGATTGGGATAGTGCACCCTTTAAAAAGCGAGATATGGACCCGGACCTTGCAGATTTCTTAGATAATTGTGCAGATGATATACCCTTTAAGTATGGTATAGATGTAGTGTTTCATGTATCAAATCAGCAAAAGGATGAAACAAGAGAGCAAATACTAGTATCAATATTTAGAAACTATTATTTTTTTTATTATATGGCACAAGAGAAACTACTTAAAAACTCCTATAAGAGTATGACTAAATATGTTATCACTGCTTTTATATTTTTATCGCTTATATATCTTTCGAAAAATTTTCAAAAAGAAACATTATTTTTTAGTAGTATCCTTATAGGAGGAATTGAAATAGGAGCATGGGTATTCTTATGGGAAGCAATTTCTATCATGTTTTTTAAAAAAGGAGATATAACTAATAAAATAAAAAAATATAGAAGATTGAGTAAATGTAACATATTTTTTAAGTATGAAAAGTTATAAGGCGTATGTAACTTAATAAGTTTATTTTTTAAAATAATACAGTTTACCATCTTCAATAGAATATTGGATTAAATCTTTATCCAGTAAATATGTAATAAAAGCAGAAATAGAAGATAAATGAATAAGATAACCATAGATCTCTAATTTGATATCGTTGAGAATAATTAAATTTTGTAAAATATCTTCTCTAGTACAAGGCTGGTCAAGTAGTATAAGAATATCATCTATATGCCTTTTAATATTGTCTACATTTCTATCTATTAAGATTAATAATTCATCTTTTGTAAGAACTCTTTGTCCATGGCTAATTACAAAATATTCAGCATCTACATCTCTAAGAGTATTTAAAGAATTAAGAGCTTTGTCAATGTTAAAAAGAAAGGGTAAAGAGTATTTATCTAAGGTGTAATCACTAAAAATGCTATCGCCAAGAAAACATACTTTTTCAGGAGTAATTATAGCTATATGATCCTCAGAATGGCCAGCTAAAGAGAGTATTTCAAACTTCTCATCATTAATTTTATTAACTCCATAGTCTAGGATATGATCCACTACAATAGGCTTTATAGTTTCGGAAAAATCCTTAGGTGGGTTTGATGAAAAAGGAATAATAGAATGGAGATCAGGATTTTCCATATAAAGACGTTCCTTTTTTGAAGCATAAATAAGAGTTCCGGAATAATTTTCTTTAAAGTATTTATTTCCGGCACAATGATCATAATGAGCATGAGTATTTATTATATACTTAGGGTGAAGATTATTAGATTTTAATACTTCATCAAACTTTTTAGCAGCTGAACTATTTATTCCACTATCTATTAGTAGACAAAACTTATTTTTGAACACATATATTCCTATATTAGTTGGAGCAGAAATATAGTAAGTATTACCCTTGATTTTATGTAATTCCAAAGTAAGCACATCCTTTTATATTATTAATAAATAAAATATATCATAAATAATAAATAGGAACAAATAATAATAACCATATTATTGGTTGACAAGCTCAAAGAAAAGAGTTATTATAAACTTGTAAAGATTTACATTACAAGTTTTTACGAGTAGTATCTAACATACTATCGATGGCAGTTGACCTAGATGGCAATTGACATAAACCGTTGAGTAGGCAACTGACCGAATAGGCAATTGACCTACTCTTGATTTTTTAAAACATAGATATAAATTGTTGTTAAAAAACAAGATGAGGAGAGGTTGAAATGATAGTTATAAAAAGAAAAGGTGAACTCCAAGATTTTGAAATAAGTAAAATAAAGACTTCTGTTATGAGGGCTTCAGATGATATTGATGAACCTCTTAATGAATCTGATATAAGTTTTATAGCAGACAAAACAGAAAAGTTTATATTGGAGAACTTTAAAGATCAGATTAAATCTAGTGATATCCATAAAATAGTAGTAGATATATTAAATGATACTGGATTTACTCATATAGCTAAAGCTTATAATGAAGGTACTAAATAGATTAAACCTCTGGATATTCCAGGGGTTTTTGTGTTAACATAGTAGGATAGACATTTACTTTACATATTTCTAATACTAGTGCATAATAATTGTTGAATATTAGAATATACTTAGGGAGGGAAAGATAGTGGATATAAATGAACAAGAAGAAAATATAATAAACTCAGAAGAGAGTGCGAAAAGTGAAATAAGCAATACTACTATTGAGAATAGTTATGAAGCAAATATAGAGAATAATAATGTGGATACAGAAAAAAAAGTAAGTTTCGGGGATGCTTTTATAGCTACTTTAGTGGATATAATAACTGTAGGTTTAATATCAGCAATAGGCTTATTTATATTTAATGTTATTTTAAAAGTAGCTGGATATTATGTAAAGGATGTAATCCCAATGTTCTTAATAATTTACTTAATAGTTACATTACTATATACAAGTATAATGGAAAGTTCTAAAAACGCAGACACTATTGGTAAAAGAGTTGCGAGATTAAAATTAATTAAAACACAATAAACATCAGGAGAGAGCACATGAAAAAAAGAAAAGCATACGAATTTGATATTGTTGATACAGAATTTCCGGGATTCGGAGTAGCTTATCATGAAGATACTAAAGTATTAATAAAAAATGCATTGCCAGGTCAAAAGGTAGAAGGTTTTGTAAATAAAAAAACTACTGAATATGCAAAGGCAAAGCTAAATAAGATAATTGAAGATGTAGATTATAAAATTGATCCTAAATGTTCTATATTCCATATGTGTGGAGGATGTAGCCATCAATTTATTTCATATGAGAGACAATTAGACAATAAGAAAGAACAAGTGCTTAAATTATTCAAAGAAGCGAAAATTGAAGGATTTGAATTCTTAGGTATTGAAGGCAGTCCACAAGAATATGAATACAGAAATAAAATGGAGTTTACATTTGGTGATATGGAGAAGGGTGGAGAACTTACCCTTGGAATGCATGCACAAGGTAGAAGCTTTGGAATAGTTACCTCTGATATATGTAAGATAGTTGATGAGGACTTTACGCTAATCCTAAAAACTGTTCTAGATTATTTTAGAACTAAAGAATTGCCACATTATAGAGTACTAAGACATACAGGATATCTTAGAAATCTGGTTATTAGAAAAGGAACCAATACAGGAGAAATCCTTATTAATATAGTAACTACCTCTCAAATAGACTTTGATATGAGTGAAATAACAGAAATATTAAAGAATATTAGCTACAAAGGTGAATTAAAAGGAATACTTCATACAATCAACGATTCCTTATCAGATGTAGTTCAAGCTGATAGCATGAGTTTATTATTCGGTAGAGATTACATAATGGAAGAGATTTTAGGTTTAAGATTTAAGATATCACCTTTTTCCTTCTTCCAAACAAACTCAAAGGGTGCAGAGACACTTTATAGCATTGTAAGGGATTTTATGGGTGACGCAAAGTCTAAAGTAGTTTTTGACTTATACTGTGGAACAGGAACCATAGGACAGATATCAGCTCACAATGCTAAAAAAGTTATAGGAATCGAGCTAATAGAAGAAGCAACAAAAGCAGCTAATGAAAACGCAAAGCTTAACGGTATCGATAACTGTGAATTTATAGCTGGAGATGTTGCAAAGGCAATTAAAGATTTAAAAGAAAAACCAGATATAGTAATCCTTGACCCACCAAGACCTGGAGTACACCCAGAAGCATTAAAATACGTATCAAAGTTTGATCCAAAAGATATAGTATATGTTTCATGTAATCCAAAGACTTTGGTGGATGACTTGAAGATTCTTATATATGAGGGTTATGTGGTTGAGAAGGTAAAGGTAATGGATATGTTCCCGCACACACCGCATGTGGAGTGCGTAGTAGGAATACGTCGCAAAAATACCTTATAATCCTTGAATTCATGCACTTTACGAGCTTTTTTAACTTCAACACAAATGGTGATGATTTTAGAAATAAAGAGGTCGTTCAGGGTGTTAAAGTAAGAGTTGGTATTTGAGATGGCGTGAGTGGATACGTTTATTAGAAAATAAAAAGCAATAAATAACTAAATAATAGAGCAGAAAAAAGCCATGAAATATATCAAAACTCATGGCTTTTTTCTGTTCTATTAACTTAATAAAGATGAGGGGGAACTAATAAAATTATGAACCAATTAATATTAGTAGTAGCTTTAATGGTGCCTACAGGATTAATTTATTATCTTAGAAATCATAAAAAATCTAAGCAAATTAAAGAAAATATCATCAGTAGTCAATTCGATAAAAACTCATTCGATAATATTGATTTGAAAAATCAAATACCATCTGATAGGCAAGTAACTACTATAAGTGAAGTCAATGCTAAAAGAGAACTAAACAAATTACTAAACGAAATGATCCATGAGTTTATTCTAAAGAAGCCACAGCTCATAAATGCTGTTGAAAGGGGTATTGAAGAAGAAAAAAGCCTGAGAAAAGAAGTATATAGCTTCTTAGATAGAAAGGCTTATGGGCTAAACCAAAAAGATAAAGATTTTATCCTAAAAAACTTTGAAAGGTATATATGGCAGTATGGAGAACTTCAAGAGCTTATAGACAGCGATACTATAAGTGATATTAAAACCATTGATTATGACAATATAAGAATTAAGGAACAGGGAAAAAGAAAAAAATCTAATGTTGTCTTTCAATCTAGGGAAGCACTAAAAGAATATATTAATTTTGTTGCGGTTAAAAATGGAGCAATATTAAGTGAAAAAGAAGCTATGCAGACTATGACTGATAAAAGCTCTTCGGATAAATTCATTCTTAGAATAACAATATCCAGTGAATATGTAAATTCAGTGGAATATCCATATATGCATATAAGAAAAATTCCTAAGTTTAAGGATGATCTGCCAAGGCTAAAGGCAAAAGGAATGTTTGATAACAAAATAGAGAAATACCTAAATGAGGGTATGAAAAGCAATTTAACCTTTTTCCTTTGTGGTAAAGGGGCAGTTGGCAAAACTACTTTACTAAATGCTTTAATAGATGAAATACCTCATGACAAATCAGGCTTAGTTATTCAAGAAGCTGAAGAACTGTATAGTTTAAAGCATCCAGATTTAATGCTGCAAAAGGTAAAGTATGCAAAAGGAGAAGCTAAGATACAATATACTCTTGCGGATTTGTCGGTAAAAGGTCTTTTAACTGACTTAGATTATTTTATTATTGGCGAGATAAAAGGAGAAGAAGCCTGGGATATGATAAATGCTATTTTTACAGGTCATACAGCATTAAGTTCTGTCCACGCCAGTGGTTCAAAGGAAGCTACCGATAAGCTTATACACTATATAAGATATTCTCCAAAGGCAGCAGATTTAAAAACAGAAGATTTACTTAAGATGTTAAGCAGCATTGGTGCAATTATATTTATAGATGACTTTAAGATCTTTGAAATTACTGAAATTGTAGGATTTAATGAAGAAAGCAAAAGTCTTATATTTAATCCTGTTTTTAAATACGAAGTAAGTGATAACAAAGGTGAATTTATACAGTTAAATGAAAGCTGTCAGAAGGTTAAAGATAAAATTGCATACAGCAGATTTAAGAGAAATCAAGTCAAGGAAGTGGTTTAGTTTGAATGTAACATATATTGCATATTCAGTAATGGTGATATCTCTAGCTTTATTTTCTTACTTCTTTGTTTCAATAATAATTGAGGTTAGAGAAAAAAAGTATTTAAATAAAATTCTTGATGATGTTAATAAAATATACAATGAAAGGCAAAAACAAAGAGAAGCTAAATTCCTTTATGAAGGAGCAACCAATGATAAAAAGTTCATAGATAAAATAGATGAGCTTGTGGAAAGAGCAAGAATTAAAACCATATTTCCATCAATAACAAGTGAAATATTAATTGCAAGTACTTTAGTGTTAGCTTTAGTATCTGCTTTTTTATTGAATAAATATTATGGTTTTTGGCTGTACACAGTGGCAACCTTTGCTTTTGTAATATTTATAGTAGTTCTAATTTTAAAGTATCTGGAGAAGAGAACTTTTAATAAGGTTGATAAGCAATTATTAGTGTATATAAACACTCTTAAAAACCTATGCAGCTCTAATAATGACATTGTAGTTATTATTGAAAAATCTATACCTTATGTGGAAGAGCCGATAAGGGAATACCTAGAACAATTTGTATTTGAGTGCAGAAAAGGAATTCCAGTGTATAAAGCCTTTAGAAACCTTGAAGATAAGGTTGAGAATAAAAGATTTAAACAGCTTATTAAGAACTTGGCAATCTGCTCTAAGCATGAAGCCAATTATGAAAAGATAATAAAAAAATCTAAAGTAATACTTAAGCATTACTTTGAAGAAAAGGAAAGAAGAAAAAAGGCTATAAATAGTGGAAGGTCAGTAATAGTAATCACATTTGCTATAGGACTTTTCACTTTTAATATTTTAGAATCTTTTTCTGGTAATTTATTAGATACTCTTAAAACTACGTTAGTAGGTAATGTGCTATTAGGATATTTCTTAATAGTATTAATATATGCTACCTATAAGTTTATAACCTTAGATAAGTTAAACTACTAGCAAATCACGGGGAGGGGGTGATTTAAATTATTGTAACAATATTAAATCTTGCCATTTTTCTTTTAATTATGGTGTCAACATATTTGTACTTAAAGAATTACACACCTAAAAAATTAAAAGGGGATATGCAAGAAGAAAAAAATAGCTATAAAAAGTTTAATAATTATCTAAGGAAAAATGAGGAGGGATATTTTTCATATAACAGAATAGAAAAATACTTAAAAAGATTAGGGAATCCGTTAGTGCTGACTCCCTTTGGATATATAATAGGAAAACTATTAATTCCACTTATATTATTTATAGCTTTTCTTATAAGCAATGATTATATTCTAGCTATTGTTTCTGCTGTATTTGGTTACTTTATCTTAGATCTTATTCTAAAAACAAAGGATAAGCAGGATATGAAGATAATTAAACTAGAGCTAGGGGATGTATATGATCTTCTGAATATACAAACTTCCGCAGGAGTTTTTATCGGTAATGCTCTAACAGAGTGCTATCTAGTAGCTTCAAATAAAAGATTTAAAATGAAACTTGCGGAACTGTCAGCAGAAATCAATATGACAAAGAATATAGAGAAAGCTTTAGATAATTTTCAAAGCAATTTTAACTCGCCAGAAATAGATGATTTTGTTATGACTATAAAGCAAAGTTTGATAACTGGCCAGACAGAAGAAGCACTAGAAGATATATCAGATTCATTAAAAGAAAGAAATCTGATAGCTATACAGGAAGATACAAAGAAAGTTAATAGTACGGCAAATATTATTCAGCTCCTGATGTACTTGGGTATAATGACAACAATACTCTACATTACAGGAGCTGAACTTATTAAAAGCTGGACAGGAATATTTATAAGGTAAATTAAACTATAAAAAATATATTGAATAAAAAGGAGATAAACGAATTAATGAATAGATTAGTATTAAATGCATCAATCAATGTACAACAAGGGGCATATAAGTTTAAAAATAAGCTTAATAACTTCTTTACAAACAAAAAGAAGGGAGATGACAAGCTCATAGTTGCCTTAGTTTTAGCAGCTCTTGGGGTTGGTTTGTGCATTTATTTTAGAAATAACATTTACGATATAATCACAAGTACTATTGCTACGTTAAAAACTCAAATCCAGAACTTGCTTGCTGGCACTGTTAAAGCTTAATAGAAAGAAGAGATAAAATAATGAGAGAATTATTAATGAAGAAAGATATAAAAGTAGTAGAAGGATTAAATATGATTAAGCATAAGGTTAATAGGTTTTTCACTAAGAAAAAGCAGGGAGACGATAAGCTTATAGTAGCTTTAGTTTTGGCAGCCCTTGGAGTAGGCCTATGTATATATTTTAGAAATGGTATTTATGATATTATGATAGACACCGTTGGCACATTAAAGACACAAATAAGCAATTTACTTGCCGGAACTGTTAAATAACAAGAAGCCATTAAGAGTAGATTGATATTAAGTATAATGATGCGGAGAAAAGCTTTTTTCTCCGTATTTTTTTAGAAGGTGGAAGATTGAAAAAGAAAAAAGGTGAGATTGATCAATATGTAATTATAATACTTGGGATACTATCCTTCTTTATAATAACAATAGCTTCCCTTAATTATGTAAGTTCTACAGATAAATATATTACTGCTAACCAAATAGCAAGAAAATATATATTAAAAATTGAGAGTAATGGATATTTAACTCCTGAAAACTCAATCAAATTAAGAAGTGAGCTAACAAATGAAGGCTTTTCAAATATAGATTTAACCGGCACAACAATGTCAGAAGTGAAAAATGGAGAAGATGTTTTCTTATTTATAAATTACGACCAGCCAGTTAGACACATAGATATAGAAAATTTCAATATTAAGTTTGTAAATGAAACTCAAAGAGTTCAAATATCACGTTCTTCAACAGCAAAGAATTAGGGGAAGGTGGTATATTGAAAAAGAAAAAAGGTAATTTGATTATACAGGTTTCTGCAATTTTTCTATTCTATATTTTATTCATTGTGTGCATGTTTGCTTTTACAAAATATAAGATAAGTGCAGAAAGTGAAATAGTAGGCGATTCTTTGGTTTCATCAAACCTTGCAGCTCTTACTATTAAAAATTTAGACATAGATTTATTATCTCAAGATCCCAATACAGATATTGTTATTGTTAAAGACCCAAATGAAGCCCTTAAAACCTTTCAAAGACACTTAAAATATAATCTTGGATTAGATGATGAGTTTGTACCTATAAATTCTATTAGCTCAATAAAAGGCAAAGTGGAAATAAAGAGATTCATTATTTACAATGTGCAAGGCAGCGATATAACAATATATGAATTAAATCCAGTAACACTAAGTTTCACGGTAATAAAATACCCCAATGGCAAAGGTAATGTATATACTCCAAAGGGTACTAAGGTTGAAGAAAGCACTATACATTCTCAGATAGGATTTACTTTAGAGACAATATTTAAGGACAGTATGTATGTGGAATTTTCTGAGGATACAGATATTTTAAAAGAATAGTAGAGAGGGGAAAAGAACTTGAAGAAAAAAGTTTCCTTGATGTTTTTAAGCTTACTCATGGCAGCTATAATTTTTGTAGTTGTAATAGCATTACAAAATAAAATAGCAAATCCTAGTGGTAAGGCAGAAGTATATTACTCACAGCAGTATATAAGTAAAAATACTGTTATTAATAAAGATAACTTTGATAAATATTTTATAAAGAAAGAAATAAGCAAAGATAACTTGGTTGAAGATGCTATTACAAATAAAGATGAGCTAATAGATGTATATGCAGTAGAAAATATACTAAAAGGTGAGCAAATCTCAAGAAAGAGAATAGAGAAAAACTCAAATAGATTAAAGGATATACGCAATAAGGTTGAGTATTCTATAAAGTTTTCAGATATAAGTGAAGTTGTAGGAGGAACATTAAGAGAAGGCGATGTAATTGATCTTATACTTACAGAAAACCAAGATAATAAAGTAATTACCCAGACAGAACTTAAAAATGTTATTATCAGTAAAGCAATTGCTGCTGATGGTAGCATAATAAGCAGAGATAGCAAGTTCTCTTCCAGTGCATTAAATTTATATTTAAGTGCAGCTGATGCACATAAATTAGACAATGCAGTTGAAAGAGGAAAGATAAAAGCATTAAAAAAGCTAGATAACTCAACATACGATGATATCTCCGTTGAAAACTTCAAATAACAATTAAATAAATTTATGAGTGGATGGAGGATATTGATATGAGATTTAAAAGAAAAATTATTCTTTCAGTTTTAGTAAGTATATTATTTTCAATTGCATCAGTAATAAATGTCTATGCTGCACCTATAGAAAACTCATATCCTTCAGATGCAGATTATTACTATCATACAGGATATTTTTATTGGTTTGGAAGAAATTCAAGCACCTATGAAACAGGCGAGTCATGGTATGCTGCCAAGCCAAGGAAACCTAACACTTTCTATAATGATACTTGGGGAGATATTCAGTATGATGGCTACTATGAAAACAATGGTTATCAAACCTTTGGATTTACTTCTTATGATGCGATTTGGGCTGACGGTTCTGGTAAAGCCCCAACATGGAATAGCACATATGGGCGTTATGAAAAGAGAGTTATAGCTTATTACAGAAGAATTAAAACTTCACCATATTATGTAGGGCCAAGTATTAGTGGAGCACAATATGTAGATGGCTCTGATTATTGGATTAAGCCAGGCACTACTTTAAATGTAAATATACATGGAAGGCAAGACTTTGAAGGATATGTTCAGCAATTAGATGACTATGTGTATTATAACTATTTAAGGCTAACAGGAAATGGTCAGGATATAAGAGCAGCAGCACAATACAATGGAACACTTAATTATTTTATGCCCAATACCAATGAAGTTAATATAGGACTGCCTAGTGTATGGAGAGATAATGGAAACAGAGATTTATATACCACCTTTAGTGTAAGACCTAGCCAAGACTTAAGAGATTTTAATGTGGGAGCCTATGAATATTCAGCTAATGGAAAATATGGACCGGGAGATAGTTATGTTTCAACAGGTATGACCATTAGAACTGATGGAACATCTCCTACAGCAGCAGCCAGTCCTTCAAGCAGTGGATGGACAAATAATTTATCAGTTAAGATAAGTGCAAATGATACTAGAGCAGGAGTAAACACCTTATATTATGCTTTGTCTAATTCAAATTCTAGTGTTCCTACAGCTTGGAATAGTATTAATTCATCCACAGCAAATACAACTCAAAATAATGAAGGTATTTGGTATTTATGGTATTATGCTACTGATAACGTGGGAAACAAATCAACTCCAGTTTGCTCAGGCCCCTATAAGGTAGATAAAAAAGTACCTACTTCCACAGGTTTAATAATAACCAATGGCTCTGATATTAATAAATATGTTATTACTGCTAAAAACGTAACTGATAACTTAAGTGAAGTAAATGATGGAACTATAAGAGTAGCAGTATGGAAGGATGGCGAAGCATATAGAAACTGGTACACAATGAGTAGAGTATCAGGAACTAATGACTTTACAGTAACTGTTGATCTAAACACTTCAAGTCACGTAGGAAAGTTCGGAACCTTTGATGCCCATGTCTATGGTTCAGATAATGCAGGAAATGATGGATTTATAACAGGCAGTAGCTTTAATAGAATAATGCCTAATCCAGTAGCAGGAAGACTAACATTTTATGAATATGATTATAAGGAAAGTGATAGCATTTATTGGGTTAAGCCTAGCAGTACTATAGGAATATATACAGATGGTTATTTTCCTTCAAGCTATGGCATATACCCAAGCAGAACATATCTGTTATTTGCAAAGGATGGAATAATGTCAGGCGACTCATCTAGGCAATATGGTGATATAAATGGCAGCTATATTTATGGTAGTGAATACAATTCTTACTTTACCTTAAATGATAGTAAAGAAAAAGCTCAGCAGTTTCAATATGGAGGTAACAACTATTTAGGAATTAGACATCACATGAAAGCAAAGCTTGATGGTACAAATTTTAAACTTATGTATGCAAATACCTATTTGAGCAAATTGCACAATTAGATTTTAAATACTCATAAAAATAAATTACTAAAAACACTAAAAAAGATAATAGCAAAGCTAAGCACTACCGTGCCTGTGGATAACCTATTAA
>JAVBVX010000036.1:0-3775 GCA_036677665.1 Clostridium sp. | reverse complement strand
TTTCTAAATATTTAGCAACATCATCCTGACTTAGATTATTTAACTTTCTTAATGTCTTCAGCCTTTCACCTATTGTATATTTTACTCTATTAAAAAATTCTATTGACTTAATAATTCCTTCAATAAATACTATTAACTTTTCAAAATCTCCGCTTTTCTCGTAGTAATTTTGTATTTTTAATGTTTCTAGAGACTTTATACCTGGTACTTTTTCACCAAATCCAGTAAGAAGTAGTATATATAAATTATTATCATATTTTCTTATTTCATTTATCACGTCATTTCCGTTAAGTTCATCTATATAATAGTCTAGAATTAAAATATCAAACCTTTCCTTTTGTAGTCGTTTCAGTCCTTCTTTAGAACTTGTAAAGCCTTCAATATAATATTTATCCCCCATAAAGCTTTTTATTGAATCAACTATTCCGGAATCATCATCTATAATTATTATCCTTACACCACTGTTACTCATGTTGCCCCTCCTGAATTACTGGTATTTTCACAAAAAAAGTTGTTTTCTCATCATTAGTTTCAAAGTATATTTCCCCATTAAATCTAACCCTTATTATTGATTTAGATATATATAAACCAAGACCAGTTCCATTTTTACCTTTAGTAGTAACCATTTTATTAAATATCTTTTTTTGAATTTCCTCAGGTATTTTTTGTCCAAGATTTCTTACATAGAATATAACTTTATTTTCAGCTTTATATGCACCTAAAGTTATTACATTTCCTTTTTCACTAGCTTCTATTGCATTAGTTATAAGATTATTTAAAACCTGTATAAGTGAATTTACATCCCCTTTAATTTTTTGTTGGTAATCAATATTTATCTCTTTAATAAATTTACATTTACTTTTCTTAATTTCAAAAGCCATTAATAAGGTGATTTTTTCTTCTAGTTCTTTTACAGAAAAATAACCCTCTCCTGCTTCACTATATTCTGTTACTTGACCTTTTACCGCAGTTATCACATTAGACATATATACTAAATAGTCTACTATCCTCTGCTGCCAATCATTAATTTCATCTACTATCTCTGTTATCTCATCAACATTACCACAACTTTTTTGTATGTATTCATATATTTTCTCAGTATCTCTCTTTATTATCTGTATGCCCCCTGCTGAGCTCATTAAAGGTGTTTTAAGATTGTGTGCCACTCCCCCGATTAATTGACTTAAGGATAAAAGTCGTTCTTTTTCAATAACTTGAAATTGATTTTGTTTTATAAGCTCCAAATTCTTTTTATGAACAGTAATATCTTTAAACACAAGTACAGTACCAAGATATTCATTATTTAATATTACTGGATTAGCATGTACCTCAAAATATTTAACCTCATCTGTATCATCTATTGATATTTCAATACTTTTACTGTTATTATTTTTTGAATTATTTATTATATTTATTAACCTATCTCTATATTCAGATACTTTGCTACAATCTATGATTTCCTGTAAATTTTTAAATTTTTTATTCTCTAGTAAGAAATTTTTTATAAACTCCTTGTTAAATTCTATAACATTAAAACTTTCATCCAAAGTAATGATAGAATCTGATACAAATTGAAGTATGTTCTCAAATGCAAATCTATATCTATGAAACTTTAATCTAACGCCCAGAATTCCATATTTAAATGCGAAATATAAAAAACATATAAACTGTATAGGAATTAGTATGATAAAATATCTCCAGTTATTATTATATCCAAAGGCTCTCAATATAACATTCGATAAGATTGTATAGCTAAAACAGGGAACAACTATAATCATTGTTAAAAGCTTATATTTTTTCATCATGTAAGATTTTTCATTAATGTAGGAATATATTAAGAATAAAATTCCTCCTACTATATATGGCACTGTCCATATTGCCAATTGTCTAAAATATATTAATAATTCCTCAGATGTTTTTAGATAGCTGCTCTTTATTGGTAAGAGTGTCAAATGTAGTACTGGGGGTATTAATAATATAGTGTATAGTATTTTCTTTTTACCTTTAGAAATTATCTTTGCAGAAGATAATCCATATAACAGCATACAGTATGGTACTGTGCTATACACAATAGCCATTATTATAGCATTTATGGAGTATATTACACTTATACTTTTTTCACTAATACCGTATTCAACTATGAAGTACTTCATAATATTTTCTTCAAAAACTACAGAAAATGCTCCTAACCCTGTAAAAAAAGTCACTAATGATATCCATATAGCTGACTCTGTTTTATAATCTTTTTTAATTATAATAACCGTCCATGTCCATAGTAATAACCATACAATTACCATACAACTACACTCTCTTATCAATAAATTTTAAAATGTCTCTTTTGATTTTACTTTTCGAAAGTACAATTCCAGAATGACCGCAATTATACGTATACCTCTTGGGTCTTCCCCAATTCTCCCATAACTGTTCTGTATCTTTATTTAAAACATATCTATCATACTTACCAGATACAAGAAGTATTTTATTAAGATCTAATATGGGCTTTCTTATGCTAGGGTTTATAACTTCCCAACTTTCTCTTAATAAACTGTAGCTAAAATTGTTTTTCAAAAAATCTTTTTTTATATACTTTCCAGCCTCTGTTTCAAATATAGTAAATGACAAATCATTAGCATAAAATAAGGATATTAGTACGTCAATATTATCTTCAACTTCACATAATAAATTAGTAATTATTCCTCCTAAACTTAAACCTATAACTATAATTTTTGTACTTTCTATAGCTTTAATATAACTAATTAAAGCTCTAATATCACTTACAGATTGCTTAACAGATTTTAGAGTTCTCCCTACATTTGCACTTACAAAATATTCTCCACTATAAATAGATTCATTTGGCGTTCTTTCCATGTGAAAAGGTAGCACATATCTATACACGTTATAATTTCTCTCAATAAAACTATCTAAAAATACTTGCTCTAATCTATTTAAAGTCTTAGCTCTCCAACCATGTACAAAAATAACACTTATATTCTTATCTTCAACTGTACACTTATTGTAATAAAATATAGCCTCTTTATTACTAACCTCATTATCAACTTCACTTAAAAATTTCAGTTTACCATTCTCATAATTATTTTCTAATTTATGTTTTTCAAAATGTACTTTAGGTAAACTTGGTCTATTGTAAAATCCCAAAAAATCACTATTGAGTGCGTACACTTCCTCTTCTAAATATTTAAACTGATCTTTTTCACTATATTCCTTATGAAGACTATATAAACCATATCTATCTGATATATCTGATATTATCTTTCCCAAAACATCACATCCCATAATTTATATTGAACCATATTAAACTATATTATACTAATCATGTAACTATTATTTACAGTTAATATACATCCTAAAACACAAAAATATCTATCACCATTTAAATAGCCGTAGATATTTTTCACTTAATAGAATTACTAAAACAAGTATACATATAAATTTATAATTAATTGACTATTAAATTTTATATAACATCCACCTACAGGTTCTTAAGTCGTACTTAATTTCAAAGGGTTTTACTATATTATTAATTAGACTTTGACACTTAAATACAAGCATAATATTACCTGCAAGCTTTTCAGTTTCCTTTACAATAACCTTATCTATTTTTATTACTTGCCTTGCCTCATCTTCTTTTTGGAGTCTAAACCTTAATGGTTGTATATTCCCATTACTATCTGTATAAGAAACTACCTCAATAGGCTTCGATATAACCTTCATAATACTCACCTTCCCCTATAGTATAGAACTCATTAAAGGATAA
>JAVBVX010000035.1:0-68471 GCA_036677665.1 Clostridium sp. | reverse complement strand
AATATTCATTTATCATTTGGAAGGTACAATATTTGAAAATTACAGTTTGGCAACCATAGCAAGCCGCTTATAATTCTCTCAGCTTAAACAGTCATTACTTTTTTAAAACCTATTTCTTATTTACGTTTTTCAGTTTATGTTCTTTCGAAGAGCGATATACAGTATCTATACTGTTTTTTCGCTTTTTCTAAACCCTTGGGTTAAACAATATCTGAAAATACATTTTAAAAATATCGTTTAAAATTTCAGTTCTGCAAAGCACTTGACCTTTTTCGGAGTTCCAAATTACTGAGGTAAACCTTTTCATTTGGTGAGTTAAATTGTATACGATATCATATTGATTGTCAATACTTTATATTAAAAATTTATTAAATATTTTTTATTTAGTAAAAAACTAAGAAAATAAAATCATATATTATTCACATAAATAACATCCAGATATCAATTTTTATTAATATTATATTCTATATACAAATTTCAGTGAAATTAATCGATAGACCTGCTTTAGATATTTATATCATTATAAAATGTGCTTGAAATGGAGAAGAATATGGATTTTATTATTATTTATAATTTAAACCTCAAAGAAAAGGCATTCATTACAGAGAAAATAAAACAAATGGGATTGCAAGGAATTATTGTAAATTATGATAGAGACAATGAAGTAATTTGCTTTATTGATATATTAAAGTCCAGATTATACAGCGAGAAATGTTATTGTTCAAAGAACGATGAAAATAGCAGTCAAATAAAAACTGCAATATATTATGTTTATAAAAACTACCCTGAGTGCCGTGGATACATAACCGTAGATGCAAAGTATGAGTACGATATAGATGATATTATTAAAATTATAGAAATATACAAAAACAATCCTGACAAATTTGTGATCGGAATAAGAGATTACAAAGCAATAAAATTGTCGTTAAAAAAAAGATTGGCAAATTACGTTTCAGCTTTTTTATTTTTATTAAACACAGGCAAACGATGCAAAGATTTACAAACTCATTTACGAGCTATACCTAAAAGTCTAACAGAAATATGTCTGTTAACAACAGAAAAAGATTATGAATATGATATAGATTTAATGATAAAAATTATGAAAAAGAAGATAACATTAATGAGTATCCCCGTAACAGCTCATTATTTGGGATTTGGGCAATCTTCTTGTTTTTATCTATTACAAAATTTTTTTAAAACTTATTTTAATATATGCAAATATAGCCTATCTTCATTTATTTCTGCGGCTTTTGATTTATCATTATTTTATTTGTTTAATATATTCTTTGGTTCCGGAGTAAATGGAATTTTAGCTTCTACAGTACTTGCACGTATCATTTCGGGAAACATAAATTTTATTCTTAATAAATACTGGGTTTTTAAAAGCAATAATTATATAATCAGGGAATTCCCTAAATATATAATATTATTTTGTGCTCAAATGATGTTTAGCTGGGGTTTAGTTTCACTACTCAGCAGTTTACCGCTTCCTATTCTATTTATTAAAATTTTAGTAGATACTATATTATTTATTTTTAGTTATTTAATACAAAACAAATATATTTTTAATGATAAAGAGGAAATAAAAAATATATGATCAGATTAAAGCATTTTTTTTCAAAGCCATATAGATGGGCATTGTTGTTTTCTTTTGTATTAATAATTTATTTTGTTTTTGCGCTTTTAGATACTTTTGTAATTCCGAAATTAATAACAGAAGCTGAAGATAATTCACAGTCGGACACATTGCTTCAAAATTCATCAGAGCCTGTTATTACTGATTCTTCTTATGAAGATGAAAATATAAAAATTACATTACAAACAGTAAGAGAATATGATACAACGATTTATATAGCGGATATTCAACTTTCTGATGCTTCTTACTTAAAAACAGCCTTTGCTGAAAATGCATATGGCCGCAATATCAAACAAAAAACTTCCGAAATTGCAGAAGCCGATAATGCTATTTTTGCTATAAATGGAGATTATTACGGGTTTAGAAATGCTGGTTTTGTTTTGCGTAATGGTGTGCTGTATCGTAGTATTGCCAGAGATGATGAAGATGATGAGGCGTTAGTTATTGATACAGAGGGAAATTTTTCTATTATACATGAAAACCAAACTGATATAGACTCATTAGATATTGAAGATATAAGTCAGATATTTTCTTTTGGACCTGCGTTAATTGAAGACGGAGAAATTGTTGTTGACAGCAGCAGTGAGGTCGACCAATCAAAAAGCAGTAATCCGCGAACTGCAATCGGTCAAATTTCATCACTTCACTACATTGTTATTGTTTCTGATGGCCGCACCGATGAAAGCTCCGGGCTTTCCTTGTTACAGCTCGCACAAGTTTTTTTAGATCAAGGTTGCATCATTGCTTATAATTTAGATGGCGGCGGTTCATCGACCATGTATTTCAACGGAGAAATAGTTAATAATCCTACCGATGGAGGAACAGATCAAGAAAGAGAGGTCAGTGATATTGTATATATCGGATACTGAAAATAAAAATTCAATTAAACATCTAAATAAAACATCAGTGGTTTATTTAGTTTTATCAATTGTGGCTGTGCTTGTAGATAAAATTTACGCTATTTTCGGTCACGGAGTACACTCTGCTTCTATGACGTGGATGTTTATGTATTTATTAATTGGAGGAACAGTATTTTATTTAATCATAAAATATTTCTTTAGGCGAATTTTGCAATACAAAGGATACAGAGTATTTTTCAATCTTTATAATTCTGGTATTGCCACGTTGACCGTGGGAAGTTTATTTAAAGGTATTATAGAAATTGCGGGGTCGAGCTCTATGTACACGAAGACATTCTTTGTCTCTGGCTGGGCATGTATATTTCTTTCATTCGTAATTTTAAGTTTAATAACTTTTAAAAATAGAATATCTCAATTTTAATTAATATAAAAATAGGTCAAGTGGTCAAATGACCAAAAACCTATTTAATTTATAATATAAAAATTTTTGTGGTAATTATAACGGTTTCTTTTTAAACATGATAATTTGTATAGATGACTGTACTGTTTCGCACTTTTGATTAAGCAAATCGTAATTAAAATAGACCACTCCCCTATCTGTTTTTGAACGACTCGGCACAAGTTTTATAATAGAAAATTTGCCGTATATTGTATCACCTATAAAAATAGGAGCTAAAAATTTTAAATTATCAATTCCTAAAAATGCTATTGCGCTTCCATCCAAAATTCCGGTACGAAACATTAAGCCTTGGCTTATTGAGAGCCCCAATAACCCGTGGGCAATTCTTTGCCCATATTGACTTTCTTTCATATATTCTGCATTAGTGTGAACAGGATTAAAATCGCCTGTTGTAGCGGCAAACATAACAATGTCCGTTTCTGTTATGGTTCTGCCGGGAGTTATAAATTCTTCACCCACTATCAATTCATCAAAATAGCGCATAAGATAATCTCCTGTACTTCTTTATATATATAATAATAATTATGTATCACTTATATTTTTATTTTAACGGCGTTAACGATTAATACTACATTATTTCATATGTAGAAATTCTTTCCATCTCGGCAAATCACGTTTGCCTTGCGCATAACCAGCTTGATAACTTTTAGTAAGCTTATGAAAATTTGTTTCCCGGCTGGTAACGGGCATAGTATCGGGAAAAACAAGAAAGGCTCTGCCTTCTTTCTCTAATTCATAAAGTTTATCAAGAGTTTCATTATAAATAATATGTCTATTTATCATGGCATCGGCTACAAGGGGATATTTTTTATAATATGTATAAATGGTTTTTTTAAAATTAATCGGATTTTTTCTATATCCTTTTTCGCGGCTTAAAACTACAAAATATTTATCCATACCATCTTTTTGAGCAATATCCAGCGCTATGCCACCGCCAAGACCACCATCGACATATACGTTTTCGCCAATTTGAGTTGGAGGCATAAAGATCGGCATGGAAGATGATGAGCGGACGATTTTCATTAGATTTTGGATGTTATACATATCATCTTTAGAAAAATATTTCATCTTTCCATGGCTCATATCAAAGGTGCCTATACGTAGTTTTGCAGGATTATCAATAAATGTTTTAAAATCGAAAGGGAGACAGGCATTTTCATACGGTGTTTGTTCATAAATATAATATGCATTAAAATATCCGTTGCCTTTTAAAAAAGATTTCCAGCCGCCAAAATTCGGGTCCAAAACAAAATCAACAAAAGAGCGTTTTGCACGAATAATATCTCGGGATAAATAATTAACACTATGGCTTGCGCCGGCAGAAATTCCGGCAACATAATTAAAATATATTTTATTTTCTAAAAGGTTATTTAAAATTCCTGCAGTATAGCTGGCTCTCATTCCTCCCCCTTCAAAAATAAGAGCAGTATCTTGTATTTCATTGATTAATTTCATAAATATCTAATTACTCCATTTTAGTAACTGCTTAAAAAAAGCGGCTAAATGAATACTGGGTTGGCAAAATAAAAGGATCCGAACGTTTTTTTTTTGAGATTGATGTTTTTAGCAGAACAAAATTATCGTTTTGTATCTATCTTTCTGCTCTTTTGTCTTCATAAAGTTTATATTTCTCTACTGGGTTTTCGCATCAAAGTATCTTTTCAAATTCATAGGCGCAAAAATACCTTTATCCGTAACAATGCCGTCACAAAGCTTTGGCGGAGTAATATCAAAAGCCGGGTAAAAGCCTTTAACACCATCCATAGTCGTTTTAGTTCCTAATGCATCCATTACCAATGCCGCATCGCGTAGCTCTATCTTTACAGATTGAATATCAGGATGCGCCGAATTGGGGTTTCCCGTTGCAAAGTAAGGAATACCCCAGTAGCTGGCCGCTAAAGCAATTTGGAATGTACCAACTTTGTTGACAACATAACCATCCATTGTGATGACATCGGCAGCAGAGGTAAATAGATCTACTTTTTTCGCATGCATTACATAGCCGGGCATATTGTCGGTAATTACCGTAACATCAAATCCCATATCACAGGCAACACTTGCGGTGAGTCTTGCTCCTTGGAAATAAGGACGTGTTTCAGGGCAAATCATTTTAATTGGATTTCCTCTTTCACGGCATTCATGAAGCAGTGTTCCAATAATTGTTTCACCAAAACACTGAGTCATAACTGTACCTTTATACGGAACTTGGTCAGCCAGATACTTAGCTACAGAAAAATATCTCTTATAATTATTATTTATGTAATTGAAAGCAAAATCAAACAATGCATCCACCAACAGCTGACCGGTTTGTCCTGCTTCGATTTTTTCTTTAACTACTTTCATTGCGCCATCTACCACGCGTTTCATTTTTTCAACGGTAGTAGGGCGAGCATGTGAGAGCGTGTATGCGGCTTTTTCCATATAGCCAACAATATCACGTTCCCCTTTCTTCATTACTTCATAAGCAGCTAGAGCCATTCCCATAGCTGCTGCCGTATAAGGTCCGCCGCTTTGTGTGACCATATCGGCAATGGCTTGAGCTACCTCTTCGTGGCATATACAAGTTACATATTTTGTTTCAATAGGATAAATGCGACGATCAAGGATACGTACTTTGCCGTTCTCGTACCATGCTACATTTTCGTAACGCAGCATAAAAGCCATTCCTTCATCATATCTTTTCATAGGATACCTCCATGTATGTAAATCCAACATAAAAAATAGTTGTATTTGAAGAATAAAATTTATAATTAATCATACGATAAATTGCTCCTTAATTTTTATTTTTGCGATTCAACATCATTTCTACATATTCCGGTGGAATAATCACAACATTTCCGTTCCCTTTAGCCAAAGAATATATTTTAGCTGCATCTTCAACATAAACAGCACGGATGTGCGCCTGCGCTAAATTTGCTCCCACGGCTACTACTCCGTGGTTAGCAAGCAGGCATGAATTTCGGTTTGCAAGTTTTATAAGGGCTTTTGAACCGACTTCAGGCGTACCGGGAAGAGCAAATTCTGCAATCTGAATATCGCCCCCTAGAAAAGGAACCATTTCAATCAAAATAACGGGAACTGCTTCATTACTTACAGCGAATGAAGTGGCATAAGGTGAATGCGTATGCACGATCGCTTTAATATCCTGTTTGGCGTTATAGATTTCAGCATGCATCGGCCATTCAGAAGACGGGCGATGTTTCCCTTCCAAGATTGTGCCGTCCAGTTTGAGTACCATCATATCTTCTGCAGTCATTGTCGCATAGGAAACAGAACTTGGCGTAATTACCATAATCCCTGTTTCTTGGTCGTAAGTGCTTAAATTTCCGCTTGTACCGGCAAACAATGCTTCATCATAGGATTGAATGGTGTAAGCCAGCAATTCCTGTTTTTTTTCTAAATAGTCATTCATTATGTTCTCCTTCTTAAAGCTTTCTTGCTTTTTCTGTCGCTGCCTTGAGAGTATTGATATAATCTGCTCCATTCTGATAAGCTTGTTTCCTGTTTTTGATACATTCTTTCGCTGTTAAAACACAGATACGCTCTGCTGTGATACGCTTGCTTTCGTCTTCTATACCTGCAATATCTTTAACTTTTGCAGTGCCAATTATACGTCGGTTCAGTTCGCAACCTACCACGCCGGCACTATCCTTAAGCAAGCCGGACACATACCACTCGGCAAATCCATCTGTTTTAGCCATAGCATCAGTGGCTTCTTCTTTTAATATCTTGATAGCCTTTTGTTTAAACAGATCAATAGACTGGGTAATGCTTTCTTCTACCCAAGAAACAAAAATGTCTTTTTCTTCTCCGGCATCCATGATAACCTGTGCATTTACCCAAGCAAAAATCAAATTTGCGATTAAGTTACCGATGTCGTAGCCGCTCGGCGCATAGCAAGCAAATTCGGGATCTAATACTTTTATTGAGCCGGGTTTTATCATAATAGAGCCCGTATGCAGATCGCCATGAATAAGAGCCTGCGTATTAGACTTAAACTCTTCCTTTAATTTTGCCACTTCTAAATGTAATTCTTTATCATCGTACAGTTCTTTTTTTAGGAATTCTTTGTTCGGCTCAAATTCTTTGTTAAGGCCCAAGGTATTTAAATAAGGTTCCGTATATACCAACCGTTCTGTTACTTCGCATAATTCAGGGTTAATAAAATTTTTTACCATTACCCTTTTGTCCTGGGGTTTTAGAATGCAGTCGGTAGTTCTAATCAGTGTGTTGGCCATAAATGTGGTAATTTGGTCAGAAAACCCAGGAAATATTTTATGAGCGATCATGGCGTAACGCATATTTTCATAATCCTTAAGGTCTTCCATACATACACAGCACATTACGGGGTCATACAGATACACTTTGGGCACAAGACCAGGAGATAGCTTTTGTTGCAGATTAAGTATTTCTGCTTCAATTCGATTATGATCTAAACCGATGAGTCGATTCGAAGAACGCACACGAATATCGGCATGCTTGATAATAACAGACTTCCCGCTTTTTTCATCAAGTACACGAAAAATAAAATTAATGTTGCCGTCTCCGATTTCTTTGCAACTGAGCTGCGCATTTTCATTAAAAAAATCAAGTTTTTCTTTTACATATTCAATTATATCTTGTTCGGTTAATTTAAAATGTTTATCAAATTTTGACATAATAGTATCCTCTGTTTTTAGAAAATTAATTAATATTTTTTGTATTGTAATAAACAGTAAGCAAGGCCAGTGTAAGTATTCTGATCATAAAATCAGGCAGGTCATGCCACAAAAATGGTTAAAATAATACACCCGTAAAATCGCTGCTCTCCTGTAGAGATTGCCAAGCGTATATCATCACTGCAGGCATTCTCGTAAAACTTAAGACGACCACAGCCGTTGATTTTTACGTTGGGAAGAAGAGTTTTGAAATCTTCCATGATTTCTGTTGCTCTGCCGTCCTCGGGCGTCATCGCTTCCGCTTCTTCAAAATTTACACATCCGGATAAGGCTTTTAAAACATCTGTAACGGTCGGCAATCCTTTGGAGATGCCTAAGTAGACTTTTTTTGCATTTCCGCTTTTTGAGGCAAGCGGATAGTTTCCATCTACTATAAGAATTTTATCCCCATGACCACAAAAACTGAGCGTACTCATAATTTCAGGATTGATACAAGTATTTTTTAACATAAATTCAAACCTCCTTGTTTGATTTATTTTCATTAAGATCAGAGCATTGAATATATTTCACGTGATTTTCCTTTAGACACACAATCCACTCATTATCCAGAACCGCATCGGTAATGATGCCTGTAATGTCAGAAAGAGCGGCGGTTGCAACAAAGGCTTTTTGTCCGATTTTTGTGCTGTCTGCAAGCAGATAAGATTCCGTTGAACTTTTAATGATACTTTTACGCATCTCTGCGATAAGCTCATCCGAATCCCTCAATCCTCGGTTCATATCCAAGGCACGGCAAGACAAAAAAGCTTTATCAAAATTGTGATTTTGCAGGAATTTGATAGTTTCAAAACCAAAGAAACCGCCGGCGTTAATATTGAAGTTTCCGCCGGGTGTTACGAGATGGATATTTTTAAGGTGAGAGAGAAAGTTGATGACAATTAATGAGTTGGTCATAACTGTCAGAGGCAGGGTGCTGATAAATGGACAAATTTCATATACGGTAGTTGAGTGATCTAAAAAGATGCAATCATTTGGTTGCACAAGTTGCGCAGCGGTAGAGGCTATATGTTGTTTGCTCTCTACGCGAATGCCACTTAGTATTCGCTGCGGAACAAAAACATTTACACGAGGTTTATAAGAAGCACCGCCATAAGTTTTTTTAAGAAAACCTTCATTTGCCAATTCGTTCAGATCCCGACGAATGGTTTCGGCACTGACGTTGAAACGGCTTGCCATATCTGCTACAGTAATATTCTTTTTTTCAAGTAAAATATTTTTTATTTCTTCTCTGCGTTCCACTGACAACATATAAATATGTCCTCTCATTCATTACAGTATATTTAATTGCATATTAAAAATGAGAAAAGTAAATAATCACTTAACTTTTGATTTGATATGTACTGTTTATAAAAAGAACAATAATGTCTATTCTGTGCGTTTGTAATATTCGTATCATACTCTTTACTAAAATCTTTGCATTATTGGCGGCAAAACGGAAAATCAAATCTATGTAAAATATACTAGATTCTTGAATTAAAATCAACAGAAAATCAATTATTTGTTAGTATTATACGCGTATGTTGTTGTTTTATAACGATATATATAGAAAATATAATTATAATACAATAAAAACAATAAAAAAGTATGCATTTTATCTTTTTCAAAAATCAAATTGATATGGGCGGTGTATCTTTGTATCGTTCATATATTTGTAACACTATCTATGAATGTAGGAACAATCAAAGAAAAATTATATTGTCACTATTTCGAGATTCATATTTATACAGAAAATGATCCTATACATTGAAATAGCCGTATATATAGCGGCTTAAAAAAGTATATATGTAGCTTTTAGAGTTTAATGTTTTTTTTCGTAAAACAGCAATGTATGCATTTAAAAAGAAATATATATGCACAATGAATATATAGAAAGCAAATTAATTCAAACTGCGCGTATATGTTATGATTTGTATAATTAAACTTAATTTATAAGATATGTATAAAGTACTAGAAACAAGCCTTTAGAGTCTAAAGTAATTTTGTACTTGTTGGGTTTGCAGAAAAAAGTTTTTATACGAAAACTCATCATTAGTTGTTACGATTAGATAAACTTCTTCGTTTTGGGTAATTTTTAATAAATTTTTATTGGGATTGCCTATTATAACCTCAATTTCAAATTCAACATCACTGATATCTAATTCAGTAAGTGTTGAATATATTTGTCTTTCAATTTTCCTTGCTATAACTTCGTCGCATATTTTGATATCTTTACCGGAAATGATTGAACCATCAACCTGTCGCCACAATTGAGTGTTTCTTTTGTATCTATTTAGCTCTTTTTCATTTATAAAAGATATTATTTTTAATATTGATTTTTCTATTTTAGATATTTCTATAGCTTTCTCTAGTGCTTTTATTGAAATATCAGAAGCTTTGATTGGAACAAGTATTTTCATTCATAAATCCTCCTCAAAAGTATCTCGTACTTATAAATTACTTGGCTTAAACAAATATTTACTAAGATGATGTTGCTAAAACACTCCACCGTAAATCTTTAAAAGTAGGTAAGTTTTGCAAATCTTTTTCTTGTATATTACCTGTTTTAGACCAAATCAAGAGTTTAAAAAGCAGATATGTCATATTTTCAAATACATCAGGGTAGACTCTGTTTTTTTCTTCTTCGCGTTCTGTTCGAAGTGTTTGCAAAAAAACTGATAGAATGTTGGTAAATTCCGGATGGACTGACACGAGATGCTTCCATTCTACACTTAATAAATCTAACTCTCGCATATGAGAAAATTTCTGAATCAGTTCATTTAATTGGTTTTCGACTTCGACATATTCCAATTCTCTCATAAGGGGTTTAATAAAATAGAGTAATGAATGTAATACCTGTATTTTTATAAGAAGATGATAGACAGATTGAGGGTCATCAGGATATTTCCAAAATTGTTTTTGTGCACAGAAGATTTCCTGTATTTGAAATGATATCATTTTTTGCAACTCTTTGATAATTGGATTATCATTATTTATATCAAACTGTTTAAAATTTACATGATCGGGTTGGGAAAACCAAACTGGCACAGCTTTTAAAGGATTTACAGAAGTGATTTCAAAACATACGGCCGAACCTTTATCGTATGGCAATTTATATCCGCTGATTTGGTGGCTCCAATAACTAAGGAAAGGTTCATGACCTATTATTATCATACAAAATGGATTGTTTGATCCTTCGATTTCGCTCTGTAAATCTTTTATATCTCCGCGTGCTATCCATTCGAATTTATTAATTTCTATATTTCCGATATAGTTTGCTATGATTTCTGCAGTTTGAACTGATCTTAAAATAGGACTTGAGTTAATAATTAGTTTTGAATTTGGATCAATATTTTTTTTAAGTGAAGGCAATATTTTTTTAATTTGCTCACTTCCTTTATCAGTCAATTTTCCACAGTTTCTTTCAATGTCTGTATAGGCGTCTCCGTGTCTTATAAAAATTAGTCTTCCAATCATTTCAAATCCTCCCTTAATACTGATTTTCGCAATAATTGCAAAGTATGTGGACGTTGATTGTTGTATTTTTTTGAGAGTATATTCATCTGTAAAGCAACAGGTCGTATTATTATAATCTAAAGAAGTATATTCTTTTTTCAAAATAGCATGTTTATATAAAATAACATTTATAATTTGTTTAAATCTATGTAAAATTTCTATTTAAATTAATATAACATTACTAATCTCGTATAAACAGGACGAGCATTTTTAACAATAATATTGTTAAATAATTACTATAAAACAAAGCCTCTTTCATCATTAACATCTATCTTACGCGAATTTGATATATTTTTAATCTTAACATGTTATTTTACTTATAGAATATTACTAGGAAATAAGAAGGAGGGTTTTTATGAGTGATGTTGCTTGTTTTGTCAAACAAAAAGATGAGTCGTTATTTATTCTTTTTAACCATAAAATCAATTGTGCTCCACTTTCAATGACTATGAGTTTTTTAACTTTTTTTGGGTCAAGTATTTTTTCGATTATTTTGTGCATCGGATTATTATGTTTTTATAAGTATTTTTCTATAAATTTGTTTTTGCATATTACGGCAGTAATTATTATGAGTCAAATTATTGTGCATACAATAAAGCATCTTGTGGTACGGCCTCGTCCATGTTATGCTCTTTCAAATACAATAATAAAAAAACTTCCTCCGGTTAACAGTTATTCTTTTCCATCTGGGCATACTTGTACTGCTTTTTGCATTGCCTTTACATTATCTAAATTTTTTACTGGCTTCGCAGCACTGTTTTATGTGATAGCCGTACTGGTTGGTATTTCACGTATTTATCTGGGTATGCATTACCCTACTGATGTAATCGTTGGGAGCCTGATAGGCTATATCTCATATATTCTGGTATGTTTGATTTTGTCATTATTTTTTTAATTAATTATCTAAAGTAAAAACGATTATCGAAAGTTTTGATGTATGATTTATTTGGTGATAAAAAATAACCACATAATTCGTGGTTATAGTAATTTTATAATTTCGAGCAAATAAATAATAGATATAAAACAAGTGTATCATTTCCGATATATAAGTTATCAAATATTTTTATTCATTGTCAAATGATGTAATGATAGTAACATAATCTATAATAAACTGCATATCCTTTAAGCCAAGCTTTGCTTTGTAATATTTTTTCGCATCATTTATGTTCGTGATTTTCTCTAACATTTCTTCTTTTGTTGAATTAAGAATATCATGAAGATTTTTATATCCTGCTTCATAGAATGTTATAGCTGCTAAAGCTGCGATTCCATTAATTCTAGCAAGGCTTGATAATGCAATTAAATATTTTATCATTTCCTTTGAAATGTTCAATTCAGCAGATAATTTTTCTTCATTATTTAATGTATAATAGTATTCATAAAAATTTTTTGTAGTTTTTATTCTTGATTTATCTAATTTAGAAATTATATCACTATCAATGGTAGGAAAATCTTTTAAGTATATTCCTTTTATATCAAATGTTCCTATTTCTCTCCTTAGAATATTTAAATAATCTTGTGAGATACCGGTGCCGTTAGATAATTTAATAATTTTATCTTTTGTTGATACAGCTTGTTTTAAATCTAGTAAATTGACAATTCCATATTTATTAAGATTATTAAAATTCTCATCTATTTTTTGATGTAATATTTTTCTGCTAGGAATTAAGTATTGATTTTTTAAAAAATCTTTATATTTCCTAATATCTATTTTACTTAGATCTAAATCGTACTTCATATATTTACGACACCTCTTTTTATATTATTATATCATGTTAATTAAACAACAAAACCGAGCTATTTACAATAAAGCTCGGTTAATTTCAATTTGGAGCTACTGAGCGGATTCGAACCGCTGACCTGCTGATTACGAATTCTAGACAGAGGTACGTAAAACCTCATAAAACCGCGGTAACGCGTAGTTTTATTGCAGTTGATTATCCCCTATTTCTATTCATTGTCTATCAAATGTCTAACACTTTTTATTGAATTTTTAAACTATATTAAGTATAACTCGTTTTTAATACTCTACAATTTCCGTACCGTTCCAAAATATTTATTAGTTAGAAAATGCTACTTTAAAATTAGAAGTATATAAAACAAAAATACGTTGTAATTGCTATGAGCTTAATTAAATTAAATAATGAAATTTGCCTATTAAATAAAAACAGAATAACCCGTAATCGGTTATTCTGTTTTTATTTTTTAACTACTTCATTAATTCTTCTTGTTTTTGTTCAATCTTTTTGATCATGTTTTCAACTGATTTTATACTGGAATCATAATACTCATTCCAATTTTTTATTTCGCTTCTTGTTAAATCTTTATCCTCGGCTAATAACTTTCTTTTATCTTCAAGGATTTTTAATTGTTCATTCATTTTCACAATCCCATCTTTATACGTATTGACTACTTGATCTATAGGAGTGTTGCCTGTTAATCTCATTAGATCAAGCTCCACTGCTTCAATCGCTGCAGAAGCATTATTGATGGCAACATTGTGCTTAAACTCGGATGGTTTATAATGTGAATCATCTTTCGTTGATTCACATCCTGAAAAAATTAAAAACAATAAACATATAAACACAACATTTTTAAAAAATTTACCCATAATAATCTCTCCTTTTTTATATAATATTATATCACTTTTATGGCTAAAAGAAATATTAAAATAAATGCAATTGTTATTTTTAATTTTTTCATCTTAAATCTCTTATAATTTAATTTATTTTATATAAAATAATTAATTATAATTTGTTTAGATTTTAATGGAATAGTTTTCTTTACAATATAGCTTGATTTTCTTCTCCTTGTCTCCACCTATTTGCAATGTGAATTTATATTTTTCTTTATCTGTTTTTAAAGACAAAGAATAATGATCCTGCAAGTTTTCATTATCAGAACTTTTATGTAATTTTATTTTTGAAATACTTTCTAAAGGAATAAAAAAGTTTTCGTTGTTTGATTCAAGAATTTCTTGTATAGTTTTTGAACTTATTCTCTCTATGTATTCATTCCCTGCCTTAAAGCCTATTGTAATACGTGCAAGCTTACCTTCGCCTCTGTCCTTGCTTTCTTGCAACAATCTTTTCGTTATCTCTTTTACTTCTTCCGAATCATAAAAATTAACAATGATTCCTATTTTAGTAAACCCAAGCAATAATGTTTTTTTGCCAAATATTCCTAAACCTCCCATTATAGTTAAATCAGGTTTTATGTTTTCAAAGTTTTTGTTCATAAATTAACTCCTTTATTTTATTTAAAAAAAATGATGAATTATAATTAAATTTATTATATTTTTATTTTTTTATATTCTAACATATAAATTAAATGAGAATAAAACATAAATAGCAATTATAAGCAATTCATATATTAATCTTATGCTTATACACTACCCGCAAATTATTTGCATTAAAATATTTGGACATATATTTATTATTCCAGTGGAGCTGATGATGGGACTCGAACCCGCAACTTGCTGATTACAAATCAGAACCACACACCATTAAAACAACGCATTTACGCGGTATACCGCACTTTTATAGGCTTGCATTAACACCTATTTTTATACATTGACTAGCAAATGACTAGCAAAATTCCTATTTATGCTATATTTATTTTGCAAGAGGATAACTCGTATTTTATACTTAAAACTTCTTTAATGTCCTTTGTTAAAACAATAAATATAAAAAGCTATTAATGGGTTCTATATTGTTTTTCATATAATGTAAATAGTGTCAAATCGCACCTAATAATTACTGATCAAATTATGCCACTTTATTAATATTTTTTACCTAATAACTTAAGATAATGCTAACAACAAATATTTAATTAACATATGTAACCATTAGCACAATACCGACTATCAAAATAACTATGCCTAAGCAAAATAAAATAATGTCCGCTTTGTTGCTGGAGCCTTTCTTATTGATTTCCGATGGTTTCTTCGGATTGTACATAACCTCTATTGTATTACCGATTTTGTAAGTGTCATTTCGGTATGCCGGTGAATAGCTTTTAATGTACTCTTTGCCATCTACTTCATATCGCAATGTAGGTATGTACTCCATAAAAGTAACTCCGATATTATCGCTACTTCGGCCACGTGTAGTTACCTTCTCCTTAATATCTTCAACAGTTGCTGTCGCGCTTGCTGTGCAGCGGCGCAACTTGACAGTGCGCACAATGATATTTTTGATTGTTACAAATAGAAATGCAACTCCCACCACCCATAATACAATTGCTGCAATAATCATTATTATTCCTCCTTATGATTTTTTTATTTCTTTGCGGTTTATTTTATCTAAATTCAGGTAATTTATTTTTTATAATCAATCTTATCCAGCACTGCAATTTTAACGTTTTTTGCTGATATTAATTGCAATAATCAGTATTGAAAATTTTTTCATACATTTCTCCTTTACTTAATAATTTTTATAAAAAGCAAAAAAACTACGCTGTATTTTCTGTTTTTTCTCTTTGCTTATTCAATCCTTAATATAGCTTTATTACATTTTATATAAAATAATAATATCATATCAAGATATCGTATGCAAACGTTTAATATAACTGATTTTATTATAAGTTTATTATATATTATAAATTTTCATTTAATATTAAAATAATTTATTCACTTATATTATATTTTAAAAAATAATGTATTCGTTATCTTGTTTGACAGCTTTTGTCAATAATTTGTTATAAATTAATGACTGATAAGCAATCTTGACAATTCAAAACAAAGATAATATCATAAAATGAATGACGTAACAACGGAGATAAGAATTGGATTTTATAATTAAATTTGCACCGTTTTTCTATGATGTTATTTTGCCGCTATCAATTGGATACTTTATTGTTAAATATACGAAATTAACAAAAAACAGTTTAGATTTCTTATTTAGTATCAACTTATGGATATTATATCCATTGGCATGTTTGTTTTCTGTTTGGATACTTAAAATCGAAATGAGTTTTATATGGCTTCCAGTAACAGGGCTGTTAATGCAAATTATACCGATGTTTATTTCAAAAAAAATAGTAAAGCGATATGATTTTAATTATGCGCAACAGGGCAGCTATACGCTAACAATGTCACTTTTTAATGCAGGAACTCTTGGCGCACTGTCGGCGTTTTTTATGCTTGGAGAATTAGGATACGGATATACAGGTGTAATATTAGTACTTGGTAATATTTTTATTTATGGTTATTGCTTTCCGCTTGCAGGAAAGTATCAGAGGTTAAACGAAGGCAAAACCGAAAAAGTATCTATTTTGAAAAAATTAGTATCTTTAAATCAATTGTCTTTGTATTTTACTATTTTTGGAATGATACTTGCAGCCCTTAAAATTCCTCGCCCTATGGTTATAGACGATTTTATAAAGCCTATAGTCCATTTAGTTGCTTGGACCGCAGCGGTTCCGATCGGAGCGATGTTTGATTTTAAAAAAATTAGACAATATATGTTTGTTGCGCGTGATGTATCCATTGTTAAGTTTGTAGTTGTCCCTATTGTAGTTACCGGGTTATCATTTTTTTTATTAAAGACGAAATAATGTTAAAAACAATATTTATCATATCTGCTTCTTCAGGATCAAACATGGCAATAATGATGTCTAAAATATATAAGCTTGATGCGGACATGTGTCTGAGTTCATTTATTTATTCAACAATCATATATTTACTGGTGATAATTCCTGTTTTCTTGCTTTTGTTTAAATTTGTATGGATTTAATTAGTTAAATAAATATACTAATAGATATATACACAAAGTTTTGAACTTTTAATGAATGATATTAGGATGAAAGTATAATATATGAATCTTTAATTATCTTAAAAAATAAGAAACCGTAAATGTTGACGGTTTCTTATGTAAATGTATTTATTCAAGCATTTTTATCTTACGGTAAATTTTTTCTATTTTACTATGTAATAATCTATTTCTTCTAGATATTTGGCATTATCATTATCGTCAATTTTCTGCAACCTTGAATCTTTATAAAATTCTTCATATATTCCAGTTTCTGCACGATATATTTCACCTGTTTCAGTATCATATAATCTTTCGTATCCGAGATTAGCATCGCTATTTTTTTCTGATATCACGTCGTATGTAGTCTGCCTTGAATGCCATGCTGCATTATACGAGTCAGAGATTTGCTGCATTATTTTCCCTTGAGCTACTATTCTATCAGTTTCATCCTGAACATATTTTACTGTTTTGTTGATATATTCTTCAGTAAAGGAAAAACTCGAAATAGATTTCACAAGAGTTTCTTCTAACTCAGAAAATTCATCTGCCCCCGCAGTAATCCCCATTACCTGATATGCACAGTAAAAACCTAGGTCATTGCCTGTTGCAGGGCTGGCATAAGTAATTTTATTTGTTATCTGGGCTGCAAAAAGGCCTTCGCAAGGAATCGTGTTAGCGGAGGTAAACCCAGCTCGAATAATAGAATTATCCATACAACCTGGTGTTTGAGGCGTTGTGTTTTTAAACTTTTCGTACACCTGTATATCATTTAATGGAGGAAAGGTATGTTTTATGCCGTATTTATTTGCATAACTTGTGTACTCGTTAAAAATGAAAAAGAAATAATCAGTTGTTGTATCATACAACACTTGCGCATCCGCGTATTGGTGATAACCGTATGTCTCATTAGGACCTACTAAATCGACAATGCCTTCATACTCATGCTTTGCCTCTATGCTTTTTAAAAACGGCTCCATTTTAGTATAAAAAAATATCTGTCGTTCAGGCTTTGAAGGATCATACGCCCTAAATCCGAATGTAGTATATTGTCCAACTGTTTCAATCACCCAACCCTTTGGTAAGTCGATGGAGTATATATCATTGGACATCTTCTGAAGGGTAAGCGTTGCAGTTAACGATTTGTTAATACTCGTCCCCTGTACTGCTTTCAAAGGTCTTGCATTTTTACCGCTACATGCTGATAATAATACAACTACTAAAAGACAACTTAAAATAAGTGCACATAAACGTACTAATTTTTGCAATATTTTTTCTCCTTTATTGTTTCTCAGTTAATTTAAAATATTTGTTTATTAAATAATAATAAAATAATATTTTTAAAACTTCATATATTACAGCTTGTGTAACATTTCATTTATTTAATTTAATGAATATATTATAAAACTAATAAATATATTTTTCAATATTTTAGTAATATTTGTATATTATAATAAACAGAAAAATTAGTATTTTTTTATTAAATAGAAATAAAAACAGAATAACCAATTACAGGCTGTTCTGTTATTATTTTTTAAACTACTTCATTAATTATTCTTGTCTTTGTTCAATCTTTTTGTTCATGTTTTTAACTGATTCTATACTATACTCATATTCATCATTCCAATTTTTTATTTAGCTTCTTGTTAAATCTTTATCCTCGGTTAATAACTTTTTTTGTCTTCAAAAATTTCTAGTTGTGCTCTTTTTTTCTTTCTTGAAAATAACACAAAACAAAATACGCAACTGCATAAACAAATGCGCATATAAAAATTCCCGCATTCAGTCTTCCCTGGACATAAATTTGATTTATTGAAACATTAACCCATTTGCCGGGCAGAAAAACAGATATGTTTCTTAAAAATACAGCCCATTGAGGAAGCGCAATTACAAGTTCCGATAAAACGGCATTTATAAAAGTAAAAGTTGACGCAAGTATCAATATTGACGGCACATTGTTTGAAAGCAGCACAATTATTGCGCTTATAAATGCGAATGAAATAAGATAAAACAACGCCGCAATAAAAAGCAAAATATATTTATAAAATTCCGTATAGGCAAATATTGAACCAACAGCCATTACTAAGATAAATCCAGAAACAACAATTAAAACAGAAGGCATAAGGCTTCCTAAAATTACATGCGATAATTTTGCTCCGCATAATTCAAGACGCTGCACTATTCCGGTTTTTTTAATGTCAATAAAATATACTGATCCTATGAATAAATAAAATACGGACAAAGCAAAATACCATTTGAAGGGCATCGCATTTGTCAACGGCTCTAAGTTTCCCCCCGCAGTATTAACAGTATTGTTTTTAACTTCAATAGGCAATGCATTCTTCCACAAAGCTTTAATTTGATTTCTTTGATTTATCTCGTCATTTTTTGAATAGGTCTTGCCTTCGCTGCTTAAAAACTCGTTTGTCTTTTGAATTGTATACTCTTCTATCCAATACATTAAAACATTATTTATAACAGGTTCGCTTATTGTCGCAGAAGCATTTGAAGAAGGCGAATTATAAACTTGAATAATATTGTCAAACTTTCCTTTCGATAATGTATCGGTAAAATTTTTTTCTATAATAAAAACGGCCTCAATATTTCCTTTTTTTAATTCTTTAAACGCATCATTTTTATTTAATACTGCTGTATTAAATTCGTTATATTTTTCAATTGATTGCAAAAACTCCTCGGATATCGCACCTGTATCTTCATTTACAAATGCTATGTTAATTTTAGGTACATGAGTAAAATCTTTATTATTTACTAACAAAGTTAATGAAACAGCAACAGCGGCTATTATAAAAAACCAATTACCCGCTCTTAAAGCCGCCCCTTTCATATTTGACTTAAAAAGTTTCGCTATCCACTTCATTTCATAGCTCTCTTTCTGATTAACAGTAATCCCGATGCTATAAAAACGATATTCCAAATGATAAGTTTAATTATTTCCTGCAAGTATTGGCTTACGTCAAAAATAAACAAGGCGTTAATCATGCTTCTCATTGCCGACCTGAAAGGCATCCAGCCGCTTATTTTATCTGCAAATCCGGGCATGTTGTCAGCAGGAATTACCGCGCCGCTTAAAACAGCCATAATAAGTATTATATAAAATAATATCCATATGCTCATGTTGTCTTTGTTGAAAATACTTGATATAGTAACAGCCATTGCGCTAAAGCATAAAGACGAAAGCAGAACAGACAAAAAAAGCGCAGCTGCGTTTGAATTAAACTCTACTTTTAAAGCATTATTCAAAATGGAATTTAGTACATATGATGGATAAACCAACAACAGAATCAAACAAATTAATGCAGCTCCAGATATAAGTCTTCCGAAATAGTAACCCAAATATCTTTTGTCATAAAGAAAACCTCTTTTCAGTACATTTTTCCGCATGTCCTCAGAAGTCATAGCGCTGATAGGGAGCATAGCCAAAGCAGCAAAAAAAGTAAATATTATTCCTGTGTAATATTCAATCGGAATATATGCTCCTATTGGCGACAATGTTCCTGCCTGAGACAAAACTTCCCTTCTGTTCATAAACTCTCGAATTGCATTATCAGTAATTTCATCGGTAAATAGTTTTAATTTTTCATCCGATACGTTTTTAGCCGATATAAATTTTGTAGAATATTCCAACAAATTCTGACCTTTTGCAACAGTGCTTAACGAGCTATCCAAAGTCATTTTTATCAGTTCACTCTCCAGATAATGACCTTTAATACTGTATAGTTCAATATTTGTTTTTTTATTTGTTTTAATTGAAGACATTAATCCTTTTGGTATATGAATAAGCACAAGAACTTCATTTTTTTCAAGCATTTCATATCCGTCCTCTACTGATTGAGCAGGATATGATACCACCAAATCTTTAAGCGCTTTTGAATTTACCAGTTGATCAATAAATGCATTAACTTCTTTGCTTTTATCATCATTTACAATTGCTACATTAAACTTTGTTATTTTTACCGTAAATAAAAGCGGCGCCACAATGCTGCCAAATAACAGCATTACTATTACAGGAGAAATGACGCATACAATAATTAGCGATTTTTTTTCAAATATTCGCTTTAAGTCAAACAATATGTATTTCATGTATTATCATCCGAATTTATATGATTTTTTTGTAAAAGATTCAAATATGAAAAGGCTTCTCCGAATAATTCTATCTTTCCATTGTTCAGATATAATATTTTATCGGATATTTCTATTAATTGCTCTAAGGAATGACTTGAGATTATTTGTGTTACGCCTTGTTTTGACAATGTTTTCAGATTTGAAAAAATTAACTTGCAATGCTTATCGTCTATTCCTACCATAGGCTCGTCCATTATAAGTATTTGTGGTGAGTTTATTAAAGCTACGGCAACATTCAGCCTCCTCTTCATGCCTCCAGATAATTTTTTTACTTTTTTGTTTAATATTTCTGTAAGATCCAATTCCAAAGATATTGAATTCATTAATTTTTTTGCTTTTTTAAAATTATATTTAGACCAGCAAATAAGATTGTCGGCAACGCTTAACTCTTCAAACAGCGCAATATCCTGCGGCACATAACCAATAACAGATCGGTAGTAATTGAGGTTTTCTTTAGTATTATTTCCTTCTATTAAATATTCCCCGCAATCATAATCTGCTATCAGCGCAAGAATATTGAGCAGGCTTGTTTTGCCTGCTCCGTTTGGTCCTGCAACACCTATAATTTCGCCTTTTTTTATTTCAAAAGAAACGTCATGCAATACCTGTTGCTTATTAAAACTTTTTGATAAACTCTGAATTTTAATCATAATTTACCTTCAGTTTATTTTTTGAATTTAGAATAATAGTTTTGTTTTTGTTTTGACATTTTTTTATCTTTCATAGAAAGAGTTTCATAAAGTTCATCCGCTTTATGCTGCCATTTCTGTGAAATAGGTTTTGTTTTATTTGCCAAATCTTCCACATTTTCCTCGGCGCACATTTCGGTTGAGCGCGCTTTTGTTTTATTGACAATATCAACAAGTTTTTCGGGATTATCAAGCACCGGGCAAGCCATAAAAGGATTGTCGTTAAACGGCTGACATGAGCGGAATTTTTTCAGAAACGGTGATCTTAATGCATCAAGTAAACTCATGTTTCTTATATTCGCATCCGAGTAATGGCAGAACGCGCAAGGTTCCACATCTCCCCTTGAATTTATGTGTATGTATTGCCTGCCTCCTGCAATGCAGCCCCCAACCATATATCCGTCATTCCAAAAATCTATGACGTTGATTTTTTTTGCTTCTCTTATCATTCTTACTTTATTTGATACGTATGCTCTTTGTTCCGGTTCGCATACCAACTCAAGAGAAGCATCCTGCCCTACCGGAAGATAAGTAAAATACCATCCTGCCCAGCATCCTTTTTCAATCATCAAATCTATAAATTCATCACTTGTTACAACCTCGTAGTTCTTTGGATGAAAACACGAAGCAAATGCAAAAGAAACTCCCCTCTCTTTAAGAAGGTCCATTGCTTCCATAATTTTGTCATATGTACCTTCTCCGCGCCTGAAATCAGTCTCTTCCCTAAACCCCTCAACTCCGAACCCGAATGTAAGATTTTCAATTTTTGCAACTTCGTCGGCGTACGCCTCGTCAATCAGAGTTCCGTTTGTAAAAGCGTGAAATATAGAAAACTTATGCTTTTTTGCTATTTTTACCAAGTCGTATTTTCTCATAAGAGGCTCTCCGCCCGTATACAGAAAAAAGTGTATGCCAAGTTTTTCAGCCTGAGATATTATGTCGTCAAGCTCTTCAAAAGACAAACCTTCATCCTTGCCGTATCCTGAGGCATAGCATCCTATGCAGTTAAGGTTGCATTCATATGTAGGGTCAATCAGCATTGCTCTGGGTATTGAGCATTTATGAATTCTTGATAGAATATGCTGCTTTATACCTGAAAGGTCGTGCATAAAAAACCATGACATATAGTTTTTATGATGTATTTGCTGATAAAAATAGTAAAACAATCTTTTATGTGAAGCTTTCAGCGGTATTTTTTTTACGCTGTCAGATAACTGCATTTTTGCCATTTCTTAAACCATCCTTCGTATTATTATATAAGTAAAAGCAATACAACTCCAATTGCTCTCATAGCTGCGTTTTGCTTCAAGTATTCATTTTTGTCAATATCAAGAGCCGTCACCAAAGCATCGCTGCTATTTACCGAAATACCAGAGCTTTCAATAAACTGCGGAGCTTTTATTTCCGTATCGCCGAATTTCTTATTCATAGTCATGTTTATCAATAATTTTTGAGCGTCTCCTCCTAGCGATAAGGTAACGTTTCCGCTGCCTGTTGCATCAATGCTGCCGTCGCTTGCTTCACTCTGAGTCCATTTAATATTTCCGCCTGCATTATAAGATGTTTCCGCTCCGTCTTCAGAATAAAATATAACCGTATTATATGAATAATCTGATGATACAGATTTGTCTGTTTTTACGCTGCTCCATTGCGCGGTTAAGCTGTCTTTCGCTGTTCCGCCTTCTATGTAATTTATATAAGACATATCTCCCTTATAATTGTCTCCGCCTTGCGATACATCTTTGCTTGAAAAAGCAATTCCGCTTTTATCGAAGTTTGTTAATTTTAGCTCCTGCTGCTGTTCAAAACCATTAACAATATGGTTGTTTGCAATAACAAAACTTTTTTCATTTATTGTGGCAGTAATCTCAAAACCGAATACCTTGTCATTTAACATTTGTGTCTTGAAAACAAGCTGAAGATTTTGTGCTTCATCTGATGTTAAGCCGTTTATATATAACAAAGCTTTATCAAGTGCGCTTGTTCCGTTATTATCCGTCGACATTCCTGAAATAACCGATTTTATGTTTGACTGCTTTTGCAATAACTTTAACAATTCAGCAGTTATTAACTGCGCTTTTTCTCCGTTGATATTTAAAGCAATATCAGACAGTTCCTGGTCTTTTCCCAGAATTGATTTTGTTTCTTTTATTTCGGAATAGTCCTGTTTTGTTGTATTTTCAGTTAGTTTTGCTATAAATGCGTCTATATCCGCTGTCCATGTTTCATTACCTGTTGACTGAATGTTATTTGTAATAAGCTTATCAAGGCGGTTTGCAGGCATATCACTTGATAATGATTTGGCAATTTCGTCAGTCAAAACATATTGAATCATTTTTTTATCTGATCCGCCTCTTTTTATAAGCATTTTATTTCCTATAAAAAATACCCCTCCGCTTTGAGTGCTTTCACTTCCGCTGCCTATGCTCACTGTCTGCGAAGCGTCTTTTGTTGTCGCATTATAAATAGTTTCTGAGATAAAATTGACTTTGTTATTGGGCTCTGAAGCATTTGCTAAATCCACGCTTATTGTAACGCTGTTAGATTTACTTGAGTCTGTTTGTTTAGACGGGTTAAATATAAGGTCAGTTTGCATAGCTGAAATATTTTCTGAGGTTTTTGACACATCAAGCAAAGAGTTTTTCAAATTTTCGCCAAATGTTTTTTGAAGGTTTTTGCCGCAGGCAGTGCCTGTTATTGCTAAAAGTAATATTAAAATAAATGTCATTGTTATTTTAAATTTTTTCATCTTAAATTCTCCTATAATTTAATTTGTTTTCTATAAAATAATTAATTATGAATTTATCAGATTTTAATGGAATAATTTTCTTTGCAATAAATTTTTATCGTTCTTTCTTTGGCTCCGTCGATTTGAAGATTGAATTTATGTTTATCTTTACTCGTTTTTATGACTATTGAATAATAATCTTGAGCATTTTCGCTGTCAGTAGATTTGTTTATCTTGATTTTCTCAATATCATCTGATTGAATAAAAAAGTTTTCTTTATTTGCATCGAGAGTTTGCTGTATTGTTTTTGAACTTACATTGGCTATGTATACATTTCCCGCTTTCATGCTTGATGCAATTCTGGCAAATGTTCCTTCGCCTCTGTCTTTGCTTTCTTGTGAAAGTTTTTTAGTGATTTCTTTAACTTCTTGTGAATCGTAAAAAGTTACAATAATACCAATTTTACTAAATCCAAGCAATACTGCTTTTTTGCCGAAAATCCCATAACCTCCCATTACGGTTAAATCAGGTTTTATGCTTTCAAAGTTCTTATCCATAAATTCACTCCTCTATTTTTGTTTAATAAAATTAATGAATTATAAGTAAAAATTATTTTATTAATAATTAATATTCAATGACTTTTATATTTTCCTTTTTTTATATTCTAACATATAAATTATATGAGAGCAAAACATAGATGGCAATTTTAACCAATTTTAATATTAATCCAATGCTGATACGAGACCTGCAAATTATCTGCGTTAAAATTTCTGGACATAAGTTTATAAAGTGACATCAAAAAAACCACGCAAATTAGTGGTTTTATGTTATTGTAAAGTAGTCGGAGATGGGACGCAAGCCCGAAGCTTTCTGATTACAAATCAGAACCAAACACCCTTAAAACAGCGTATTTGCGCGGTATTGCGTATATTTATATGCTTGTATTAAAGCCTATTTTTACACATTGTCTAGCAAATGACTAGCAATCTTTAACACAATAAATTTCAGCTTTAATTTTTTTAATAATTTCAACCGTGCTGTCTGTTATAGTTGCTCCTTCATACGTAACAACAAGATGTCCATTGAAATGATTATCATAAATATCCTTTTTCTCGATCCAACGTTTATCATAGCTTTCAATGCCAAGCATTCCTAGATGTTCCCAATACAATTCTTCCCCATTGGGAAATATAATTGTAAAATCAGGTTCAATCCACTTTCCCGCACCATACTCCAATTTTTTTTCGTACTCATAATTTATTTGATTTTGATATAATAGGTTGGAAATTATTACTTCTGATTTACTTCTTACTAAATCACCTTTAATGGTTGAATATATTCTGCCTAACTGATGTTTATCAACGCCCAGATATTTACCTATTTCTTGATGCAACTCGTTTGATGATATATTGTCGTCGATTAAATAAACTAAATAATCAAGTAAACGATGTTTATATTTACGTTTTTCATTTATTAAAGCCATAATTAAGTTCATATTATTATCATCTATTATATTTTCTTTAACATCAATGATTAGTCTTCTATCTACAGGTTTTGAAAGAATAGCCTTTCCATTAACAATACAATCATAAGTCGTTCCAACAATTTCCTCCGCAGTTTTTGTAGATTTTATTATAGTCGTGATTAAATTTCTAGTTTTTGTACTATTTATCAATTCTTCTAACTCTTTGTCACTTGTACTTGATATTCCTTTGAAATCTGAAAATCCTTTACAAAGAACATTAATAATTCCGCAATCCAAATAATAATGTAAGCAGAGTTGTATATCTTCGTCTTCAAAATAAGGTAATGTTTTTATCCCTTTTTCATTTTTCGTTGCTTTTTTATAAGCAACTTTCAACTTTTCTTCTTTTGGGAATGAGCCGTCAATGAACCATTTTCTTTTTACATCAATATTTCTATTTGAGTAAAGTAAATATGCATTAGCTGATTTATTATCTCTTGCAGCTCTACCAATTTCTTGATAATACTGCTCAACCGACTCCGGTATCATATAATGGATAACGGTGCGTATATCCGGTATATCAATCCCCATTCCAAAAGCATTGGTAGCAAAAATAATATCGATATTATTATTTTTATAATTTGCAATAATATCTTTTCTGTCAGCTGCCGACATTTCTCCATGAAAGCAAACAGAGTTATATCCTTTTTCTTCGGCTTTTATAGAAAGTTTTTCAACTCCATGCTCACTTGCAATACGGTATACATAAACAAGAGTTTTTTCGCCTCGATGCATTTTTATTAAGTCCCATAGTTTGTCTTCTTTATCAACCTCTTTATTAAATTTTAATATTTTTAAAGATATTTCAGAACGCATCAAAAGATTATCTCTAACGATATTCATAGGGATAATCTTAAATTCATTACATATATCTACAACTTCCTTAGGGTTAAGCGTTGCTGTTAAAGCTAATATTTTCGGTGTTACTTCACTTGAAAAAATGCGTGAAATAAAATTTGGAATACGCTTATAAAAAGGTCTAAAGCTAGTACCCCACTGACTAACGCAATGCACTTCATCAATGGCAAACATTGAAATGTCATCTTTGCGTTTGCTAATGCAATACTCAAACAATCCATCTGTTGCTATTTTTTCCGGGCTCACAAATATAAACTTTGGATTGAATTTTCCGTTTGCAAAATCAATCAATATTTTTGCTTGTTTTGAAGAATCCATTCCGCCATGTATTGTAAGTACCTCAAAACCTTGTTCTCTTATTTTTTCAGTTTGTTCATCAATAAGTGCAATAAGCGGAGAAATTACAATTGTTATTCCACCAAGCAATAATCCAGACATCCAATAAATTAAAGACTTGCCACCTCCTGTTGGCATTATGCAAAGTGTGTTCCCATTATTTATAATATTTGTAATTACTTTCTTTTGAAATGGCTTTAAACTAAATTCATTTGCTAAAGTCGGAAAATAATTCTCAAATTTAATGTCAATATCAAGCATATTCAAATCCACCATCCTTAATCTGCTGTTTCAGCACAGAAATATCATCAGCATGCTGTTCTGCAATAAAAGATAAAAATGAATCAACTATAACATACCGATAGTCTGGATTCAAATATACTTTATTAGCTTCTGCTTTTTGTTTTAATAACTGAAAAATCTGATGAGCATAGAAAGCAAATAATTCATACGGATAGAAATAATTTTGTTGTGTTATAAATTTATTTATATCGATCATTAAAAATTCCGAACCTTGTAAGCAGTCGAAAGCTTTTTTTTCACTTAAATACCACAAAGCCCAAATTGCATCTCTGCTTCTATTTGGAAACACAGAAGGGTATACCTTGTAAAGCATTTGGCTCTTAATACCGCCACCTATAACACCGTACACAATATAATCATCTGTGTCCAGATCACTAATTTCTAAATCTGAATAATTCGATATTTGGTCATATGTGTCTTTATTATAGAAATCATTATGATAGTCTTCAGCAAAATAATATAGGTTTGTTACAACATTCAATAATTCCCCGGCATCAGAAATATTAAATTCATATCTGTATTTATCAAGTTCTTTTGCTCGTTTGTTATGTATGGTAGCATGAATAATAGGGCATTCATTCTTTAACACGGTAGATTTAAAATATGAAGGGTCATCAGTATATTCCTCCAAAGCTTCTTTATCAAAAATCGCTTGATATTTTCCCCTATCTTTTTCAAATTCAGCTAATCCTTCAGCAATAATATTCTTAAAATTAACTGTTAGATTTGTGCTTTTTTTCTTTATTGACTCCTGAACCTTAAATACTTTAGACAGCTCCAGTGCAGCTTTTTCTGATATAGAATATCCTGCCTCAAGCTCTATAAAGAGCTGAAAATATTCTTCGAACTTAGTTTTGATAACGTGCATGACTTTATCAATATGATCATTCTCAAAGCAAACAGCTTCTACTGAACGCTCTTCTTGATGTGTATACATAATAATTTCTCCTTAATTATTTTTTGTTAAAATATACTTACCTATCTTAATATCTTTAATCATTTCAGTCGCAGAATCTATAATTAATAATAATCCCATGCTTCCATCTGCACCTTGCTAGGAGCTTCGCCAACCGTAACTATGTAATTTTCGCTAAGCCACTCTTCTTTTGTTATATTAAAAAATTGAGAGATATGCACTGCATATTCATAATTCAATTGGCTTACTTACTTTTATTTAGCCTGAATTCTTAATCTTTCTTTATCGGAAGGCAAGTTGAACCTGAGCTATAATTTCGGAGTGCGTTACCGTCTGCCTAATTACAAATATACAAAAACTACTCATAATATTCCTCAATTACCTTTTTAGCAATAGAGACATCTGCTTGTAAAAGGTCGTATTTAAATAAATCATTTATTATAATCCACCTATACTTATCATGTACAGATATCTGAATTTTTCCATCAATAATAGTACAATAATAAGCAATTAGATTAATGTTCATATTACCGTAAACGTGAGTTACTTCAGTACATAATCTTCCTGCAGAAACAGATATGTTGAGCTCTTCTTTAAGCTCTCTAGCAAGACATTCTTGTGGTGTTTCATTAGCTTCAATTTTTCCGCCTGGAAACTCCCAACCACCAGCAAAGTTTTCTTTCGGTGCACGCCTAGTAATTAAAACTTTATCTTTATCAGTAATAATTCCTGCTGTAACTTTAATTATTTTCACAGTTTTACACCTCTTTACTAAAGGAGGTAATACTCCAGAATGCAGCGGATTATATTAAACACCTCACAAATAATCAATTTTCGTCATTATGTATTATTGCATTGGTACATAAATCAAAATTTTTGTACTTTATTTTACTTTTCTGATTCTAAACTTATACTCTTTTCTTGTATTTCCGCTCTCATCCAGGTCATCTTCATAGGTATAATTTACAAGCTCAAATATACCTTGATAGTAATATTCTTGAGGTGAAAACTTTACAAATAAATGAATTGCTTTTCCTTCTTTTGCAGCAGACATAATAGCTCTGTTTCCTGACGACATAGTCTGGTTACCGCTTTTTCCCTCACCTGAATAAATATAGTCGCCATCATTAGTCCAACGGTCATGGTATACAAATCCAGATTTCTTTTTTTCAACAGAGGAGATTAATACAACTGCAGATGGTGTTATATTAATACCTCTACCGAAGCCCGCTATTCTGATATTAAACTGGCCTTCCACTTCTTGATACGTCAATATTGGATTTCGCGCTAAATAAGCAACGTTATAATCTTCTCTAAAGCCATTCTCGATGTTTCTGAATTTTTTAGTAGTATGGTAGGCTGACTGTTTCTCTGCCTCTTTTCTATCTTCCGCAAGTTTACGTTCTGCAAGCTCTGCTTGACGTCTTTCTTCCTCAGCCTGCTTTGCAGCAGCGATATCTTTCATTATTGCATCTTGTACTGCCGAATCATCAGCTTTGATAAATTTCTCAAAAGCTTCTGGATATTCAAATTTACTTTTCTTTGCGTCAAATTGAACTGTGAAATATTTGTCGTCTGCTTCAATAACTGTGCCTAAACCAAAAGATGTATGCTTAACTTTTAAATTCAATATGTCCATGTTATCGTATCTCCTTATACAAATTGAACACCTGCATTCTGCAAGTCTCTAATTATAGATAATAAGTCCTCGTTTCCGCTATTTACTTCAAGCACCATTTTACAAAGCAAATTAACATTAAAACAGTTTATATATTAAATTAGCACTTTCTCTTACGATCTTTAAAATCCTTATCTATTTCATCTTTCCAGCTGCTGTCAATATTTCCGCATTCACGCATGTTTTTTACCGCATTGCTCATTATCTTATAGTTGAGCTTTGTGCCCTTACTGTCCGCATGATAGTTAGCGGTCATATCAGCGCTTATCCCGAAACTTTCGGCAGTTGATAAAGCGTCAATATTGGCTCCCAGGAAAATAAATTCCCAACCATATTTTTCCTTTTGTGTTTGGATCATTTGTTTTATTTTGCTATAACCAAACTCTCTGCTTGCGTTTTCCATTCCGTCTGTTGTTATGACGAAAAGTACTTTGTCAGCCTTGTATTCTTCGCTCTTGATTTTTTCTACGTTTGATATTTTTTGAATAGAGTATCCTATAGCGTCAAGCAACGCTGTACATCCTCTTACATAATAGTCTTTTTCTGTTATGGGCATTATCTCTTTAATATTGATTCTGTCATGAAGCAGTTCATAGTTGTCATCGAATAGTACTGTCGTTACTGTTGCCTCCCCTTTTACTTGTCTTTGTTCTTTTAGAAGTGCGTTGTAACCTCCTATTGTATCGCTTTCCAGTCCTGACATAGATCCGCTTCTGTCAAGTATAAATACTAATTCTGTTCTGTTTGTTTTCATTTTTATATCCTCCGATTATTTGATAATCAAAGGATAGCATTTTAATAAGGCTATATGGTCGCTTAAAAAGCGACTTTTAATAACCAAGCAATGGAAGTTCAAAATTAAATAGCACTTCATTTATTTTAAATACATCATATATCTGTTGTTTTATAAAATACTCTATAATAACATCAAATCTACTGCTTCTTGATAATGTATATCCAGCTGTTTTTAATAAATCCAATGTTTGATCAAGATTAAGCTCTAATGCGATAGATAGAGCTAAAGCAGTCTTTTTTGAGGGATGGTAATTATTGTTGCCTATAATTTTAGCGAATAGTTTTTTATCTATATTTGCTTTTTTATATACTTCTACGTTTGTTATATCTTTCTTTATTATAAGTTTTAAAAGCATTTCTGAGAATGCAGGTTCTAAAGGTATGTCTATTTTAAGTGCTTCATTATGCTGTATTGATTCTTCGATTGAAAATTCTTTTCTGATTACTCTTTTATCATAACTAGCCTGATACGGCATTTGATTATATGAATCTCTTATCCTTGATATCTTTTCTATATGATCTTCTACGTAGTTATCGTCTATGTATTTCTCTACCGAAGATATTAGTTTTTCGCTTAATTGATATGCTTTCTTATCAAAGACAACAAGATAGACCGTAATATCATTTACTAATATAAAATCGCTTATAGCGCTTACTGCTATTGATAATGCTTTGTCTTTGGGATAATTGTATATTCCGGAGGATATTAAAGGAAAGGCTATAGAGTTGCAGCTGTTTTCGATAGCGAGTTTCATTGAATTCATATAACAGCTGTAAAGCAAAGCAGGTTCTTCATAGCTGCCATCCTGCCAGATGGGGCCTGCGGTATGTATTATGTATTTAGCGGGAAGGTTATAAGCTTTTGTTATTACGGCCTGACCTATTTCGCAATGCCCGATTTTATCGCATTCATTCTGAAGTCCGGCATCATCCGCTGCTTCCAATATAGCGCCGCTTACCCCTCCACCCATCTTTAGTTTTGGGTTGGACGGGTTAACTATAGCGTCAACTTTCATTTTGATTATATCGTTTCTGATGATTGTGAATGGCATGAAATACTCCTATTCAAGTAAATTATTACGGTGTTTTTTTAACGCATATTTTAATAAAAACTATATGTCTATACCAATTACGTAAATTGGTACCTGAATCGCGCTTTTAACATGAGGTAAATAATTAACAACTTTCTCATATGAAAGAGATCCATTCCATTTAAGATCGTACATTTCAGGAATTGTTTTTATGAAATTATTTGTTGCTACAATATATACACCTAAATCTATATGGTCAAGATTTGAATATGAAGCAATCTGAAATTTTAGAAGGTCTATACCAACAAATGACGGATGCCCAAACTGTATCTCAACACCAACTCGATTTTTAAGAAAATCAAATCTTGCATATGCTGCAGTATCTTTATCGAAAATCTCTGGCTGGCGTTGCCAGTTTTTAGACATAAAATTTTTTTCTAGAACAGTATTAAACCCAGGTCTACTCAAAATTGATAAATCTGATGCTGAACTATATATTATTTCTTCAAGTTCATTTTTCAATGATAAATTGCTAATAAAGACTTGTTCAGCGAATCGATATGAATACTTTTTTAATCTAATTGCCATTTATAAACAAAACCATCCTTTTGTATCTTATAAAATACTATTAAAAACATTGATCTATTATTTATTTAATAGAGCTTTTTGTGGAAATAGTTTATTTCTATATATTTATTGTGTCCTTAATTTCCAAATTTGTTACCGCTATCTCTTGCAGAAACCTCAATGTATTTTCTTTGCATTAGATTTATAATAATATTTTTCATCTGTATTTTTTCATAATTAAACATTTGAACCTGTTTTATATTATTATTTCATTACAATATTAAGTAAACTTTCATAATTATCTACAACTTCATAAACTATATTATCGCCGCTGATTTTATTAAAATGTTCTTTTGCACAGTGTATTTTTGCTATTTCAATGTCTTTAAGCTGCAATGTAGACATATCTCCTTTTGTTTCTGCGACAAAATATATATGCTTAATTTTTCCTTCATTAAAAGCAATCGCCCAATCAGGGTTATATTTACCTACTGGAGTATTTATAAAAAATCCGCTAGGCAGCTTTACATAAACCGCTACTTCAGTGCTCGCATCAAGGTTCTTGGCAAAATCTTTTTCTATGTTTGAATCCGTTATAACATAATTGTATAAGTTTTTGTTTGTTTCAACTGCATTTAATCCTAACTGACCTTTTAAAGTAGGCTCCGTAAAAATAGAAGTATCGAATACTTCATTAATTTTATTGTAAGTAATATGTTCAATAATCACCGTTGCTTTTTGTTCGTTTATTATATTTGAAGCCTTTATAATAAAATCTTCCGGATTTATTTTAAATTGATCAAATACTACTTTTTCAATTCCTTTTAATATATTAACAACTGCAATTCTTGTCAGTCCTGTTTGTTCTACTATTTTTCCTATCAAATCATATTTGATATTCCCGTTAGAAAGTTCCTTCATTTCATATAATTTTGAATCTGTTTTCTTAAAGGCAGCGGCATTTTGTAAGTCTTCTTTGGATTTAATATCGCTTAGCCCACCTTTAACAATTTCTATGAAAATTTTATTTACATGTAATTGTTTATTGAGTGCATTTATAGATTTTTTTATTAATTCATCAGTATCGAAATCAACAACATAAACAGATTTAGAATTAATTTTTTCCCAGAGCTTCTTGAATTCCGGCATTGCTAGTTTTGATTCATCTACCTTAAGCTCAACATTATTCTTTCTCGCATTATCAGGCTGCATTGACTTACTATCATAAATAGAATCTAGTATTTCAATAATCGAATCTTTATAGTTATTTACTTCTTCAGCAATTTTTACATTTTGATTATTCTTATCTTCGTAATACTTATCTGTAAGTATACCTTTTTTAATATAGCCGTCTGTTATAAGACCTTCATAAATCACTTGAGCTAAATCATTATCTATTACTTGTTCCAATCCATTTATATCTTTTATAACTTTATTTTTAAATAGTTCCGTATTAATGATACTCGGTCTATCCGCCGCTGCTTCAGCAAGTTCTTTTTGTAATGCAGTTGCGAAGCTATCATAGCTTTCATTTGCGATAACAGTTAAAACATTTATATTATGTACGTCTTCACCTAAAAATCCGGCATCCATTCTTTCCCCTTCTTGGTTAACACACAACCTTAGCCCCCTGCCGACTTCTTGGCGTTTTCTTATCTCTGAATTACTTTGCTTTAATGTGCATATTTGAAATACGTTGGGATTATCCCAACCTTCACGAAGCGCTGAATGTGAAAATATAAATCTAACAGGCTCTTTTTTATCAAGCAGTCGTTCTTTATCTTTCATAATAAGGTCGTAAGCGTCAGCATCATCTGATGTGCGTTCTTTTCTGTCTCCTAATTTACTGTCGATAAATTGATTCCTTTTTTTATCAATAGAAAAATATCCTTGATGCGTTTTTTCAGCTTTTACTGAATTGAGGTATTTCATATACTCTTCGCTTCCGAACTGAAGTTGCATATTATTTAAAATAGCGTTATATTCTTCTTCAAAAATATCCGCATATATTCCGTTAAACGAAGTGCCTGCTTCATTATATTGTTTATATTTTGCCACTTCATCGATAAAGAATAGAGAAAGCACCTTTATCCCTTTATAGAACAGACTTTTTTCTCTTTCTATATGTGAAAGTATTGTTTCTCGTATCTGAATTCGGCGCAATTGATCTTCATCAACAGTTCCCACTACATCGCCTGAGTAAATTTTTATACCATTTAAAAATGTTATTGAATTATCTCTGCCGTCTATTGTTGACACAACATATCCTTTTTTATATTCATCTAGTCCTCCGGAATTTTCGTAAATGTTATATCCTGGAGTTACAACTCTTGTTGTTTTGCCAATTTTTTTATTTGTTTTTATATCATATTCAATAGTAGCCGTCGGAGCTTTTTTATTTGATAAATTCACGCTTTGTAAATATAGATATCCTTTAGTAGCAGTATTCCCAGTTACAGTAATTCCTTTTACGGATATTTTTTTAACTAGCTTTTTATTATATGCTTCCACTGCGTCTAAGCGGTATATCATGTTATATGGGTCTTTATGTGTCGCAGAGTATCTTAGGGTTATGAAAGGCTTAAACTCTTTTAATCTTTCTTTAGTCGCAGCTCCTTCGACAGATTGCGGTTCATCTATTATTAATATTGGGTTAGTAGAGGCAATGATATCTATTGGACGTCTGCTTCTGAATTCATCAAGTTTCATATAAATTCGTCGCGCATCTTTACCCTTTGCGTTAAATGCCTGTGAATTTATAATCATAACATTAATAGCATTATCGTTTGCAAATCTGTCTATTTCTGTTAGTCGCGCCGAGTTATAAATAAAATATCGGATCTTTTTGCTGTATTCCTCTGTAAAATGTTCTTGAGTTATTTGAAATGACTTATATACGCCTTCTCTTATAGCTACACTTGGTACAACTACAATAAATTTACTCCAGCCGTATTTCTTATTGAGCTCATACATCGTCTTTATATAAGCATAAGTTTTACCCACGCCAGTTTCCATTTCAACAGTTAAATTATAATGTCCTTCGAGTGAATTAGACGGTTTCAAATTATTGCTTCTTTGAACTTTATTTAAATTCTCAAGGATTATTTTATCGTTAAATTCAGGAATCAGTTTTTCATTTCGCCAACCTGTATATAAATCTTTATCAATTAAAGTTCGCTTGTTGCCCGGATCCATCATATAAGATTGAGTTAAATAAGGCTGTCCTTCAAACACGTCGCATACAGCTTTTGCAGCATCTGCTTGGAATTTTTGATGTTTAAATCTTAATTTCATAATTTAAACCTCTTAAATAACCTTAACACTAGTATTGGGCGCAAGCAATTTAAATATCTCGGTAACATTTATTTTCTCAGGGCTGCTTGCAAAACTGCTATCTCTAAACACCACTCTTAATGGCTGTTTTTTTGCAATTTCTCTTATTACTTTTTCAGGTATTTTTTCTTCAAAACATGCAATCAAGTCGCTGTCATTCACAATATGTATTTTTACATTATCTATTTTCTCGGTTATATGTTTCAAATTCAAAGGAAGTCCCCAATTTAACATGCATCCGTATAGTAAATCCAAATCCGTTCTTTCTTCTTTAATGTTGGATTCTAATTTTGATAAAAAACTCTGGTCATATTCATTAACTGAAAAATAAACGTCTTTCATATTTGTGCTGGCTAATTTTAATGTCCTAAACCCTATATCCAGCTTACCTATATTTTCTTTATCTTCGTTATCAGTTTTAATTTTTTCTCCCGCTCTGCGTATGCGTTCTTTTCCGATATCTGCAATTGTTTTGTATCCTGCTTTATATGCTTCGCTGTTTTTATCAGTCTCTTCAGGTAGTTGAACCATAATAAATTTATGGCTTCCCCCACCTTCTGCATTTAATTGCATGACTGAATGGGCGGTTGTTGAAGAACCAGAGAAAAAATCAAGAACTGTATCATTGTTTTTATTTATTGATATTTTTAACAAAATATCAATAAATTGAACAGGTTTGGGATTATCGAAAATACCTTTTGAGCCAAATAATTCTTTTAATGTTATTGACCCTTTTTTATTACCTTCAATATCCTGAAATAAATTTGATACTTGTTTAGTTCTTCCCTCGAGATAATATTTGACATATGGAGTCCATTTAGATTTTCTATAACCATCAGTTTCTATAATCAACATGTCTTCATTTTTCTTCCATACTATCATATCTTCATCAACTAATTTTTGATAGGAATCTTTTCCTACTCTCCAACGACTCAAATATCCTGTTGGACCAAATGGGTATACGTCTGTTCCATCTGGTGCTTTTACAGGGTAAAACATATTAGGTCTATCTTGCTTAGTATCACTATTTCCTGTTTTTCTAAGTTGTAATGTTGAATACTTACCTCTTTCGTCCGATTCATTAAATCTACTAATATCTTTTTCATCCATATCTAACCCATTTAATCTAAACATTGAACTTTTAGAATAAATAAGACAGTAATCTAATGAGCTTCCAATTTTATTTGCGTCTTGTCCAGTAGTGGTACCCGTTGCCCGACAAATACAACCAATAAAGTTGCTTTCTCCATATAATTCATTACAAATTTTTTTTAAATTTTCAATTTCTTTATCGTCGATGCTTATAAAAATAACGCCATCATCCGATAATAAATTTCTGGCTAATTTTAATCTTGGGTACATCATACTGCACCAATCTGAATGAAAACGTCCATTGCTCTCGGTATTTAAAAAACGCCTGTTTTCTGCTTCGTCAAATATCCCTATTTGCTCATCATATTCATCTTTATCCATTGTAAAATTATCTTTATAAATAAAGTCATTACCGGTATTATAAGGCGGGTCAATATATATCATTTTAATTGAGTTTAAATAGCTTTCTTGAAGGAGTTTTAAAACGTCAAGATTATCACCTTCTATGTATAAATTCTCAGTGCTATCCCAGTTCTTGCTTTCTTCAACGCAGGGACGAAGTGTTTTTCTTATAGGCCTGTTCGCCTCGACTATTGATTCTTTTTTCCCAACCCAGGTAAACTCATATGCCTCATCGCCTTCTATTGCTTCATCCGCTAATTCTTGCTTTAAAAGCTCAAAGTTAACACCCTTTTTTAATTTTCCTTCTTCATCTTTTATTTCAGTTATTACATTGGGAAAAAGCTGCGCTATCTTTTCTATATTATTTTGAGTTATATCAAGGCTTTCCATTTTAAGTTTATCCGACATTTTGTTCTTCTCCTTTTAAAGTATTGCTGAATATATAATTAAGGTATATTTGAAGTATCGCTCCGGCATTTTTTATTAAATCATTATCCCTATAGCTGTCAGGAGTTTTGCTCCCGTGAAATAAATTGCAGCGCACTCGATAGATAGTATTAAATAACATTTGCATTTTTTCTTTATTTTTAATTGAATATTTTAGTTTATAAAATATAAATTCTTCTAAATCTTGATTTGGTTTATAAACATTTATGACTGGTTTAACCATAAATGTTTTTACATACGAGGATTTAAATATTTTTTCGTAAAGCTGAGTATTATAATTCCCTACAATATGTGCTACTACGCGTTCTCTTTCATTGCCGATAAATTCAATAGAATTATATAATGCGTTAAATGCTATCCATAGATAAATAAATTTATCGATATAATCTTGTTCGGCAGTTCCTTTTTCAAACCATTTTATGGCTTTTTCCCTATACATATTATCCTCTTAATTCTTCTAAGGCTTTTATAAGTTTTTTAATCTCTTCATTTAATTTAACCTGTCTGTTAAATTGTTTTTCTTTTATAATTCTATTTTGTAAAATTAATATTTCTTTTTGGAGTTTTTCTATTTCAATAGCGTTATTTATCGCTTCCTTTAAGTCGCTTCCTTCTCGCATTTGAACTTTCCCGTCTGATATCTGCAATATAAAATTTTCATATACCTTATCTAGCGTCAGACCTTCTATTTTTAACTGTACATCTTCTTCGTTAGTCCAATCTGTTTTATATATACTATCAATTCTAAACTTATTTTCTCTGTTTTTGCTTATTTCTTTATAGCTTATATAAAGTTGTATTAATTTTTTATATTTTAAAACAAATACAATATGATAAGGAATTTCTCTGTCAATTAATTCAATAATATTTTTACTTATGTTCTGTTGCTTTAATACAATTTCAATAAACTGAATTTCTTTTACAAAAGTGCCTTCACTTATATTAATTGTATCAGGCGACAATTTATATTTCCAAATAATTGTTTCTATTTCATCTGTGAAAAGTTTTTTTATATTACCTGATATATCTAAATGTGTATAGAATTTCTGTTTTGGAATTCTTCTGTCAAAATGCGTACTTATGGGAAAATCAAACATTAAATCACCACTATAAAACAAATTAATTCAAAATCATTAAGTCCATTTATTTCTGTCTTTAGTGCTGAAGTGCCTCCGGCTTTAAACAAACTGTCAATCTCGCTATCATTATTAACTTCTATTATTGATGCTATTGTTTCATAAAGCAGATTTGAATACTTTATCATATTTTTACCGTCATCTGTATTTTTATTGAAATTTTGACAAATAGAGTTTATTGGCTCAGATTTATCTCTGCATAATAATCTTAATATATCCAGAGTCTTCTTCGGCTCTAAATGATTACAAACAACCTCACTATCATCAGATATATAAACCATATAAAATGGATGAAGTCTGTTATGATTCTCTTTATTTATTCCATTATTTATATTTTTTAAAATATAAATAACCCCAGGAGGAATTTCGGGACCTGATTGCACTATTGCATGCATTCCAAAAGGAGTTTTGTCTAAATTGGGATTTTCTTTTATATAACCTAATAAATCCATTCTAAATTCATTTAACCCTAAATCCATTATTGAAATGCCGCCAGACATATCTTCTAAATCTACAACTTCGTTCTGCAGTCTTTCAAGCTGCTTTTTACGATATTCTAATTCACCCTTGTCCTCTTCTATAGGATTTTCGTCTCCTGACGCAGCCATTATTGCTGCTTTCATTCTTGTCTCCACTCTTGATTTTAAATTTATATACTCGTCTAAATCTAGATCCGGCCAAAAATTAACCAATTGAATAACATCATTTTTACTACCTATACGGTCAATACGTCCGAATCTTTGAATTATCCTAACGGGATTCCAATGTATATCATAGTTAATAAGATAATCGCAGTCTTGTAAGTTTTGACCTTCTGAAATACAATCTGTCGCGATCAGTATATCTATTTCAGCCTTTTCGTTAGGCATAATTAAATATTTATCTTTGGATATAGGTGAAAAGCAAGTTAAAATCGTATTTAAATCTGTATGCAATTTATATATAGTTGTCTTGGAATCGTTCCCTCCAGTAACCATAGCTGAATTAAGCCCATATTTTTCTTTGAATATTTTGCTTAAATTGATATATAAATAATCAACTGTATCACTAAAAGCAGAAAATATAATAACTTTTTTGTTATTTTCATTAATAGGGTTTATAAGTTTATTTTCTATTGTTTGTATTAAAGTATTTAATTTTTTATCGTGTTGAGGAGTAATGTTATTAATACTCGAAAGAAGTTCTAATAATATGTATCTATCTGACCTTAAATCTTTAAGCCAAGACTGCGTGTCCATATCAGATAAATCAATCTTAATCTTTTTGCCTGAATTAAAATAGTCTGTATTTTGATCTTCATAATCTAGCTCTGAATCACTTAAATCTCTTAATTCTATAAGATCTTTAGGATTATAATTTTCCACTTCATCTATTGTTGAATTTATTAATTCAAGGATACGATTTATCGTTTTGCTAAATGCATAAACAGAACTTTCAAGACGTTTTAACAGATTAATTCTCATTAAAACCATTATCCCTATTTCTCTGTCTGCCTGCTTAAATCTTACATTATTAACATCAGAACCATATTTTTCTTCATAAGCTTCAATTCTACTATCAAAAATATAATACATCGGAGTATATACTGATAAATTAAGAGAAGATAATTGTGAATATATTTCATTATATTTAATTGCATTAGGAAGAGTTGTAAGTTCACATCGAATTGGTATGGGCTTATTTCTTTTAGGAAAAGTGCCTATGTCTTTTGTATCGTAATATTTTTGAATATGTTTTCTCGATCTAGCAATTGTTACACTATCTAATAATTCAAAAAAATCAAAATCAAGCATTTTGAGTAAGTTATCTGTTGTACGATTATTGATATCTAATTTGCTCCATTCATTAAATACTTTTTGAGCCCGTGCAAATATTGTTTCAATACTATTTTTTGTATTTAATTTATCGTTAATAATCTCTTCGTCGCCTTCATAAGCAAGTTCAAGTTGATAACGCAAATCAGCAAATCTATTATTAACCGGAGTTGCAGAAAGCATTAATACTTTTGTTTTAACACCTTTGCGTATTACTTGATTCATCAATCTTAAATATCTGTTTTCTTTTTCTTTTTCTATACCGTATGTTTGACCGCCATTTCTGAAATTATGTGATTCATCAATAACAACTAAATCATAATTACCCCAGTTTATTCTATCCAAAGGAATGCCATTAGAATACCCTCTATATCTTGAAAGATCTGTATGATATAGTACATCATAATTTAGCCTATCGGATGCGATTGGATTATTAAGTAAGTTCATCTTGAAAGTATTCCAGTTATCGGAAAGTTTTTTAGGACATAATACTAAAATAGATTTATTTCTGGACTCATAATATTTTATAACTGCTAGAGCAGTATAAGTTTTACCTAAACCAACACTATCAGCAAGTATACAACCATTATATTTTTCAAGTTTATTAATGATAGCAAGTGCGGCATCTTTTTGAAAATTATATAGTTTATTCCATATAGCGCTTTTTTTAAAACCTGTCGCTTCGTTTGGAAGAACATCCTCTGAAATATCTTCAAGAAATTCATTAAAAATATTGTAAAGAATTAAAAAATAAATAAATTCTGGAGAATTCTCTTTATAGACAGTAGTAATATTTTCTATAACTTCATTTGTTACATCTTGTAGTTTTTCTTTATCTACCCAAATCTCATTAAATATCTTTAAGTATTCATTACTAAAAGGCGACTCCATTCGATTAACCATATTATATATATTGTTGCCTTTTTCACATCCTAAATCTACTGTTGTAAATCCATTTATAGGCATATATGCATATTGCTCATCATCATTTAAGATATGTATGAATCCTGCCATATTTTCATTTGTTTTATTCGACTTAAACTTAGCTTTTGTTTTTATCCATTCGGCACATTCTTTCGCAATTGCTTTTTGTGTTAATTCGTTTCGAAGCTTAATTTCAAACTCAGTCCCGTAAAGACTTTTTTCTCTATTTAAACGAGGTATATAGAACTCTCTCTTTTCTTTTTTAGGTTTTTCTGTGATGAAAGATGGTGATGTGAATATAAATTTAAATTCAGAAATATTTTCGAGTTCTTTTTTTAGTACTTCAAATGCATAAATTGAAAAAAATGATGCGGCAATAGAAATTTTACTATTATACCCTAACACTTCTGTTAGGTTATCCTTTAAAAACATGTTGACATTATCAATAATTTTCATTATGTAAAATGCTCCCGGAATAAAAATTGCTATTTTAAAAAATCTTTATATTATATTTTAGCTTCCTCAATATAATCGATTATTTCAGACACTCTATTACAAGAATCATCAACTGCAATAATGGCTTCTTCTAAACAATTTATAGCATCTTCAGCTTTGCAAGCTTTTTCACTTTCCGATAAACTTTCAGGCATATTGTCTAAATAACTTTGCTCATTGTCTTTAATGTTGTTTAGTTCAGATTGTATTTCTTCTAAAGATTTATTAATTGAATTAAGTTTTTTTATTATGTGATTTAATCGCCCACGTCTTTCATTATTCATTTCTTCACCTCAATAATTAGAATAATTTAATAAAATTAAACATAATCCAAAAATTACATATTAGTAAATGAACTATATAAATATTACGTACTTATAAAAACATATCGTTATTATATCACAATTTAAGGATTTATTAATTATTTTGCAGAAATTTATAAGATTTTTGCAAATAAAAAAGAGAGCAGCATCATACCACGCTGCTCTCTTTTCACAAATATACTTTTGTTTAATTTTTAGTGTAAAAATGCTATATGGCCCTGTAACTACGTCATTTTTACTACTTTTAAATTCTCCGTGGGGAATTTTTTTCGCGTCTATCCCCTCGCTCGGTTTCCAAGCCCGAATTTAAAACAATTTACCCCCGGGGGAGGTCTGGTTAAATATATATTTATCATGATTTTATTTTCAAATTGTTATATAATTAGTTTGCGAAATAGATTCTTAGTTATATTCATTTGATTTTTAAAACTCCTACTTGATAAAGAACTCTCTGGATGCAGCTGAGAGTTCTTTATCTATTTATTGAATATATTTTCTCTATGTTTATCCCTATGACATCTATCACATAAAGCCATCAGATTATCATTATCAAAAACAGATCCACCATCAACAATCCTTCTGATATGATGAACAAGAACTGCAGGTTCATGCTTTCCTTGTTTCAAGCATTCCTCACACCAGATATGTTCTCTTAAATACTCTTTACTGAATCTGTTCCACTTGCTTGTATATCCACGCTTGTTTGAAGACAGTCTATCTTGCTCTTTAGGTTTATGTTGATCGCAATAACTATGTTCAGTTAGATTATTGCAGCCCGGATATCTGCATGGTCGAAGTGGTCTGTTCATATAATCCTTTTTTCATCGCCTGCACCCACCCCCTTGCATTTAGCGATGTATTCTCCCTTATAGCCTTATCAATTGAAAAGAAGCGGTTGTTATTCCGCTTCTTTTTGGAAGTTATCTAATTATCTACGATATCAAGATACCATAAAAACATGTCCTCTGCGCTCGGCACTTCATTTTTTCTTATCCAGCAGATAATAAAACCTTCTTCTGGCTTTATAGAACTTATCGTGTCCGCATGGCATTCCCAGATCATATCTTAAGTATGTATAAGGTATCTGGTTTGTCACGTTCATTAATAGATACTGGTATATCTCATCATCCGCTTCTATAGCTGTCTGTTCTATTATCTCCAGGTCCTTTGAGATCTTTGCCGCTGCTATTGCTTTCTTCTGTGTAGGATCGCTTGCCACGTTGGATTGGATATTAGAATCAAACTTGCTTGATTGCAGCGCATAGATGCTTTTAAGTTTTTCTTTCATCTCCTCGTATTGAAGACAGAAATAATAAAGTTCTCTATATCTCTTGGGACTTATACCATATTTACTGAGATTTAAATCCCGTTTATTCATTTGTACATCCTAAGTGATGTGCGGCCGGTATTATTCATCAGATCCTCTACTTTTTCAAAGAACACTTCTGAAGTCCATTCCCTGCCATCATCCGTATACTGTGTTATAGGTTCTTTTTTATCTTCTTTTGTCTCAGGTATTCTTAATGCTTCCACTTTTTCTATGTACTGCCTAGTCCTTAAAGGCATTTTTGAATACAGATAACTTCCCAGATAATCTTTAACTGATGCTTTTTGATTAAGCCATCTGGTTAGGGTTCTCATATTTTCTTTTATCTGACCTATGGTTGGAGCATACTTCTCGTCCGTATCCATGTACATAAGTATGCCTGCTATGACGTGATCCACATCATCATCCATAAACATTTCAGTCCAGAGGTTTGATACAAGCTCAGATTTATATTCGTCATGACCAGACATTATCGGATAAGCTGAAGACAGAATGGTTAATATCTGCACCGCTTCTTTCTTGTTCATTTATCTCAAGTAACCTCCTCATATATGGATTTTTTATCTCTTCTTTCTTCTCTTGTGTTTGTCGCTTCTCCCAGGTGCGTACCGCTGCTCTCCAGTCTTTCATCTTGCTTTTGCCTATAAACCAGTTCTTGGATTCATAAAAGTCAAAGAATACTTCAGCATCAACATTGTTATGTCTCTCAAGACAATAGGCTCTTATATCCTGAATAGTTGGTTTTATAAATCTTGAAGAGGAAGAGTTAGATACGCAAGTATCTATACTCTCTCTTTTATTTAATTTATTTTTATTTAATTTACTTTCTTTTTCTTTATGCAGTTTTTCCATAGAATAATTGGGGTTTTTCTCGGAATTATTATGGTTTTTCTCGGAATAACTCTCTTTATGGCAAAACTTAATATAGCTTTGTGTTTCATCTTCTGATAATAACCAAAACTTCTTATATACAGTTACAGGGTTTTTAAGTGCTTTATTCTTTATTGCTTCCTGATATCTGCGTTGTATTCCGGTGGACGATAAGACCTTGACCGACTGAAAAAGTGTGTTATCAAACAGTGACCGTGACAGCAAGTAGTTCAATATCTGTCCTATGTTATTTACGCTCATTTTGAGATCATCCGCCATAAGCTCAAGGAAATCGTCATCATAGTTAAGGTAATATCCTTCTGATGAATATACGCTGCATAGCAGGTATATGTAAGCTATTATCCCGTCATTGCCATAACGTGAGCGCAGTCTCCGTATTTTCCCATCCTGGAAAATGTCCACATCGAAAGGAAAGTAAGTAAGTCCTTTTTTTAAAGGTCTTGCCATATTTCCTCCTCTTCACCCGCTCCCTGCAGCGGATGAATAATCTTATTTAACAGCAGGGTGTTCTATGTTTAGTTGACCTTAAGAAACTCCTTAGCGCCTCTAAGGCTATACAGCGAGCTTTTCGCACGCTTAGTTTCCTGACTAAGCCATTTATCGACAAGCGGCCTATCTTCGCTTAAAGGGATAAAGTAGCCTTTGCCGTTTTGCATGTTTAAGATAGGCACATGTCTTCGTGCTTGTTTAATTAAGTCTCTTACTGTTCTGTCATCTAAGTTTAATAAATCGCTCAGTTCTTCTCTGGATAAGGCATTGCAGCTGCCATGTGGCAAGATGTCTAATAGATATTCAACTTCTTTTTTCAATATCACAAATTTCTCCTTATCTTATTGACAGAATTGTTGTTCTGTGATAGAAAAGAAAGTAAGTAAGCATCACCCTTACTTTCTCTTTCAAAGAGCTGATATGGTAGCGCCTAATCAGCTTTTTCTCTTTACAGTTCACCATTTATATATTTCTCGAATCTTTTTTTATAGATCTTTATTACATAGTGTTCATCATCGTTTTGCGGTTCCGCTACCGCGCCTATCGGCACTGTGCCATTCAAGATAGCATGTATAAGCTTTCTATGCGACAGCTTAAGAACTTTGGCAACTTTAGCTGCCGGTATTGTTTCCAATTCTGTGTAATCTATCATGCTTTCACCTCCTTTGAAGAAAATAAGTCATTAATGCTGCAATCCAATAGTTGTGCTATTTGGGGAACTAATTCCGGTGTAGGCATATTTACGCCTGTTTCCCATTTTGATACAGTCGATCTGTCGCAATGTAACATATATGCCAGTTGACGTTGTGAAAGATTCAACTTTTTCCTGTAACTCTTTAAATTTTCCACGTTTACCTCCGATTTGTGAGAAATAATTACACTTAAATGCTTATATGTGGTTTACATTCTCATTGTATTGTGCTAAAATGACTTTGTCAATAACCTAAAGTGTGATTGTTTTTGACATATATAAGTGTGAAAATAAGAGGTGGAATAATAAATGTTCGCAGAAAGATTAAAAAAACTTCGTAAACGCGACAACATAACTCAATTAAAACTTTCGGAGATTCTAGGTATAGACAGAACCACGATCAGCAAATGGGAATCGACTGATGTTGTTCCTCAGGCTGAAATTTTAAAACAGTTATCTATGCTTTTTAATGTAACGGTTGACTACCTTATAGGCATTGAACGAGAAGTCGAGATAATTGATTTTAAACCGTCTATAAAGCTACCTGTATACGGACGCATACCCGCAGGAATTCCCATTGAAGCTGTTACAGATATAGTTGACTATATTGAACTTCCTATGAAGTCTTTAAGACCCGGAAGAGAATATATCTGCTTAAAGGTTATGGGAACAAGCATGTCTCCTAAATTCGAAGAAGATGATGTGGTCATTATTGAGCGCAACCCGGTATGTGAGTCAGGCCAAGACTGCGCAGTATATATAAACGGTTTTGATGTAACTTTAAAAAGAGTAATCAAACAGGAAACAGGATTATTGTTACAGCCTTTAAATCCTGCTTTTGAAGCAAAGTTTTATCCTTATTACGGAAGTGAGACGATACAGATACTTGGAATAGTGCGAGGAATGCAAAGATTATATTTATAGAAAGGACATAAAAATGCGCAGAGCAAACAATACAGGCACAGTCTATAAGATAAACGCGGGAAAAAGATATAATCCCTGGATAGCAAGGATGTGTACCGGCTATAGCAATACAGGCGAGCGCAAATGGATAACGCTGGGATACTTTAAAACTAAAGCTGAAGCATCGAAAGCACTTGCCAGGCATGAGATATCCCCTGTATCTGAAAAAGCTAATATTAAACTGTCTGAACTGTATGAAGAATGGAAAACCATCTTTAACAAGAACCTGTCTAAGAAAAGCATTACTATGTATAACACGGCATACAACCATTTGGAGATATTGCATAATAAGAAATTTGCAGATTTAAGAACGATAAACTTTCAGAACATAATAAACGACTTGAATAAAGGAAGATCAACGCAGAACAAGATAAAGATACTTGTTAACCAACTATACGATTATGCATACAGTCAGGATATAGTCAGTAAGAATTATGCTAAGGCAATAAGGCTTGATAGAGCCGTAAAACCTGATATACCGATATTCTCTATCGAGCAGATAAAGTTGTTATTAGATAATGACACTGTCCCGAATGTAGACAGTGTTTTAATTTTAATATTCGCAGGATTTAGACCTAGCGAGATGTTAATGCTTACACGAGACAGGGTACACTTGGAAGAAGGCATTATGATATCGGGGATCAAGACGGAAGCTGGAATTGACAGAGTTGTGCCTATTCATCCTCAGATATATGGATATTTGAAAAACAGATACGATAATACAAGAAAATACCTTTTTGAACATAACGGCGAAATGATGAGCGATAAGATTTATAGAGAAAAATACTTCAAGCCGGTAATGCAGCAGCTTGGAATTAAAGGAATGCTGCCTAAATATGCAAGACATACGTTTGCTACCCTATCCGCTAAGTTTAAGATGCAGGACATAGCTATTCAACAGATCATGGGTCATACAGATTATGCATTTACTGCTAATAGGTATACGCACAGGGATTTGGAGCTGCTTAGGAATGAGATAAGGAAGATAAGTATTAATTAAAAATAATAAAGATTACTTGAACCAATATGAATTCATTTTAATTAAAAATTCTTTTGTTATTGGGTATCCTGAGCTTTCACTAATAACAGAATCTATATCGCAATATGGACAAACAGCTGTTTTATCATCATCAATCCATTCAGTTATTTCTTGAGGATTAAAAATAGTTAAGCAATAAAAACAACCACATTTTTTATCTTTTATTAACTTCTTTTTGTGGTCAGAACAATAATTATGCGCTTCTATATAATCCTGCATATAATCCTCTTTTTTATAACCTTATTATTTTATAAAATTTAAATTGCTGAATCTTCTTTTATACCATTTATTTACAAATGCCTCTTTTCCTTTTCTAGAAGGATGGAACATATCTAAAACTTGTATATTATTTAATTGATATAAATATTTAATTGATAAATCCTGAGTAAAATTATATTTTTTAAATATTTTTTTATTATTTAAAGTACCAAATACACCTAAACACACAATTATTTTTGGATCAATGATTTCAATTTCTTTTTCTATAAAATCAGCATATTTATTAACATATTTGTTTAGTGTTGGATCTATTGAGCTTAGTCCACCACGTTTATTTAAGTTCATAAAAGCTGAATCTCCCAAATCGTTTGATTCAAATAAATATTTATGAAGATATTCTATATTTTTATAAAAACGAAATTTACAGTCTATGCCTTCGTATGCTCTTTTCATATAAAATATATTTTCTATTTTTTTAGGTAAATTTGCATTTAAATCTAGTTCATCTTGAATATTTGATTCACGAGATATATATAGAACCTTTGGACCAAAATCCCACTTGTCTGGGTCTATAATGCCATCTGATAAAAATGTAGATTTATTTAATACGTTATATAAATTACTATATTCATATTCATCTTTAATATGTACTTGATTCCATTTTTCAAATAGCTTATTTAGTTCAGACTCAATATATTTTCCACTATTACTCATATATACCTCCTTAGTATTTATAAAATATATTTTAACATATAAAATATTTTTAATATATATTTATTCATTGGACATCATTTTCCTATTTACTTTTCACGCAAACGTACTATAATAAATATACGAACATACGTTCTATTTTATGAGGTATAATATAATGGATCGAGTAATACTTCATTCTGATTTAAACAACTTTTATGCATCGGTTGAGTGTCTTTTCGATCCTTCAATCAGAGGCAAGCCTGTGGCCGTTGCCGGGGATGTAGAAAAAAGACACGGCATTATTCTTGCCAAGAATTATATAGCTAAACAATACGGCATCAAGACCGGAGAGGCGACATGGGAAGCCAAAGCAAAGTGTCCCGACATAGTCTTTGTCCCCGTTCACTTTGAAAGATATATAAAATTTTCTAAGTTGGTTAGGGATATCTACGCAGATTACACGGACCAGATAGAAAGCTTTGGACTTGATGAATGTTGGCTTGATGTATCGGGCAGTAGGCTATACGGCAATGGAGAGAATATAGCTGATACAATCAGGCAGCGCATTAGATTTGAATTAGGCGTAACCGCTTCTGTAGGCGTAAGCTACAATAAGATATTTGCAAAGCTTGGCAGTGATATGAAAAAGCCTGATGCGACGACTATAATAAGCAAAGGCAACTTTAAAGATGTTGTATGGCCGCTGCCAGCTGAAGAATTGTTGTATGTGGGAAGAAAAACAAAAGAAAAACTTAAACTATCCAATATCCATACAATAGGAGATTTAGCAAATGCCAATGTAAAACAGCTAAAAAGCAAACTCGGTATAAACGGTTATACCTTATGGATGTTTGCAAACGGATGGGATACATCATCGGTTAAGCATAAACACTCTGACCCGTATATAAAAAGTATTGGAAACAGTACGACTACGCCAAGAGATCTACTATGTGATGATGATGTAAAAGTAACGATGTATGTATTATGTGAAAGCGTAGCTTCAAGATTAAGAGATCATAACTTCCGCTGCACCACAGTTCAGATAACCATAAGAGACAGCGATTTAGGATATTTACAAAGACAATGTACATTCGCCTACCCTACTTGCGTTTCTAATGCGTTGTTTGAAAAAGCGTTCTTACTTTACAAGAATAATTATCCGACAGGTAAGCCAATAAGAAGCATAGGAGTTCGAGCATGTAATCTTGTATCGAACCGAATGACACAGTTATCGTTTCTGCCTGAAGCAATCGGACAATTAAAACAGGAAGAGCTAGAGCGCTGCGTAGACTTTATAAGATCGAGATATGGACATTACGGGATTAAAAGAGGCCTTATGTTAATGGATAATGCTTTATCTGATTTAAACCCTAAAGAAGATCATACAATTCATCCTGAAAGTTATTTTAAAGGAGTGCTATCATGAATAATTACGAAGAAGATAATCATAAGTTATTTGTTCAAGTTACCGTAAAATTTGATTTAGAAGGCAACGTCGTGCCTTTGGCCATTATCTGGAATGACGGTAGGTTTTTTGAGATAGATAAAGTACTTGATAAAAGAAGAGCTGCCAGTCTTAAGGCCGGAGGGCTTGGCATGCGTTATAAGGTGCGAATAAAAGGCAAAGAGTTTTATTTGTTTTACGAAGAGCCTAAATGGTTTTTGGAGGTATAAATGGATGTGTCTATTGTTGAAATATGTTAATATTTGTCATATAATTAGTTGAAATTTTTCTTAAGGAGTTTACATATATGAATAGAAAATTAGGTTTAACGTTGCTTGGTATTTGGCTTATTGTTACGGGTTTGCAGAAATTTGTATCCATTTCGATTCCTTATTTAAGCACTATCATGGCTGCTCTTGCTATAGCTGCCGGTGTTTTAATTCTATTAGGAAAGAAATAAGTTGAAATAAATTTTATAAAATAAGACAGCGTTTCTTTACATATTTTTTATATGATACTGCATAAGCCCATGTTGTCTAACAAAAGACTAACACTGGTAATATCACTTATATATCTATGATATAATAAATGTGGAAAATATCAATAAAAGCACGTAGATACGTGCTTTTTATTTCTTATATGGAGCTACTGAGCGGATTCGAACCGCTGACCTGCTGATTACGAATCAGCTGCTCTACCGACTGAGCCACAGTAGCCTGCATTTTGATATTATAATAGACTTGTAAAAAAAAAACAAGGAGTTTTATCTCGCTTTTTATTTGATTGGAATCATAAATGAAATCTTCGTTTTAACTCTATCATGATATTACTGCCTTCAAATAAAAATAATGCTGACAAAGAGATAATACTGCATCCTACACAGATAACGGAAGGGTATAATACTTTAACAATATTTGTTAATATAAAAATTGATGGAACGATACCAAATAAACAAATGATGATCAAATATGTGAAAAATTGACCGATAGGCAGTTTCATTACTTTTGCTAAAATTGTAATTGAAGCCATCATGCCTACGCACAGACAAGGAAGGATGTAGTCAATAGATATACCATCTAAACCAAAAAATATATCGAATAAAATGGCGGCCAACAAGATCATAGTTCCCTGATAGAAAATATTTTTAACGATATTGTTTTTTTTGCGAATAGCTACTGCTACAGCTATCCATATGTATCCGACACCTAACAGCACAAGAAGTGACCAAAATCCTGTTTGAGGTAACAATATATTAACTCCCAGAGCGCTTACAACACCAATGATCGATGCAAAGATCAAAAGTTTAAAATATAATTTATGAGCATGAAATGTTGTCAGGACAATTGGAAAGATTTCTTCTGAACAGTCATCAGATTGATTTAAAATATTTTGACATAAAGGACATTCTGTTCTATATCCTTCTATTTTCACATTGCATTTTTCACAATAAAGCATAAAATATTCTCCAGATTTGTTAATATTTAGATATTTGGCTGATTAGATAAAATCCTGACTTCGATTCCTGTACTTGATAATATCTTAAAAAAGTTTTTTTGTATATGCGTATTTAAATATTTTGAAGTAATACTCATGGTAAGAGAACCTTCATATGTGCACATAACCATCTGTATTTTACTTGTACTGACAAAAGCATCTATTGTTTTTATATAAGGTTTTGCTTGTTCAGGCATTTCTACATTTCCTAAATTTGACATAGATGCGGTAGATTTTTTAAGTGCAGTTCCATGTATCATTTTTAATGTGATATCTTTAATAACTAACGGAATAATCCTTGAAAAAATATTTTTTTCGGCCCACATCAGTTGGTCTAGACGAATTTGAAGATTTTCTTTCGTTAAATTTTTTTTAAAATCATTCTTTATGTTTGATAAAACTTTAGAAAATAATTCTGTTTCTAAAATATCAAAATCACTGATATAGGGATCGTAAGAGTCGAATTTATAACCAACATTAATAACGCTAAAAAAATTTCTCGCTGATAGTGAAGGGAAAAATTTACGCAAATTAACGGGAATATTTATAACAACTGGCTTATTTCGCTCTCGTATTTTCATTTCATTATAAATTGAGTATACAAAAACAGCACAGATAAATTCTGTTAATGTCGCTTTGTATTGATGCGCTTTTTCAAGGATTGTATTGGTATTCACAATGCCTTCAATAATTAACAACTGCTGTTCCGGAAGTTTACTTCCTCTTATTTGAAATGCATTTTCCTGTGCTTGTTGATTTATATTTATTTTATATTTATTTTGATTGCTGTAATAACGATCAAAACTATCATCAATTTTTTCGAATTCAGTTGCATCATATCCGATATCAAATACAAAATCTTTAAAAGCTTTTGGATATTTTATAATTAAATAATGTAATATCAAACTGCGCAAAAATTGAAATGCACCCATTCCATCTGTTAATATATGATGAACTTCTAAATTTATTCTATGCATATAATAGGTTACTTCAAATAATAACTGTTCTTTATCTATATACAATGTACTACAGGGAGCGGTTGTTTCTAAACCAATTTCAGGTTTAATATTACTTCTTTCAAGATAATACCAAAATAACCCTCTTTTTAATGTAGAGAGAAATACAGGAAATTGTTGCAAGGTTTCATCTAAAGCAAGTTTTAGGATCACGGGATCTATTTCTTCTGTTAGTTCACATGCGACGCGAAAAACTTTTGTATCATTTTTATTTGTTGTTGATGGAAAAATTTTTGCGGCATTATCCAGCCTGTTCCATGCATAAGATCTTTTTTTCACAATATCTGCCCTTTCATCTGTTCGGTCAATAAATGTATGGCAACGCATCAATCAGTTTATCAAATTAAGTATTCTGTTTTGTGTAAAGATAACATCCATTTTGATATCGTGTTTTGATGTTGGTAATTGATTCGAAATAAATTCATCAAGACATAGGCCTATTTTTAATGTATGTTCACAATTCTCAAGGAATCTGTCATAGTAACCACCACCATAACCTATTCTATTCCCTCTTTCATCAAATGCAAGCCCAGGTACTATTATTATATCAATTTTTTCATGAGATACTAGTTGTTCCTCGGGTTCGTTTATACCATATTTATTTTTTATATAACAGCTATCCTTATGAATAAAGCTTGCTACCATTTTATTTTTATGAATAATTACAGGAGCTAACACTATTTTTTGATCTTGAAAAGCTTTTTGAATCAACAAAGTTGTATTAATTTCATAAGGAGTATTTAAATAAGTGAATATTGTTCCTGCGTTATGGTAGAAACTGCTAAACAAAAATTTTTCAATAATAATTTTAGAACTTTGCTCTATATAGGCTGTTCCAAGACTATTTCTTAAATTAAAACAATATTCTCTGACTTGTTTTTTTGATTCCATTTCGACTCCCAATGTGCGAATTAGTTATTAATAATGTACTATGTATTATTAGAATTGTCCAACAATATTTATTATTTTGACAATAAAGTAAACGAAAATTCATTTTAAACAATAATTAACATTTAGTAAACATATATTTATTTATGAAAGTAAAAGTTTTGAAAAAAGGAGATATGACAGATGAAAAAAATGAAAAAATACTTATATATCTTTATTATTGTATTAATAGGCGGCGGAATTATATATCAAGGAGTAAACATTACAAAAAAAACTATTTTGACTGTTGATACTCAGATAACAAACTGGGGTGTAAATTTTATAACTGAAGGAGAAAAACCACAAGGTAATGCAAGCGAAGAATATTTAAAAGAATTTGATTCGTATTTTGTCGCACCAACTGAAGAAAAAATAATTTATTTAACGTTTGATGCAGGTTATGAGAATGGATATACAAGCGCAATTTTAGATATATTAAAAGAACAAAATGTTACAGCAGCATTTTTTTTGACAGGCCATTATGTCAAAACGAACCCAGAATTGGTAAAAAGAATGGTTAATGAAGGACACATTGTAGGCAATCATACGATGACACATCCGGATATGTCCGCAATATCTGATTTCAATAATTTTAAAAAAGAAATAGAAGATTTGGAGGCTTTATTTTACGAAACAACGAATACTTCTATGCCAAAGTTTTACAGGCCACCAAGCGGTAAATTTTCTGAACAAAATTTAAATTTTGCAAAATCATTAGGGTATAAAACCATTTTTTGGAGTCTTGCTTATGCAGATTGGGATACAAATAATCAACCATCAACACAAGAAGCATTTGATAAATTATTGCCTCGAATCCATTCTGGCGCTATTGTGCTTTTGCACTGCACATCAAAAACAAACAGTGAAATTTTGACTGAATTGATTACGAAATATAAAAATATGGGTTATTCCTTTAAAAGCTTAAATGAATTATAATAAAGAATGATTACCATAAATAAACAGTATATCTTCCATTTGTCGAACAAATAATATAGATAACAAACATGTTTGTTGAAATAGATTACCTGAGATTATCAGGTTAAGAGAGTTGTTTTTTAACGAATAAATCCAGCTCTCTTTTTTATTTATATGAAAAGACATAATTTGACATAAAAAAATATGTATAGTATAAACTAAGTAGCAATCATTTTATAAAGAGGAACATATATGAAGCAGTTTAAAGTACACAGTGCTTTTGAGCCGGCAGGAGATCAGCCAAAAGCAATAGAAAGCATATGTGATGGTTTGAGGAGATCTTTGCGTTATCAAACTTTATTAGGTGTAACCGGATCAGGCAAAACATATACTATGGCTAAAATTATTGAACAAATGCAGCGGCCAGCTTTAGTTTTGGCGCACAATAAAACACTTGCCGCACAATTAGCGAATGAATTTAAAGCTTTTTTCCCAGATAATGCAGTTGAATATTTTGTGAGTTATTATGATTATTATCAACCGGAAGCATATATGCCGCATAGAGATTTATATATAGAAAAAGATGCAGACATTAATGATGAACTCGAAAAATTAAGACATTCGGCAACAGCGGCATTGTTTGAAAGGCGTGATGTTATTGTCGTTGCCAGTGTATCGTGTATCTATGGATTAGGAAGCCCTTATGATTATGAAAATATGATTTTATCTTTGCGAAAAGGAATGAGCTATGATATATCTTATGTTCTTCATCGTTTGATATCTATGCAATATAAAAGAAGTGATTTAGACTTTGCAAGAGCAACTTTTCGGCTGAGAGGCGATACATTAGAAATTTATCCTGCATATGCAACAAATTATGCTTTAAGAATAGAATTTTTTGGTGATGAAATTGAAAATATCAGTGAAATACACCCTATTACAGGCAATATTATAACGAAACGTTCACATACTGCTATTTTTCCTGCTTCGCACTATGTCACAAGTCAGGAAAATATTGACAGAGCAATTATTACAATTGAAGAAGAGCTCCAGGAAAGAGTGGAATATTTTAAAAAAGAAAATAAAATTGCAGAGGCCGAAAGGCTACAAAGCAGAACACATTACGATTTAGAAATGTTAAGAGAAACCGGACATTGCAAAGGAATCGAAAATTATACACATCATATTAATCAAACAGTCACTGGACAGCCACCGTATACTCTAATTGATTATTTTAACGATGACTTTCTTTTTTTTGTCGATGAATCGCATGTCTCATTACCACAGGTGAGAGGAATGTATGGCGGTGATTATTCCAGGAAAAAAAATCTTATTGATTATGGGTTCAGACTGCCAAGCGCGTATGATAATCGGCCATTAAAATTTGATGAATTTGAAAAAAAATTAAACAATGCAGTCTTTGTTTCTGCTACACCCGGAGGTTATGAAAAAGAGCATTCTCAAAATGTTGCAGAATTAATCGTACGCCCAACCGGATTAACTGAACCAAAAATTATTATAGTGCCAACAGAAGGACAAATAGATCATTTAATAGAAAATATTTATAGTACAATTAAAATGGACAATAAAATTTTGATTACTACGATGACAAAAAGAATGGCAGAAGATTTAACAAATTATCTCATTAGTTCCGGTATTAAGGCAACTTATATGCACTCGGAAATTGATACACTGGAACGAATTGAGATTATAAAAAAACTGCGTATGGGCATATACGATGTATTGGTAGGGATAAATCTTCTAAGAGAAGGGCTTGATATACCCGAAATCGGGTTAGTTGCAATATTAGATGCTGATAAAGAAGGATTTTTGAGAAATGCAACATCATTGATACAAACCATCGGAAGAGCTGCCAGAAATAAAGATTCATATGTCATATTATATGCCGATAACATAACTTCATCGATGAAAGAAGCCATCGATGAAACAAACAGAAGACGAGAAAAACAAATTAAATATAATGAATATTATTGCATAACACCACAAAGCATAAAAAAAGACATTACTGACCATATAAGTATAAAAACCGAAGAAGTTGAAACTGATAATAAAGATGACATGCAGCATATCAACATAGACGAGCAAATAGAATTGCTGTCATCACAAATGAAACAATATGCTGAGGAGTTAAATTTTGAGAAGGCGGCTGCATTACGAGATAAAATTTCCGAGTTAAAAAAATTAGCTGATTGTTCAAATTAGTAAATTAATATGCTATAATATAATAAAAAATGAAAGAGGTATTTATGAAAAGTTTAAAACAAAGATTAAAAGATAATGAGCAATTGATAGGTACTTTTATTATTTCTATACTTAACCCGGATATAATACTAATGATAAAGCAAGCAGGTTTTGATTATATCACCATTGATTGTGAGCATGGTTCATTTAATACACAACAGGTTAATGATATGCTGATGTATTCGAAAGCAATAGGATTGCCGGCCATGGTGAGATCTGCTGCGGCAACTCGCGAGTTGATTCTTACATATATGGAGTCGGGGGCTGCAGGAATATTACTACCGAACGTCGATACGGTCGAAGAAGCGGAAAAGCTTGTAGAATATGCTAAATATGCGCCATTGGGGAACAGAGGGGTATCTACTTTAAGACCCCATACAGATTATGCGAATATATCTAATTTAAAGGACTATATGAAGCAGGCGAATGAAGAAACATTCTTGATTTTTCAAGTAGAATCTAAAAAAAGCGTTGAGAATGTTGAAAAGATTATTGCAGTTGAAGGTATTGACGCTGCGTTTATCGGTCCTTTTGATCTTTCTCAAAGTTACGGATGTGTTGGTGAATTTGATAATACTGATTTACTACAAGGAATGAATAAAGTAATCGCAGCTTGTAAAGATGCAGGTAAACATTCCGGTATATTTTGCCCAACTGTACCAATGTTGAAAAAATGGCAGGCTGAGGGGGCAACTCTTAATTTATTTGCAGCAGAGGGTGTATTTTTTCAAAGAGGTGCCGCAGAAATTAACCAAGCAAGATAATCGTTAGTGAAAAAGGCTGTTACGATGACAGCCTTTTTTTATTTCGTATATTTGTTTTATATTTCATTTTACTATTCATTTTATAGAGATGTCGCTCATATATATTATGAGAAATTTATATATGGAGATATTTATGAACTTAAAATATTATTCCTATGGAACAGATGTGATGCTCATACAATCAACTCTTAAAAAAAATAATTATTATAACGGTGAAGTAGATGGATTATATGGACTTAAAACAGTAAAAGCCGTAAATAAATTTAAACATGAACATACATTAAAGGCGGATGGGATTTTTGATCAAAAAACATATGAATTGCTTGAACCATACATATATGGATTTACTTATTATAAAATAAAAAATAATGATACTTTATATAATATAGCTCAAAAATATAATTCAACAATAAAAAATATTGAAACCGCTAATCCTACAGTTTCGAAAAATAGCCTTAAAGTTGATTCAGAAATCATTATACCCTTTAATTATGATGTTGTTGATACAAATAAAAGCTATTCCTATAAAATCTTACAAATTGATATCAGCGCTCTTACGGCTCGCTATCCATTTTTGGAAGTATATACTATTGGGCAAAGCACCTTGGGTAGAGATCTAATTGGAGTGCGCCTTGGAATTGGAGAAAGAAAAATATTTTATAACGGGGCACATCATTCATTAGAATGGATGACAACAGTTATTCTTATGAAATTTATTGAAGATTATTGTAAGGCATTTGCAAAAGGAACGTTGCTTTCTTATTTTGATATCAATAAATTTTTTAATGAATTAAGCATATTTATAGTGCCGATGGTTAATCCTGACGGAATTGATTTAGTATTAAACGGTCTTTCCCCTGACAATCCTAATTATAATAACTTATTAATTTATAATAATAGCAGCACAAATTTTTCTAAAAATTGGCAGGCTAACAATAACGGAGTAGATTTAAATCATAATTATGATGCTAATTTTGAAGAAGCAAAACAATCTTCTGCAGAAATCGGTGTCCTATCCCCTGGGCCTTCGCGTTACGGAGGTGAATATCCTTTCTCAGAGTCTGAGACGCGTGCTGTATCAGAATTTGTATTAATGAATAATTTTTTGCTTACATTATCATATCACTCACAAGGAGAGATTATTTTTTACAATTATTTAGATCATGATATAGTAAATTTGATTCCGATTGCAAAATTGTTGGCAACGGCAAGCGGATATTCAATGGAGCGTATTGAAGATATTGGCCAATATGGCGGGTTTAAAGATTGGTTCATCAAAGAAATCAAAGCTCCGGGATATACCATCGAAGTCGGCAGCGGAGTCAATCCTTTACCACTTAGTCAGTTTGATAGCATTTATGCAGATAACTTGCCGTTATTATTGACAGCGGCTTACGCAGCATTAAATATATGATATAATAAAAAAGGCCTTTTGAAAGGCCTTTTTTATGTTCTGTTTAATATATTTGCACAACATTATTAAAATCAGGAGTAAGATATTCGCCGTCTTGAAGCAGTATATGGCCGGAAGAATAAAGTTGATTATCTATTGTCAAAATTACTTTATTGCAGCTATAATACTGGCCAAATGTATTTGCAATACTTTGTAATATCATGCTCTCATATTCCGAACCGGCATTCATTTCTGTTAAAAATGCACCGTTTAAGTCAATGTGAACAGCATTTTCATCGTCGTTCAAATACAGACTATTAATGATAGTATTTTCGCTAAATACCTTACCTGTATCATTTCCGATCGATTCTTTATAAGCTTGTGTTAAAATATCTTTTGTTACATCATTTGTTTTAAACTGTATATCTTCGTTCTTAAAATAAATTTTACTGTCATTTATATTCGGATAATAAAAGTTGATTTTCTGAGTTAATGAGATGTTATCTTGAATGCTGCTTAACGAAGAAGAAATTTCATCGGTGCCAGATAAATAAATGGATTTAACTAGCCCGATATCTTTAACATAATATTGTAAGATTTGCTCATCGCCATTTGATGTTGTAACTTCAATGGCACTATAGTTTCCAGCCGGAGTTTCAACATCTACAAGGATGCCGGTAATCGTACGAATACTTGAATCATTTAGTGTCCATGTAGTTCCCACGGTCAAGGGTGCCATGAGTAGAATTTCAGCCTGATTATTATTTTTATCTAAAAAGTTTTCTCTGTAAAAGGTATCAGGTTTTAGATATATTACGGATATAGTATTATCTTTACATTCAATTACTTCAACCGTTTCCGTACCACCGTTATTAATTCGCTGTTGTATCCTATTCTCTGAAGTGTAATCTATTGTTGTGGTGTAAAATGCAAATTCATTCCCTACCCCTTCGTAGCTATACTGAATATTTTGTTGTATCGGGAAATAATCTGCGATGTTTAACTCTTGCGATGGAGGGTTATTGCTTTGGTTATTACAGCCAATATAAAGCAATGTTGACAGGATTATTCCTAAAACCAGAATAAATTTTTTCATAAACTATACCACCTTTCAAATAAACAATTTTTAACAATGAAATTATGCTTTTATTTTTTAAATAATTTCTATAATTATTTATACCGTAATTATTAACAATTTCCAAGATATACATATTTAAGTTTATGACGAGCAATCTCAGCGAGATTTTGAATTGTTGTAATATCTGTTGCATTTTTATCGGTCATTTTATATCTTGGGAAAAAACGTGATAAATGTAAAGGTATATTGGGGTCAACAGAGGCGAGCCAAGAAGATAAAGAATCCATTTCCATGTGACTGTCATTTTCGCCAGGTATAATCAGGGTGGTAATTTCAATATGACAATGTTGCGCAGAAAGTTTAATGAATTGTTTAACCGTATCTAAATCACCACTGATATTTTTATAAAAATTTGGATTAAAAGCTTTTAAGTCTATATTCATAGCATCGATAAGTGGAAATAAATCCATTACAGTCTCTTTGCAAAAATTACCGTTTGTCACCAATACATTTTTTAAATTATGTTTATGAGCTAAAACAGAACAATCTCTTACATATTCATATCCGATCAGCGGTTCATTATAAGTGTATGCGATTCCTATATTGCCGGCGGAAACATATTGTAAACTTAGATTTATAAGCTCCTTTGGGGAAATATATTGTGTATTTATCTGATTTAAATCAGACATAGAGATTTCATGGTTTTGACAGAAAGAACAACGCAGATTGCACCCGAAACTTCCTACAGATAAAATTTTGCTTCCGGGAAAATAATGGTATAATGGTTTTTTTTCAATAGGATCCAGGGCTAAAGCAGTGACATGCCCATAATTTATGGATACTATTTTACCATCTATATTTTTTCTTGCTCTGCAGAATCCAATTTGGTTATCAGCTAGTGAGCAGTGGTGAGGGCATACAGTACAAATTTGGATGTTCATTTGTGTCTTACCACTTCAAAACGTTCTATTGTATATGATTCATTTTGTTTTATGCCAGCTTTTTGCAAAGCTATATTTATTTGTTCTTCTGGCGAAGAAATGCCTTCTAAATTAGGTAACAGCAACCCCCGTTTGTTTTTATTGCTAACGATAACTCCGTAACGCATTACATCTAATTCCTTGATAGACTCAATATGCTCAGGCTTGCCCAGTATATCTACGCTGTATTCAATTTCTTTGAGTTCTTCCAATTCCACCGGAGCAAATCTAGGATCTTGTGTTCCGGCGCTGATTGCGTTGTTTATGATTTCTTTGGCGATATTTTGTGTTGTGGGAGCAATTGTGCCGATACATCCGCGTAATTTATTATTTTTCTTTAAGGAAACAAAAACACCGGCTTTATTATCAAGCATTTTATTTGGAAGATTATCCGGCAAAGAGAGAATCTCATGTTCTTTTATATATTTTTCCAAAGAAAGACGAGCAAGATGAACATAAGCATTTTCATTCTCTCTCAGATCACTTATTCGGTTAACTTCTCTATTTAAAAATATTTCATCAAAATTTCTATTTTTATCCTCACCAGTAATAGAGAATGAAGCAACGGCATAACCGACGCCAAATGGTCCTTCATAGGAAAGCAATTCTGGCTGCACAGATTTTTTGTCCAGTGCGCCTGCCATAATAATAAAAGATTTTAATCCGCATTCCGCAGCGGCATTAGAAAAATCTTCTGAATAAGTCATAAAATGCAAGAAATCTCCTTTAATCATATCATTTGTTATGTTTTGATCGAAAATAGGGCCTTCCTCCGATAAGCCATAAGGACCGTTTGCTTTTAATTTGTGAGATAGATCACCGCTGGCAATTACTACTATTTTTTTATTATATAAATCAGATGCTTCCTGTATACACTTACCAAATTGGTAATGCATCAATGCCGATAATCCGGCTATAGAAATACGAACAATCTTATAACTTTGATAATATTTATTGATAAAATATAACGGAATCATGGTGGCGTGATCCAGCATTTTGTAACGTTCCCCAAGTGTGCCGGCAGGGATATTTTTATTTAAGACTATTTTAGATAAATTTTGAATAAATAGTTCGTCATATTCAGTATTAATTTTTACATTAGTTTGTCCATAAGAACCAAAATTTCCTGACGCTGACTGCCCGGGAGAAATGTGGAAATAATCTGCATAAAGCGTTGAATGCGGAGTGATAATAATGATAGTTTCCGGCGATATAGCTGCTATCTCTTTTGAAATTTTTTCATACGCACAGATTGTGTTATTAATTTTTTTCTCTTCACCTTTACCTATTTCAGGTATTATTAAAGGTGGATGCGGGACAATAAAAGAAGCAATAATTGACATGATAATTTCTCCTTTCGATTTAAATATTTTATATTTATTAAATAATGAAAAAGAGCATATAGCTCTTTTTCATTTAATGATTGGTATATCTTTTTATTTCTGTCAGTTGATTTAAGTCGTACGGAGTTTCCTGGTAAACAAAATTTAACCAATTTGCAAAAAATAAATTACCATGCCCGCTCCATTTTACGACAACTTCATTTGATGGATTATTATCTTGAAAATAATTGTCGGGGATTTGGACCTTTAAACCTTTATCTATATCTCTTCTATACTCAAGATTTAATGTATTCCGGTCATACTCCACATGTCCCTGAACAAAGATATTTCTATTGTCTTTGGTAGCAATAATATGAAGTCCGGCAATACTTGATTCAGCCAATATTTCTAAGTCCTGAGTTTTTAGTATGTCTTCTTTTTTAATTTGAGTATATCTTGAATGAGGAACATAAAATTCATCATCAAAACCACGTGTGATTTCAGACTTTTTATTAACTGTATGATGTTTGAAAACGCCGAAAAGTTTATTTGGCAATAAAAATTTATTGATTCCGTAATGAAAATATAACCCGGCTTGAGCACCCCAACAAATATGTAGAGTACTAAAAACATTAGAATTTGTGTATTCCATAATTTCAGCAAGCTCATTCCAATAATCAACATCTTTAAAATTTAAAAATTCTACAGGAGCTCCTGTGATAATCATACCATCAAATTTTTGGGTTTTTATTTCATCGTAAGTTTTGTAAAAATTATCCAGATGTTTTTTATCGGTGTTTTTTGATTCATGGCTTTCCATAGTTAAAAGCTGCAAATTCACTTGCAGAGGAGTATTGGCAAGCATTCTTATTAGCTGGGTTTCGGTAATTTCCTTTGTAGGCATTAAATTTACGATAGCTATGCGTAATGGCCTTATATCTTGATGCTGCGCCCTGTCTTCTTGCATTACAAAAACATTTTCGTCTTTTAATAATTTATAAGCAGGTAGTCCTTTTGGTATTAATATAGGCATATTATTTCTCCGTTTAATATTTTATTAATTAGTATAAGTAGTCGACGATTGATTCTAATATTTTAATTATTATACTATAATTTATAAAAAAATATAACAAAAAAGAGGGAGTGTTCCCTCTCTATTAAAGATTAATTATTTATTCATATTTTCATTTTTTATTTTAATGCGATTGACAGCGCGATGAAGTGCTATCTCGGCTCGTGCATGATCATAATCGTGATGTTTTAATCTGTCTTCCGCTCTTTTTTTAGCGCGTTCAGCTCGTTCCAAATCAATTTCTTGCGGCCATTCGGCTGCATCGGTAAAAATTGTTACATCGCCTTTGACGCTAATAAAACCTGCAGATAAAGCAGCAATTTTGTAGTCAGCTTTACACGCGCCTGATTCTTTAATTCGGAGTTCTCCTGGTTGTAATAACTTACATGCCCATGCATGATTTGCCATAAAACCTTCATCACCACTTATAGTTTTTACTATTACTAACTCCGCTTCACCGGAATAAAATAATCGTTCCGGTGTAATAACTTTTAAATTAAAGATTTTAGGCATTTTTTTGGTACCTTTCGACTACTTCATCGATTCCGCCTGCAAATAAAAACAAAGATTCCGGGATTTCATCATGTTTTCCTTCTAAAATTTCTTTAAACCCCCTTATCGTTTCTGATAATGGAATATATTTACCTGGCACACCTATGAATTGTTCCGCAACATGAAATGGCTGAGACAGAAATCTCTGAATTTTTCTTGCGCGCGATACTATCAACTTATCCTCGTCGCTGAGTTCATCCATTCCTAAAATAGCAATAATATCCTGCAGATCTTTATATTTTTGTAACACTTCTTGCACATGTCTGGCTGTGTTGTAATGTTCTTCTCCAATAATTAACGGATCCATAATTCTAGACGTAGAATCCAGCGGATCTACAGCCGGATATATTCCTAATTCAGTAATTGAACGAGACAGAACCGTTGTAGCATCAAGATGAGCAAAAGTTGTGGCGGGTGCGGGGTCAGTCAAATCATCAGCAGGGACATAAATAGCCTGCACTGATGTTATAGAACCTTTATTTGTTGACGTGATTCGTTCTTGTAAGGCGCCCATTTCAGTTGCCAGAGTTGGTTGGTATCCTACTGCGCTTGGAATGCGTCCGAGCAAAGCTGATACTTCAGAGCCTGCTTGAGTAAAACGGAAAATATTATCTATAAATAGAAGTACATCTTGATGGGCTTCATCTCTGAAATATTCTGCCATTGTCAGCCCTGTCAATGCTACTCGCATCCTTGCACCGGGAGGTTCATTCATTTGCCCAAATACCATAGCAGTTTTTTCGATAACCCCGGTTTCTATCATTTCATTATAGAGGTCATTGCCTTCTCTGGTTCGCTCTCCTACTCCGGTAAAAACAGAAATGCCGCCGTGTTCTTTTGCAATATTGTGTATAAGTTCTTGTATCAAAACAGTTTTTCCTACACCCGCGCCTCCAAAAAGACCTACCTTTCCGCCTTTTGTATAAGGAGCAATTAAATCCACAACCTTGATGCCTGTTTCAAAAATTTGTGATGATGTATCCTGCTCCTCAAATGAGGGGGCGGCTCGATGGATCGACATTTTTAATTTTGTTTTACATTCGCCCTTATTATCAATTGTATCGCCGGTTACATTAAATAAACGGCTTAAAACTTCCGGCCCCACCGGAACTTCAATAGGTTTTTGTGTATCGATGGCCTCGATTCCTCGTTTTAACCCATCCGTAGAAGATAATGATATACATCTTACAACATCATCACCGATATGCTGGCTTACTTCAGCAGTGATAGTTCTATTGTCGTAGGTTATTTTTATTGCATTTAATAATTCAGGCATTTCATTGGCATCAAACTTAATATCTATAACAGGACCTATTATTTGATGCACTATTCCTTTATGTTCAGCCAATTTTATTCCTCCTCGGTATTAAAAAAAACTAATTAAATTTATTTTAATGCTTCTGATCCTCTTACGATTTCAGAAATTTCATTTGTAATAGCAGTTTGCCTTAATCTATTGTAATTTAAAGATAGGGCCGCAATCATATCTTTAGCATTATCAGTAGCATTTTCCATTGCAATACGTCGTGCCGCATGTTCGCATGTAGCTGATTCCACAATTGCACTATAAATCATTATTTCAACATATTTAGGAACCAAGTAATTAAAAACACCCTTAATAGAAGGCTCATAATCTACTTGTTTTCTTAATTTGTCTCTTGTGCTTTCATTACTATGCTCAAACGGCAGAAGTGTCATAATTTTTACTTGCTGCTGTAATGAATTAATAAAAGCATTATAAATTATTTTAATTTCATCAATATCGCCTTTGTCATAAATTTCTATAATTGGTTTACTTATACTGTGAGTATCAACAAATGAAATATTTTCAGGAGGAAGCAAATATTCCGATTTGATTTCGAAGCCTCTCTTTGAAAAATACTCTTTGCCTTTTGTTCCGACAGTAACTAGTAATGGAGTTTCTCTGTTTCGCAGCTCCCGATCATGTTTGATTTCGAATAATGTCTTTTTAATAATGTTGGAAGAAAAACTGCCGCAGAGTCCACCGTTGCTTGTGATAATTATATAACAAGACCTTTTTTTATTAGAGTTATTTTGCAAGTATTCATTTGGGATATCTTCTGCATTGTTGATTATATCTTCTATTGATTCTGTTACAAAATGCAGATATTGCTGTGATTTATTATAAATATTTTTGGCTTTTCTTAATTTAGCGGAAGATACTAATTTCATAGCATTTGTTATATGCTCGATACTTCTTACGCTTTTAATTCTTCTTTTAATACCTTTTATATTATTTTCTGGCATTAATACACCTACTAGTTTTTATTAAATAGTTTTTTATATTCTTCAATAGCGTCATGTAATTTTATTTCTAATTCGCTGCTAATTATACCTGTTGTTTTAATTTCTTTTACAACTTCAAAGTAATGTGTGTCAAAAAACTCATATAGACCAAGCTCAAAACTATGAATATCAGTGATTGGTATATCAGATAAATAATTATTGGTTGCACAGAAAATAATTAATACCTGATGTTCGATTTTAATGGGACTATACTGTCTTTGCTTAAGTATTTCCATCAATCTTTCACCATGTTCTAATCTTTGTTTTGTATCTTTATCAACATCAGAACCAAATTGTGAAAAGCTTTGGAGTTCCCGGTATTGAGCAAGCTCTAATTTGATTTTGCTGGAAACATTTTTCATCGCCTTGATTTGTGCATGTCCACCTACCCGAGAAACAGAAATACCAGAGTTTACTGCAGGACGATGTCCGGTATAAAACAATTCGGATTCTAAAAATATTTGACCATCCGTAATAGAAATGACATTTGTCGGTATATAGGCAGATACATCCCCTGCTTGTGTTTCGATAATCGGCAAGGCTGTTAAAGAACCTCCTCCCAATTCATCACTCAATTTCGCAGATCGTTCAAGTAATCGACTATGCAAATAAAAAACATCTCCGGGATATGCTTCTCTGCCCGGGGGTCTTCGAAGAAGCAATGACATTGCACGATAAGCTACCGCATGTTTGGATAAATCGTCATAAATAATTAGTACATCTTTACCCTGATACATAAATTCTTCGCCCATTGCACATCCAGCGAAAGGAGCAATATATTGAAGCGGGGCAACATCACTTGCTGTTGCAGATACAATTATAGTATAGTCCATTGCATGTTTATTTGTAAGAGTCTGAACCAACTGAGCAACAGTTGATTTCTTTTGGCCTATAGCAACATAAATGCATATCACATTTTCTTGTTGTTGATTAATAATCGTATCTATTGCAATTGCAGTTTTCCCGATTTGTCTGTCGCCTATTATCAGCTCTCTTTGGCCTTTGCCAATTGGAATCATGGAATCAATTGCTTTTATCCCTGTTTGTAACGGCTGATTTACCGATTTTCTTTCAAGTACGCTAGGGGCTTCATTTTCTATGGGCCTAAATTTTGTTGCATGTATCGGCCCTTTCCCATCTATAGGTTGTCCTAATGCATTGACTACTCTGCCAATAAGTTCAGGCCCCACCGGCACTTGTACAACTTTCTTAGTCGGCTTAACAACATCGCCTTCTTTGATACCCGTGTCCGGTCCGAGCACAACAACTCCGACATTATCTTCTTCAAGATTTAATGCCATTCCATAAATGCCGTCTGGGAATTCTATTAATTCTCCAACCATGCAATTGTCAAGACCGTAAATTCTGGCAATACCGTCACCAACTTGTAGAACAGTTCCAAAATCAGAGATTTCTATTTCACTTTGATAATTTTTAATACGTTGTTTTATAACAGAGCTTATCTCTTCAGGCTTTAAATTCATTTTTAAACTCCCTGCTTATTTTGTATTAATGATCTTATTAATATTTGTTTACTCTATATTCATATTATTTCTTAAATCCGAAAGTTGTTTTTTTATAGAGGCATCAATTATTTTTCCTTCTACAAATATCTTTACCCCACCCAGTATGGATGAGTCCAATTGATTAGTAAGTTTTATTTTCTTTTTTAATAAAGCACCTGTTTTTTCTTCAAATTGATTAATCTGATCATTCGATAGATGTTCAACAGATAAAATTATTCCGGATTCAATATTTTTTTCTTCATCAATTAAATATTTATAATGTTTGACAATATTTTCAAAATTCTTAACCAGTCTTCTATCAATCAATATAAACAAAAAATTTAATGTTTCACTATTTATTTTATTTTCAAAAATAGATTTTGTTATACTTATTCTTTCTTCCTTGGCAATAACAGGTGTGTTCATAAACTCAACAAACTCTGGATTAGAGTCAAATATTGCTTGGAGATTAACGATATCATTTAAAATATCATTAACTTTGTCTTCATCCTTTGCAGCTTCATATAACGCAGTGGAATAAACTGAAATAATAGCTAGTTCTGCCATTTCGCATTACCTGCATTTTCAATAATTTTCCCTACTATCAATTGCTGTTCATGATAATTTAGCTGCTTTTCTATTATTTTTTCTGCTGCAAAAATTGCAAGATCGGCAAT
>JAVBVX010000034.1:0-16199 GCA_036677665.1 Clostridium sp. | reverse complement strand
GCCAGGATCAAACTCTCAATTTAAAAGTTTAATCTGTTACTCATTACTTAAAGTTTTTGACTGGCATTTTATTTACCTTAATTTCTGTTTAATTTTCAAAGACCAAGTTTTCTTCGCCATCTCTCGACAGCTTATTCATTGTATCAACTTCAAAGTGTTTTGTCAACAACTTTTTTTAGTTGATGTCATCTTGTTTTGAGAACTCTTAAACTACTAAACTCTAATACTTAATCAACTACTTTATAAACTTCTGTTTAAGAACTAGTCACTTATTATTAGTGTTTGTTTTTTCTTTGCTCTCTCCAAGCGACAAGGAATATCTTATCAGAATAACTTGTTTGTATTTTGCTCAATCTTTTGTTAAACTCAAATTAAATCATATATACTTTCATTTTCTTTTATAATGTATGTTTTCCTTATATTGATACTCCTGGCAATGTATACGAGCTATAAGAAAATCGCTATGCAATTTTCTTATAGCTCGCCACTTTCCACACTATGATTGCACCTATCATTATAACTATAGTAGCAAGTATACCTGCTTCTGGTCCAAAACTACCACCGGTTAATATATTTTCTCTTACTATCTCAATATTATATACTCCTTTAGATTGAGTCGTCCCACTTACAGGAAAACCAAATACATTCCCTTGGAAGTAATTCCATGTGAAATGATACCCTATAGGCATCCAGAGACTTTTAGTTTTAATATACATATAAGAAAATAATAATCCTACTAGAAATATATTTAATAAACCAATAGTTTTTACATTAGGATTACCTAAGTGTAAAGCTGAAAATGTAACAGAAGTTATAATTGCAGATAACCATGGTTTTCCCATTTGATTCAAAGTCGTTTGTATATATCCTCTACATAAAATCTCTTCATTTAATGCAACAATAATATATAATGCTATTCCCCATAAAGCATTACTTGTAAAGTTAGGATTCATTAATGACTCTTTTAATGTTATATTTCTTGAAATTAATAAAACCATAAAAATTACAGTCATTGATCCTGACCCTAAGATAAGTCCCATTAATAATCCTTTTGCATTCTCTTTAATAGAGTTAAATCCAATGTTCTTAAATCTTTTGTTTTCTATAATTCTTAATACAATAAACATACTCATTAGCATAACTATAAAACCAAACAATTGTAATAAGAAAACTCCTACTTCTGTACTATAGAGATATTCTTCTATCTTTTTACTCTCTATAGGATTACGTATGTTTGCAATACTGTATATTATACTTAAGAGAAAACTCCCTAATGTAACACTAAGTATTGTATACAAAATAGTAACTAAAGCTATCTTAAATCCCGATCTTATTTCTTTATTTTTATTGGTAAACAATCTCATCAACTTTTCCCCTCCCCGCCTTTTATTTAAAATTAAAAGTCTGTATTCTACAACTATAATATTAATCTTTATGTTTATATATACTTTCATTATTTTTATTGCAAAAAAGTGATTATACTTTTTAAAGTACAATCACTTTTACAAATACTAAATATAAATTTCCTAATCAAAACATTTCTATATATCTATACTATTATCTATTAAATACCCAGTTCCAAGAAATAATCCTATATATACTGCTATACTATATACTACAGCTGCTATATTCACATCTAAGCTTGAATTCCTTATAGATATCATCGCTTGTTCATCAATATTCATATATTCTCCGTTAAGCTGAGCACTATTCTTAAGGAAATCAAAATGAAAGCTTATAGTTTGAGGAAAAATAGAGCTTATTTCATGCTGGATATAAAATATTATAATATTTAGTACTATAAATATTACAAACCCTAAAGCCTTACTAAGCTTCTTTCTTTTAAACGCTACCCTTGTAATAGTTATAGAAAAGTATATCATTAAAAGCAACATTATTAAGTTTACTAAGCTAAACAAAACTGACATAAGGGCAACCGCCTTTGTATTAATATACGCATCAATTGCCTTCATCATATTTTGGTCAAATAACACCTTAATGAAAATATTAATAAAGATAAATGAAATAATACTTGCTATAGCAAACCAAATTATCGTTGTTATCAGCTTTGAAATAACAATTTCCCTTCCGCTTATAGGTATTGTAAATGTCAAATACCCTCTATCTTCATAAATCTCATTTCTAAATGAATGAAATGCAAATACTAATGTTACTACGAAAAGTGCTACACTTATACCAGAGAAAAGAGCTATTATCACACCTTCATTCCAAGCATTTGTTCTTGTATATTCAAAATAAATAAAGCGCAAAACTATCTATATTTTCTATAAATAGTTTTACGCTCTTTATTTTTAATTCTACTTTTAACAAACCTACATAACCACAGTCCTATCTATTTTTATTGTTTAAAAGTATAAAATTAGTAGTTGCTGTAGCGACTAACTTGCCTTCTTTGTTTCGACCTTCTCCCACCATATGAATAACAGTTTTACCCATGGACTTTATCCAAACAGTAATTATAAGCTCGTCTCCCATGAATATTGGTCTTTGATATGTAGTGCTTATATCGATAGTTGCCATTGGCTGTCCTTTAGTTTCATAATGACAAATGGAACCAAATGTATTATCAAAAGTAGCAGTTATAAATCCTCCCTGCATACTTCTAATCGGATTCAGAAATTCCTCTAAAACTGGGAAAGCCATAGTTAAACTTTTTCCTGGTATATATTCAATTAATCTTGGCTTCATAAAATCTATACAATTAATTGTCCCAGGTTTAATCCCTCCCAATATATCTTCTATTATACTTTCAAAATCTGTATATCTTTTCATATATACATCTCCTCTTTAATTACTCTTTCCTTCTATAAATCTTATTTAAGTCATCATATTTATTAAAATATTCATATCCATTATTCTGAATCATAGCACCACTTTTTTCTAGCACTAAAAATCCGCACTTATCTAAAGATTTATATAAATCCTTAATTACGTTTTTTTGTAAACTAGGATTAAAGTACATTAATACATTTCTGCATAGTATTAATTGAACTTCACTAATAACAGCATTACTTAAAAGACTATGTTGAAAAAAGAGAATATTTTTCTTTAAATCCTCATTAACTTTTACATATTGCTCCTCTAATTTAAAATAGTTAGTTAGCATAGCTGTCCCTGACGCTCTCCTATAATTCCTAATTCCTTCTTCAATATTCCTAATAGAATATAATCCATTTTTTGCTTCTTCTATAACATAAGGATTAATATCTGTAGCATAAATTTGAGTTTTATCTAATAATCCTGCCTCTTTTAATAAAATCGCTAAAGAATAGGGTTCCTCTCCTGTTGAACACCCAACACACCATATTCTAATATGTGGGTATATACTCAAATGTGGAAATACTTTATCCTTTAATGCTGCAAAAACTTCAGGGTCTCTAAAAAACTTAGTAGTGTTAATAGAAAAGTCAAGAAATAACTGTTCAAAAATTCTGTAGTCTTCTAATACCTTCTCTTGAAACTTATAGAAATTAATTTCATTTTCTCTTAACATAGATATTTTTATTCTTCGTGTAATGCTATCAATCTGATAGTCAGTATAATCATATCCATATTTACTATTTATTTTCTTCAGAAAATCAGCTATTTCTAGCTTATCTAATTCTAAGGTACTAAACCTGATTTTTATTAAATCATTTTGTTGCCTATCAGCCTTTTTATTTATAAGACGGCACTGTATACCCAGCTTGTACATATAAGAATATAAATATGGCTTAACAACATAAACATTACATTTTCTAAGTTTCTGAATAATTATTAGTTTCTGAATAACTTGAACTGGTAAAATTGAAGCATCTACAAAAGTTATTTGGAGTTCTCCATCTTCAATAGCGTTAAGTATTTCTATCAATTGTGTTATTTCTTCCTTTTCATATAATTCTCCACTTACCTTAATATGTTTAACTTTGTCTTTTATAGAATAAATGCTAATCCCCATTTATACTCCTCATACTATATCTATCCTTTTTTGCTTATCCATGCTTTTACTAATCTTAAAAAAATATCATAATCTACAGGTTTTGATATGTAGTCATCAGCACCTGCTTCAATACACTTTGCTCTATCATCCTTTAGGTTTTTAGCTGTTAAGGCTATTATAGGAAGTTCCTTTGTCTTTTCATCATTTCGTACGCACTTAATAGTATCATATCCATCCATAATAGGCATCATGATATCCATTAGAATCAAGTCTACACTACTGCTTTTTAATTTTTCAATAGCAACTTGTCCATTTTCAGCTTCAATTACTTCTGCTCCAAAGTCTTCAAGTAGTGTTGCTAACACAAAGATATTTCTTGGGTCATCATCTACAATAAGTATTTGTTTTCCTCTTAAACTAAGGGCATACTCAGTATTAGTTCTATGGATCAAGCAATTATCATTATTTTTACCTTCTTCAACTTGCTCTAAGAACGAGCTATCTTTATCTACTGCTATCTCTTCTAAATCATCGTTAGTAGCGCATGCAACTAACCTATTCGCATCTTCTTCTGTTTTTCTAATAATGTTAGGAATAAATACCGTAAATTCACTTCCGATTCCTACTGTACTTTCTACCTTAATATCTCCGCCCATAAGTTCAATTAGCTTCTTAGATATAGATAGTCCAAGACCAGTACCTCCATATCTTCTAGATATAGATCCATCCCCCTGTTGAAACTCTTCAAAAATCATTTCTAACTGCTCTTTTTTTATTCCAATACCTGTATCCTTTACAGATAATACTATCCCACTGTTGTATCTATCCTTCTCAATTTTTAAAGCTACAGAACCTCTCTCCGTAAACTTTAATGAATTTGAAAGTAAATTTCTTAAGATTTGAGAAATCTTTTCTTTATCTCCATATAATTCTGTATTAACTCTATCTTCTTTAATTAATTCAATATTTTTTTCTTCTGCAAACTCCTTAAAGATACGCTTTATATCTTTTATTAAATCCTTCGAATGAAATATAGTAGCATCTAAGTTCATCCTTCCTGATTCAATCTTTGAAAGATCAAGGATATCATTTATAAGCCTTAATAATTCATTTCCTGACTTATAAATTATACCTATCTTTTCAGCATGACCTTCATCTAGCTTTTCTTTTTCATTATTTATTAGGAGCTTTGATAATAATATAATAGAATTCAATGGTGTTCTTAATTCATGTGACATATTTGCAAGGAATTCTGACTTATACTGATTACTTAATTCTAATTGTTTCGATCTCTGAATTAACTCTTGTCTTGAAGTTTTTAGTTGTTGATTTTGGATATTTAATATATTTGATTGTTCTTCTAACTGCTGTTGTTGTTCCTCTAATATACTATTAGATTCTTGAAGTTCTGCACTCTGTTGTTGAAGCATTGCTTGCTGTTCCTCAAGTTCTTCATTTGTCTGTTGAAGTTCTTCTGTTTGCATCTGTAGTAATCTCTGTTGATCTTCTAGAGTAGTATTAGCCTTTTGAAGCTCCGCAGCAGCAAGATGAGCTTTTTGCTCTGATTTTTCAGACTCAATTAGAAGACGCTTAATTTTTTCATTTTGTATAGATGAACATAAATTTATTGATATAATATCACTACATTCTTTTAAAAACTCTTGTTTTAATTCAGTAAATGGTTCAAAGGAAGACAACTCTATCACTCCGTATAGAACCTTTTCATGAACTAACGGAAATGCATATATATTTAAAGGACTTTCACTAATTATACCCGTAGTCACTAACGCGTCTTTTTTTGTTATGTTTTTTAACAGAATTGCTTTTTTCTCTAAGGCGACTTGTCCTATAATTCCTTCTCCTAATACATAGCAACTCGATAAAGTAGCCCTCTCTGTAAAAGCAAAAGAGGAATTTAAATTCAGATCTTTATTTTCTTCATCATATAGATAAAACACTCCACTTCCTGCTTCTAAAAATCTTGATAAAAAACTAATAGACCTTTGAGTAATTTCATTTATATCATAGTTTCCGGAGAGATCTTGACCTAGCCTATGCTGGCCATCCTTTACCCAAAATTGATTCTTAAGAGTCTTAATTAAAGAATTATAGTGGCTTGCCATATCTACAATCTCATTATTCCCCTGAATTTTAACGTCTACAAGTTCACCAACATTAACACTGCTCTTCATTGCTCTCTTTAATATACTTATAGGATCTAAAATACTCTTAGAAATTAATATTGATAATATAGTTATTATACAAGAGAGAACTATCAATGAGCTAATAAGTACAATTCTTTGTGACTTTACTATATTCCTAGCATGAAGTGTCATATCTTCTGCTGACATTCCCTCTAACTCATATATATTATCTAGCTTTTCTTCAATAGAATTGACATATCCTAACCCTTTAGTTTGAGATATTTTTGTAGCTTCATTGATATTTCCTTCTAAAGCCAAATCAATTACGCGTCGTCTATCTTCATCCCACTTATCCATAATACTTCTTATTTCATCTTCTAGCTTTGTTACTTCCTCAAGCTTAGTCTTTGTTTTAATTATTTCTAACTTATGAGAAGCGCTATCTTTAAAATCATATATATTATTAGCATAAGTTTGAATTTTAGCTTCATCATTTGCAATTATTAAATCTCTAGCCTCTCTATGCATCTTATTAATATCTAGTTTTACTTCCTGGGCAGCATTAGATACTTGCATTGAATTGTCATATATACCCTGTGTTACATTACCTAACTTCTGCATTTCAACAATAGCTAAAATGCCAAAACTTATAAGTATAACTAAACTAAATGCAAGAATGCTCATTAACCGTGTTTTTATGCTTAAGTTTCTAATCAAATTCATCACCTCATCATTTTATTTATCTTTTGTTAACACAGATTTTTATTTATATCTAAATTTTAAAAATATATATCTGAAAACTCAACATGTATTCTCTGCATTATACTATCTCCATCAATAAAAGAGTTATGACCTACTATCTGATCTCCTTCACTTTTTAGATTCGTTGGTAACCTCACAATAAATTCGCTACCTTTCTCATAATCACTATTAACAGAAATTTCTCCATTATGCATCTCTACTAATGACCTTACAAGACTTAATCCAATACCACTTCCCTCACATTGTCTTGTAAGAAGGTTGTCCACTTGTTTGAATCTCTCAAAAATTAAATCTACTTTATCTTTAGGAATTCCTATTCCCGTGTCTTTTACTGATATTTGTACAAAGTCTCCTAAACCATTTACAGTTACAAATATAGTTCCTCCTTTTGGAGTATATTTTATAGCATTCGAAAATAAATTTAGCATTATTCTCTCAATTGCATCAAGATCACACTCCATTATTTGTTCTTCTATATCTGTATCAAAAATTAAATTTATTCCCTTATCTTCTATGTACTCAACTACAGACATTGTAATATCCTCAATTATTTCAATAACATTACAGCAGGTTAATTTAAGTTCAAAATAACCTACATCTATTTTTGTAATATCAATTAAGTTATTTACAAGTCTTAATAATCGGTAGCAGTTTTGAGTCTGCATATTAATTTTACTTTGTATTTTTTGTACATCTACAACTGAATCCTCTTTTAAGTACATATTAATTAACTGAGTTGTACTAAGCAAAATATTAAGTGGAGTTCTAAGTTCATGAGAAATATTAGCTATTAATGTACTTTTAGCTTCATTTAGTTCCTCTGCTATTTCTTTTGCCTTCCTCAGTTCTTTAACTTGTTCATTTACCTTTTGCTCAAGAACTATATTCATTGTTCTTTCCTTTTGTATCATATTTAAATAAACATTAATTCTATTAATAAGCTGATACTCATCAATAGGTTTGGTAAGATAATCTACTGCTCCTACCTGGAAACCCCTCTTTTTAAACTCTTCATTTGTATACATTGCTGTCAAAAATACAATAGGAATATTTTCAGTTTTCTTTCTTCTCTTTATCAGTGTAGCTAGTTCAAATCCATTCATACCTTCCATCTGAACATCTAATATTATTAAATCTACAGGTTGTTTAAGTAACTCTTTTAAAGCGTTCTCTCCACAGATTGCTTCTATTACATTTGCATCTATATATTCTTTTATCAATGTTCTTAGTGATATAAGATTATTTTTATTATCATCAACGATTAGTATATTGTATAATATATCCTTCTCCATAGACATTCCTCCTCACAATAAACTATAATAGGAAATTTATATACACTATTCCCCACTTATTATTCTACCTCATTATCATACTTTGTAAAACTAGATAAATATATGTATTTTGAAATTTTTTAAATTAATTATCATTAATGTATATAAGTTTAAAGCCTCAAAATAGTAAACTACTCCGAGGCTTCCTTTAATTATTTACTTTATTTAAAAATACATGGGTCATATCTACCTTGACGCTAAACCCTAACGCTTCTAGTGAATCTTGAAGCGCCTTAAGTACATATACTATCTTTTCTTCTCTAGCATTTTCCCCCATATGTCCGATTCTAATAACTTTTCCTTGAAGATATCCAAAGGAGCCTGATATAAGTAGATTATACTTCTTTTTTAAATATACTAATAATTCTTCACTCCTTACACTCTCTGGAACTTCAAATACAGTTACAGTATTTGCACATCCTCTTTTTATATAAAGACTAAGTCCTCCCTCTTCTACAGAATCTCTTGTAGCATTTGCTACTCTTTTATGTCTTTCAATTACATTTTTTATGCCCTCTTCTAATATATTGTCAATGGCTCTACTTAAACCTACTATATCACTAATTGGCATTGTATAAGGAAACCATTTCTTCTCATAATAATCCTCCCATATTAATAGATTGCAATAAAATCCTGCAATAGGAGTCCTTCTATTTTTCATTGCCTTAAAAGCATCTTTGCTAATACTTAATAAAGTTAATCCTGGTGGCGCTGATATAGCTTTTTGAGAACCACCTAAGGCAATATCAATTTTCCACTCATCTACTTCTAACTCTTCCCCTACCATAGCAGCAACTGTATCAACTACAGTAAGTATTCCTTTACTCTTTAGGAGAGGGCATATCTTTTCTATATTATTTAATACACCGGAAGGGGTATCACAATGTACTATTGTAGCATATTTAAAATTGCTATCCTTCTCTAAAAAGTCTTGAAGATCTTTTATATCTATTTCATTTTGCCTATCTCCTTTAAAATATACAGCTTCTCCCCCATACATTTTTACAAAATCGCCAAAACCTTCTCCAAATATACCATTATCTATTATAAGAACTCTATCCCCTTGCTCAGTAAGCGATGCACAAGCTGCTTCTAGCCCTAATATACCTTCTCCACATAAAATTCTTACTTCATTTTTAGTACCCATTACCTTACCTATATTTTCACAGGTTTCTTTATAAAAGTCATAAAATTGAAAATCTAAATCTGGATTAGTAGTCTCCATAGCCCTTGCCAATCTAACATTTTCCCTAACCTCAGTTGGTCCAGGAGTCATAACATAAGGAATTTTCATCTTTTTACCCCCGCTCTTAATTTATTTATCATCTTAGAATTATAGCACCAGATAAAACTTTTATACTAGTGTATGGATACACTATAGAAACTTTATCATATAACATTTCTATAGTGCATAAGTAACTTTTCATAAAAAAGTATATAATATACTTAATAGTGTTACTAAGGGGGTTTTTAATATAAATAATTTAGAAAGTTTACGCTTAAGAATAAAAGAAATAGTAGAAAATTATAGTTCTTATGAAATTGGTGGGTGGATTACCGGGGATGGCCCTATACCTTGTAATATTTTATTTGTAGGTGAAGCTCCAGGTAAAACAGAAGTTGAAACAGGAAAACCTTTTGTAGGTATGGCTGGAGAAACCTTTGAGACTTATTTAAATTCCATAGGGTTAAACAGAAGCATGATACGAATTACTAATACTTGTTTTTTCCGACCTATAAAAAAGAAAATAGGTAAAACTAGTAGAACAACAATAAGTAATAGACCTCCAAAGACCTCTGAAGTTAAGTTATTTAAAGAAGTTTTAGATGATGAGATATCTCTTGTAAATCCAAAAATTATAATAACCTTAGGAAATGTTCCTTTGAAGCGATTGACTAACTTCTCCACTATTGGTGAATGCCACGGTAAACTATTTTTTAATGAAGAACTAAAACGGCATATATTCCCCATGTATCATCCATCTTCTTTAACTTATAATCGAGATGGCTCTTTTAAGGGTACCTATGAAGAAGACTGGCTAAAACTAAAAGAAGCTTTGAAAACCCTTTAGTTTTCAAAGCTTTTTTCATATTATACTTTCATTGGTGCTAAAGCTCAGAATATAATTCTTCACTATTAATATTCTTAATAAATTCAATTATTAAGTTTCTTGTATCCTCAACATCCTTTAATGACATCATTTCCTCTGGAGTATCTATATATCTACATGGAATCCCAATCATGCCAGTTTTAATACCACCAACTTCTTTATGTATTAATCCTCCTTCATTTTTTCCAGATCCTATATAATATTGAACTTTTATATTAAGATTTTCAGCTGAACTTTCTATAAGTTCTTTAACTTCATGGTGTATAACTAGGCTCTTATCAAATATATTTATAATAGGCCCACCATCTAACTTTATGTCACCTTTTCCACCAGTGTAGTCTTTAGCTTCTAATGCATCTAAAACTATTGCTACATTCGGTTTTATCTCAAAAGCAGCTACTCTTGATCCCAAAAACCCCATATAAGATTGAGCAGAAAATACAAAGTAAATTTCTTTACTTAAATTATTCAAACTACTAATTTCTCTTATAATCTGAAGTAATATATAAGAGGAGAGATTACTGTGCAAATTAGGTGCAATAATTCTTCCATTCATCTCAAACTTACTCCCTATAAGCTCAGCTATATCTCCTTCTTTAATTTGCTTTTTAGCATCTTCTTTACTATTAACTCCTATATCTATAAACAAATCTTCTACTAAAGGATTACTTTTAACTGAGTCTATCCTTCCAACAACGTTATTTTGAAACTTAATAAGCATCCCTACCATCTTTTCTGGTTTTATATTGCCGATAGGAGAAAATCTTATAAATCCGCTATTTTCTATTAAAGTTGCCATAATGCCTAGCTTATCCATATGAGTACATACCATGAGCTTCTCTATACCCTCACCAATTTTTACAATTAGATTTCCTATATTATCTTTTTCAATATTAATATTAGCTTTAGTACTATCTTTAATGGCTTCTATTTCACTTTTTATAATGCCACGTATTTCATCTTCTCTGCTACTTGCCCCAAAAGCATTAAACAGCTTTTCTAATAATTTATTCATTAGATTTATCATCCTTTCATAACCATGTTTAACTAACCCTCTCATTAAACTTATTTAAAAATTTAAATATAACAAATAAAGTTATAGAGTTTTTAAGTATTCTCTTGTTAGTCTAATTACATTCTTATAATCTTCCTGACTACATATTGATATTGGAGAATGAATATACCTGCATGGTACTGAGATAGTTACAACTTTTGTACCCTTTCCAGTCATCATATAAGCACCGCCATCATTATAACCTACTGCTGAGTTTCTTATCTGATAAGGTATATTTTGTTTTATAGCAACTTTCTTAATCTCTTCTATTACTGTATGATCAGATATACTCATTGTATCCATTACAGAAACTGCAGGTCCTTTTTGAATCTCTGTAGCTTTTCTAGCTTCCGAATTATTTGGCATATCTCCACATACAGTTCCTTCTAATATTATTGCTATATCTGGGTTAATATCATAAGCTGCTATATAAGCTCCTCTTGCAGACACTTCCTCCTGAACAGAAAAAACTCCATATAAATCACAATCATAATTATTCTTTAGCAGATCTATTAAAATAGCACATCCAAGCCTATCGTCAAAAGCTTTTCCTTTAAAGAAGTTTTCTCCAAAAACTTCAAATTTTGTTGTGAAAACTGCACATTCTCCTAATGCTACAGTTTCTTTAGCCTCTTCTTTAGATTTTGCTCCAATATCTATACATAATTTACTTGAATTATCATCATCCTGATTACTTTGAAGATGAATTGGCTTTAAGCCTATTACCCCGGAAATATTCTTTTCACCTATACTTACAACTTTACAAGGTATAGTTTTATTATCTATATTGCCAAGTATTTTAAACTTTAGTGTTCCATCTTCATTATAACCTGTAATAATAAATCCTACTTCATCCATATGGGCATCTAATACTACTTTTTTTCCCTTTCCTTTTTTGTGAACTACTATATTTCCCATTCTATCTATTGTAAGTTCATCAACATAATTTTTTACTTCATTCTTAATTATTTCTCTAACTTCCCCTTCATAACCAACTGGAGCGGAAGCATTACATAGTTCTTCTAGAAGCATAAAGTTTCATCCAACTCCTCATCCTTTAAATTTTTTATAAGGCTTGCTATTAGTCTCCCCGTATTTTTAATATCATCCATATTAACAAGTTCAACTCTTGTATGCATATATTTAATTGGAATAGATATTAATAGACTTGGTATTCCTGATCGTGTAGTTTGTATATCCCACGCATCTGTACCCGTATTTCCTGGTTCTACTTCTGCCCCATAGGGAATCTTATATTCTCTAGCTAAATTCATAAGCTTTTTATTTAGTTTTGGATGTAGATTAGGCCCAATACATACAATAGGACCATTTCCTAATATATTTTCTCTTTCAGTATCTCCAATTGGCCCACTATCAAAAGTTGTATCTATTGCAATTCCTATATTAGCATTTAAATTATAACTAATCATTTTTGCACCTCTATGGCCGACTTCCTCCTGACAAGAGCATATAAAATACACATCTAAATCATGCTCGATATTCTCTAGCTCTTTGGCACATTGATACATAGCTGCAATCCCCGCTCTATTATCTATAGTCTTACAAGAAACATTATTGTTTAACAGTTCTACAAACTCTCCTTTTAATGTTATAAAATCCCCTACTTTAACTATATTCTCTAGAGATTCTTTACTGTATCCAGTATCAATAAGCAAATTTTCTGTATTTACAGTATTGCTTCTCTCATTATCATCTTGTAAATACAAGGTTTTTATTCCTATAATCCCTAATATGCTTTGCTTACCATGTATAATAACTTCTTGAGATACTAATGCTTTCGGATCCACTCCTACCGCCCTAAACTTAATAAATCCATCTTCATAAATGTCTGTCACTATTAAAAATATCTCATCTGCATGAGCCATTAGCATTATACTATTATTCCCTTTTCCCTTCTTATGAACAATTATATTATTCATGTGATCTATATTAACTTCTCCAAAAGGACTAAAAATCTCTTTTATCAATGAATAAATCATATGCTCTCTTCCACTTGGAGCATGCCCTAAGCACAAGCTTTTTAATAAATCCTTATTCTCCATCTTCTCCTCCTATTTAGTTATATTCCACATTAGTTATTATACATTAATTCTTTTATCATATATGTGTACTATAAAATTATTCCAAAAAACTTCAATAATTATTTACTAAATATGTATATTTTCTTTTTTGCCGGGCATAATTAAAATGAAACTAAATAAAAAAGAAGCTGCGGTGCTAACTCCCCCCTGAATTACGCGCGGCTTCTTTTTTATTTAAAGATATTATCTCTATTGTGATCTTGCTATTAATACTACATATTACTTAATAGCATTACACCCTCTGAAATAGATTTAGCTATTTTCTCTTGATAAGTAGCATTACTTAAATTCCTATCTTCCTCCGAATTAGATAAGAACCCCATCTCAATTAAAACAACAGGCACAGTAGACCAGTTAAATCCTGTCATATCGTTCCTCTCAATTACGCCTCTATTCTTCATTCCAACGTTATTTATCACTGTATTTAGTATTACTTGTCCAAAAGATTTACTTTCGTTATAAAAGCCTTTTGTATATTCATTATTTGCAGGAACTAGCATAGATGCTCCTTTTGCAGATTTATTATCAGCAGAATCTGCATGTATTCTTATTACAAGAGCTGCATTAGCCTTATTTCCAAGCTTAGCTCTTTCTATATTGCTCATAGTCTTACTATTATCTATTTTAGTCATTATCACAACGAATCCTTTAGCTTCTAATTCGCTTTTTAACTTTAAAGCAACATCCATATTTATTTTATATTCCGGTGTTTTTGTAGATGCCCCTTGTGCTCCACCTGTTTGTTTATATTTAAGAATATATGAATTAGGGGATACTGGTTCCTTATCTGTGTCAGCTTTATTTGCGTGTCCTGGGTCAATAACTATTATTTTACTTTTAATCTTATAATTTATTTTAGGTAGTTCTTTTTTAGGAGTTACTGTGCTTGTACTTTTATTTTCTACCTTTTTACTTGCCTCAACTACATTATTTTTATTATCTTTTAATTCCTTAGGCTTTTGATCTTTATTCTCTAAGCTAGTAGACTTTATTTCTTTCGTGGAATTATCCTTGTTATTAGGATTTGTTTTTTCTTTATCTGAAGTTTCCACAGTTTTAGGTGTTCCAACTAATTTTATATTTCGTTTCTGTATATCATTCTTACTACATGCTGGAATTAACATAGAAATGCAAAGAATACCTAGAGCTATCTTAAGTTTATTCATAATTATCCCCCTAACGTAGTATACATTAGGATAATTCTATCATAAATATTAATTTTTTAATAGAAAAAGCATGCTGTATAATCTCTGCATGCTTTTTGTAAGGTATCTATAAATATTATTTTCTTATTAATGGAGTTTCAAAATATAGGCTAGTACTTGGGAAGGCTATAGATACTCCTTCTTGATCAAGTATGTCTATAATTTTAAAGTTTATATCTTCTCTTATGTTCATAAAACTAGCAAAGTCAGCCGTATTTGCAAAACAATTTATAAGTATATCTAAGCTACTTGCTCCAAAGTTGTTGAAACTTACTATTATTCCTTCTTCTATTATGTTTTCATTTTCTACTAACATATCTTTAATTTTATTAATACATTTCTGTATTTCCTCTTTTGTCGTCCCATAGGTTAATCCTATTGTAAAGTTGATTCTTCTGATATCTCTCTTTGTCCAATTTGTAATAGTTGATTTTGCTATAATAGAATTAGGTTCTGTAACTAATCCTTTATCTAAAGCTCTAATTCTAGTGCTCCTAAAATTTATATCTTCAACTATACCTTCAACATTAGGAGTCTTTATATAGTCTCCTATAGAAAATGGTTTATCTAATATAATCACTAATCCACCAAAAATATTAGCTAATGTTTCTTGTGCTGCAAGAGCAAAAGCTAATCCTCCAATTCCAAGTCCAGCTACAAATCCATTTACATTATATCCCCACTCCCCTAGTACAACACATATTGTTAATCCAATAATAACAATTCTAAGTATTCTAGATAGAAAAGGGAAAATAATCTTATCCAACTTAAAATTAAACTTCTCAGATAGTTCCTCATACAATAGGGATTGTTCTCCCGTTAAATTATAAAGCCCCCATGAAATAAATATAATATTTAAAGACTTAAACATATGATTTAAAAAAGGCTCTCTTAAAAGATTATATGTAAAGGCTTTTCCTAGAAATATTATTGCAAAGTAAATACCAAAAACAATAAAAATAGCTCTTATAGGACCTTGAAAAGCTTCTATAATTTTTGTACCTATTTCCGTTTTACCTTTCCCCGAAAGCTTCAATAAGAAGGATAAAATACATTTTGTGAATATATTTCTAAGAAATAAAAATATTAAAAATATCGCTACTGCTATTCCTATGTATTTTAAAGTATTTTCATTTACTTTATTTCCTAAAAAATGTACTGTTTCAATAGTATCTTGAAAAACTGCTTGAGCTTCATTCATCTATGATCCCTCCCAATATAATGTCTCATATTCTATTCTAATAGACTTCTAATGCTTACTCAACCATGAAATGTTTAATAAAGTATGTACTTCTTATTAACTTATATTCATATTTAATTAAAAAATCAAAAACGCACTTCATATGAAGTGCGTTTTGGTGATCCACCGGAGAATCGAACTCCGGACAACTTGATTAAAAGTCAAGTGCTCTACCGACTGAGCTAGTGGATCATGTAACCTGGCGATGTCCTACTCTTCCACACCGTCTCCAGTGCAGTACCATCGGCGCTGTGAAGCTTAACCATCGTGTTCGGGATGGGTACGGGTGTATCCTTCACGCCATAATCAC
>JAVBVX010000033.1:0-20821 GCA_036677665.1 Clostridium sp. | reverse complement strand
TTAATCCAATTCCAACATGCATATCAAGCAAATGCAAAAATAATATCTACAGTAGATGAGCTTTTAGATGTAGTGGTTAATGGATTAAAGAGATAGGAGGAATTATAGATGCGTGTTACAAACAAGATGCTATCAAACGGTTTCTTAGCGGATATGCGAAGTAATCTTCAAAACATGAGAAAGCTACAGCAGCAGATGACTTCTGGTAAAGAAATTAGAAGGCCATCAGATGATCCTTTTAAGGTTGCCCGTGCTATGCAACTTCATACGGATATAGGTACAAATAAGCAATATAATGAAAATATAAGTGATACAATAAATTGGTTAGATACTACAGATACAGCACTAGGACAAGTAGGAGATGTGTTGCAAAGAGTTAGAGAGCTCTTAATATCAGCAGGTAATGCTGGGTATAGCGAAAATGAAAGACTAGCTATAAAGGATGAAATAAACGAAAAAGTTGGAGAAGTTGCACAGATACTAAATACAAACTTTGATGGGGCATATATATTTGGCGGTACGAGAGGAACTACAAAGCCTGTAGACGTAGTTGGTGGTACTTCCCTTGAAGGAGCGGAGTCTTCGGTAATAGATTTATCAACTATGACAACAGATGGTAAGCTTGATTCTGATTTGACTATTACAGTAGCCTTTGATTTGGATCAGGATGGTTCTATAGGTGCAGCGGAACAAAAAGACATAATAATACCAGCTAACTCTCAAGTTAATAGTCTTAGTGATTTATCAAATTTAATTAATAATAAGATAAATGAATCTACAGAAACATGGATAAATGGAAAAATAAAAGCTGTACCAGATATACTCAATAATAAAGTTAAATTTATTAATATTAATAATGATACAAGTATAACAAATAATACTTTTAAGGTTACATCAACCACTTTAGGAATGAATTCAGCAGTTGACGCTGATTATAATCCAAATAATGTATCAAATACTAGATTAGTTTATTATAATAAAACAGATGGAGAGCTTGTTGATGGTTCACAATATAATCAGATAGGTTCAAAACTGAAAGTACAAATTTCACAAGGTGTTGTTATGGATTATAATGTAACTGCTACAGATGTGTTGGAATTTAAAACTCCTAAAGGTAAGGAATTAGATTTAAGAGAGATTTTTGCAGCTATTACTAATCACCTTGATGGAAAAGATTCAAATGGTACAGCAACTGATGCGGATTCAGTAAAAAATCTAGTCAATGAAGATTTACAAAATATAACTGATACTATATCAAATCTTTTGAAAATTCGTGCAGAAGTTGGTGCAAAGCAAAACAGAATGGATAGTGCTTTAGAAAAGAATACTGATGCCACATTTAACATGACGGAAATACTATCTAAAACTGAAGATATAGATATAACTGAAAAAACTATGGAGTTTGCAAATATGCAAACAGTATATTTAGCATCACTTCAAACAAGTGCAAAAATATTACAACCATCTTTAATAGACTACATTTAAAAAATCGGGGTGACAAATTTGATTTTACAAACGAAGTATCATGGAGTACGTGAATATGAAGAAAAAGATATAATAGAATTTCAAAAAGGAATGCCTGGTTTTGATAAACTAAAGAAATTTATAATCTTTCCTGTAGAAGATAATGAAGTGTTTAGCGTATTACATTCATTAGAGGATGAGAGTATAGGATTTGTTATAGCCTCACCTTTTGATGTAATTAATAATTATGAATTTAAATTAGAAAATGATATTATTAAAAGATTAAAAATTACTGGTAATGAGGATGTATTAGTATTTAATACAGTTACATTAAGTTCAAAAGTTGAAAATATAACTATAAATTTAAGAGCGCCAATTATTATTAATATAAAAGAAAAATTAGGGGAACAAATAATCTTAAGTAATGAAAAATATTTAATAAAATATCCACTGTTTAAGGAGAATGTATAATGCTTGTAATAAAGAGAAAGCAAGGAGAAGCATTATTAATTGGCGATGACATTGAAATTAATATAGTAAATATAGATAATGGATCAGTTAAAATCGCAATAAGTGCCCCTAAAAGTGTTGCAATTTTAAGGAAAGAATTATATAAAGAAGTAGAAGAAGAAAATCAAAATGCTATAAGTACAGATTTATCTGTGCTAAAGATGCTAAAGAAAAAATAAATATCATAGATACATGGATAAGTTAAAGGATTGGATTATTAATGTATCTTAAAAGTTAAAGGGGTGCTTTAAATGGATGGTAGTCTAATTAGTCAAGGAAGACATTTAGAGGTGGACAAAATATCTAGTAATGTAGGCAGCCAGCAAAATACTCAGATTTCTAGTGCTGTGAATGCTATACCTGTAGTGAAAAATGAATCTGTTGGTAGAGAAATAGAACATGGACAAAAGGAAAGAGGAATAAGTGAAATAGAAATTAAAAAAGCTGTAGATAAGCTTAATAAATTTCTACAAGGAGAAATAACTCATATAGAGTACGAAAGACATGATGTTTTAAAAACTGAATTTATTGTTAAAATAATAAACAATGAAACAAAAGAAGTCATAAAGGAAATACCTCCAAAAAAAATGCTGGATATGGTAGCTGAACTGTATAAAATGGCTGGTGTAATAGTAGATAAAAAAGCCTAATGAATATAGGTGCTGATTATTAGGAAAAGAGCTTATCTTTATCATTTAGTACCTAGTACCTTAAAAGGTGGGGTGTTTTTATGGAATTTAGATTAAATAAAATAGATACTGAACTTCGTCAAATTGTGAATGATGCTACAAAAGAAGGTAAGGTGCATGGAAATAAAGAGGTATCTAATATAAATAAAGATGGTAGACAGAATAATCAAGAGGATAAGGATAATTTTAAAAAAAAGTTAGATGGAAAAAGAGAAAAGAAGGTAGTTGTTGACGCAATTAAAGTTAAAGAAATTGATATAGAAGCTTCAAAAAAAGAGACTATATCAGATTTAACCTTTGGAAGGTTTTTAGATATTAAGAGATAAAGTTAAGCATGCAGAGGAGTTTTTACTGCATGCTTAACTTTTAAACTAGTAATTACTATTTTAAGTAAAATGATAAAGTTGGAGTAAACAATTACGATATATTAGATAAATAATACCTAATTAAAAGAATATATAGTGGGAGGTCTTTAGATGTACGCTCAAAATGCATACAATGCTTATAAAAGCAATAGTGTAAATTATGCTTCAAAAGAACAATTATTATTGATGCTTTTAGATGGATCAGTTAAATATTCAAAAATAGGCAGACAAGCTATTGTGGATAAAGATATTATTAAAGCGCATGAAAACATAGTTAAAACTCAAGATATATTCTATGAACTAATGGCTTCGTTAGATATGAAACAGGCTGGAGAGTGGGGACAACAGTTAATGAGTATCTATGATTTTATTGTTAGAAGGCTCGGAGAGGCAAATATAAAAAAGAATATTGAGATAATGGATGAGGCTATATTGTTGATAGAAGACATAAGAAATACCTGGAATGAAGCCTATAAGGCTTCAAAAGGTGTCAGGTAGAAAAGAAATGAGGTGAATATATGAGTATAAGTAGTGTTGGTAATAACACTAATAGAATAACAGGACTTGCCACAGGTATGGATACAGATGCTATGGTAAAAAGTGTTATGATTTCGGAACAAGCAAAAATAGACAAGGCTAATCAAGATAAACAAATTCTAACGTGGCAGCAAGAAGCTTATATAGATATAATAAAAGATTTAAAAGGACTTCAGGATGGGTATTTAGATATAATAGCTCCTAAAGATACTAATATGATGAGTAGTTTAACTTACGCTGGCTCACAGGTAACAAGTGGAAATGAAGATATTCTTACAGCGACAGCTTTAGCGGGTGCAATTAATGGAACTTATGAAGTAAAAGTAGAACAAATAGCAACATCTGCAAAAAAACAAAGTAATCAACTTAAGGAAGGCATTTCTGGAAGTACAAAACTATCTGAGTTGGCTTTAGCGTCAACACCAGATACTAATCTTGGAATAGTATCTAGTACTATAGAAATAACAGTACAAGGCAAAGTGTTTGAAGTTCAAATTGATGAAGGTAAAACCTTAAATGACTTTATGAATACCATTAGAAATTCGAAAGTAAAAGATTCTATTGATGATAAAGATGTACTAGGAAAGTACATAACAATAAACTATAGCGAACTCACTAAAAAGTTAACTATTGAGACTAGGAATTTAGGAGAAAGTGCAACTTTACAAATACAAGGGTCCGCTGCTGATGCGTTAGGAATTAGTACCTTGGAAGAAGTTGGGGAAGATACTATAGTTCACATAAAACCATCGGGGGAAAATGATTTTACTACTGTTAGGAAGGCTACTAATAATTTTACTATTGATAATGTAACTTATAACCTTAAAAAAGCTCAAGCAGGCACAGATGAATCTATTAAGTTAACAGTAAAACCAGATGCAACTTCTGCTGTAGAAAAGTTTAAGAAGTTTATTAATAAATATAATGAATTAATAGATAAAGTAAACACAAAAATAACTGAAAAAAAGAATTATAACTATAAGCCTCTTACAGATGAACAGAAAGCATCTATGGAAAAGGAAGATATAGAGGCTTGGGAAAGTAAGGCTAAGCAGGGGTTACTTAAAGGTGATATGCAGCTAAGAAGTATTCTAGATCAAATGAGGCAATCCTTTTACGCTACTGTAGAAGGTGCTGGAATTAGTATAACAGATATAGGTATATCTACAAGTAATGTTTACTCAAAAGGCGGAAAATTAGAGATAGATGAAGTTAAATTAAAATCAGCATTAGAGACTAGAGGAGATCAAGTTCAAAAGTTATTCACGCAAGCTTCTGATGATAAAAATAAACAAGGTATATTTCCGAAGATAAAAGAAATTTTAAAAGGATATATAGGAATTGATGGTTCTTTAATTAAAAAGGCAGGATATGAAAACTCGAGATGGATAGCTAGTAATGATTTGTCTAAAGGTATAGAGAAGAAAGATAAATTAATAAAAGAACTACAAACAAAGTTCTATGCAAAACAAGAAAGATATTATCAAATGTATGCCAAGTTAGAGACAGCCATGAATCAACTCAATTCACAATCTAATTGGCTTTATTCACAATTGGGTATGGCATAGCAAAATTCTAATAAAGGAGCTTTCAAATGGAGTTAAAGCATAAATTAGAAGGATATAAAAATATAACCTTAGAGCTAATAAGAACTCTAGAAAAAGAAGAATTTGATTTGATTGAACAATTAATAGATAAAAGACAAGCTTGCTTAGAGGAAATAAATACGTTAGATTATAGTAAAGAAGAATTTAAGGATGTTTGTCATTACCTTAATTTATTAAAGTTACAAGAAAAGTTAGATGTATTAATTAAAGAAAAACAAAGAGAAACTAAGGAAAAAATAAATGAAATAATCTATGAAAAATCTGCAAATAGGGCATATAATAGAAAGTTTTATGAGAATAGCAGATTTTTAAATAAAAAGATATAAAAGCACTAAAGTAGTATAACTATAAAACGATAATAATGTTGTAAAGAAAAAAATAACTGTTTAACCAATTGTAATTAAAGATAATTAAGTTTTTGTGGACAATTTTAAAGAACTATTGTAATCAATGTGTTAGTAGGCTTAAAAAAGCTTAACTATAAATAAAAAGGACAAGGATGTCCGTTAAAAATCAGGGAGGGAATTTATAATGATAATTAATCACAATATGAACGCGTTAAACGCACACAGAATGATGACTGGTAATACAGCAGCATCTGGAAAATCAATGGAAAAACTTTCTTCAGGTTTAAGAATTAATAAAGCTGGAGATGATGCAGCAGGACTTGCAATATCTGAAAAAATGAGAGGTCAAATAAGAGGTCTTGATCAAGCATCAAGAAATGCACAAGATGGTATTTCTTTGATTCAAACTGCTGAAGGTGCTTTACAAGAAACTCAATCAATTTTACAAAGAATGAGAGAACTTGCTGTTCAAGGATCAAATGATACTAATGTTGAAATCGATCGTACTCAAATTCAGAATGAAATGGATCAATTAGCGTCTGAAATTAACAGAATTGGTAATACTACTGAGTTTAATAAACAAAAATTATTAAAAGGTGACCTTTCTATTAGTGGAGATGGTAAAGCGATTGATAATGCTGCAGTAACAACAACAAAAGGTGCTGGTATTACTGCTATTAATGTTGGATCAACAGCAGTTGCACCAACAGGTGTTTATGATGTAGCTGTTACTTCAAACACGGTTGCACAAATAGAAACAAGTATTCAATCAAATGTTACAGACGCATCAGTAAGTGCTGGAGATACAGTTGATTTAGCTGGTGGAGCATACAAGATTGCAATAACTGCAGAGAATACAAAACAAATAGATGGTCCTGCTACTGATGCCACTTCAATTCTAAATACTGCTAGTGGAAATACAGCTATAACATTAGAAAGTAATTCAAGCTTAAATGATGTTAATCACACTTTATCAGTTCAAAAGGATCAAATTTATTCTACAATAGGTAGCGGTCTTGATATCAAGGCTGGAACTGTAAACACTGTTGATTCAGGAACATATACTATAGAAACATCTAGAACTATTAATGATGCAGTAGTAACGGATAATGGTGGTGATACTTTAAAAGCTGATGGAGTAATTTCAAACTTCACTATGGCTGCTAATGCTACTACTGCTCAAGCTGCAGCAATTAATAACGGTTCTGCTAATTCATTGACAATTAATGTAGTTGATGGTGGAGATTCTACTGCAGATATTACATTTACTTTTAATGATGGTGTTAACCCTGCAAGTACTGTAACAATATCAGGAGCTGCTGGGGATGGTGCAAAAACACTTCAAGTTGCAGGATTACAATTTGATGTAGATGTAGATGCAATTATTGGTGGATTAGACTTAACTGACGCGGTTGCTGACACTGGTACTTATGATGGCCAAGTTATTGATATTGCTTCAGGTGCTGCATTAGACCAAGTTAAAGTTACTAAAGGAGCACAAAGTGATACACAGACTATTCAATCAAATACTAATGGTGATTTAGCATTTAATTTAGATGGTGCTGTTGGTGCAGAGATTACTTTAACATCAACTGGTGCATCTTTTGTTTCAGGAAATACATTATCAACTACAGTACAGAGCCAATATTCAGTTAGCTTAGAAGAAACAGTAAGTGGAAATCAGATTGGTACTAATACTGTTATTACAGAATTACAATTAGCAAGCAATCCAAATTCATTAACAAATCTTTCATTTGGTGGATCGGGAGCTTTAATTGATTTAAGTGCAACAGCTCTTCAAGGAAAAGCGGCAGGAGCTAGTTATGATGTTACATTTGATGTAGAAACAGCTGCTGGTTATACAGCTGAACTTCAAAAGGCAGATGGTTCTGCTGTAGATGGAGCTAAATATTCACTAAGTTCTGCAGCAGTTGATAATACTACAATTGATCTTGGACGTGATGTAGTGTTAACTTATGATGGAGCTGACCTGTCAGGATCAGGTGAAGTATACTTTGGTGTTAACGCAAATGTTACTGAATTTACTTTTAAATTAACAAATGATGGTGGAGCAACTACTTATGATACTCAAACTGCTAAGGCTGGGGAAACAGTTGAATTTAATAACGGGATTTCATTAACAACAGATGCTAGTACGTTAGCAAATTCAATAAACACTACTTTCAAAGTAGAAAATACAACAGTAGATAACTCACTATCAATGCAAACAGGTGCAAATGGTGGACAAAGCTTTAGTGTAGATATTAGTGATATGAGATCTCAAGCACTTGGTGTTACAGGAGATACTTCAGGTGGAGCTGCTACTCATGGAGCAGTATTCAAGAGTACAAAGAGTGTAACAAATGGAACTAACAATACAAAAGAAGAATATTCATTAGACGTTTCTACGCATGAAAAGGCTACTGCTGCTATTGAAGTAATTAATGATGCAGTTGATAGAGTTTCAGAAGAGCGTTCTAAGCTTGGAGCATTCCAAAATAGATTAGAACATACAATAGCAAACCTTGGAACTTCAAGTGAAAACTTAACAGCAGCTGAATCAAGAATTAGAGATGTAGACATGGCTAAAGAAATGATGAGTTTCTCTAAGAACAATATTCTTAGCCAAGCTGCACAAGCTATGCTTGCTCAAGCTAATCAACAACCTCAAGGAGTTCTTCAATTATTAAGATAAGCAGAGAGCCTAAATCTATGATTTAGTGCGAGTCGCTTAAGCAGACAACTAAAATCTGTGATTTTCAGTTGATCGCTTACTCTGTGAGTACTCATTCGACGCAAGGAGAGGGAGTTTCCTTAAAATTATAGAACCTATAAAAGTAATACTAGAGAGTCAGGGCAAAAGCTCTGGCTCTTTTTTAAAATAAGAAATAGCAGGAGGTAAGTATGGATATAGGAGTACTATCAATGGTAATGAGTCAATCAAAAGTACAAGATGCAGCTAGCGTAGCAGTAATGAAGATGGCTATGAACTCAGGAAAAGAAACTGCTAGCCAGGTAACAGAAATACTAAAAAATACTGCGGTAGACACTAAGTTAGGTAATCACTTAGATAGAAAAGTGTAACTTTCATGAATGACGAAAGAGAAGAACTAAATCAAGAGTTACAGCAAGAATTGCAATGGGTAAAATATAGGCAAAAAATGTTAAGTATAATTGATGAAAAATTAGTGAAGATGAGGGAACTGGCAGAAGAAGCTAAAGAAGGCAATCTGAGTTCAGAAGAACTTGCAGTTATAAATGCTAAGTTAAATAGTTTGATAGTACAGGTAAATGCACTAGATGAAGAAAGTAGGAAAATTGAGTATGAAGAAAGAGATTAAAAAGCATCAGTAACTATTATAACAGTTACTGATGCTTTTTTTTAAAATAATCTTTAAATTTTAAATTTTCATTGGTGTATATTATAAAGAAGTGAGCAGAATATTCGATAATAAATAAAGATTATTATGATTACGGAGTGATAAATATGAGATTAATGCATAATTTAGAATCCCTAAATGTATTTAGAGAACATTCGAAGGTTATAGTTAAACAAAGTAAATCTGTAGAAGCTATATCTTCAGGCTATAAAATAAACAGTGCAAAAGATAATCCTAATGCAATAGCAAATAGCGAAAAAATGAGAATGCAAATGAGAGGACTTCAAATGGCTCAAAGAAATGCTCAAGATGGAGTTAGTATGCTTCAAGCTGCTGATGGGGCACTTGATAATGTGACATCTATGCTGCAAAGAGTAAGACAATTAACTATTCAGTCTGGGGGAGCAGTTACTGAAGAGGATAAACAAACCATACAGACTGAAATAAATGAGATAATTGAAGGAATGGATGAAATTGTTAATAATACTGAATTTAATGGTATAAAACTAATGAATGGAAGTCAGACAAAAAATCTATTAATGCCAGTAGGTGCAAATGTCAAAGAAAGCATAACTATAAATGTTTATAACCTTAATAGTAGTGAGTTAAAAGATATAAACGGAGATAGTCTTAGTAGTTTAAATACTAAAGTAAGTGTTGATGGAGGTATAAATAAATTAGGAATAGATAAGTCGCTTTCAATAATAGATGGAGCTTTAAACAAAGTTATTCAGGTTAGAAGTAAATATGGTGCCCTGGAAAACAGATTCAGTAGCACATACGAAAAAATAGGTGAAATACATGGAAGTATAGTAGGGGCAGAGAGCAAAGTAAGAGATGCAGATATTGCAGAAGAGATGATGAAATACACGAGAGACAATCTTTTGATAGATTCAGGTCATGCTATGATGGTTCAATCAAATAAGATGCCACAGGAAATTTTAAGAATTTTAGAAAATGTTAGATCAAGATAAGACTAAGAATACACTGAATTCAATATAAGGATTTAGGTGTATTTTTTTTGTTATTCATAAAATGTTTATAATTAGACAAATAATTATAAAATTATACTTGTTTATAAGAATAATTTTATATTATACTATAATTCTAAAGAAAACGTTGTCATATAATTGAACGTTGTTAAATGTAAGAATACTGCTAAAAATATGGAAAATTGTGAATTATTCATTAAATTTGAAAGAATTTTTTAATTTCTAATAAAGTTTAGATTAAAGTTGTTCCAAAACGAAAAAAAATAGTATATAATGGTATTAATAGAATGTGTTTATAAAAAGTTAATAAAGAATATTTGTTGAACCACATCAAAAAAAAAAATGTTTACGTACAAATATGTTTTACTTAGGGAAAAATTTGTAAATTTATAACTAATATATATGTAGGAGTTGATGTTTTGAATATACATAATATGTCTAATAATGAAAAAACATATTCATTATTAAAAAAGTCATTGAATGCTTCCGTGGAAAGAGGAAGAATTATAGCGAATAATATTGCAAATGTGAATACTAAGGAATATAAAAGGCATTATGTAACCTTTGAAGAAAATTTACAAGAAATTAGGGGGAGAATTGAACTTAGTACTACAAATGCAAAACATATATCAAATAAAGTAGAATATGGAGAAGTAGAAGTAAAACGTGACGAAGCAACCAGTATGAGAAAAGATGGTAACAATGTAGATATAGATAACGAAATGACAAATCTTGCGGCTAATACATTAAAATATAACGCACTAATTACTGAACTTAATTCACGAATGTCCTTAAAAAAATATATAATATCAGGAGGAAGATAGTATGAGTGCTTTTGGTTCAATGAGAATAAGCTCCAGTGGTTTGACAGCTGAAAGATTAAGAATGGATACAATAGCTTCTAATATAGCAAATGTCTCAACAACAAGAGGAGAGAATGGACAACCATATAGAAGGAAAATAGCTGTTTTTGAGGAGAATTTAATTAGTGAAATTAATAAAAATACAAGTTCTACAAAGGAAAAGTTAATGGGAGTAAAGGCAGTAGGTATTGAAGAAGATAATTCCGAGCTAAGAAGAGTATATGATCCATCACACCCAGATTCAGATCCTGAAGGATATGTGTTAATGCCAAATGTTAATATATTAAATGAAATGGCAGATATGATTGCAGCCACTCGTGCCTATGAAGCAAATGTAACTGCAATAAATTCAGAAAAAAGTATGTTTATGAAAGCATTAGAAATAGGTAGATAGGAGTTATAACGATGAAAATGAATGAATTTATACCAAGTAGATATATATATTCTAATTTAGAAAGTATAGGTACTAAAGATAATAAAAGTAAAGTAAATAATGAAGAAAAAAGTACTCCATTAGGATTTTCTGATATATTAAAGAACAAATTAGATGAAGTTAATGATAAACAAGTAGAAGCAGAAGTAACAACAGAAAGCTTTATTAAAGGCGAAGATACAGACATCCATGAAGTCATGATAAAAACAGAAGAAGCAAAGCTTACTCTCCAACTTGCAGTACAAATGAGGAATAAACTTGTGGAGGCATACCAAGAAATCACTAGAATGCAAGTATAGTTAGGAGTGCTAGATAAATGGACAAGATTAAGGAAAGATTAGGTAAGTTATTTGAAAAACTTAAAGGTCTTAGTAAGGGAAGAAAAATAGCCTTCTCTGTACTTACTGTAGGAATAGTTTTTGGAATTATATATATGATAGTATTTTTTAATACTACGAAATTTGGGGTATTGTACTCTGATATGGATCCAAATAATTCACAAGTAGTATTAGCTAAGTTAAATGAGAAGAAGATTGAATTTAAGGTAAGTAACAATGCTATAAGTGTCCCAGAAGAAAAAATTGCAGAACTGAGAATGGAGCTTGCTCCAATACTTCCAGGTGGGAATAAAGGATATGAAATATTAGAGGATAGCAGTGCTTTTGGAATGACAGATAAGGAACGAAGTTTAAAATATAAAATGGCACTTGAGGGAGAACTAGCAAGAAATATAGAATCTTTTCCAGAAGTTAAAAGTGCAAAGGTTCTTTTAGTTATGCAAGAGGATAGCAACTTTTTCAGAGAGGCAGAAAAATCAAAGGCATCTGTTACGTTAGAATTTAATGTAGGTAAAAATATTACAAATGAGCAGATAGAGGCTATAGTCTCCTTATTAACAGGTAGTGTTGAAAATCTTGCAAGAGAAGATGTAAAAGTTATTGGAGTCATAAATGGAAAAACTTCAGAATTGACTGAAAAGTTAGGTAATAAAGAAAATGGTGAATTTTCTTCGGCTATGGATAAGCAACAAGCCCACAAAAAAGAATTAGAGAAAGAGTTTGAGAAAAAGATTTTAACAGTATTATCTCCTAAGTATGGAAGTGGTGTTAAGGCAACAGTAGCTGTAGATGCTGATTTTGATGCTAATGAAAAAACTTCAACTACCTTTGATCCAAAAAGTGTAGTAAGAAGTGAAGATATAACAAAGGAAACCTCAAACACAGCGGGAGGAAATACAGCTGCGGGTCCTGTAGATAATAATATGGGAAATACCACTCCTGTTAATGGTGGTAATGTAGAAACTAGTAAAGAAAAAGAAACTAGAAACTATGAGATAGGAGAAATGGTAGAGACAACTGTATCTGCTCCAGGAAAGATAAAGAAGGTTTCAGCTTCAGTAGTTGTTAATAATGAAGAAATTACTGAGGAAGAAAAGGCAAGAATAAATAATTTAGTTTCTGCTGCTATAGGATATAGCCAAGCTAGAGGAGACATTATTAGTATTGAAGGAACAAGATTTACTAATGGAACTGATAATGTAGCTGCTGAAGAAGCTGCTAGACTTGCACAAGAGGAAGAAGCAAATAGGAAGAAGCTTATGTATTCATATATAGGCGCTGGAGTTGCTGCATTACTATTACTATTTATTATTCTTAGGGCATTAAGAAAAGCAAAGAAAAATAGAATGCAAAATGAAGAAGAAATTCAACCAGGTATTGATATGATAATCGGAGATAATGTAGCTCCAAAAGAAGTATTCTCGCCTCTTGATTTTGAACATGAAAGTGAAAAGACTCACATAGAAAAAGAAATTAAGAAATATGCCACTGAGAAACCAGATCAAGTAGCTGAAATTATTAAGGCTTGGATGACAGAAGATGAGGGGTGATGTGAATGGCAAAAGATAATAAGTTAACAGGTGTTCAAAAGGCAGCCATTCTATTTATTACTCTAGGCCCAGAGGCAGCAGCAGGGATTATAAAAAAGTTATCAGATGCAGAAATTCAAAAAATAACCTATGAGATTGCTAACATTACATCAGTAAAACAAGACCAAAGAACAGGTATCTTAGAAGAATTTGTAGAAATGAATAAGGCAAAGGATTATATTTTAGAAGGTGGATTTGAGTATGCAAGAAACCTACTTGGTAAAGCACTAGGTTCCCAAAGAGCTAAAGAAATTTTGGAAAAAGTTAGTGAAGCTACTCAACAATATAGGCCTTTTGCTATTGCTAGAAAAGCAGATGCTCATCAATTGTTAAATGTAATATCAAATGAGCATCCACAGACAATTGCACTTATTTTATGTTACCTTCAACCGGATAAAGGTGCACAAATACTATCAGAACTTTCTGAAGATATACAAACTGAGGTTGCATATAGAGTAGCATCTATGGATAATACTTCACCGATGGTTATTAAAGAAATAGAAAAGGTACTAAACACTAAGTTGTCTTCAGTTGTTAGAACAGATATGACTACTATAGGTGGAGTAGAAACACTTGTTGATATTTTAAATCAGGTGGATAGAACTACGGAAAAAAATATTACAGAAGGTTTGGAGAGAGAAGATCCAGAACTTGCAGAAAAAATCAAACAATCAATGTTTGTATTCGAAGACGTTGTTTCTTTAGACGATGTATCTATACAAAGAGTGCTTAGAGAAGTGGAATCAAAAGATCTTGCTCTTGCCCTTAAAGGTTGCTCAGAAAGTGTGGCAAATGTTATATTTAAAAATCAATCAAAGAGAGCTGCTGCTTCATTAAAAGAAGATATAGAATTCCTAGGTCCTGTAAGACTTATGGATGTTGAAAAAGCTCAACAAAAAATTGTTAGCATAATAAGAAGACTTGAAGATGCTGGAGAAATAATTATTTCAAGAGGTGGAGAAGATGCTATCGTCGTATAGAGTAATAAAGAGCAATAGTGTTGTAACAAATGGTAATGTTGAAATAAATACTGATCTGGTAAACACATCTTCTAATAATAAAGATAAAAAAGAGTTAGGAGAAAAAAATGCTAAAGATTTCATAGAAAGCTATGAGGTTCTTGCAAGAACAATGCTTGAAAATGCTAGAAGAAAAAGTGATGAAATGTTAGCTACGGCATATGAAGATGCTAGAAAGCTAGAACAAGAAGCTTACGAAAAAGGAATGGCAGAAGGATATAATGCTGGTTATGAAAAAGGTTCTAAGGAAGGTAGTGTATATTACGATAATATGGTAAAAAAAGCACAACTAGATGCTCAGGGAATAGTTACTAGAGCAGAAAATCTTTTGCTAGACAGCAATGACCAGTATTTAAAATATTTAGAAACAAAAAAGGAAGAAGTAAAAGGATTAATTACATCAATTGCAAAATGTGTATTAAAGAGGGAAGTTAAAGATAAGGATGCCATTACAAATATGGTACTAGATGCTATGGAAATAGCTTCAAAATCAAAAACAATAGTAGTAAAGACAAGAAGCAATTATGTACAGCATTTAAAAGAGAGTATAGATAACTGGAGACAACAATCTATATTTCAGGGAGAAGTTTTTGTAGTAGCTGACGATGAAATGGAAGAGGGAGCAACAATTATTCAAAAAAATAATGGTAAAATTACAGTTAGTATTAATGATGCAATAGAAAAAGTTAAAGAAATTATTTCATTAAATAGTTAGGGTAGCTTTATTATAATTTGAAAGTTGGTGAGGCTTTGGAACTTTCATTAGATTTTGGGATGCTAAAAGAAAAGGTTCAGGAATATGATTTTAGATATATTGAAGGCATGGTTAAACAAGTTATAGGTTTAACCATAGAAGTAGAAGGAATAAAGGCATTTGTAGGCGAAGTATGTACAATATATAATGAAAAGAACCATCCTATAGACTGTGAAGTGGTAGGTTTTAAAGAAGATAATGTAATACTTATGCCACTAGGGGAATTAAGTGGAATATCTCCAGGATGTAGAGTTATACCTACTAAGAGACCTTTAAGTATAAGTTGTTCTGAAGAGTTGTTTGGAAAAGTACTAGATGGACTTGGAAGACCACTTCGTGGAGGTGCAGTTAGGGGAAAGGCAGATTACCCACTGGATACTTCACCACCCGACCCTTTAAAAAGAAGAAGAATAATAGATGTATTACCTACAGGGGTAAGAGCTATAGATGCATTTCTTACTTGCGGAGAAGGACAAAGAATAGGTATATTTGCAGGAAGTGGTGTTGGAAAGAGTACTACTCTTGGGATGATAGCAAGAGAAGCTAAGGCTGATGTAAATGTTATTTCTCTTATAGGAGAAAGAGGGAGAGAAGTACTAGATTTTATTGAAAGAGACCTAGGTGAAGAAGGATTGAAAAAGTCAATAATAGTTTGTGCCACCTCAGATCAACCAGCCCTTGTTAGAATTAAAGGAGCCTTTACAGCAACAGCTATAGCGGAATATTTTAGAGATAAAGGTAAGAAGGTTATTCTTATGATGGATTCTGTAACTAGATTTGCTATGGCACAAAGAGAAATTGGACTTGCAATCGGGGAACCACCAGCCACTAAAGGATATACTCCATCAGTATTCGCAATGCTACCTAGACTTATGGAAAGGTCTGGAATGTCTGATAAAGGCTCTATAACAGCTTTTTATACTGTTCTTGTAGATGGAGACGATTTTAATGAGCCAATAGCTGATGCGGTTAGAGGTATACTGGATGGGCATATAGTATTATCAAGAAGTTTAGCCGCCAAAAATCACTATCCAGCTATAGATGTTTTAAATAGTGTAAGTAGACTTATGGCAGAAATTGCAGATGATGATCATAAAGCAGCTGCATCCTTTGCAAGAGATATGATGGCAACTTATAATAATTCAGAAGATCTTATAAATATAGGAGCCTATGCAAAGGGTAGTAGTAAAAAGGTGGATCTTTCTATTAAGTATATTGATGAGATAAATAAATATTTAAAACAAAGTGTTGATGAGCATATTGATTTTAATACTAGTATAGTTGCATTAAAAAATATGTTTAGATAGATGAGGATTAATTATGGAAGGTTTTAAATTTAGATTAGAGAAAGTTCTAGATATTAGATATGATAAAGAAGAAGAAAGTAAGCGAGTATTTACTGAAGCTCAGAATTCAAAAAATCAAGTTGAAGAAAAATTAAATACTTTAACAGAAGGGTACGATAAATATTCTAAAGTAGATGTTAGTTGCAGTATGCTTGAGAGGAAAATAAGACAAAATTATTGCAATGCACTTCATTTTAATATAAATGAAACCAAAGTAGAACTTACTGAGAAAACAAATGAATTAGAGATTAAAAGAGAAGAATTAAAGCAAAGACAAATAGAGAGAAAAACAGTGGAAATTTTAAAAGAGAATCAAAAACAAGCTTATATTAAAGAGCAAAATCAAATAGAACAAAAAGCCAATGATGAATTTGCTCTTTATGCATTTATAAGAAATCTAAAAAAATAATATGAAAGGAGGTAAGATTTTGAATAATGGTGTGGCTAATATTCCTGTAAGTAGTAAGGAGCTTAATAGTCTAGAAGTTAGAAACAAAACTAATAATTATTCTAATACTTTAAAAAACAAAAGTAGTGTTGAGAGTAATTTCAAACAAGTATTAGATAAGACTTCTAAGTATGACAATAAAAATAATAGAGAAGATACTTCTAATATTGAAAAATCTAAATTAAAAGAAAACATACCATACTCAAAAAGGAGTGAAACTAGTAAATCAGAGAATACAGATAAAGAGATAACTAGTTCTGATGATAAGAAAGTTCAAGCAAATAACCAAGAAAATGACTTGATGCTGTTACTTCAACAATTACTACAAGGGAAAATATCTTTTGAAGAATTTGCTGAAAAAGCAGTGCAAGGAGAAGGACAACTAGAGAAATTATCTCTAGAGTTAACAAATATTGGACTTGAAGGGATTGAAGGAAAGTTTAGTTTAGATCAAGGTGCTTTAGAAGAACTACAAGAAAAGATTTCTAGTGATTTAACACAAATTATTAAAAATATGCTATTAGAAAATTCACAAGAAAATAAGTCTTTTGAACTATTAATGAGTGAAGCAATTAATAAGGCTTTGGAAAAACCATCCTCTATAGGTATGCAAGAACAGATTATGAATAATATTAAGAATAAATTGCAAGAGAATAATCTGAATAAACAAACAGATGATTTCACTAATGAATTAAATAGCAATATAACTGGAAATTTACAAGAAAATATAGTTAATAAATTACAAGTTACAAGTAATAATAGTAAAGATTTTTCAAAAGAAAGTAACAGTGAAGATAAATTTCTTAAGGATTTAGTAGCTGGAAATAAAAATGATATTACAAATAAAGTAGATAAGTTAGTTAATTTTATGAGTACCTTTAATAAAGCTATAGACACAAGCAATGTAAGTGAAGTGGGACAGGCTGTAACTATAAATAAAAATACACTTATTCATGATATCATTAAATCTGTAAAGTTTATGGAGCAAAATGATATGAAAGAGATGACAGTAAAGCTAATGCCAAGAGAACTTGGAGAAATTGTAATTAAGCTAACTATGCAAAATGGTTTAATGAAGGCAAGTATTACTGCTAATAATAAAGAAGCTTATAATTTACTTAACTCAAATCTTCAAGATATAAATAAGTTAATAGGAAATGAAGAGATAAAAATTCAGAATGTTACAATTAATATTTATAATGAAGATACAACATTTTTCAGTAGAGAAAATAGTAAAGAACAAAATAAACATTCTGGAAGTAGAAGTGGTAGTAGGGCAGGTATTTCAAAATTAGATATTGAAGAAGGAGTAGATAATGTATCTATTGTTGAAGAGAGTAGTGTAAATGCTTTTGTATAGGGGGAAGGTAAATGGTAGATCCAATTTTATCAACGCAGAGTGCAACTGAAAAAGGCACAAGAATAGTAAAAAAAGGCCAAGAGATGGACAAGAATGCCTTTCTAAGAATTCTTACAGCTGAACTTACAAATCAAGACCCGTCAAATACTAAGGATTCAACAGCTTATGTAAGTCAGTTAGCTCAATTTGCAAGTCTTGAGCAAATGGCTAACTTAAATGGCACAATGAGTTTTAACTCAGCAAGTACATTGGTGGGGAAAGTTGTAGCATTAAATGCTTATGATGATTATGGTAAGCAATATGGAGGAATGGTTACAAATGTTAATAAACAAGGAGATACAATTAAATTAACGGTAAATGTAGCTAAGTATAAAGGTGATGAAGTTATAGGATATGAGGAAAAAGAGTTTGCACATAAAGACCTCTCAGACGTGCTTGATTTGCCAGACGATAAATCTCAATCTCTTACTTATATAACTGAAAGTATGAACTACTTAAATTCTAATATGAGTTTTATGGCAGCTTCAGGATTAATGAACAAATCTGTTGAATTGACATCTGAGGAAGACAAACAAACTTATTCGGGAAAAGTATTAGAAGTATATAAAATATCTGAAGGTATAAAGATGAAAGTAGCTCTAGATGACGGTACAGAAAAAGAATTTTTCTACAGCGAAATTACTAAGGTGAAGAATAGTTAGAATTAATAGGTGATGTAAATGGGATATAGAATTATAAATGGGAACTTTTATCCTGTAGGGGATTTTCCACAGGTGAATAATAAGATACAACAAAGTGTAAATAAAAAGAGTGATATCTTTGAGAATATACTTAAAGATAAAATGAACGCTAAAGCTAATTTCACTATATCAAATCATGCAGCAAAAAGGTTGCAGTATAGAAACATAGAGTTTAATGAAATAGATATAAATAATATCAATAAAGGAATAAACATAGCAAGTGAAAAAGGCTCAAAAGATTCTCTGATTATATATAAGGATGTTGCTCTAGTTGCAAGTATAAAAAACAGAACAATAATAACTGCAGTAGATAAAAATGAGAACAAAGAAAATGTATTTACTAATATTGATAGTGTAGTTATGTTATAGGCTGGACCGAAAGGAAGCCAAGCTCCGTTGAACGACAGAAACGGATAAAAAAATTGGGGGTAGTAAAATGTTAAGATCATTATATTCTGGAATTAGTGGAATGAAAGTTAATCAAACAAAGCTTGATGTAACTGGTAATAATATAGCTAACGTTGGAACTACAGCATTTAAAGGCTCAAGAGTTAGATTTCAAGATATGTTAAGTCAAAATGTATCTGAAGCTTTAGGGCCAGGAAGAAATACTGGAGGAGTAAATGCAAGACAAGTAGGTCTTGGAGTACAAGTTGCAGGTATAGATACAGTTGTAACACAAGGTATGATGCAACCTACAAGTAGAAATCTTGATGCAGCTATAGATGGAACAGGCTATTTTTTAGTAGCTAAAGGAGTAATACCGGGATCTAATGCGGAAGGCATTACAGTTAATCCAGCAGAACATTCTATGAGTGGCGGAAATCTTGAAATGAATTATACAAGAGATGGAGCATTTACTTTAGATTACTCAGGAAATCTTTTAACTTCTGATGGATACAGAGTGATGGGATATGCATTAAAAGAGCAAGGGGGACCAAATGCTGCTACAAATAGCGTAGATTATGACGAGAATGGAACAGTAAATTTTATTGATTCAGATAGTAAGAATGGGCTAATTTCAACAGGAATTTTAGTGCCATTGAGAATACCAGATAGTGTACATGTAAAACCGTCAAATATAGCAATTGCTGATGATACTGCTACTCCACCTATATTGCCAGTTAATATGGATTATACAGGAACAGGAAATACTAAGATGATTGATGGTACAAATGATTTAATTCCTATAAATATAGATACTAATAGTAATAAATTTGTATCAAATACTGATGTAAACATAGAAATTAAGTGGGTAAAAGATGCCACGGATCCAACAACAGGAACATGGAGAATTTTTGCAGGTGGAAAAGATATTCAAGAAGCGGACGGATCTACACCTATATATGTATCAAGAGAAGGGGAAGTTAGCACTACAGCAGGAACAAATGAAGGTATAGATTTTACACAAATTAATATATCAGAACCAGACACTAATATACAACCTGGTACAGAAGATAAGTATACATGGGCATTCACTTTGAGCGCAGAAAAAGATAAAAAAATTAGAAGCTTCTCAATGGAGAAAGATGGAATAATTAAAGCAGTTTTAGATGATGGAAGTGTTAGTGCTCTTGGACAAATAGCAATGACTTCTTTTAAAAATGAAGGTGGACTTAAAAAGTTAGGTAAAAATCTTTATCAAAATACTGCAAACTCAGGTGAACCTATTGTAAGAAGTGGAATTGGTGGACCAAAAGACTCAGATAACAGCGATGGATATGGTGAAATTCTTCAAGGTATGCTTGAAATGTCAAACGTTGATTTATCAGAACAATTTACAGATATGATAGTAACAACAAGAGCTTTTCAAGCAGCTGGTAAAATGATAACAACTGGAGATGAAATTCTTCAAGATATTATTAATCTAAAGAGGTAGACACTAAAAATAATCGTTAATTCCTAGTCGCTGATGGCTAAAATGAGTAGAGATTAGTGACTAGGAATTAGCAACTTATAAAAAGGTGGTTTTGACTTATGATAAGTTTAATTGGTTTAAATAATAAGCAGATGTATTTAAATGCTGATCATATTGAAAAA
>JAVBVX010000032.1:0-52486 GCA_036677665.1 Clostridium sp. | reverse complement strand
CCCGAAGGAACTTCATCGCTCGACTTGCATGTGTTAGGCACGCCGCCAGCGTTCGTCCTGAGCCAGGATCAAACTCTCAATTTAAAAGTTTAATCTGTTACTCATTACTTAAAGTTATTGACTGGCATTTCATTTACCTTAATTTCTGTTTAATTTTCAAAGACCAAGTTTTTCCTCTCAACTTTCGACAACAATAAATATTTTATAATATTTATCTTATAATGTCAATCTATTTTTTATTTTTTTCATTGTCATATATATTTTTACTTTTGTTTTGCTCCCTTAGGAACATTTGCTATTCTATCAAAATATCTTTTTATATTTTACACACCATTGCTAACCTATTCAATTTATGCCTCTATTCCTTTCAATACATACAATTTGCTCTAATATTCTTGTTATGACACTTCTGGATATGTTGATACAATAAATCGTATAGCTCTTATTAAAGAACTATACGATTTATTATATTGTTTATAAATGAAAATGTTCAGCTATTTCTTCTGATGCTTGCTCATCGAAATCATTTATAAATCTTTCCATACCTTCATGAGATTCAATATAGAAACCTTCTTCATCAGTAACCATATTCATTTTTATAAGTTCAGTTGTAGCATTTCCACTAAATAATGCCTTCCATTCATTCTCAGTTACAAGTCCAGAATAAGTATCGTATTCAGATTCATCTAAAACTGATCCATATTGGCCATCATAAAATACTACTAGTTCACTATTTTTATTAATAACAGATATCTTCTCTACTCTTGTATACAATGGACCATCAAGTTCATCACTAACTATAAACACACCTAAATCTTCTTCTTCTTTAACTAATTTACAACATTGAACTTTCCAAAGCCCAGTATCATTTTTTACCCATTTTTTATTACTTATTATATTTTCAACTTTTTTGCTCCAATTCATTTTTAACACTCCTTATAACTTAACATTTTCTCGTTTAATATTTTCTACATAATTATTGTTCCTTTTTGTAAATTTAATATTCAAGTACAATATTATTCTTTCTAAATAAACAAAAAAATAAAAGCTAAAATAGAATAAACCCTACTAGCTTTTATCAATACTTTATATTAAGTTAAAAAATATCAACATTATCAAAATGATTCCTACCAATATTCTATATATAGCAAAGACTCTCATAGGTCTCTTTTTCAAGAATGCTACAAATTTCTCTACAACAATAAGTGCAATTATAAAGGACACTATAAATCCAACTACAAGACCTATAATCTGCACTAAACTTAGTAATGCTATATTAATTTTTACAAGCTTTATTATAGATACACCTATCATTACTGGCAATGCTAAAAAGAAAGAAAATTCAGCTGCAGCTACAGTTGATAATCCTGCTATCCACGCTCCTATTATAGTGGAAGCCGATCTTGACATTCCTGGCCACATAGCCAAACATTGAAAACATCCGATTATAAAAGCTTGTTTTAAAGTTACATCATCAATAGATTTAGTTACAAATTTCCCTCTATACCTCTTTTCTGCATAAAGCATTCCAAAAGCACCTATTAAAAGAGCTGCTGTTACTGTAACTGGATTAAATAACTTCTCTTCTATCATATCATCAAAAAGAATTCCTAGAACTCCTGCTGGTATACAAGCTACCCCTACAGTAAACCAAAACTTAAATCCAGACTTTGGTTTACTTAGAGAAAAATTCTTAAAAGTACTTTTAATTTTATTCCAATACAAAACTACTATAGCTAATATAGCTCCTAGTTGAATTATCATAGTAAAAGAATCTATGTATTGCTTTGTATATAAAGCTTTAGGTAATATTCCTTCTTTAAATCCAATTAAATTTCCAACAATAATCATATGACCAGTAGAGGAAACAGGTAAAAATTCTGTTACTCCCTCAACAATTCCTATAATTATTACTTTAAGCATAAAAATCAAACTTTCCATAAAACATCACTCTCACTTCCATAATATTAATCCTTTTAACTTTAGTTGATTTGATTAATATTATATCTTTATTTCCAGATTCCTGTCCACTTTTTAATCCTTTAATTCTTATCTATATACTCAAATACTATCTCTCTTACTGTTGTTCTACCATTTTCTGAAAGTTTAATAATATTAATACCTTCCTTTATTTCCACGACAAAATATTTGTTTTCTTCTTTAAAAGGTCCGTTATCTATACTTATGTAGTACTTATTGACCATAGTACTATTTTTAAATACTCCAGCTACTAATTCCATCTTTATATTTTTATCTATAGCTTTATCACTAGCTTTCTTTGAAAAAATAATAGTAGCAATTTTATCATTACTTTCAATTTTTTGTTCTTTAGGCGAAAGTTCAAATAAATAACTATTGTTTAAAAATATAGTTGGGTAATTAAAATTAATATTTATTGGAATATTATCTATATTAATATTCTTAGAATAACATATATAAGAATTACTTTTCCCAATGCCATATACACCATTATCAATCTTTATACTGTAAGCTTCAAGATATTTAATTATATCTTTTTTATATTTGCTCTCACTTTTTTCTCCTACAACACTTAGTTCTTCTAAGTTATTATTAATAACTTCAATAGCACTCATAGGGATATCATTTTTTAAAATATAGTTGTTATTTGAAGGATCTATCATTATCCATTTATTGTACTTAGTACTCCAAATTTCACATACACTTATATTATCTTTAATTTTAACCTTATCTTCCTTGGAAGCAATTAGTTTCCCTATTCTTGATATCATTCCTGTTGATAATGCAAAGTCATTAAAAACTATACAAATTTCCTCATCTGAATAGGCATCTTTTTTTCCTAAATCTTCTAATACATCTAAACTACTTTTATTATCTGTAATAACTTTTATATTATTTTTATATTTCATATTATCATTTATCCAATTTAAAATCTTTAAACTTTTATCTAATTCATCTTTACTTCCATTTATAATTTTATCTAGGTTGTATTTATTATTTATTTCTTCCAGTATTTCTTTATTACTATTATTATAATAGAACTTTATATTCTTTTCTTTGTAAATATTATCCCATTTATTGACCTGAAGTCCTATAACTTTCGTATTTCCTTTTAATCTAAGTCCAATTATAAAGCCAAATGATATTAATATTAATATAATAATTCTTATATGTTTTTTTCTTCTCATAATTAACCACCTATCTGTATGTCTTATTTTAAGATCTACATAATCTACTAATTAATAGTATCGTAGTTTTTTTTATTATATTAATATTTTTATATTTTATTTAATCAATGTTTTTTCATAATTCTTATATACTTATAATTTATGACACTTTAAGATTTAATTTCATATATTTAACTAATAGCTTGTCCAACTTTTGACTTAATTCTATTACTTCATAATCAGTTATATTATCATATCTTTCCTCTACCAACTTATTCAATTTATATCTTGTATCTTCAATTGTTTCATTTATTAAATTTATGCTAGTTTCTAAATTATTTTCCTCATCATATAAATATATCACTATATTTGCTCCTCTCAGATCACTTCACTTCATTAGTAATTTTATATACCATTTACTTTATTTTCGACATTATATTTACAATTATACCATAATATTATAAAAAAGTAAATATTTTATAATAATTTGTTGAGAAAATTTCAATTGATCTTTTAAATAAAAAAATCCATAAAGTGTGTACACTTCATGGATTCTTAAAACTTGTTTCAATTTTCATAGCTATAAACTATTTTTCCATCTATAATTGTATAAAGGGTATTTGTGAATACCTCTAAAGGATTACCATCATAAATAGCTATATCTGCATCTTTTCCTTTTTCTATGCTACCTACCCTATCATCTATCCCACATATTTCAGCAGCATTTATAGTGATAGCTTTAAGTGCCTCCTCAACTCCTAAACCTTTTTTTGCTACAATCCCTGCACAGATTGGTAAGTACTCAATAGGAATTACTGGATGATCTGTCATTATAGCTATTTTCACACCTTTTTCATGTAATATATTTGCAGTTTGAAAGGTTTTATTCTTTAATTCTATTTTAGACCTAGAAGTTAATATAGGTCCTAGTATGACATGACTCTTTGAATCTTTTACATAGTCCGCAATAAGATGACCTTCTGTACAATGATCAAGTGTAATTTTCAACTGAAATTCTTTCCCTATTCTTATAGCTGTCATAATATCATCAGCTCTATGACAATGTACCTTTAGTGGAATTTCTTTATCTAGTATAGGAATCAAAGCTTCTAGCTTGAAATTCTCTTCAAAATCTTTTCCTTCTCTTAATGCCTTTTCTTTTTTAATTTTATAGTTTTTCGCCTTATTTAAAGTTTCTCTTAACAATGACGCTGTTGCCATTCGGGTAGTAGGCATTTTTTTCATACCTTTGTATATCCTTTTAGGATTTTCTCCTAGTGCTACCTTTATAGCCGCTGGTTCCATTATAATCATATCATCAACACAAAAACCTTTGGTTTTCATCGCAACAAATTGTCCACCTATTACATTGGCACTTCCAGGCCCTGTCATAACTGTTGTAATCCCTGATTTCATTGCTTCCTCAAAAGAAGCATCCATAGGATTTATAGCATCTATCGCTCTAAGTTCTGGGGTAATAGGATCAGTAGCCTCATTAATATCCATTCCCTCACTTCCCATATCCTGTTCATAAATCCCTATATGACAATGAGCATCTATTATTCCCGGAATAACCCATCCCCCTTTTGCATCAAGAATTTGTGCTTCTTCTATGTAAATATTCTCTTCTACCTTTTCTATTTTTCCATCTTTTATAAGTACGCATCCATTTTCGTAGGTTTTACCAGTCATAGTGACTATTTTTCCATTTTTAATTAAAAGCATGTTTTTTTACTCCTTTTATCTTATAATTAATCCCTAAAAACACCTTTCATATAGCTAATTTATTAAATAAAAAAGAATATGGACTTTCATCCATAATCTTTTCTTAACGAACTTTTCTATTTTTATATAGTATAGCTAATACGACAATTAATATTAGCATTGGTAATGAAAAGATAAACTCTATAATATTAAACACAAATCCTAAAACTGCCATCACTAATGCTATTGCTAACCCTATACCTGCAATAGGAAGCATTATTGCTCCAACAATTGATAAAATAACGATTAGAATTACAATAGCAAAAGCAATTCCAAATAAAGTCTCCATATAATATCCCCCTTTTGACTTTAATTATAGCTGGAACAAACTAATATTAAATACTATCTTACTATAAAATCTTCTAATCTCCCTAAATTAATATCACTAATCCTAGCTTCAGGAGTTCCTAATCTTCTAGTTTCTATAAATCCACCATGAAAATCAGAACCAGCTGTTATAATTGTTCCTTTTTCTCTGCACCATTGTACGCATTTATTTATTATTTCCTTACTGTGATTAGGATGATAACACTCTACTCCTTCTATTCCTAGTTTCAAAAAAGTACTCAACTTCTCATCAACAGGTATACTATTCTTTTCATAATAAGGGTGTGCTAAAATCGGCACTCCACCTGCTTCTTTTATAACTTTTATAACTTCTTCACTTGAAGGAAATACAGGAAAAAGAATTGTTTTTTCATTGTAAAATAACCTATTAAAATAATCTCCTACATCTCTACAAAGTCCTTTATCTATTAAGAAATTTAATGTTTTCCATCCTCCACGTCTCTTATCATAATCATACTTTTCATACTCTACAAAATCTATATCATATCCTTTATCTATTAAATATTTTACGGATTGATGATTTCTATTTTCTAAGAGATTTTTATTGTTATTTATCAACTCTATAAGTTGTATATTGTTATTATCTGTTCCATAAGCTAGTATATGATACATATCTCCATTAAATGTACTTGAAATTTCTATTCCCGGAATAAATAAAACATTTTTTTCTTTAGCAAGCTGTTTCATATTTTCAACGTTTTCTATTTCATCATGATCAGTAATAGATATAAGCTCTATATTGTTTTCTAATATTTTTTCTATAAGTTCTTCAGGATTTAGAGTTCCATCTGATGCATTTGTATGAATATGTAAATCAACTCTAGCATTATTATCTAAAATATCTATACCCCTCACCTCCTAAATAAATTAAGTGGTAAAATTAAAATGAATTTAGCTCCTAATTTATTATTTAAATTTTACAGCTGTTCCATAGGCTATTACTTCAGCTGAGCCCTGCATTATTGCACTTGATGCATATCTTATATTTATTACAGCATCAGCCCCAAGGTTTTCTGCTTCTTGAGCCATACGTTTTGTTGCTATTGCTCTAGCCTCATTCATCATCTCAGTATAAGACGATACTTCTCCACCAACTAATGTTTTAAGACTACTCATTATATCTTTACCAACATGTTTCGAATGTACCGTTGACCCCTTTACTAAAGAAATAGTCTCTAATTCTTTACCACTTACAAAATCAGTATTTACTAATATCATCTTCATCTTCTCCTTTAATCTCTTTTATTCTTAAAACTAATGTATATATTAACATTCCTAAAACTATTAAAAATATAAATACAACTATAAGAACTATAAAAATAGATATATCAGATTCTATAAGACCAATAGTTATACCTAAAGCATATAGTATTAAAAAAATAGATGCTATTACAGTAACTATAACTGCTGGCAATATACCTTTTTTCATATATCTCCCCCCAAACATTTATTTATATATATTATATTATCATACATATAAAATTTAAAATAGCAATCTGCTCAGTCATACTTATTAGTAATGCTTCTATAATTCAAAACTACTTTCATCTATCCATTTTAAATTTGGTCTTATATATTTTATGTCTTCTACTAACTTGTATAGCGCTAAATCTTTTTGTTTAGCTTCTATCATAACATCTATATCTTTATTAAAGCTTCTACATACTTCAATAAACTTTATAAACTCCTCCACACAAATATAATCTCCGTGTTTCCTATCTTTTTCTCCCTCTCTTGGACTAGATACATGAATTTTAGGCGGAAGTATCTCTTTAGTCCAAGTATTTAAGAATCCTTCTATTACTTCTTTTAAATCTTCTCCTTGATTATTACAACTATGATGATGCATATCAAAAACCATAGGTATATTTACAGCTCTACATATTTTTAAAACCTCTTTTGCTGTATAAGTTTTATCATCGTTCTCTAAAATAAGCTTACTTGTTATTTCTTTTGGAAAATACTCAAAGTTTTTAATAAACCTTTCTATAGCTTGTTCTTTCCCTCCCTCAGCACTTCCTACATGCAGAACCATTTTACCAAGGGGATAATCTATGTCTTCAAATAAATCAACATGGGTTAAAAGATTTCTTTGTGTATTCTTTACCACATCCTCCTTTACACTATTTATTACATTAAATTGATCTGGATGAGTGTCTACTCTCATTTTACTTTCTTTAATCAATTTCCCTATTCTTTCAAAATCTTTCTTAAATATCTTTCTGTAGTCCCATTTTTTTACATCCGGATGAGTAGATAATGGAATTAATGCTGAAGTTACTCTATAAAAGTGTATTTTATTTTCTATATTATATTCTAATATTTTATATAAATCATCTAAATTAGATAAGGTAACTTTCTTTAACTTATTAATCTTCTCTTCTTCTGATAACAATTTAGAATAGTTAGCATAAGTTACAGTACTTGAAGAAGTTACCTTTGGAAGCTTAAGCGCAATAGCTACATATCCAAGTCTAACTTTCACTGGAACACCTCTATTAAAATTTATTTTTATTAAAAAGGAGATAAGAATAGACTATTCTTATCTCCTTTATTATTTACTTATAAATTTGTTCATATTCTACATCAATTACATTACTAGTATCCATATCATCAAATTTTCCCTCACATATTTCTATGGATTCTACTTTATCTACGTTAACCTTTTTTAAAGTTAAAAGTCTACTTTTTATAAACTTTACAGCTTTATAAATGCCCCAAGCAGCTATCCCTACTGGAATTAGTATAAGTAATCCTTGTATTACAAAAATCATTGCAGCAAAAATCATCATGGAAACAAGTAATGCTTTTAACCCTCTTTTTATTCCTACTCTATGATTTAAGTATTCCATTACCATCCCTCACTTAAAAATATAATTTATAATTAAATTATATCATATCTTTTGAAGTATAGTATAAATCCCATATTATAAAAGTATTAATTTTCTATTAACTCATCTCTACTTTAAGTTTTATCTATATGAATATTAGAATTCTATAATCGTCTAAAGTGGTCATTTTTAAAACCATGTCCTTTTTCTATTATATGGTCTAATTGCTCTAAAAGGGCCTCTTTTTCTTTATTTAGGTTTGCTGCTAAGGGAGCATAGTTTGAAGCATGATTACTTCTAAATGTACATTTGTCCACATTTAGGTTTCTAACAAGCTCTCTTGTCTCCATCATAACTTCAATAGGAGATAGCAATGTCAACTCTCCACTTTTAAGTCTTTCATTTATCTCAGTATTTGGCTCTACCATAAGTGTAAGAAGTCCTAAATAATCTGGGTTAATTTCTGAAATAACTTTTGCTGACTCAATAGCATGTGTCTTCCACTTCTCTTTTCCTCCAAGACCTGAAATTAGAGTTGCAGAAAGTTTTATACCTGTTTTTTTAACCTTTTGTCCAGCTTCTATCATTTCTTTAGAGGTTACTCCTTTATTTACATCCTTAAGTACCTCATCGCTTCCACTTTCTACGCCTAGATATATTATATCAATTCCTAAGTTTTTAAGCTTAATTAATTCCTCTTCACTTTTTCTTAATATAGCCTTAGGAGTAGCATATATTCCTATTCTATCACACTCCGGAAATAAGCTTTTTATTTTAATTAATATTGCCTCTAAATCCTCTGTTTTAATTATTAGGGCATCTCCATCTGCTAAGAATATTCTCTTTACAGTTCTATAAGCTTGTCGAGCCATTTCAAAGTCTTCAAATATATCTTCTAATTTTCTTATTTTAAATTTTTTATCCTTGTACATATTACAAAAAGTACATCTATTGTGAGAACACCCTACTGTAACTTGAACAATTAAGCTATACGCTTCACTTGGCGGTCTATATACCGTACCTTCATATCTCATAAAATCATCTCCTTAATAATTCTTTTTAATAACTTTACTTTATTATATATTCATTGTTTTGTCTATATTTGTTTCATAATCAGTATAATATAATACTCCATTTTCTATGCGCAGATTAGTAGAGTGTCTATTATTTAGCTTAGTTTTTCCTGTTCCATCTTTCCTTACCCTATAAATATATCCACCATATGAGTAATTACTAAAATATATCCATTCATCATAAATTGAAATAAATAAAGCTCTATCGTTTAATATCTTCTCTTTATTAGTTCCATCTATACTTATTTTATAAATTCTATTATTATCTGAGTTGCTACTATAATAGATATCTTGTCCACTTGTTATAGGATAACTCATATCCTGTAAGTAACTAAATCTATCATCAGTACTTTTCGGATATTTACTATTGTCCCAGATATGATCTTTAGAAAGTTTTTCATCTGTTACATTAAAATAAGCATAACTTAACTCATCTCCACCACTACTTACTACAGGATCATTCCATGTAGCATCTAACTGATAATAATTATCCTGAATTTTTACTATATTCCATGCATGTGGAATAATTTGACCACCACTCACTCCATCTCCGATTACATATATACTTTCAATACCTGCTGTATTTAATAGTCTATACATAGCTCTTGCATAACTATCGCAAACACCTACACCTTCTATTAAAACTCCATAATCTAAGTAGGATTCACTAGGCATATTGCCTGTATACAGCCTAGCATCATATTTTGCATTATTAACAACATAATCATGTAGGGCTAATTCTTTTTCTAAATCACTCATGCCTGTTTTTAAAACCTTAGAAATTATTTCTTTAGCCTTATTTTCAGATGCTTTTTTCATATACTCCATACGTTCTTTTGTGAAATCATAATTGAAATTTATATCCATAACCGCTGGACCTGTTGATGCATAACTTGAAATACTAGCTCTCGTTCCTCTATATCCATAATTTAATATAGGATTGTCATTAACTACCTTATTTGCAATCTCTAAACTATAATCTTTTGAATTGTAATTACTTATATTTAAAGTAACCTGTGATTTAAAATTAGCTAAGGCATATCTTAATGCATCGTAGTATTCCTGTGAATTATTTATTTTTGTACCAGGATCATTAAAAACTTCCTGTAGTAAACTATTAGAATCTCTATTTTCTTCTGCCTTAACAGAAAAATCGAATCTTATCCCTTGTTTTAAATTTGACCCTTTAGAGGATTTTACTCCAGTACCAATAAATAATATATATTCATTTCCATGATTATAATAATTTAAAGGTTTTATTGTAATAGAATTATTACTCTCATCATAATCTATTGTTATTTTTAACCTTTCATTAGTTACTGCTTGTACAACATTAATGTTATCATATAGTGTACTCTCATCTAAAGAATGATTAAACTTAATTTTCCATATCTTATCTATAGCTACATTTCCTTCTTGTGAAGTCCATATTTTATAATCAGTGTCTACAGCAAGTGCATTACTAAACCATAAACATTGATATATTATAATCAACACAAATAATAGTTTTATAATTCTTCTATAAGTTTTCATCTCTTTCCCCCAAGTTATATTTTAAAGTTGAAAATAATTTTTATGTTTTCATTATAATATAATTATCTTATTTAGAATAATAAACTTGATAGTCTTAGTATCTTAATTTAGAATCTTTTAAGTAAAACTTCTATTCTTTTATTTAGATTATCTATAACTTCAATATTATGATCTTTCATTTGAAAACTTATGAATTCTAAAGCATAGATTATTGAATATATATCAACTATTTTTCTTTGAGTATACGTAACATTCATAAATTTACATAATTCCTCTACATAGTGAATGCATTTTTTATCCATATGCAACAATATTCCTGTTTGTAATAGTCCTATTAAATAGAGGGGATCTCCATAACATATCCAGTCAAAATCTATAAAACCTTTAAGTTCTCCATCTTTAATCATAACATTTCGTAAACCTATCTCATCCATAAAAGGTACAGGCTTTACAGCTTGAAAATACCGATTATTATCTTTAATCAATCTATGTATAGAATTTATTTTCTCTTCATCTAAAAATTTACTAGTTTCCTTTGAAAGTATAAAAAACCTATCTTCTATAAAATTTAACCAATTATCGTATTTTGCAACTTCATTAATATTTGCTCTTCCAAAACCTTTTCCCTTGGGGAGTTTCATTACTTTTTGTTGGTATAACACTACCTTTTCCGCTAGTAAACTAATCTCTTCTTTGCTCATCTTTTCTATTTCAAATCTTAAATCTCTTCCTTCTATTTTACTTAAAACGATATACCCTATTCCATATTCTTCTTTATTATCGTCCATAAGTATTACTTCTGGTACAGGAATATGTAGGTTTCTTAAAATATTTAAGTTTTTCTCATAATTCTTGATTATTACTTCATCCGTATTTGTTCTTACAATAACCTGTAAATCTGAAAATATTACATTATAAACTTTATTAAAAAATCCAAATTTAATTCTTTCTACTTTTAAAGGTAATCTTTTAATTTTTTCGTTAATTATCTTTTCAATTAATATTAATTCATCCATGGTATATCACCTCATACATTTATTAATCTATTTTTCATGGAAACTCTTATTTTTTAAGACCTTATTATTTAATATTTCGTTAATTAATTATCCACGTAAATATTTAAAAATTCAAGTCTTAATCCTTCTTAATAAACTTTTGAAAACTATTACTATAATTCATACTGGGACAAACTTTAACTTAATAATACCTAAAAAGGTTTATATTTTTTCTTAATATATTGTATTTTATATTATTTTAATATATTATATATTTTATAATAACTTTCATGAATATGATTTTCATGGACTTGGGGCTTTTAAATTTAAATTAGGGGGTTTATTATGAAATCTATTATTACTGTATTAGGAAGCGATAAAATTGGCATCATTGCCGGAGTAAGTACTATACTTTCAGAAGCTAATGTAAATATTTTAGACATTAGTCAAACAATTCTTCAAGATACTTTTACTATGATAATGTTAGTAGATTTATCTAATTCATCTAAGACTTTTAGTGAATTAAAAGAGCTTTTAGCTTTAAAAGGAACAGAACTTGAATTATCTATTAAAATTCAACGTGAAGACATATTTAATTCTATGCACAACATTTAGGAGTAGGTGATATTATGATAAATCAAAATACTATAATGGAAACAATCACTATGATTGAAAAAGAAAAACTAGATATTCGTACTATTACTATGGGAATTTCACTGAGAGATTGCTGTAGCTTTGATGGTAAAAAGTCTCGAGAAAAAATATATGATAAAATTACTAAATATGCAGAAAACTTGGTTAAAGTAGGAAATGAAATTGAAACAGAGTACGGAATTCCAATTATAAATAAAAGAATATCTGTTACACCTATTTCTCTAATAGCGGAGTCTTGTGGCGACACTAATTATGTAGAATTCGCAAAGACTTTAGATAGAGCAGCAAAAGCTGTAGGAGTTAACTTTATTGGAGGGTATTCAGCTTTAGTTCATAAAGGATACTCTAAGGGTGATAAAATTCTAATATCTTCTATCCCTGAGGCTCTTAGTGTAACTGATATGGTTTGCTCTTCTGTAAATATAGCTACAAGTAAAGCTGGTATCAATATGACAGCTGTAAAAGAAATGGGCCAAATCATTAAACAAACTGCTGAATTAACTAAGGCTAAAGATGGTCTTGGTTGTGCAAAATTTGTAGTTTTTGCTAATGCAGTTGAAGATAATCCTTTTATGGCAGGAGCTTTTCACGGTGTTGGTGAAGGCGAGTGTATAATTAATGTTGGTGTAAGTGGTCCTGGAGTAGTAAAATGTGCTTTAGAAACTGTTAAAGGCGCAAGCTTTGATGTAGTAGCTGAAACAATAAAGAAAACTGCTTTTAAAATTACTAGAATGGGTCAACTAGTTGCAACTGAAGCATCAAGAAGACTAAACGTACCTTTTGGTATAATAGACTTATCTCTAGCTCCTACTCCTGCTATTGGTGATAGTGTAGCTCACATTCTAGAAGAAATGGGAATACAAAGTTGTGGCGCTCACGGTACTACTGCTGCATTAGCTCTTTTAAATGATGCTGTGAAAAAAGGTGGAGTAATGGCTGCTGCTCAGGTAGGTGGTCTTAGTGGAGCATTTATCCCAGTAAGTGAAGATGCTGGAATGATCGATGCAGTTCTAAATGGATCTTTAAACCTTGAAAAACTTGAAGCTATGACTTGTGTATGTTCTGTTGGACTTGATATGATTGCAATTCCTGGTGATACTTCAGCAGAAACTATATCAGCTATAATCGCTGACGAAGCTGCTATTGGAGTTATAAACAATAAAACTACTGCTGTCAGATTAATACCTGTACCTGGCAAGGTTGTTGGAGATATGGTAGAGTTTGGCGGTCTTTTAGGAAGAGCTCCTATTATGCCTGTAAGTAAATTTAGTAGTGCTGATTTTGTTAATAGGGGTGGCCAAATACCGGCACCTATTCATAGTTTTAAGAATTAACATAAAAGAGATAGGCATATTTTAATGTCTATCTCTTTTTATTTATTTTTACCATCTTATATAGAATTGAATTTCTTATACAGTTTAAATGATTATGAATTTAAATACTTTCTTAATTTTTCTATAGCACTTCTTTTTCTTTTTAGAATTGTCCCATATTTAACTCCTATATCTTCTGAATAGTCTTTTATTTTTACTTTTTCAAAATAAAATATTCGTATTAAACTTTGTTCTTCATCACTTAGCATGTTTATAGCCTTATGTAGCTTCATTATTAATTCCTGACTTATATATTCTTCTTCAATATTATAATCCTCTGGTACTAAATCTAATATCTCTCCCCCATCTTTTCCTTCTTTATTTAAACTACTTTCAAATCTCTCTTTATTTCTTTTTCTGATTTCATAATTAAAATTATTTGTAATAGCATAAGTAACATACGCAACAAAGTTTCCTTTTTCTAAATTGTAACTTTCTATAGCTCTCAATATAGATATAATTCCTATTTGTATTATATCTTCAATATCATAATTTTTTATAAATACTCCTTGTGCCTTCTTAACCACAAAAGGTTTAAATCTATTTATAATCTCTTCCTTACAATTTACATCTCCCCCCTTAGCTTCCTCTACTAGTTTTTCTATATATTCATTCATTTATCTTTTCCCCCTTTGTTTTGTTTACATATAGTAAATATGCACTTTCTACAAAATGTGTAAAAGAAAAATAAAATAGAATACTTTAATAAATTATGGAAATAATATTATTAAATTAATATAATAAAGGTGTGATGATTTTATGCGAATTCCAAATCATATAGGTATAATTCCCGATGGTAATAGACGTTGGGCTGTAGATAAAGGAATGACAAAAGATAGAGGGTATTCTTCTGGTCTTGACCCAGGACTAGACCTTCTGCGTACTTGTAAAGAACTAGGAATTAAAGAAGTAACTTATTATGGATTTACTACCGATAACACTAAAAGACCTATTATACAAAGATTAGCTTTTACTAAAGCTTGTATTGATGCAGTAAAAATGATAAGTAGTGAAGACTCAGAATTATTAGTGCTAGGAAATTCAAACTCAGCAATGTTTCCAAAAGAACTTTTACCTTATACAAAGAGGACTACGTTTGGTAAAGGTGGAATAAAAGTAAATTTCTTAGTGAACTATGGATGGGAATGGGACTTAGGAGATCTTTTACTTAGTAATAGCAGTAATAGAAAAGATATTACTAAGTGTTTAAAATCTTCTGATGTATCAAGAGTAGATTTAATAATTCGTTGGGGCGGTAGAAGACGTCTTAGTGGATTTTTGCCAGTTCAATCTATATATTCAGATTTTTATGTAATAAATGATTATTGGCCGGATTTTACAAAAAAACACGTATATGATGCTATAGACTGGTATAATACCCAAGACATAACTCTTGGTGGTTAATTTCAATCTAAAAAAAGAAGTTAGATATGAACTTCCTTTAAAGTAAAGAGTAGAGTGTATTCATTCACACTCTACTCCATTTTTAATAATCCATTTTTCGTATAACTCTGGACGTTCCTCTTTTAATAAATTAAGGAATTTATCTAAGTACATTGCTTTTTTTAAGCCTTTCATTAAATGACTTGGGTAACTTTTTTTTCTACTAAAACATCCCTTAGGATCAATTACCATAATAGACTCATCTTCTTGCACAAATATGTCCTTACATCTTATATCAATCTTGGAAAATTTCAATTCTTCAAATTCTTCTAAAAGGTTGATTATATTTAAAGCAAGTTTTTTACTAAGTCCATTCCATTTGATATAGTCCTTCATGCATTGACCGCCTACATAATCTCTTACCATATATATGTTGTTGTATTCATAGGCTTTTGGAAAACATTTTGCTCCATCTACTTTTTTTAAAATCTGATATTCTCTCTTACAACTCTTAGCAGTAGTGCAAATTTTAACTACTTTACCATCTTCACGCAAGAATACTTTTCCATGATGCCCTTCACCCAAAAACTTACATCCATCTAAGTTTAGTCCTGCGTTATTATTATAATCTTCAATTACTTTTAGTCTTCCTTCTTCTTTTTTAAAATTTTCTTTAACTCTACTCTTCTCCATAATGCACCTTTTACACATTACTATTTACATTTATATTATGAATCATAGTTTAATTCTGCGACAATTTATTTAAGCCTTCAATCCATTCCTCTGCTAGAGTAGGTCTTTCTTCTATTAAAACTTTAATAAAATCATCTAAATAATTAATTTTATCTAAATCTGTTAGTAATAATTGTGGGAAGGACATTTCTTTTACATAACATTTTCTTGGGTCTATTACCTTTATATCTTCATTAGTTTGTACGTAAATATGTCTAGCTGCCATATCTAATCTTGTAAATCCTAGTCTTCTAAATTCCTCTATTAGATTAATAAGACTTAAGCCTAGTTTTCTAGATATTCCTTTTTTCTTAACATATGCTTCTAGAGGAGTTCCAGGGACATATTCTCTTATCATAGAGTACTCATCAAGCTCTATTGCCTTAGGGAAATATTTACTTCCCTCTACAATCTTTAATAGCTCATATTCATTATTGCACTTTTTTTTATCCTTAAATATCTTTAAAACTCTGTTATCAGGTGTCAAATATACTTTTCCTTCATATCCTTGACCTAAAAATTTGCATTTCTTAATATTTACTCCAAAATACTGTTTACTAATGATAATCACCTCTAATCACTAGCCTATTAATTACATACGACTATATTAATATACTATTAAAAGATGCTTGTCTAAGTTACATAAACTACATATAAAAATAGAACCAAAAAGGAGTTATACACCTTTTTGGTTCTATTACTATGAAAATAGTGTTCTATCACTTAAAAAGTCTTCCTTACTATTATTATTGAAGTACTCAAGTAATTTTTCTATAGTAAGTTGCTTTTTTTCTTCTCCACTAATATCTACAATAACCTTTCCATGATGAAGCATTATAAGTCTATTCCCTAAGGTAATTGCATGATTAAGATTATGTGTTACCATTAAAGTTGTTATATTTTTTTCTTTAACGATATTTTCAGTAAGTTCAATTATCTTTTCAGAAGTTTTAGGATCTAATGCTGCTGTATGCTCATCTAAAAGTAAAAGCTCTGGATTTCCCATTACAGTCATTATAAGAGATAACGCTTGCCTTTGTCCTCCTGATAAAAGACCTACTTTTGTATGAAGTTTTTCCTCAAGTCCAAGTTCAAGACTTGAAAGAATCTCCTTAAAAAAAGGAATGTTCTTTTTATTTACAGCAAAGCTAAGATCAAATTTCTTACCTTTATTATATGCCATAGACATATTTTCAAGAATAGTCATAGATGGTGCTGTACCCTTTGTCGGATCTTGAAAAACTCTACCAATTAATTTTGTACATTTGTATTCTGGAAGCCTTGATATTTCTTTACCTGATAAGTTAATGGAACCTTGATCAACTTGTATCGTTCCAGAAATTATATTTAACAAGGTGGATTTACCCGCTCCATTACTTCCTATTATAGTTATAAAATCTCCCTTATTTACTTCTAAATTAAGTCTATTAAAAACAACATTTTCATTAACAGTATTTTTATTGAACACCTTGTATAGATTTTGTAGTTGCAGCAATTGGTTCATCCCCTTTTCTTCCTATCTTAGAAAACCTTTCTCCAAACTTAAAGTTATTTGCACCTAATACAAGAATAACAATTAATGATGTTACTAGCTTTAAATCCTGTGGGTTAAGTCCAAACCTAAGTGCTCCTGAAATGGCTAATTTATATAATATTGCTCCTATTACTGCCATTGCTGTGGCTTTAATAAATTTAATTTTACCCAAAATAGATCTTCCCAATATAACAGCTGCAAGACCTACAACTACAGTACCTGTTCCCATACCTACATCTGCATAACCCTGATGTTGTGCCATTACAGAACCTCCTAATGCCACAATTCCATTTGAAATGCTAAGGCCAACAACCTTTATTACATCCTTATCTATTCCTAGAGAAGTAACTAGCTGCTCGTTATCTCCTACAGCATTTAACGCAAATCCTAATTTTGTTTTTAAAAAAACATCTAAAAGTATTTTAACCCCTATAGCTACTACTGCTATTATTATAATTGGAGCCACCATACTTGTTGTACTAAATATAGTATCAAAACCAAAGAAAGCAATATTTGCTTTCCCCATTACTCTTAAATTAATAGAGTAAAGTCCTATCATCATAAGTATTCCTGAAAGAAGATTTGTAATCTTAAGCTTAACATGCAAAATACCTGTCATTATTCCTGCTATCATTCCAGCAATTATAGAAAATATACATGCCATAAATGGATTTATTCCCTTTGATAAGCACAGCGCTGTAAGCGCTGCACCTAAAGGAAAAGTACCATCTACAGATAAATCAGGAAAATCTAGAATTTTATAAGTTATATATACCCCAAGTGCTACTATTGCAAATATAAACCCTTGCTCTAATACACCTATTAAGAAACCAGACATTATTTTACGCCCCCCGTAACTTTTTCTGCACTTGCTTTTATATCATCTGGAACTTTTATATTTAACTTCTTAACTGCATCTTCATTTATAGCAACACTTGAATCTTTTAAAATAGTAACTGGAATTTCAGAAGGTTTCTTTCCTTCTAAAACTTCTACAGCTTTTAGTCCCGTTTCGTATCCAAGCTTATAGTAATCCATTCCTGCTGTAGCAACAGCTCCGCCCTTTACTTGACCTAATTCTGAACCGAAAACAGGTATGTTTTTACCATAACAAATATTAGTAATTGTTGGTGCTGCTGCCGCAACCATATTATCTGTTGGAATATATATTACATCTACTTTATCAATTATTGCCGATAAAGCTTGTGGAATTTCATTACTACTAGTTACTCCAGCTCCTACTATTTCATATCCATAACTTGGAGCTACTTTTTTTGCTTCTTCTATTTGTAATCCTGAATTAGCTTCACTTGTATTATAAATCATACCTATTTTTTTTGTTTGAGGTACTAGCTTTTTAATTAAGTCAAATTGTGCATTTATTGGAAATGCATCTGATGTACCAGTTACATTAGTTTCTGATTTTTCTAGAGATTTTACTAGTTTAGCATCTACTGGGTCAGTTACTGCCGTAATAAGTATTGGTATATCTTTTTTAGCCTTTTGAGTAGCATTAAATGCTGCTTGAGCTGATGGAGTTGCTATAGCTAAAATTAAATCCGCATTATCATTTACAAATTTCTCAGCAATTGTTTGTGTTGTTGGCATATCGCCTTGAGCATTTTGAAAATCTATTTTTATATTTGTTCCATCTTTGTAATTCTTATCTTCAAGAGCTTTTATAAATCCTTTTCTAGCTGCATCTAATGCATCATGCTCAACAATTTGAGTAATTCCTATCTTAAAAACCTTGTCCTTAGGCTGTTCTCCAGTAGATGGAGACTTAGAACCTGAACATCCTCCTAAAACCCCTACCATTAATAACGAACTTAATAAAATTGATATTTTCTTTCTTTCTACCATTCTACCTTCCCCCTTATAAAATAAAAATACCTCTCCTATTAGGAGAGGTATTTTTGTATACTTAATAAAGCAAAGCACAAAACTAATGCATCAATTCAAAATTAATGTCTATAGCTGTTACTTGCTTAAATTATTCCATATCTCCTACCAAACTTACCATTCTACAATTTTTACCTTCTAAACATTAATCCATTTTACATATATAAATTTCTTATATTTTACATGAAAATAATACTTTTGTCAAATACTATTATGCCCCCTGCTCTGGTATAGATCGATGACCAATTCCTATGACAACTTCATTTAAATGTAGGAGTCCAATGCTCATAAATATACAAACACTTATATGTTCTCCACCTCTAGCGATACCAATTTTTCCACCTACACTGAGTCCATTAGCTTTTGTTGCTACTTGCATTATGGCTTCTCTAGCAGCCCCTACTACTGCTCCATCGTGAACATGTAAATCTTTTATAATTCCCATTCTCTTCGATGCTACTAATGCTCTCTCCATTATTTTAGATATAGAATCATTAATATTTCCACCTACATCAACTGCAGCAGTAAGTATTTTTTTCTCTTTAAATTCTTCTTCTAATCTTTTTTCTTCTGTTCTTTCAGATGTAGCCATTTTAATGGCCGCCTTTGCTACTTCCAAACTATTATAATTCATTTTTTCACCTCTATTATGCAATAGCTACCTCATCATTCAATATTCAATTCTATATATTACCTTCACCATATATAAACTTTATTAGCTTAATATTATTCTTTAATCTTGTTGTTTAAGTCTTATTCCTTTTTCATTTTGCTCAATTTTATCTTCTTTCATCAATCTTCCTACAGCCCTTTTAAATGCTGCTTTACTCATCTTTAATCTATCCATTATATCTTCCGGTGAGCTTTTATCATTTAATGGTAAGAATCCATCATATCTTTCTATTTTATTTAAAATCAACTGAGCATCATTATCCATCTGTTTATGTGCCACTTCTCTCAAGGATAAATCTAATTTCCCATCTTCTTTAACTCTTATAATTCTACATTCAACTTCTTCTCCAACTTTTATTTCTCTATTTTGTTCACTTTTAGGTATTAATCCTCTATATTTATTATCCACTGCTACTAGTACTCCTATTTCAGGATTCACTGAGTACGCAGTTCCTTTTACCCATTGATCTTTTTCATAAGGGCTATCTGTTCTTAAAAACTTAGCTACAAATGTAGTAGCTGTAAGTCTTTCGCTTTTATCTACATACACTCCTACTAAATATTTTTTTCCTGCTTGAACCTTATATTTCTGTTCTTTAAAAGGAAGTAATATATCCTTTTCTAAACCCATATCAAGAAAAGCTCCTATCTCTGTAGTTTCTTTCACCTGAAGTCTTGCCAATTCTCCTGATTGAACTAATGGCTTTTTCCTTGTAGCTATAAATCTATCCTCTGAATCTTTATATATAAATACTTCTACATCATCTTCTACATTTAATCCAGCAGGAAGCTGATTGTTAGGAAGAAGAATATTATCATCTGTGTTTCCTGTGCCGGCATCTAAATATGCTCCAACCTTTGCAATATTCACTACCTTTAAAGTCTGTGTTTTTCCTAATTCTATCATAATATGTTCCATCCTTTGTCTTTATTTTTTTTATTATATATTAGTTTAATTAAATTTTCTCTTAATATGTAGAATAATTTAGTTAAATTTTCTATTTTCTTGTCATCTATCTATTGTAATCCACTTTATTGTTAACCGTCAACCGACTATCTATAGTCTACAAATTTTATTTTTGTAACTTGTTTAATAATCTTATCATATTATATATATTACTAACCTATAGTTTTACTAATTTTCATAAGTAATTATGTATTAATTCAGTTATTAAAATAAAGAATAAGGAATGCAGAACATGAATATTTCCCATTAAACACACCAGTATTTGCTATATTCAATATATATTGTATAATGGATACTAAAACTATTATGTAAATGGTAAATCACTGAGTCATTTATAAAAGGAGATGAAAGTATGAGTAAGACTGTGGCAGCTTTTTTTGATATAGACGGTACGTTATATAGAGAAGGTATGATAACTGAAATTTTCAAAAAATTTATTAAATCCGAAATAATAGAAACAGATCGTTGGTACAATGAAGTAAGAGATTATTACCTCAAATGGGATAAAAGAATAGGTAATTATGACGACTATCTTATAAGGATGGCAAACATATATATCGAAGCTGTAAAAGGACTTCATAAAACTCAAGTAGAATTTATAGCTAAAAAGGTAATAAAAGAAAAAGGAGATCGAGTTTATACTTATACTAGAGATATGATTAGGTGGCATAAAAAACAAGGCCATAAGGTTATAACTATTTCTGGAAGTCCTATAGAATTAGTTAGGGAAATGGCTATAAAACATGGTTTTGATGATTATCTCGGAACAGAGTATTTAATGGATAGTAGTCATCACTACACAGGAGAATTAGTTCCTATGTGGGACAGAGATAATAAACAAGAGGCCATAGACTGTTTTGTTGAAAAATACTCTATAGATTTATCTCAAAGCTATGCGTATGGTGATACCGCTGGAGACTTTACTATGCTTAAGATTGTAGGAAACCCAAGGGCTATAAATCCAACTCGCGAGCTAATAAATCTACTTCTTACAGACCCTATAACAAAAGATAAATCTAAAATAATCGTAGAAAGAAAAGATGTAGTTTATACTCTAGACGCTAATACTATCAACATATAATTAAAGATATATTCTACCTATGCCCCCTTATATTGATTTTAAATTTATATATTGATATTATATAATAAGTCAAATTATATAGGGGGCCTACATATGAATTCAACATCAAAAGTTATAATATCTATGATAATATGGGGAAGCTTAGGGGTTTTTGTTAAGAATATAAACTTACCATCTATGGAAACTGCTTTTTTAAGAGCTATAATAGCCAGCAGTATATTCATTATTTATAATATGTTTACAAAAAAAGCTAATCTTAGACTATACTCAAGAAAAAATTTAATACTCTTAATTATATCCGGAATAGCTATAGGCTTTAATTGGGTACTACTTTTTCAAGCCTATAAATTCACTACAATATCAAATGCCACTTTAAGTTATTACTTCGCTCCTATATTTGTAGTAGGATTATCACCTATTGTATTAAAAACCAAGTTAACTCCGCGTAAACTCATGGCAGTAATAGGAGCTATGCTTGGTTTATTTTTAATATTAAACAATCAAAGCACTACTTCAAATATTTCATATAGTCAAATTAAAGGAATTAGCTACGGACTTGCAGCCGCCTGTCTATATGCTTCTGTTATACTATTAAATAATTATATTAAGGATTTGTCAGGCTTTGAAAGAACAATAATACAGCTCTCGGCTTCGACCCTTGTTCTTCTTCCTTTTATAATATCTAGAGATCAACTTCATATTAATAGCTTAAAAAGTTTAATTTTAATATTAATTTTAGGAGTAATTCACACTGCTGTAGCCTATTTTTTATATTTCTCTGCCTTAAAAGATGTAGACGTACAAAGTGCTGCTGTATTAAGCTACCTTGATCCAATTTCAGCGTTATTTTTTAGTGTTTTACTTTTAAATGAATCTATCGGTATCTGGCAGATTTGTGGAGGAATCTTAATACTATTTTCAACCTTTCTAGCTGAGAATATTAAACTATCTAAAAAGGAAGAGATCGCTTCACATTATGAATTATAAGCAGAGAACATAAAAGCTCCGAGAAAAGATATCCTCAGAGCTTTTTTATTATTTCATTTCTAGATTTTCAAATATACTAGCATTAGTAAATAATATTATGAATGAAGCAAAAAGATTATATAAAATAAGTATTATATACTGTAGATATTCCGCCATATATAAATTCTTATATACTATACTTATAACTATAGAAATAATTATTCCTGGGGCAATTATACCAACAGTAATTAATAGTTTTAGCATAATCTCAAGATTTTTACTGTGTTCTCCTAGAATTCTCTTTGAAAGTATATCCCCGTATATATAGATACTTCCAAAGCTCATATATGTCAATGCACAAAGAATTATTGTCACTAATGATGCCTTAAATATAACTCCAACAACAAGAAAAAGTGCAAATCCATCTATTGCATTTTTAATATTGTCTGCTAGAGTTGCATAAAATACCTTATTTGCAGAGTTTCCCGGTATTAAAAAAATATAGGGTTTTGTAATTTCTTGGGCCCACTTTCCTTGCATAGTCATGAACAACAACATGTATACTGTAAAATATAATATTAAATTTACACCTATGTTTTTGTCTCTTAGTAATAATCCAAAAACTGTTCCAATCACAATCATAAGTAACGTACCTTTATTTATAAAGAAAAATCCCGTCTTTTTATATTCAAGAAGTTGTCTATAAAATATTGCCTTAGCTCCCGTCCCTTTATACCTTTGTTTAATCTTTCTAACCCTACTTTTATCATTTACGCTTAATATTCTACCTTCCTTTTTCGCTAAATAGAACTTTTCTAAATACTCTGTTGCATTGAGAACATCTTCATAATAATCCATATTCATCTTGAATAAAAGAACTATTATTAAGCCTAAAGTCATAACTATTAATCCTAAAAAAACATAAAATTGTGTATTTATCCCTATAACTGCTGCCATAAATATTCCCTTAAACCATCCTACGAAAGGAATATAGTAAAAGTATTTATTGTTTAAAATGCTTTCTGTAGATTGAATTATATCTTTACTTACCATAAATTGTATTAAAAATAGTATTATAACTAATGCACCTATTAGGTTAATTCCTTTTTCAAAATAATGTCTTATATTTTTGTCCTTAGCACATACTGAATATATTAAAACTCCAACTATTGATAATGAAAAAGTGAACATGAAAAATGCTAAGATTATAAGTATGCCACCATACGCTTTGAGCGGAAAAAAGTTTTTCATATTAGGAATTTGAAAAACAAAAAATACCATAGTGAAAAATGATTTATAAAGTTGCTTTATAAATCCATAAATTAATACTTTTCTTGGTTCTATGGGTGAAGTAAAAACTAGATTCACATCAGAAATTCTAAAAAATGTACCACCTCTACTTATTCCAATTTTCACACTAAAATATGCAAAGGCTAGTATAACTCCACCTATTATTGTTCCATAAATATTTGGTGAAGCTGCTTTTAATATACTTGAAGGCGTAAAAATGCTATATCCTATTATGAATAGAAGAAGTATTGCGAATAATATATATCCAATTAGTGCTACTGGTTTTTTCTTAAGCTCTTTTATATGATTTTTTATACTCTTTTTTAATATGTAAAATAAAGGCTTCATTTTATTCCTCCGTAACCTTAAAGAATATTTCTTCTAAAGATTGACTTTTTTCTTTAAGTTCTTCTCTACTTGTTGAAAAAACAACAACTCCTTTATTTACAATAAGTGCTTTATCCCATATTTCATCAATACTATCTATTATGTGAGTGCTTATAATTACACTACATCCTTGTTCCTTTAGTTCTACAAACACACTTTTAAGCTCCTTGATAGCCTTGGGATCTAGTCCTATCATAGGTTCATCAAATAAAATTACTTTAGGATTTGTAATTAACCCACAACATATGCTTACCTTTTGCTGCATTCCCTTGGAAAGCTCTTTACCCAACTTGTCTCTTTTATCAAATAAATCAAATCTTTTCAAAAGCTTTTCGGCTTTTTCTTTATAATCCTTTATAGCATATGCATTTGCTATATATTCTAGATGTTCGTACACCGTAAGCATATCATAAAGGACTGGGGTCTCTGGTACATAGCTAAATAGTTTCTTTGCCTCTATTGTTTTATTTTTATATCCACAGCTAAAACATTATCATATTGCTTAACTAAATTTTTTCACACTTAACATATTATTAATTTCTCCTTCTATTTTTTACTTTATAAGGGTAAAATTATCTTTATAGGATTATATCATATACTTATTTAAGTATACAAATTCAAGAAACCCTAGAAATTTATTGGAGGTATTGAAAATGCCCAAGCACATAAAAAGTCGAAAAAGAAAGATCGGATCTGCTCCTGGGACTTTAGTTCATATCGGAGAACATACTAGTGAAAACATAAGAATAGATTTAATAGAGTATAATGATAATATTTTTAATAAAACCTCTATAAATAATATAGAAAAAGCTTTTCATAAAAGCATAGATAGTTCTGTAATATGGATAGATATTGATGGACTTTATGATATAGATCTAGTAAAAAAAGTTGGGGATAATTTCAACATTCACTCTTTAATATTAGAAGATATTCTAAATACAGACCAGCATCCTAAAGTTGATTTAGAAAACAATTATATATACATAGTTCTTAAGATGCTCTATTACGATAAATTCTCTAAAGAAATAAAGTCTGAACAAGTTAGTTTCGTATTATTTGATGATTGTCTTATTTCCTTTCAGGAATTTCCTGGAGATGTCTTTGATAATATAAGAAACAGACTTGAGACTAATAAAAATAATATAAGAAGTAAGGGTTCCGACTATCTGCTTTACTCCTTAATAGATGCTATAGTAGATAGTTATTTTAATATATTTGAAAGTATAGGAGATGTTTTAGATAAAATCGAAAATAATCTTATGAATAACCCTACCAAAAGCTTACTATCAGATATATACAACCTTAAGAGAGATATAATTTTTCTTCGAAACTCTGTATGGCCCCTTAGGGAAATTGTAAGTACCTTAATCAAGGATGAACATATCTTAATTGACGAAAAAACTACCATATATTTAAGGGACGTTTATGATCATATCATTCAAATTATAAATGTAATTGAAACTTATAGAGATATTTTATCTGGAATGCTTGATATTTATCTTTCAAGCATGAGTAATAAAACTAATGAAGTAATGAAAGTTTTAACGGTATTCTCTACTATTTTTATCCCTCTTACATTTTTAACAGGTATTTATGGTATGAACTTTCACTATATGCCTGAGCTTAGTTTTAAGTATGGGTACCCGATTTTTTGGATTATTACCATTGCATTAATTTTATTTATGATAAATTATTTCAGGAAAAAAAATTGGTTCTAAAAAAAGGTCATGTTATGAGTAATTTACATAACATGACCTTTTAATCGTAGATTTGGGATATCTGCTTAGAATGCTGGAACTATTGCTCCCTTATATTCTTCTTCTATAAACTTTTTGATTTCTGGTGAGTTAATTGCTTCAGTTAAAGCTTTTATATATTCCTTATCTTTGTTATCTTCTTTAACAGCTAATATATTAGCATAAGGAGAATCCTTAGATTCAATTGCAAGAGCATCATTTGTAGGATTTAATCCTGCTGGTAGTGCATAGTTTGTATTAATAACTGCTGCATCTACATCTTTTAAAGTTCTTGGAAGTTGTGCTGCTTCTAATTCTTGTATTTTTATATTTTTAGGATTTTCTGTAATATCTAATTTAGTTATTAGTGCTCCTTCTTTAAATTTAAGAATTCCTTCTCTTTCAAGTAGTCTTAAAGCTCTAGCTTCATTTGTTGGATCATTTGGCACTGCAATAGTCGCTCCATCTTTTATTTCTTTTAAATCTTTTAATTTTTCTGAGTATACTCCCATTGGCTCTAAGTGAACTTTAGTAGTATATGTTAAATGTGTCTTTTTTTCTTCATTAAACTTCTCTAAATAAGGAACATGTTGGAAGAAGTTAGCATCTAATTGACCATCTTCAACAGCAGTATTAGGAATTACATAATCATTAAATACTTTGATTTCTAAAGTATAACCTTTTTTCTCAAGTATTGGTTTTACTTTTTCTAAAATTTGAGAGTGTGGTTCTGGAGTTGCTCCAACTACTATTTTCTTCTTTTCTTCTGGCTTAGCCGCTTCTTTATTTCCGCAGCCTGTAAGTCCGATAGCACCTAAAACCACTGTACTTGCTAATAAAACTGATAAAATTCTTTTTTTCATTTATAATTCCCCCTTATTATTTATTAATTCTTTTATATTTTATAAATTACTATAAATAGTATTTTATATTTATCTGTTTACCTTTTTATATATTAGTGTTCCTATTGTCTGAATAGCTTGAACAAGTACTATTAAAACTATTACTGTAGCTATTAGAACATCTGTTTTAAACATCTGATATCCATATCGCATAGCTACATCTCCAAGTCCGCCAGCTCCAATTGCACCTGCCATTGCAGAAAATCCCACTACAACTATGGCTGTAAGGGTTATCCCTGAAACAATAGAAGGTAGGGCTTCCGGAAGCATAATTTTAAATACAATTTGAGAAGTACTTGCTCCAAAGGACTTTGCAGCTTCTATTACTCCTTTATCTACTTCTTTAAGTGCTGATTCTATTACTCTTGTCACAAAAGGAGCGCAACCAATAGTTAATGGTACTATTGCTGCAGTCGTTCCAATGTAAGTTCCCAATAAAAGTCTTGTAAATGGTATTAGTAATATTAATAAAATGATAAATGGAAAAGATCTTAACACATTTATAATCATATCTAGAGTGTTATATACTGGCTCATTTGGCTTTAATCCATTTTTATCAGTAATAATCATTATAATTGCTGGTACAAAACCTATTAAAACTGCTAAAAATGTAGAAATTAAAACCATATACAGGGTTTCTCCAAGTGCTGGAATTAAAATATTAGTCAACATATCTATAGAACCTCCCAATGTACATTTTTCTCATTAAGATAAGAAGAAACTATATGTTTTTTTTCTTCTGGCACATTTATTACTAAGCTTCCAAGTACACCAACACTAAATTTTTCAAGTTTTCCCCAAACAATAGAAAAATCTATATCTAATTCTCTAGCCATAGAGGTTATTATACTATTTTGACTTAGCTCTTTTGGGAAGAATATTTTTATGTTTACTCCTTCTGTTGGGAGTACATCTTCTTCACCTAATAAATTTTCCATTTCCTTAGTTGGATTTAAGAAAACTTCCTCTACTTTTCCAGCCTGAATTACTCTTCCGCCTTCCATTAAAGCTACCTTTGTACAAGCTTCTTTTATAACTTCCATTTGATGAGTAACTATAATAACTGTTATGCCTAATTTTTCATTTATTTCTCTAAGTAATTGTAGTATAGATTTTGTAGTTTTAGGATCAAGGGCTGAAGTTGCCTCATCACACAGTAAAATACTTGGCTGAAGAGTTAATGCTCTTGCGATAGCAACTCTTTGTTTTTGTCCTCCACTAAGCTCTTTAGGCCTGCTATTAGCTTTATCCTCTAGTCCAACAAGAGCCAGTAGTTCTTTTACTCTTTTATCTATATCTTCTTTACTATATCCCCAGGTTTCTAGTGGCAAGGCAACATTTTGCCATACATTTCTTCTATTTAATAAACTAAAGTTCTGAAATATCATTCCTATATCTTTTCTAAACTCTCTAATTTCTTTTTCTTCAAGATCCTTTACTTCTCTACTACCTACTATTACATTTCCTGAATCATAGTTTTCAAGACCATTTATACATCGTAGCAGTGTAGACTTTCCAGCTCCACTATGTCCTATAATCCCAAAAATTTCTCCTTCTTCTATTTCTAAACTTACATCTTTTAAAACTTTATCTTCTCCAAAATATTTTACTATATTTTTTATCTCGATCATTGCTGCACCCCCTGCTACTTGTTGATAAAAAAATAAAGACCCAAGGATGTCCTTAGGTCTAAAATTCCTATGTATCCTCATCTTCCAGCTTTTGCTGCAGGATTTAGCACCATTGTATAAACTATAATATATACTTTATACCGGTTGCCGGGTTTCATCGGGCCAGTCCCTCCACCACTCTTGATAAGCTATATTCAATTCTTTGTTTATTATATTACTGTACAGAATAATTGTCAATAGAGTTTTAGAACTTTTTATTATTCCTCTATTTTTTCTAATTTATTCATAAGTTCAATTAAATCTTCCAAAAACTTTAAATGTTTCTTTTCTTCTTCAATAATATTTAACAAGATTTTTCTTTCTTCTTCAGTCTCTACTTCTTTTAACATTTTCTCGTATAAACTTATACTCTTTTTTTCATCTTCTGTCGCAGTTACATAAATATTAGTTTGAACTTTAGGTAAACTCTTTAGAAATTCTGTTTGACTCTTCCTTTCAAAAATACTTGTATATTTATTTAGATTACTTTCGACATTAACATTAATATCCATGTTTTTATTCATCAAACCTCTAAATATATTATAGTGTTTAGTTTCTTCTAGTGACAAAAACTCAAATATCTCTTTTAACCACTCATCCTTACAAGTCTTGGCTAGTTCCTTATAATAATTCCGTCCATCTTCTTCCATCTTCAAAGCAAATTCATATATACTCAAAACAATTCCTCCTAAATAGTTATCAAATTAATTTTATAGTCTAATACTCACTTATCATGTTGTTAATAACTTCTCCTGGAGCAACCATCGGAAATACTTTTTCTGAATAACTTATTTGACATTCTATGAGAACAGGTTCATTAAGCCCTAATGCATAATTTAATACCGCCTCTACTTCTTCTTCTTTTGTAACTCTAATTGACTTTATTCTATAAGCCTCACCAAGTTTTACAAAGTCAACTTCATCTTCAAATACAGTATGAGAAAATCTTTTGTCATAAAACATCTCTTGCCATTGATGAACCATCCCAAGACAGCTATTATTTAAAACCAACTGTATTATTGGAATTTTATATCTTGATATAGTAGCCAACTCAATAGAATTCATTTTAAAACTTCCATCCCCAGCTATATTTATAACCTTTTTTCCTGTATTTCCAAAATAAGCTCCAATAGCTGCTCCTAAACCAAATCCCATAGTCCCAAGTCCACCTGATGATATAAAAGTTCTTGGCTCCAAATACTTATAATATTGAGCTGCCCACATCTGATTTTGACCAACCTCTGTTGTTATAATGCATTTACCTTTAGTTATTTCGTATAGCTTTTCTATCACATATTGTCCACTTAATCCTTCATTTCTATTATATGATAGAGGATACTTTTCTTTCCACTCTTTAATTTGCGAATTCCAATCCCCATCAGATTTTTCATCTACAATTTTAGTTAAATCTTTCAATATAACTTTTACATCTCCACTTAAAGGAATATCTACTCTAATATTTTTCCCTAGTTCCTTTTCATCAATGTCTATATGAATTATTTTAGCATCCGGTGCAAATCCTTCAATCTTACTTGTTACACGATCATTAAACCTTGCTCCTATTGCAATTAATAGATCACATTTAGTTACCGCATAATTAGAACAACGTGTTCCATGCATTCCAATCATCCCAGTAAAATTTTTATGTTCTCCCGATATACTTCCAAGACCCATTAAACTACATGTAACAGGGGCCTTTATTTTCTCTGAAAATTTCACTAGTTCTTCATTGGCCTCTGAACTTATAATTCCACCGCCAGCATAGATTATAGGTTGCGATGATAAGTTTATAAGATCAGCCGCTTCTCTAATACTTCTTTCTAAATTTTCCCCAAAAGAACTGGTTACTCCTACTTCTTTTATATTATTAATTAATACTTTTGTATAATTCCCCATGGCTACTTGAATATCTTTAGGTATATCTACTAGTACAGGACCTTTCCTTCCGCTCTGTGCAATAGCAAAAGCCTCCTCTAAAATAAATATAAGCTCATTTACATCTTTTACTATAAAGTTCTTTTTTGTAATTGTAGATGTAATTCCAAGTATATCTACCTCCTGAAAAGAATCCTTAGTCAATAGAGGTTGAGCAACCTGCCCTGTTATTATAACCAACGGTACCGAGTCTCTATAGGCTGTTGCGATACCTGTAACTGTATTGGTTGCTCCTGGCCCTGAAGTCACAAGAACTACTCCTACTTTTCCCGTTGCTCTTGCATAACCATCTGCAGCATGTGCTGCCCCTTGTTCATGGGCAGTTAATATATGTCTTATATCTTTCTCATCATATAATGCATCATAAATTGGAAGAACAGCTCCTCCTGGGTAACCAAAAATAACTTCTACTCCTAATTCCTTTAAGCCTTCCAGTAAAATTCTAGCCCCATCTAACATCCTAAAACGCCTCCTTAATATTGCCCCATAATTAGTAAATTTAGAAATAAAAAAAAGACCCCTTGCCCATGAGGCGAAAAAGTCATGTAATCGCGGTACCACTCAAATTTATCTCTTCAACTTCTAACGACAATGCCGGCACAGCTTACTCTACATTTCAGCCTGCAACTCTGGGGTGATTTTCAATAAAATATAATCTATGGGCTTTCACCTACTCCCACTCTCTTTTAGATTAATCTTCTACCTACTTTTCCCCTTCTCTGTTTTTAATATTTATTTTTACATTTGTAGATGAGTATACTATTTTAAAATTTTTATGTCAACATAAATTATGAAAAAACTCCTGCAAAAAAAGATTTTTATCATGAGAATTACAAAAATAGAGATTACATTCTCGTAATCTCTATTTTTATATTCTACTTTTATTATTGTATAAATGCAGAATATATTGCATTTATAGCATTTTCAAAATCCTTAGTCTCTACTCCAATTATTATATTTATCTCACTTGAACCTTGGTCAATCATTCTTATATTTACATTATTCTTAGCTAAAGCTGTGAACATTTTTTCAGATACGCCTACTGTTTTTGCCATTCTTCTTCCTACAGTAGCTATTAAAGCCATATTAGGTATAACATGAAGAGAATCAGGGTTACATTGTCTTTTTATTTCATCTAATACTCTATCTAGCTTATTTTCTAATTGATGATCTTCAATTACAACAGATATAGTATCTATTCCTGATGGCATATGCTCAAAGGACACTCCGTAAGATTCTAAAATAGTTAAAAGTCTTCTACCAAAGCCTATCTCTGCATTCATATAGGATTTTTCAATAGCAATAACCGTAAAGTTCTTTTTACCTGCTATTCCAGTTATCGCTGGAGCATTATTTTCAAATTCTACATTATCTATAATTACAGTTCCTTTATCCTCTGGAGCATTCGTATTCTTAATATTTATAGGAATTCCGCCTTCTCTAGCTGGGAAAATTGCATCTTCATGTAAAACTGTTGCTCCCATATATGAAAGTTCTCTTAATTCCTTATATGTAATTTTTTCAATTGTCATTGGATTATCAACTATTCTCGGGTCAGCCATTAAAAACCCAGATACATCTGTCCAGTTCTCATATAATTCCGCCTCTACATCTCTAGCAATAATACATCCTGTAATGTCAGAACCTCCACGAGTAAAAGTCTTTATTAATCCATTCTCCATAGCTCCATAGAAACCTGGTATAACTGCCTTATCGATTTTTAAAAGTTTAGATTTTATAGCTATTTTTGTGCTCTCAGAATCAAAACAACCATACTTATCAAATATTATTACCTCTGCAGCATCTACAAATTCATAGCCAAGATAATCTGCAAGAATTAGACCATTTAAGTATTCTCCTCTACTTGCTGCATAATCAGCAGTACTACCCTCTGATATTACTCTTTTAACTTCATCTAAATGAGCATTTATGTTTATGTTTAATTCTAATTCATTTACTATCTCATTATATCTTTCTTGTATAATGGTAAAAACCTCATGAAAAGAGATACCCTTTTCTACATGTGTATGACATAAATAAAATAGATCAGTAATTTTATAATCTTTACTATGTCTTTTGCCCGGTGCTGAAGGAATTATATACCTTCTTTTTGTATCTTGTAATACAATATTTTTAACTTTTTTAAATTGCTCTGCATTAGCTAAAGAACTGCCCCCAAACTTAGCTACCACTATATTGTCCATTTTTTTTGCCCCCTATTTGTTAATTTGAAATTTATATATTCATAAATTCTATCATATCTATAGAATATTGCAATACATTTTTAACTTTCTAGATTTTGCTTATTAATTCTAAAGGAACATATAATTTCATAAATCTATTACCCTTACCGTCTATATACTTTCCTTTATTATCTAATACCATAACCGTCGCCCTCTTATTGATTCCATATATTACACCATTTACTTTTTTTCCTTCATAATTAAAGCTTACATGTCCTCCTCTATGAAGTCCTAAGTTTTTTGCTGCTATCTCGCTATTTGTAGGTAGAGAGTGATATGCTTCTTTATGTTTAAATATGTTAAAAGCTATATTTTTAAATCTTATATTCTTACAACTTGAATTTCCAAAAACATAAAATTCTAAAAGATGAATTAATTCATGCTCAAAGACAATAAAAAGCGCATGTAAAGAATCATGTGTCTTTATACCTCCTACATTCTTCTCTCTTTTAACTTTATAATATTCAAATAAAAAATTCACACCTATTTTAATTTCAAAACTTTTATTTTCTTCTGATAGTACAGCTATATTTCTAGGCACAATAGTTTTACCAGCACTTTTATTCATTCTCTTAGATAAAGAGAACTTTATCTTCCCTTTAAATTCATTCTTAAAATAATTACTAAAAAAGTGTTCATCATATATATTAAAAAGTGTGTTTAAATCCTCTTCTGATATTTTTTCAATTATTCCAGATTTTATATTTTCAGACTTACTTAAAAACGCTTTCCTAATTAGAATACCCTTGTCTATAATTTGTATTTCATTAAAAACCTTTCTTACTAACTCCTCTTTCATATAACACCTCAATTAATTATATTAAATTGAAAAATTTGAAAATTCTAATATATTTTTACTGACTATATCATATAAAGTAATAAGATATAGATTCTTAATTTTCTATTAATTTATCCCCTAATCACATAAATTAAACAAGGAGGTTAATTATGTGTACATGTCCTATTTTAGATCAATGTCCATTTTTTAAAAATAAGCTAACTAATATGCCTCCAAACTCTGAAGTTCATAAGATTAAATATTGTATCAATGATAGTTTTAAATGTGCTCGATTACTAGCTGCAAGAATTTTAGGCACTAACTCAATTCCTCAAAATTTACTTCCCAATGAAATGCTTAAGATTGAAGAACTAATTAATACACAACAAATTAAAAAACAGCCTAGAAGATAAATTCTTCTAGGCTGTTAAAATTTCAACTCCATCATCTGTAACTAACACTGTGTGTTCCCATTGTGCCGTTAATTTTCCATCAGCAGTTATCGCCGTCCATCCATCTTCTAATACCTTACATCTAAAAGTTCCTAGATTTATCATAGGTTCAATAGTAAATGTCATCCCTGGAATAAGTACCATGCCTGAATTAGGTCTGGCAGCATGATCAACAAAAGGTTCTTCATGAAAATCAACTCCAATTCCATGTCCGCCAAATTCTCTAACTACTGAGTATCCATTTCCTTCTGCCAATTGTTGAATAGCGTGACCTATATCCCCTACAGTTGCAAAAGGCTTTACTTGAAGAATTCCAATATCTAAACACTCTTTTGCCATTTTCACTAATTTAGTAGCTTCTTCCGATGCTTCTCCTATTATAAACATTCTACTTGCATCTCCGTAATATCCATTTAAGATGCAGGTTACATCTACATTTACAATATCTCCATTTTTTAAAGTTCTTCCACTTGGAATCCCATGACAAACCACCTCATTAATGGACACACAGACACTCTTAGGATATCCCATATAATTTAACGGTGCAGGAATAGCTCCAAGTTCTATAGTATAGTTATGAACCCATGTGTTTATCTCTTCTGTAGTTATACCTTCTTTTATTCTTTCTGCCACCATATCTAAAACCTTTTTAGTTGTCTTACAACTCTTTCTAATTCCATCAATCTGTTCTGGTGTTTTTATAATTCCTCTTGGTGGTATTATAAAACCTTCATCTTCCATAGCACTTAACTTTTCATCTATATGAATATGACACGCTTTATACTTTTTACCACTTCCACACCAACACAAATCATTTCTAGATACCTTATCCATTCATTCACCTTCTAAACTAATTTTTATTCTATGTATTTAATTTTATCATACTTTACAGGTCAATATACAGTTATAATTTCACAATCAGAAAAAAATAAGAACTTAGAGTTTTTATACTCTAAGTTCTAAAGTTTTAAATCTTAAATTACTTTTTAAATATTCCTAAAGGTTTACCCATTGGTAAAAACGTTCTTCCTAAGTGTGGGTTTAAAACTGTAGCAGCAGATGCATAGAATGAACCTATAGCTATTCCTAATTCAAATACGCCTGCCATCAGGTGTGTAACCTCTGGAGCTACCCCAAAAGTGAATAATGCTAATGATAACAGTAATAAATCGATTATAATGAATAAAGTTAATAGAACCTTGTTAGCTTCTGCTGCTCCTATTGTCATAAATGCACTAAAAATAAAATACCCTACAAAAGCAAAACCTAATTGATGTGCATCTACACCCTTTGCTAACGTTTCCCCTAAAACACCATTTTGAATCATCCAGCTGAAACCTACAGATATCCAGAAAAATGCGAAAGCTCCGAATGCTGTTGCTCCAAATACATTACCTCGTTTGTAGTCTCCAATAGAACCAATTATTTGAGCTAGTCCACCTAAAAAAATTGCCCATGGGATTAAGAATGCAGTTCCATGTGTAATTCCAAGTTTTTGAGTTGATGCAACAAGTGTTATCATCGCTAGTCCAAATAATGATAATGATGACGGATCTGCAAATAAAACCTTTACTGTTTGTTCTTGATTTGTATTCATAGCAACCTCCAAAAATAATATTATAATATATCAAGAAATAATTAATACAATTATACAATATCAAAAAAAGTTATAGTTGTCAAACATTTTTGAATATTGTCACAGAGTTTTTTATAATTTATTAAGTGTTTTTGTAAATTAAAATACTTAAATGCAGTGTAAATTTTACACTAATATAATTTATTTTAAATAAAAAATAGCTTGATTTAGATTATCAGTCTAAATCAAGCTATTTTTTATCTATTTATTCTTCTATTATTTGTCCTTTATTTATTATTGCGTTTAATGCTACTCCAATTATTGAAGCTAAGCTAAGTCCTGTTATTTTTACACCTTCTGCTACAGGGATACCTATAACTACTCCTGTATACTTTTCGACATATGTCGTTCCAAGTCCAATTAATAATATAGTTGCAATAACTAGAATGTTTTTTACATCAAAATCTACTTTACCATTACTTAACGTCTTTACTCCTATCAATGATATCATACTAAATAACATTAAGCTTATTCCGCCCATAACTGGTACTGGTATACTACCTAAGAATCCGCCTATCTTAGCTATAAATCCTAGTGCTACCGCAAACACTGCTGCTAGTCTAAGAATTGCTGGGTTATAATTTTTAGTTATAGCTAGAACTCCAGTATTTTCACCATAAGTTGTATTAGCAGGAGCCCCTATTAGTCCTGCAAAAGCCGTTGCTAGTCCATCTCCAAGAAGCGTTCTATTTAAGCCTGGATCTTCAATAAAGTTTTTTCCAACAACTTCTCCATTAGTTGTAATATCTCCTACATGCTCCATAAATACCGCAAGAACAATCGGTGCAATCATTGCAATAGCACCTAAATTAAATTTAGGAAGTGTAAAGTGTGGCATTGCATACATTGGAGCTACCTCCATAAGTTTAGTGTCTACAATTCCATATTGTAATGATAATAAATATCCAACTATTACAGCTATAAGTATTGAAAGTTGTTTTAAGAAACCTTTGCCTTTTAAACTTAATATAACAGCTACACTTAATGTAACCCCTGCTATTATAACGTTTGCTTTTGCCATACCGAATGCTACTGGTACTAAGTTTAATCCTATTACTATTATCATTGGTCCTACTACTTGGTTAGGTAAATATTTTTTTATACTTTTAACTCCGATTTTCTTTATTACAAAAGATAAAGCCACATAGAGTAAACCTGCAACTACTATACCACCCTGTGCATAAGCAAGATCTCCACCAAACTTCTCTTTAACTGTCAATATTCCGCCTATGAATGCAAATGACGAACCTAAGAATACTGGAACCTTTCTTTTAGTGCATGCATGAAATATCAATGTTCCTACCCCTGCTGAAAACAATGCAACTGATGCATCAAAACCGGTAAGCATCGGAACTAATACCGTTGCTCCGAACATTGCTATTAAGTGCTGAAGTGCTAAAATAACCTTTTTTGCATTTTCTAACAAAGTAGGACTTTCTTTCACCTCTACATTTTGCTCAACTTTTTTCACTAATACGTTTTCTGACATAAAAAACCCTCCTTAAACTTTTGAATTATAAGGAGAAAATCGCTCTTCTCCTTTTTCCAGCCTCACTGGACTGAATTAAAAAGTAACTTCACACCAAATAATAAAAAAACTTCTCACCACGCTGGTAAGAAGTTATATTAACACCACAAAATTTCCCTTTGGTATTATAACTAATGATCTTACCAGCCTCACTGGACTGGATTAAAGATTCCTTATTATTCTTTTGAATAATTATAACATCTGTTTAAGTTAAATTCAATAGGTAAATTAATATTTTATTACTATTCTAAATAATCAATATTTGAAAAATATATCTACTTATAATTTATATACCTCTATTAACTAGGACTAAAATTGAAGGTATTGTTACTAAAGATAATAATGTGGTTACAAAAACAATTAAAGATGCATAACTGGATTCCTTATCATTATTCTCTGCATATATAGCACATACTGCTGCTACTGGCATAGCCTCTATAATTATAGCTACATTTATAAGCATAGAATTTGCTCCTATTAGTTTTAATAATAAATATGTTAAAGTTGGAGCAATTATAAGCCTCACTAATGAAACATAGTAAACACTTTTTTCCTTAAATATTTCTTTAAACTCTACTCCTGAAATCATATAACCTATTATCATCATTGATATAGGGGTAGTTACATCCCCTATTAATTTAATTGAATCAGATAGTACATTAGGAATTTTAATCGAAAACAGAAAAATGATTAATCCTATAAATACGCATATAATACCTGGATTTAGAAAGATCTTTTTAAAAAGATTCTTTTCATTTTTATTTGTAAATAAAGATATTCCATAAGTCCATACAAATATATAAAATGGTATATTAAATACTGATCCATAAAGAACCCCCAGACTTCCAAGAGCACTTTGTAATACTGGAAATCCCATGAAACCGCTATTTGAAAAGATAGTAGCAAATTTTAAAATATCACTCTTGTTTTTCTCAAATTTAATAAATAGTATTTTACTTATAAGAATAAGCAGTAAATGTATAACCATAGAGTAAATAAATACTTTTATCATATTTGATACCAATTCATCTGAATAACTGTATCTTATGAAAGATGATATTATCATCATAGGCAGAGTAATTTTTAATAATATATCTGTAAGTCCTTTATTACTAGTATTGTTAATAATGTTTTTCTTTCTTCCATAAATCCCCGAGCACATTATAATAAAAAGTATTAATACTTGATTAAAAACATTTAAAGTACTCAATATACAAAACTTACTCCTTTACATTCTAGAAGAATTCTTAAATCTGCTTTTAATTTATCATTTATCTCCTCACAATCTCTCACTAGCTTAAATCCTTCAATAATAACATTTTTACAAATAGTTTTATTTGGTATGTCTATACTCTGGATAAACTGCAAATACTTTATCACATTAATAGTAGTTAAATTGTTTTCTAATTGAATTGTATTTTTTATAATTTTCTGTATTGTCCGTTTCTCCTGCTCTTTGACTTTAATATCTTTCACTATATTTTTTACGACAACAGCAGGTACAGTTAATAGTCCTGCTATAGCAATAATTCCTGCGACTTTCTCATTTTTTTTGTATGTATATTTCACTATAACTACCCCCATATTTTTCATATATAATATTTGAACTTATTATTTAAAATATATGAGGATAATTTCTAAATATTCTTTTAACACCGTATATGACAAAAGGCATGTTTTTAATTAATCTATATATAAAAATAGACGTATTATTAACATGCCTTTCTATTATTTATTCAAATAACAAGCTACTATTTCACCATAATAAATTGTATGATAGTCATCATCTGGATATGAAGCTTTCTTAATGTCTTCGCTTAATAGGCTTATATCCATATCTTGTTTGTATACTACTCTACATTCATATACATAGCCACAGTTAGCTATAACAGGAACACTTACACTTTTACCTTCACTAACTTCTAACTTACATTTTTCAAACTTATCTACATTTTTACCTGATTGCGTTCCACAAAATGCTAATGTATCTTGAAAACTTTCATCTGCTGGTATACTTATAGTAAATTCTCCAGTATTCTCTAAAAAATCATGAGTATATCTTGATTTTCTAACTAGAGTAGTAAAAATAGGTCTATTCCATTCAAATCCTATATTTCCCCAGCTTATAGTCATAGTATTTATCTTTTCCTTATCTTTTACTGTTAAAAATGCTCCTTTCTTATGTAGGTTTTCCATAGCTTTGTCAAGATTTTCAGTAAACTTAACTGACATAAAAATTCCTCCTTAGATATAATTGTTTTATATGATTGTATCATATTTGCTATATATTTCTATCAATTTTCTACATAGGTAAAAGGTTAAATCAAAATAAAATATATAATTTAACCTTTCTTTAGCTAAGCACCTATTTTAACATCATTTAAATATTGTTTTAGCATCTCATTTAGAATTTTACTATTTTCACAATAATCATTAAAAGTATTTTCTATTGAAGTTACTTCCCCTAATTCTACTGCATTTACAAACTTCTCGAAAGCCTCCTTTGTTTTTTCCTTCTGTAATATTCTTGCTCTGATTTCTTTTTTGTGCTTTGATTCATAATCTTTTCTAAAACCCTTAATTTTATCTTCATACCTTTTTCTACTCTTCTCTAATTGACGTTCTCCTTCTCTCTTAGTAATCTTACCATTTCGAACTAATTCTCTTATAAATATTATTTCTTTTTTCATTTCTTCTTTTATTTTAAAATTATTGTCTTCTCTTTGTTTTTTTAGAGAAATACCTAGTTCAGTTTTTAGGCTATTTCTTTCTACATATAACTTTTCACCTTTTTGTGATATTCCTAGAACATAATTTTCAGCATTTTTAAATAGTGACTCATAATTTTCTTTTATGTATTCATTTTTTATAGATATTTCATTTAGCTTAATGTCTTCTTTTGCATAGGAGACATTGGCAATTAATATAGTAGAAGATAAAATCCCCAAAATTATACTCCATTTAAATTTCATTATGCATACCCCCTTTTTTTATTTAAATTTTCTAGATTTAGTATGTGCATAAACTTTATAAATATATAGGAATTTTAATGGATTAGTTTTTTTTAATAGTCTAAATAGAATTTATTATATATGCATATACTTTATCCATGTGATAAAATATATATTGTAATATAAAATTTTGGATGAGGTGATTAATTATGTTTACTTTACCAGAACTTCCATATGCATATAATGCACTTGAGCCGTTCTACGATGAGGAAACCGTTAGACTACATCACGACAAACATCATCAAGGATATGTTGATGGACTTAACAATGCTGAAGCAAAGTTAAAAGAATGTAGAGAAACAGGAAATTTTGCTTTAATAAAGCATTGGGAAAGAGAACTTGCTTTTCATGGATCAGGTCATATACTTCATACCCTATTTTGGGAAAACATGATTCCTGGTGGTTCTCAATTAACAGGAGAATTAGCGGATAGAATAACTCAAGATTTTGGTGATGTTGAAGCAATGAAAAAACAATTTACCGCAGCTTCTACTGCTGTAGAAGGTTCTGGCTGGTGTGTTCTAGCTTGGGTTCCAAACCTTAATAAACTTGAAATACTTCAAGTTGAGAAACATCAAGATTTAGCTATTTTGGGATGTATACCTCTATTAATATTAGATGTTTGGGAACATGCTTACTATTTAAAATATCAAAATAGAAGAGCAGACTTTATATCTGCATTTTGGAATATTGTAAATTGGAATATAGCAAATCAAAGATTTGCAGAAGCACTAAAATTAAAATAAGTTCCTCAATATTATTTCACTTAAATTATTACTTACATAAAGGGTACGTATCCGTACTCTTTATTTTTATATAATTTATCAATTTTGACTACATATTTAATTTAGATATTGCAAATATTTAAGTTATAACCATTATTAATCTATATTAGCTTTTTATTGAAACATTTAGCACTTCATAGTATTCTATTAGTATTACTTAAAACAATTAAACAACTACATACAATATTCTTTATAAGGAGGATTAACTTTGGAAAAAATAGCCTTAATTACAGATAGTACGTCTGATTTAAGCAATGAGATCCTAGATACGTATAATATAAAGGTACTTAACTTAAAAATTATTTATAAAGATAAAGAATATATTGATAGAGTGGATATAACTCCTCAGCAAGTATATGATAATATGAAAGTAGAAGTTCCTCATACCTCTTTACCTTCTATTCAAGAAATGCACGATCTTTTTGATACTCTTGAGAAAGAAGGGTATACTCATGTTATTGGAGTATGTATTGGTTCTGCTTTATCTGGAACTTACAACGCATTAAAGCTTGTATCAAATGAACATACAAAAATAAATAGTACTATTTTCGACTCTAAATCACTAACTCTTGGCGCAGGGGCACTTATGATAGGTTGCGGCGAAATGCTAAAGCTGGGCAAGAGCTATTCTGAGATTGTTGAAGCTCTACCAAAGATGAGAGATAAAATTAGTGTATTCTATATAGTAGATACTCTTGAATACTTAGTTAAAGGTGGAAGAATAGGAAAGGTATCTGGGGTTCTAGGCACTCTTTTAAACCTTAAGCCTATAATCTCTATTGATTCTGATGGTGTATACTACACCCACTCAAAAGTTAGAGGAAAAAAACAAGCAAAAACTAAACTTTTGGAAATAGTCAACGATATTTTAGCCACTACCACTGCTAGAGTATGGGTACTACACGGTGGTGCTTATGAAGAAGGCATGAATTTTTATGAAGGATTAAAAAATAATCCAAATATAGTTTCTCTAGGGTTTGGAGATATAAGTCCCGTTGCTGGAGTTCATACTGGACCTGGTCTTATAGGTGTTGTTATTGCAAAAGAGCCATTTATTTAAATGGCTCTTTTACTTTAAATCCTTTATTCACATGACACAGTGTTTTTTAATATTCCTATTTTTTCAATAAAAGATATGACTTCATCTCCATTTTTTAAGAATTTCTGAGGTTTGAATCCACTTCCCACACCAGCTGGCGTGCCCGTAGCTATAATATCTCCTACTTTTAGAGTAATACCTTCTGATAACTCACTTATAATATGAGGTATGTCAAATATAAACTCACGAGTATTAGAATTTTGTCTAAGTTCACCATTTATATAACACTTAATATCTAGTTCTACTGGAAACTTAATCTCACTTTTATCTACAATACATGGTCCCATTGGGCAAGTTCCATCCAAACTTTTTCCTACCAGCCACTGAATATGTTTAGCTTGTATATCCCTTGCCGATATATCATTTAGAATTGTATATCCAAAAATATACTCTTCTACCTTATCCTTAGGTATGTTTTTCCCTTCTTTACCAATTATTACAGCTAACTCTGCTTCATAGTCTAATTTATTAGTTATATTAGCATTTAAAAGTATTTTCCCATTCTGTCCTACAGCCTCATCAACGAATTTACTAAAATATATTGGATATTCAGGAATCCCATTTTTAAACTCTATATTGCTGGGAACCTCATTTACATGCTCCCTATAATTTTTACCAATGCATATAACTCCTCTTTTTGGAAAAGGAATAGGTGCTTTAATTATTACTTTATCTATATCTATTTCTTCATAATTTCCTTCTATCTTTTCTAGTGAATATTTATATTCACTAGAAAAGCCTTCAATTAAATCCAACATAGTATTTGGTGCATTTGCTCCCAAAACATCTTTTAATCTAATTACTTTTTTTTCATCCTTAGTAAGTATTCCTAATTGTTCCTCTTTGTCTAATATATAGTTAAGGAATTTCATTTGTATACATCTCCATTTTTATCTGTTTATATCAACTTTATAATTCAAATTATTCCAAAGAAAGCTTACCTTCTTTTAACTCAACCTTTATGTGCGATCCATCAGCAAACTTCTTTTGTAAATATTGTTCTGCAATCTCATCTTCAATATACTTTTGAATAGCTCTTCTTAAAGGTCTTGCCCCATACTTTTCATCATATCCAACTTCTAATATATAGTCTTTTGCTTCTTTAGAAATATCTAAAGTTATTTTTTTTTCACTAACTTCATTTATAACTTCTTTTAACATTAAGTCCATAATGCTATAAAGTTCATCTCTTTTTAGAGCTTTAAACACAATAGTTTCATCAACTCTATTTAAAAATTCAGGTTTAAATATTTCTTTTAAAGCTCCCTTAACATGTTTCTCTAATGCACTATATCCTTCTTGTGCAAAACCAATTCCAGAAGACTTAAAATTAGTTCCTGCATTGGATGTCATTATAATTACTGTATTTTCAAAAGAAACAGTTCTTCCTTGACTATCTGTTAATCTTCCATCTTCAAGGATTTGAAGTAACATGTTAAATACATCTGGATGAGCTTTTTCTATTTCATCCATCAAAATAACAGAGTAAGGTTTTCTTCTTACTTTTTCAGTTAATTGACCCCCTTGATCATACCCAACATACCCCGGAGGAGCTCCAATAAGTTTAGAAACTGTATGTTTCTCCATATATTCAGACATATCCACTCGTATAAGTGAGTCCTCACTTCCAAATAGTTCTACTGCTAAAGCTTTTACAAGTTCTGTTTTACCAACTCCTGTAGGTCCAACAAAAATAAATGAAGATGGTTTCTTCTTCTTCTTAAAACCTAATCTATTACGTCTTATTGCTCTTGAAAGTGAAACAATAGCTTCATGCTGACCAATAATTCTTTTATGCAATTTGTTCTCTAGATTAATTAACTTCTGAGCCTCTTCCTCAGTAATCTTTTGCACCGGAATCTTAGTCCAAGCTTCAATAACATATGCAATATCTTCAATATCTAACTCTACGCTATTACTTTTACTTTCAATGTTTCTAATCTGCTCTTGTATCTTACATTCCTCTACCTTATATTGTGCAGCTCCCTCATAATCATTATTATCTGCTGCTTGTTTTATATTAAATTGTATTTCTTCTAGTTCTTCCTTTAAAGCTTTTAATTCTACTAAGCCTTGATTCTTCAAATTCGCTCTGGAACCAGCTTCATCAATAACATCTATAGCTTTATCTGGCAAAAATCTATCTGATATATATCTTTCTGATAATATTACAGCAGACTCTATAACTTCATCTGAAATTTTTACTTTATGATAATCTTCATAATAACTTTTAATACCTTTTAGAATTTCTACAGTCTCTTCGCTTGTAGGTTCTTCTACTAAAATTGGTTGAAATCTTCTCTCTAAAGCCGAATCCTTTTCAATATGCTTTCTATATTCCTCTAGTGTAGTTGCCCCTATTACTTGTATTTCTCCCTTTGCTAAAGCTGGCTTTAGAATGTTTGCTGCATTCATTGCTCCACCCTGAGCTTCTCCTGCACCAATAATGTTATGAATTTCATCAATCACTAAAATAATATTTCCATTATCCTTTGCCTCTTCTATAATGGATTTCATTCTACCTTCAAATTGACCTCTAAACTGTGTTCCTGCTACAATAGATGTGAGATCAAGCAGGTATACTTCTGCATCAAATAATTTAATTGAAACTTCTCTCTGTGCAATTCTAACTGCTAATCCCTCTGCAATAGCAGTCTTACCTACACCGGGTTCTCCAATTAATATAGGATTATTCTTATTTCTTCTATTAAGAATCTGAATAACTCTATCTATCTCTCTATGTCTTCCAACTACCTTATCAACTTCTCCATTTTTAGCTTTTCTAGTTAGATTTATCCCATATAAATCAAGGTGTTTTCTTTTCTTTTTAAATAGTCCACCCTTATTTTTAGTATCTTGTTTATCTTCTACATTTTTAGATGCTTTATTTTCCTCTTGAAAATTTTCAATATCCTCAATACTGTCCTCTTTCTCCTGTGGAAATATTCCACTGAAAAGATTAGAAAGTAAATTATTTTCTCCTAAGTCATCCATACTTATATCCTGGAACATTCCATTCATTTGTTCAGCTATATTCTCCATATTTTCTGGCGTTATGCCCATTTGTTTCATCAATTGCTCCATAAGAGGGTATCCCATTTTCTTTGCACATTCTAAACATATTCCTACCATTTCTGATTTTCCATTTTCAACTTTTGCTGTATATATGGTTGCTGTATTTTTATTGCATATAGAACATTTTTGCATATAGATCATCTCCGTATTCATATAGTAAATGCAATTAATATAGTTAAAGTATATCATACTTTAACTATACTTTTTTATCAATTATATTAATAGAAACAATTTGTTAAAAAATAATGAACTATTACTTTCTTGCTTTTTTCCTACATTATATAACACCATTTCACTTAATCTCTAATAAACTATAATAGGATTACTATTTGGAGTGTGATTTTATGAATGAATCTTCTTTCTATAGAAAATTAATAATGGGCGTTACTTCTAGAATTCCATTATTAGACGGAAACTATAGTCAAGCTATAAATTTCGATAATGCAGCAACAACACCCCCTTTTACCACAGTAATTCAAGAAGTTATAAAATTTCTTTCACTATATTCTTCTGTCCACCGAGGCTTTGGCTATAAATCTCAATTATCTACTAAATTATATGAGGATAGTAGAAATATAATTTTAAAGTTTATTAATGCAGACCCTAAAGATCATACTGTTATCTTTGTAAAAAACACTACTGAAGCCATAAACAAACTTTCTAATATGCTCTATAATAAATATAAAGACGATGTTATCTTATCAACAGATATGGAGCATCATTCCAATGATTTACCCTGGAGGAAATATAATATAGATTATATTTCAGTTGATGAATGTGGAAGATTATCTTTAGAGGATCTAAAACATAAATTAAAGAAATATAACGGAAGGGTTAAACTAGTTACTATTACAGGCGCCTCTAATATTACTGGGTATAGAAATCCTATACACGAAGTTGCTAGACTTGCTCATAGATATGGTGCCAAAATTCTAGTAGATGGAGCTCAATTGGTTCCTCATGCAAAGATAGATATAAAACCCTCCTCCTCAAAGGATCATATTGACTATCTAGTATTCTCAGGCCATAAAATGTACTCTCCTTTTGGAATTGGAGTATTAGTAGGCTCTAGAGTAGATTTTGAAAATTTACCACCAGACTATACTGGAGGAGGTACTGTTGATATAGTAACTCATGACTATATTAAATGGAGTGAATCTCCTCAAAAAGATGAAGCAGGTTCACCTAATGTTGTTGGTGTAATAGCTTTAGCTACAGCTATAGAAACTTTAAATTCCTTGGGCATGGATAATGTAGAACGTCATGAAAATGAACTAACTCAGTATGCTCTTAAAGCTTTGAGTCAAGTCCCTGATTTAAAGATATATTGTGATGGAATGAATTCTCATCAACGTATAGGCACTATAGCCTTTAATATAAGTGAAATGAATCACGAATTAATAGCAAAAATCCTATCTTATGAAGCTGGGATTGCTGTTAGAAATGGATGTTTCTGTGCTCAGCCCTATGTACAAAAGTTGCTAAGAATGACAAAAGAAGAAATAGAAGAAAGAGTAAAAGAAGGCAGTCATGAACCTGGTATGGTTAGAGTAAGCTTTGGAATATATAATACTCGTAGAGAAGTTGATATCTTGGTAGATACCCTAAAAAAAATAGTATCAAATAAGGAATTATATAAAGATAAATATAACTCCTTACCTAATGACTTATATTTTCAAACATCTAATTAATATAAATACTTCTGTTTTATTAAATATTTTAAACTAATTTGCTCTAACTGAAAAAAGATAGTCACTTAAACTTCTACTCTAAGGGACTATCTTTTCTATTTATAGGTAACTTCTTAAATTGTGACACTTCACGGCTGAACCAGATATCGTTCTAAAGTAGAAAAGAGAGTGAGCTTCCTTATAACTCTGATGTACAATGAGGACATCTTGTCCCATATATATGTATGTCACTATAGCAATATTTACAAGTCTTTACCTTTCCAATTAATGGAATAGATTTTTCTTTTTTCTTAATTAAGTTTATGACATTGTCCCGGAGGTATTTGTAAATAAATAGATGTAGCGAAGTGGAATCCTTTTTTGACTTGCTCCCAAGTTTGTACATAGATAATTTTTAATAAAATAGCTATGCCAGCTAAAATGTTGAATACCTAATTTGACAATTTTTTAAAAAAGGCGTACAATACCACTATACCCCCGTAGGGTAGATAGGCCTATTTAAGGAGGAGATATAAATGAAAAAATATATGAAAGCAAATCGAGCATACACCCCCATTAGAAAATATGGCTGGATATTTACTGTACTAGTAGCTATTGGTGGTTTATGGGTACCTAAATTAGGACTATTAGTGGTGCTAATTATGGCTGGATTAACTGCAACGTCCTTTTTCACAGGACGTTACTGGTGTGGTAACATGTGCCCTCATGGTAGTTTATTTGATGTAATTATGCTACCACTTAGTAAAAATAAAAAAATCCCTAATTTTTTTTATTCTAAAGCAATGATTAGTTTATTTTTTGTATTCTTTATGTTTAACTTTGTTCGTAGAATTATAGCAGTCATACCATTTTGGGGAAAATACGACTTTTTAGACCAATTGGGAATGGTTTTCTCAACTACTTATTTAATGGTTATGATTGTAGGTGGATTGCTAGCCATAACGGTGAATCCAAGAACCTGGTGTCAATTTTGCCCTATGGGAACTCTACAAAAGCTTTCTTATAAACTAGGGACATTAGTAGGCGCAACTAAAAAAATTGAGAAAAAAGTGACAATATCAGATGAAAATAAATGTATAAGCTGTGCTAAATGCGAAAAAGTCTGTCCTGTTCAGTTAGCACCATATTTAGATTTCTCAGATAAAAATCAGTTTAACAATGTGGACTGTATCAAATGTGGTGTTTGTACACAAAATTGTCCAATTAATCTTTTATCGCTAGCTACAGAAGAAGAAGGATTAGCCTTAAAGGAAAAAAGTAAAATTGGAAATGCATAGGATTGGAGTTGACTACCAGCTGTAACAATCCCATTTCTAAAGTGGAAGAAAGAGAATTTTCTTCCGTTACTTATTTTTAAAATTTATTAAGAAAAGAATAGCCCTTAGTTGCTATATCATTATTATACTAGGAGTGGTAAAAATGTGTATGAATTTATTCTGGTGTAAGTTTGAAAATATGGACGTTGAGGATTGTCCCACATACGGTAAGCCTTACTGCCAAGATGGAATAGATGGGTTCCAGTGCGAATCCCTTTTGCAAAAAAGAGTCGAAGAAAAAACTGACGAAAAAGAATAAGGTATTAGGTTCCCACGAAAAAAGTAGAAGTATTTTTAAAAAGTTGCAAAATAGAATTGCCACGAAAGATAAATCCAGCAGGACAAAAAATTTCTGCTGGATTTATTGTTGTGGAAATAGTAACAGACCTTATCAGCAAAGCTGCCATTCGAGCTTCAGCTCTAGTTTTAAATCTTCTTCCATATAGCTTATCCTTCTTCAAAAATGAGAAAAAGGATTCAGCATAGGCCTTATTTTTCATAAAACTATTTTAATATAATGGGTGGCAACTAGGAAATGGATATGAAGTATGGTTATATTCAAGGTGAAGATAAGTTATTTTACTTGCTAAATTTAATGATATGCAGAAGAATGGGTAAAGTTTCTAAATAAAACTTTATGCACTTTTTCTATGTATTCTCATGTGTAATTTAAGGTTTTTAAATCACTTTTACTGTTATCCAAAACTTTACTACTTGAGAAATTACCATTCTCTTTATACTTAATTGATATTCTTTTCCATCTAGTTTCATTATTCTTCTATCAATTATTTCATATAAAATTTCCCCATCAACTTTATCAACATCTTTTCCAATTAATCCTTTAAATTTATCTTTGATATGTTTCTCAAGAGCAATCTTTGTTATATCATCTCTTTCTTCTTCCTTATCATACTTTAATTCTACCTCTATTTCTTTAACAATAAATCTCCTTTTTTCAATAGATGCCTCAAGTTTCTCAAATCTATCATTCTTTTCTTCAATCACAGTTTTAAGATATTGAATTTCTTTTATATAATTATCAATTCTATAACTAATAAGAGAGTTTATTAGTATAACTCCCACTAATCCACCTAAACATATACCCAATAAAAAGAATAGAAAATAATTCAACTTTTTTATTTTACCCATATTTCACCACATTTTTGAAGGAGTTTTAATAACCTCATGCCTATATTCATCCCAATCAAAGCCGACAGTATATAAATAATTTGTTTAATAAGAGCTCCAATCTCTCCTTTAAAAATTCCTCCCTCAATTACTTCAAAGGATGAAAAAGTACCTCCTAGAGCTGTTGCTACTGCCCAAATTTTTATTGAACTAGCTAAATCCATCATAGTTTTTAAAGGAGGATCATTATTAATCAAAGCTCCTACTCCTGCAAAAAAAGTTGCTCCTAATAAAACTCCTAAAGATATAAAAAAACTATATATAATGCTTGAAATAAAATTAGACACTTATACCACCCTTACACAGAATAATAATTCTATATAATTTATGATATAAATCTCTTCAATATCACTTAACTTTACTTGTGAATAAACTTGTAGCGCTTTACTTCTTACTCCTCAGTATAAAAATTAAATTAATAAACAAAATACTATAGAATAAAACTTAATCTGGAGGTATAAATATATATGTTTCCAACAAAATTTGATCCTCAACATCAAGATACTCAACCTGGCCTTGAAACATTAATGACGCCAAAACCAACTTCTGAAAATCCAGACTATAAAGCTTCTGGAAAGCTCCTTAATAAAGTAGCAATAATTACAGGTGGAGATAGCGGTATTGGTAAGGCTGTTGCTTTAACTTTTGCAAGTGAAGGAGCAGACATTGTAATAGTATATTTAAACGAAGAAGTAGATGCAAACGAGACTAAATCTATGATTGAAAAAAAAGGACGCCGTTGTCTTGCTATCGCTGGAGACTTAGGAGATGAAAACTTTTGTCAAAAGGTTATTACCGATACTATGAGTTCTTTTGATCACATAGATATCTTAGTAAATAATGCAGCAGTTCAATATCCTCAGAATAGTATCTTAGATATAACTACCGAACAGCTTGAGCTTACTTTTAAAACCAACATATTTTCTATTTTTTATTTAACTAAAGCTGCACTACCTCATTTTAAAAAGGGAAGCAGTATAATAAACACTAGTTCCATAACAGCTTATGCTGGTCATGAGACTTTACTTGATTATTCTAGTACAAAAGGTGCTATTACAACCTTTACTCGTTCCTTATCATTAAACTTAGCTAGTGAAGGTATTAGAGTAAACGCTGTAGCTCCTGGTCCAATCTGGACTCCTTTAATTCCTTCTAGTTTCTCAAAAGAAGATGTTGCAAAATTTGGTACTACTACACCAATGGGTAGAGCTGGTCAGCCTTGTGAACTTGCACCAGCTTACGTATATCTAGCTTCCGAAGACTCCTCTTATGTGTCTGGTCAAGTAATTCACATAAATGGTGGAAAAATAACTGAAAGCTAAATTTCATTATCCTTAAAATGAAAACTCTAGGCCTACTGAACTGCTTCCTATATACTTATTAAAAGTATACTGGGAGCAGTTTAGAAAAACACCTAGAGTTTTTATAAAAAATTACCTATTCTATTGTATTAAATATTACTTTACTTTGAACTAGGAAATCCTGCATATTCAATTCCTAGACTATCCGATAAATCTTTGTCAACTGTAACTAGGTCCCTAATATCTAATTGTGAAAAATCTGTCTTTCCCATAGCTGTGAGTGCTAGCTTCATTTCTTCAACCGATGAATTTAAGAAATTATTAAGATTCTTTGCTCCTCTTTCTATATCTAAATCTTCTTTTAGCTTTCCATCATATAATACAAGTTGCGGTGTAGGTTCTGAAGGAGTTGCGTTTACAGACTGATCTTGTAACATTGATACTAGTGCTATAGATCCTATGTATACAGCACTTGCTCCTAATGCTATAGCCTTTAAAAACTCTCCTGGAGTTTTAAGTCCACCTGCTGCAATTAAATCATACTTATCCTTTGCACATTTTAGCTCTAAATACTTTGATGCTCTAGCTATAGCATATAAAGTAGGTAGCCCCATATCGTCTGAAAGTGTTGGTGGAGATACTGCTGTTCCTCCTTCAGCTCCATCAATTACAATATAGTCTACATTGGTTTTTAGAACTACTTCTAGTTCTTTTTCTATAAAATGAGTAGCTGCAATTTTAATACCTATAGGAACCTCATACTTTTCTTTTAATCCATTTAATAAATTAATTATGTCTTCTGAAGTATTTACTCCCGTTAATCTAGGTTTAATTACCCCATCTGCTCCTTTTTCAATATGCCATGTATCTCTTAAATGCTCATCTATTTTCTCTGCACTTGTTATAGACTTAACTGCTCCTCCCCAAGCACCTTGTCCTAGCTGTACTTCTATAGCATCTAGTCTAGATAATTGATCTTCAGTATTCATCCATTCCCCACGATTGTATTGTCCTATAAGATATTTAGCTGCATCTCTTTCTTCATTTGAAAGTGCTGATTCACCAGTGTTCGTTGATGTTCCTGCAAGTGATGCTCCCTTTGCTAAAGCTACCTTTGCTTTTAGACTTAGGGATCCGCCATAAGACATGCCTGTTATCATAATTGGCATTGAAAGTTCTAAAGGTTTCTTTGCTCTCTTTCCAATAGTCACTCCCGTACTTATTTGAGTCTTATCATCTGTAGGCAATGAAAAAAGTTGAGTTGGATTTAGAAATACTTTCTCCCATGGAGATTGAACATTGGGACTACCGTAAGCTCTCTTAAGTATTTGACCTGATTGAGCTCTCATAGATGCTTCAATTATAGCTTTTAATGTGAGTTTCTGAGCTGCTGTAGCCATAACAAAAAGATTCTCATTGTATGAATCTTTAAGTAACCTCTCCATCATCTCATCAGATGCACTATTTACCAAACCTCTAATTATACCTTGAAACATAATTTACCTCCTT
>JAVBVX010000031.1:0-55392 GCA_036677665.1 Clostridium sp. | reverse complement strand
CTTTATGCCATTAGTAAAATGTCCAATGTGTGAAAAAATGATTTCACCAAATGCAGAAAGTTGTCCAAATTGTGGAGAGCCTATGAAAAAAGATAAAGATGATGATAAATACTCTTTGATTTTGGAAGAAGCAGGTAGTAAACTTTTTAGACTTGGGTTTATGATAGAAGAAATATTAGACTGTAATAAAGATATAAGTGAGAAAATTATTAAAAATGCTCCATCTCTTTTGCTAGAAGATTTATCCTTAGATGATGCAAAGTATTATAAAAATGAGTTTGAATCAATTGAGGCAAAAGTTAATATAGTGCCAAAAGAAGAGTGTTATTTAGAAATGAAATTTATTACAAAAAAAGAAAATGAAGATGATAGAAAAGAAGATAAAAGTGTAATAAAATGTCCTAACTGTAAATCAGAAAAAGTACATAAAATAAGTGGTCTAAGTAAAGTAGGATCGGCTGCAATGTTTGGAGTATTTTCCATAGGCAAACTTAATAAAACTTATGAATGTGATAGTTGTGGGTATAGATGGTAGGATAAATAATTGTATGGAAGGAGATATAAGTCTATGTTTTGGTTAATCATAATTTCAATTTGTGCGTTCTTGTTATTTATATCTTTTACAATAGAGAATAGCAGGTTGAAACAAGAAAAAAAAGAAGGTATTGTTTTAGGAGATCCATTAGCAAAATACATGGGTGGATTTCCCGATATAGTAGGTGGAAAAGGAGTTTATTTTCAAATTAAAGAGGACTCAGTTGTACTTCAAATACATTCTTCGGGTACAAAATATATTCCTATGAACGATATAATAAATGCAGAAATAAAAAGTGAAACCCAAATAAATAATGAAGTCTCATTAGGAAAAATAGCCTTGTTCGGTGTACTAGCATTAGGGATGAACAGTAAAACCACAACAGTTAATAATTATTTGGTATTAACTTATATGGAATATGGTAAGCAACGAGATATTATTATAAAAAGTAATCATCTTGAGAATTTAGTAAGAACAATAAGAAATTTAAAATTTTAATAATAATGATAATTAAGAATAAGGGTACACAACTAAAGTGTATCCTTTTTATTTTGCTTAAAAATGAATTAATAATAAAAAGAGGAGGTCTTTAAATGACTATATTAGAACGATTAAAGTTAGAATTATCTAACAAGGATTATTTTACGGATGCAGAATACACAACATTTTTAATTGAAAATGAGTTGTCAGCCAATGACAACTATAATAAACAACTACACCAAAGACAACTACTATATACAATAATTGATATACTTGAAGCAGTTTCAAATGATGTAGATATGATGCGTAAGGTTAGTGATGATACTACAGGACTAACTACGGAACAAGCATATCAATATTTGACTAATAGAATAGATAAGATTAAGGATAAAATTAATACAATACCAACAGGTGAGGAAGTTGATAATTCTTCATTTACCCTTATGTTTACTAGGGGAAGGAGGTAGAAGATGAATACCTTAAAGAATAAATTCAATGAGCAACTTAAAAGAGTTGGTAAAGATATAATTATTAATGGCTCTAGTGATACAAAAGCAATATTTAAGGAAATTAAAGATACCACTTCAAGCAAAGATAATAAATATTTAATTGCTGAGATAGGTTTAATTAAGCAAGGAGATATTGTTACATATAATAATGTAGATTATTTGGTTATGCTAGAGAATGAAAATACTAATAATGTTTATACTCAATATACTATTACTAGAATTAAATATAATAAGGTAAAGTTAAATTTTCAAGGTGAAATAGTAGAAGTACCTGTATTAATTGAAACGGGTCAACAAGACATAGAACAAAATCAATATATATCTATAATTGATGGTAAGATAAAACTTACTATGCAAGAAAATAAAGTCAATGATAAAGTAAAAGAAGATTTTAGATTAATTGTAATGGGGTATGTATGGAAAGTTATATCAAAGACAAAGGAAGATAAAGGATTGATTTATGTTTATGTAGAAAAAGATGTGTTCAATACCCAATATGATGACCGAGAAAATGAAATTGCAGATAGATGGAGATATGAAAGTAAACATAGTTATAATATGAGTGTAGAGCCGACTGAAACAACTCTTAATGAAGGAGATACTATTCAAATTAATGTGACCGTTACGGATACAGTAAATAATATAATTAGTCCAGTAGAAAATCCTACATTATTATATATATCTTCTGAGGATACTATTGCAACTGTAGATAATACAGGATTAATTACTGCAATATTAGAAGGGATGGCTATTATTACAGTTAAATTTATTACAGATGGTGTAGAATTAATTAAAAATATTAATATAACTATTACTAAGGAAGAAATAACTCACACTTATAGCATAAGTGGTTCAGATTCTATTACATGGACTGTTACTCAAACTTATAAAATTGTTGATGAGGGTGGAAATATAAGCACAGATAGATATTTCTTTAGTATAGATAATTCTCAACTTGCTTCTCTAACAACTGTAGATGACCAAACTTGTAAGATACAAGGCAATTCTAACCAACTAAAAGGAGATATAGTATTACAGGCAACGTCATTATCTACATATGAAGTACTAGAGAAAGCGATTAATATTAAAGGATTTTGGTAGAAGAATAAACTTATTATTGTCTTTTATTAGTAGATGGTGATATACTAAAATTAGATTTGAGAAATACATTTTAAAGATATATTTATTAATATTTAAAATTGTTGATATATAGTTATGGTCTTGAAACCCTTATTAGATAAAGTTTCAAGAAGAATAGTTAATGAAGTTAAAGGAGTAAACAGAATTGTTTACGATGTTACTTCAAAACCACCATCAACGATTGAGTGGGAATAAGGTTCAAGTAGCTTCAAGCCAGTAATATAAACGAATAGAGAATTTTATTAGGTGTTTGTGATTAGTAGATTTTTAAAAGCTAATCATGGACACCTTTTTATGTTTTTTGGATAAGAAATAGGAGGTAGTCTAGACATGATAAAAGGGAGTGTCAAAGGTACTCGCAGATTTGGACAAACTAACAAACCCAAAATATTATATGAGGATTTATTTAATGAATATTATAGGAATATGGAGATAAGAGGAAGGTCACAAGAAACCTTGAGGACATATAAGTATCATAGTAAATACTTTGGTGAATTCTTAAATGCCATGTATGGTGAGAAAGTATATTGTGATGTTATTGGATTAGAAGTGTTCGAGAACTACATACGATATTTACAAGATAAAGGTGTAAGCAACAATACTACAATTAACTCTTACATGCAAAATATAAGTCCAATAATTAAATATGGATTTAGGAAAGGTTATATATTAGAGGACTTTTATATTCCATATCTAAAGGTGCAAGAAACATTTAAAGAGATTTATAGTCAAGAGGAATTAAATATATTGTTGCAAAAACCAAAAGATAAGGATTTTACATCTCTAAGAACATGGGCAATTATTTGGACAATGGCAAGTACAGGAGTAAGAGCAACAGAGTTGAGAAACTTAAAGGTGGGTGCTTTGGATTTATTTAATAGGAGTATAGCAGTAAATCATACCAAGAATAGAAAGGCAAGATATTTACCTATTAGTAATTCACTTGGAGAGGTTTTAGAGGAGTATATAAATGTTAGAGGTGGCAATGCAGAAGATTATTTATTCCCAAGTGTATATAATGACCAATTAGCAAGGAGTACCCTACAGAAAGGAGTAAAAGTTTATTGCAATAGTAGGGGAGTAGATAAATGTGGATTACATCTGTTTAGACATACTTTTATAACCAATGCAGTTAATACAAATTGCAGTCCATTAATATTAAAGAAGATAACTGGACATAGCACTTTAAAAGAATTAAATAGGTATTATAATGCCACTTTGGTGGATGTGGTAGAAGTAATTGACAACGTAACACCAAAAATAATTAAGAAAGAAAGTCATTTTAAAAGAAGAAAATAATTATTGGTAAAAGAAAATAAGCCAATGTTTTCGCAGAACATCAGCTTATACAAAATAGAATAATGTTAAATTAAACCTTTAACAAAATCCAAACACCTACTTATATTTTAATTTTAAAAATGGGATTTGTAAAGGCTTAGTTTCCTATTGCCTTTTTTAGATAATAGGTTAGTTGTGTAAACACTAGAGCAACTTAAAAATATCTAGTAGGTGAGTTGAGCCAATGTATAAAATCAACCGTAGTACATGAAACACCATACCCTTCTTTGGTGGTGCTATGTGAGGTGCGAACTACCAAAAAGGTTCGGTTGGAATGCTTGGATAGATAAGTCTATGGTAAGCACTAGCAATTATATTGGACAAGCATGATATAGAAAAAGCTAGTGTGCAGAAATGCGATAACAAGGAGGGTATTGATGGGGTATGAAAGGCTCAAGGAATTATCAAAAGTTGTTTTACTTATGACCAATAGAATTAATTTTTTTATTGGCTGTAGGTAAAATAACTATATCCAAAATACTCTAGGTCTTAGGAATTATACTTGGAGTAAACACAAAGTCAAGTACCAAATCATAAGTAGTACCCTACCCCTAGATTGAGATTATCTCCTAATATAAATAAGGTGCTTTTGCAGAGCCAAGAAATTTCTAAGAGTTTTCAACTATACACTCCCTCTTCTACATACATTTCTTATTGTTGTTATTGGTTATATCTATGTTGGTTAATTACACTTAATCTCAACTTGTAACCTGTAACATATATTTGTAATTCTCAAACTTCTTGATATTAGTACATTCTTACTATTATAATTACATATTACTATTATTATATAAATATAAAGTATATATAATATATAGTATAAGTAGTATAGGAGAAGTTTATAAGAACTGCTTGTAAGTAAATGTGTAATTTAACATCCAATTGGAATAAGCTTATATTGGCTTGATAGCAGTAATTAAAGGGTAATAGTAGTATTTGACCCTTAGATAGTTAACTCCCTCTCCATGGCTTTATTTGAGGGAGATTGGATGATGGTGCAAGGGTAGAATGAGAATATGTCGAGTAGGGTGGATATTTAAAGTCTACCCTCTATTTTTTTGCTCATTTTTGGTCAAGCAATACCATGTATCCCTCCAATAAAAACCTTCCCAATAAAAGACTAATTCAACCCCAAATCAATCGGTTAGAGTGGCTTAGCAAAAGGAGTTGACAGGACTAATTTATCACTTTATCGGTAATAATGTATATGAAAAGAATAACAAAGGAGAAGTGATAATATGATGATTAACATTAAGGGGAAAGAGGTTGAGTTAAGATACAGTTTCAACTCATTCAAGTATATGAAAGATTTCTCATTACAAGGATTAGAAGAGGTTGAAGATAAACCATTCTTAATAGTTCCAATGTTGGAATCCTTAGTAATGGGAGCAGTAAACAACAATCCAAAGGTTAAATTTACAGTTGCAGATGTACAAGCCTTCTTGGAAGAGTATATGGAAAATGAATCACTTACTGGTTTATTGGAAGAATTGATGGACAAGCTTCAAAAGTCTATGTTCTTCAAATCACTCCAAAGAAACGGACAGTAATTATAATTCCAAAAATGAGTTGAGTTAAATATAAAGAGAGATGTCTAATGATTGGTATTGCCTAAAAGATATTTTGGAAATTGTATCCGAAATCATTGGTGAACCTCTTCTTGGACATCTTTTTATTTGGAGTACAAATGAGGATTAATAGGGAGGGATATAAATGGAAAACTTAGGTATAAATATTACTGCTAGTGTACGTGGTGTAAGAGAAGCCTTTAGAGAAGTATCCAATTCCATGCGAGAACTTAATGCAAGAATGGGTACAACAACTGCTTCAACTAGCACATTACGTACTGGTATGAGTGGACTTAGAACTACAGTTAGTGGTGTAAGTGGTAGTGTAAATGGTCTTAGTACAGCAATGAGAGCCTTAAAGGTTGTAATGAATCTAAGTATGTGGATTATGTTGGCTAGATATATTGGTAAAGCAGTAAATAGTGCAACAGAAATGACAGAAACAACAAATCTATTTAGTAATGCTCTTGGAGATATGGCAGTTGAAACTGATAAGGTGGTTCAGAAACTTGCAGAAATGTATGGATTAGACCCAACTAACCTCCAAAATAGTGTTGGTACTTTTGCAATGTTGGCTTCATCTATGGGAATGACAAGTAAGGATGCTTCGGTATTATCAACTAATATTACTAGATTAGCATTGGATTTATCATCCTTAAACAATGTACCAGTAGATAAAGTTATAGAGAATTTAAGAAGTGGTTTACTTGGACAATCGGAAGCTGTAACTAAGTATGGTATAGATGTATCAGAAGCAGGTCTTAAAGCCGAAGCAATGGCAGAGGGTATTAGTAAGTCGGTACGTGAAATGAGTAGAGCAGAGAAGATGGCATTGGCTTATAATGCTATGTTAAGACAGACAAGTATTGCTCAAGGTGATATGGCAGAAACTATTAAAAGTCCTGCTAACCAATTAAGGATATTATCAGAACAATTCTCAATGTTAAGTAGGGCGATTGGTAGTATTTTTCTTCCACTGTTACAAGTCCTTCTACCACATTTAATTGCTTTTGTATCTGTACTAATAGATATATCTAATGCAATAGCTAAGTTCTTTGGATTTGAGCCACCAAAGGTAACTGATACAGCAACTAAGGGAATGAATGCAATTAGTCTTGGAGCAGATAATGCAACTAAGGCAGTTGGTGGTACTTCAAAGGCTATACAGAAGCTAAGACAATCTTTAATGGGATTTGATGAATTAAATATACTTCCAACAGCTACTCCTGCTGATACTGGTGTTACTGGAGCAGGTGCTACTGGAGTAGGTGCGATTGGTGGTCTTGGTGACATTAAACTATTAAACATGGAAGATTTGCTTGGTGATGTGGAATCCGTAAGCAAGGAGTTAAAAGAGGGTATAGTGAAACGATTAAAGAGTGTAAGGAATTGGCTCATTATAACTGCTCCATTATTCGCTTCATTGAAAATTGCTGAACTATTGATTCATTTTGATAAACTCTTAGTAAAACTGGGTATGACTAGAACAGAATTATCGGCTATACAATATGCTCTTAAAGGATTAGGTGTGGTCATGGTTGTTGGTGGATTAGTATTAGCAATCAAAGGATTCAAAGATATATTAGAAGAATCCAAACCAACTTTAAAGTCATTCGCAGAAGCTTTGGGTGGAATTGCATTAGTTGCAGGAGGTGTATTCCTTCTATTTGGTGGTGTACCTGCATTGATAACACTTGCAGTTGGAGCAATAGCTATGATTGGAGTTTATGTCTATAAGTATTGGGATGAAATAAAAGCATACACACTAGATAAATGGAATAAGGTAAAAGCATACTTTATTAAGTTGTGGGATGATGTTAAAAAAGGTTTTTCAGATATGTTGGATTCAATTAAAGATTGGTTCAAAGAAAAGTGGGAATCCATCAAAGAATTTGTAACGACAACTATTCCTAATATTATAGGTGACATTGTTAAATGGTTTGATGAACTTCCAAATAAGATTGCGTATGCTCTTGGATTTGCATTAGGTACAATAGTAAAATGGGTAGTTGGTGTTTGGGATTATGTGAAAGTTGAAATTCCAAAGTTAATAGAAAATATAAGACTTTGGTTTGAGGGTCTACCTGCTAAAATCAAAACTGCTGTGGATAAGGTAAAAGACAAAATTGTTGAGTGGGGAGCAAACGTAAAGAACTGGTTTAATATAGAACTTCCCAAGATTATATCCAATGTAGTTGAATGGTTTAAAGGAATTCCAAATAAAGTATTGGTTGCCATGAATAATGTGAAAACTAAGATTATAGAATGGAAAAACAATGTTATTGTATGGTTCAATACTGAAATTCCAAAGATAGTAACATCAGTTGTTGATTGGTTTAAGGGTATTCCCCAAAAAATCAAAGACGGACTATCTGGAATCTATTGGAAGATAAAGGATATTGGCAAGTATCTATTGGATGGTATATTTGAGGGTCTTGCAAACTGGAAGAATAAAGTTAAAGGATGGGGTGACAGTTTCATCCAAGGATTTAAAGATGCATTGGGTATTCACTCACCTTCAAGACTTATGAGAGATGAAGTTGGTAAAAACTTAGGATTAGGTATTATGGTAGGTCTTAATGGAACTAAAAAAGGTATTATTGGAACAGCCAATGGAATCGCAGATGGTATCCAAGGAGCATTCACAGATGTATCAATAGCAACAACAATGGATAAGCTTACTCCAAGCAAAATGTTTAGTGAAAATAGTGACCTTGCTTTCACTAGCAAATTCCAAGGAGCAATCAATGGTAGTGTCAATAGTAATGTTGATGTAAATGGTGGAATGAAAGAAATGATGGTTGAAGCTTTAGTTGAAGCTATGGACATCTCTTCCAAGCAAAGGGTAGAAGATGAAAACCAAGGTGATTTGGTACTACAAGTTAACGGAACTGAGTTCGGTAGAGTTGCCATAAACACTATCAATAAGATAACTAAGCAGGAAGGTAGATTAGCATTGAATATTTAGAAATAAAGGGGTAGGACTTAACGGTTCTACTTCTTTTTTATATATAAATTTACATTCCAATATAGTTATGACCAAATATTCATAGTTCAATGTTGTTCATAAAATTTTAATAATTACTAATGAGGGAGTGTAATAATTCGTCTATTTATAGGTAATTATGTATATGAAAGGATGATAAATCAATAAAATTTAGGAGGAATGAATATGAAACTAACATTAATCAAGATGGAAAGAATGAAAGCAGGATATACACAAAAAGAATTTGCAGAACTTATTGGGATGCACAAAGACCAATACAATTCCATTGAAAATGCAAGAAGAAATCCAACAATAGGTACACTATGTATCATATGTAAAGAACTAGGTATATCAATAGTGGAAGCTAATGAAGATTTTGGATTAGATTTAGTTAGATATGGAATCACAGAATAAGAGGAGGAGATAATAATGTTTAGGGATTTATTCAAAGGAAGAAAAAGAAGTGCAATATCAGTAGCTATGGAGCATAGAAAGCATATTTACACCAAACAAGATAAGCAGTATATGACTATCATCTCCATAAGAAACAAAGGTGAAGTATATGAGGGTCAATTAGAAGCAGAGATTGCCAAGTTTAATGAGTATGGTGATAAGATAAAGGCTCTTAATGAAATTATATTGGATATGGCAAATGAAGATGGTGAGAAAACATCTATCATATTACAACTGTTAGTTAGAAATGACAATGAAGTATTAAGAAACCAAATAACAAAGGGAGGTAGAGGATAATGAAAAATGTTAATAGATGGGAGAATTTTATGGACAAGCCAAATACTAGCCTATTTCCAAAGAAAGATATTGTGGAAGAGATACTACCCAAATTAGAGATTGTAATAGTTGATAGAGAGGTATTGTTGTGGGATGGTGAAAAATACACTAATGTTGGAGAGGATTTTAAAAAGGCTATTGAGGACAACACTATTGGATTAACTGAGTGGCAGGTCACTAAAGTATATAATGCTATGTTAAAGCATCTACTTGGCTTGGAGGTGTAGGGTATGAGGGTAAATATTGAAGAGTTTAAAACCGAGGTGATGAAGCAACTAATACAATATACCTCTTCTGATGCCCAAAGAGAAAGATTAAAAAGTGCATTGGAAGATGAAAGTATATTACAGCAGTTAATTGATATGGTATATGGTAAGCAATGCAGGTTTGAGTGTGTATTCCAAAATGGTAAGTTAACAAGTGTCACCAAAAAAATGTAGCGAATAATCCAACAAAAACTATGGGAGGGATAGATATGAACGTAACAAATGTTGATTTTAAAAAAGTGGCTAGGGTTAAAGAGAATATGAAGATGGTGAAGAGGGGTGTATATGAAGTTGAATACACTCAATTTATGAATGATATTAGTGATAGATTTGGAAGAGAATTTAAAGATGCAGGTCTATCTGACAAGGAACTCATGTGGCAATTTAGGCTATTGTATTTAACAGAACTGAATAAGCAACCATTGAGAATGAGGTCTGCTTGGGATTGGAGAATAAATAACCTAGATAAAATGGTTGATGATGCCTTAGAAACCTATGATAGATATGCTTCTTGGTGTAATGAAATGAATATGAAGCCATTAGAGTATTATGTGTTCTTGGAGCAAATATGCTTGGTTGCATTGTGTGATGTATCTATTATAAAAGTGAATGGTGTACCACAAGAAATCTTTGTGAATATGGTTGGGTTTGAGAAGGGTAGTAAGTAACTATTATTACCCTCTTCATTTAATATTTAAGTTGTAAAAATATAATATAAAAGTGGAATAATCCAATTAAAAAGGGGTAAGTATGTAGTTGAAATGATGAATGATATAAAAATTTGAAGGAGGAATTGAAATGAAAGGTACAAAGATTAAATTAAAAAGAATTGAAATGGGCATGGCACAGTATGAATTGGCTGAAAAAGTTGATTATGGTGTGAATATGATTAACAAGGTTGAAAATAGGAAGTTGAAACCTTCATTAAAACTATTACGTAAGATATGCAAAGTATTAGATTTATCAGTAATTGAAGTATTGCAAGATTTAGAAATGGACAAGCAGTAATCCAAATAAAATACAGAAGAGGGTAACTATAATCCGACAAAAAACTATGGGTATCCTCTGCTGTAAATTGAAAATAAGCATAAAAATTCTATATTAACATTGTATCGCAAAACAGTGAAATTTACAAGAGAAGAAATACAAATGCAAAGGAGAGTTATATTATGAACATTAACGATATATACCCAAGAGTACCACTAAATGGAGGAAAGCGACCTATCTATAAAGGTTGGAAGGAGATTGAGAACCAAGTAAGTAGTGTCGAAGATTATGAAATTAAATTAAAAGAAGATACAGATGTGGGGAAAGCATTAAGAACAATGAAAGGTATGTATTTTATAACTGGAGAACCTTCAGGAATCATGGTAGTTGATGTAGATTATAAGGTAAAAGAAGGTAAGATTGAAGATGGAAGTATTGCATTAAATAGAGATATATTGAATAAGGTATCCCCACAAGCAAAAGAGAAGTTCTTAGAAGCACCAACAGTAGCAACTCCTAGTGGTGGTAGACATTATTACTTTAAATACAACCCTCTATTGGTTAGTAAGATTAAACAGTATGAGGGTTTAGATATAATCGCAGGAGGTTATCAGATAGTTGCTCCAAATACAATCATTACTAATTACAATGGTGAAGGTGATATTACCTATAAACTATTAAGTGGTGAGGAAATATTTGATATGCCTAGTGAGATATTTAATATACTATACTCTGACCAGTTGGATAAGAGGGCAAATGCAAGTATCAATGCAAAAGCCACTACTATATTTTCAGAGTGTGAGCCTATCCACTATCTAGCTAAAAAGTTAAGTAAGAATTATAGCATATATGATTTTCTTGAATACCTTAAAGTACCAGTTAGAAATAAAACATTCAGATGCATCTTCCCTAGCCACGAAGATAGAAGAGAGAGTTCGTCTATAAAGGAGTTAGAAGGTGGAGGTACAATTGCAAGTTGTTGGAGTTGTGGAGTGGAAAGTAGAACAGGGATGCACACTTGGCAAATGGTCAAAGAGTATTATCAATTGCAGACAGATAGACAAATACTAGAAAAATTTAATGAGATATTTGATGCAGGAATTGATATTGATGAAGTCTTTAAGGATATATCATTTGTTGAAAGTGATGTTGCTTTCAATACAATATTGGAAGTTGATAGGTATGTATCAGAAGTAGGTTATGAATTACAAGAATTAATTGAAAGGCATGGTTCAATATTACTACAAGCAAAAACTGGTATTGGTAAGACTTATGCAGTAGTAAACTTCTGTGAGAATTCACCTACTGATTTTACAGTATTCTTAGCACCAACAAAGTCTTTATGTGACCAAACTGCACTGGCATTTCATAAGGATGAACTAGGGGATGAACAAAGATATATAAAATTCTATGATAATATGACTACTAGCAATTTAACTGGATTTGAAACTATTATTGCTACCTATCACAAAATAGATAAGTTGTTAGTATGGTGGGAGATAACCAAAAGAATGCATGAGGATAGGTATGGCACATTACCTACACTAACTGTTATAGTAGATGAATGTCATAGCCTACCTACAAGCATTGTTAGAGGTCATACTAGAGTTATCCCTAGGTTACTAGAACAAGCCGACTATACAATATGTATGAGTGCTAACACTAATGATATTGCAAAAGCCTACAGAGGTACTGGATTGTACAAGCATTATATAAAAGTTGGAACACACACAGAAGTATTTAACTTGGATAAATTGGTAATTAACAGAGTGCCAAGTAATCTTAATATAAAATGTGGGGCAATTCTTCAAACAATTGAAAAAGAATTGATAACTCATAATCACGTTTTAGTATTTCAAGATAATAAAAATGCACTAAGTATGATGCAATTAGAACTAGATAAAAGAGGTATTAGTTCAGTAGTTATAACATCTGAAAATAAGAATGAAGATGGGGTATATGATGAATATTGTGGTATCATTGATAACTCAAAACTAACTGCGAGAGTTGTGTTTGTAACTAGCACTATAAATGCAGGAGTAAATATCAAAAATGAAAATGTATGTTTGATAGCAATAATTGATAATAGGCAAATTGATATAAATAAGATAGAACAGTTCTTGGGTAGAATTAGAAGTGATGTATGCAATACTGCTCACCTATTCCTTACTATTAAGTCAGAGAATGAATATGGAACACCTCATGTAGTTAGTACTTCCTGTTGTTATAATTCATTAAAATCTAATATAGATAGTGTATATAACTATGCAGATAGACTAATATACAAGAAACACATTGTAAATAGGAAACTTGATGTTAGTAGGCTTTGGAATACAATGAAAAACCAAACATTATATGAGCCATGTAATAGTAGTATTTATGTCCTAGACAATGTATTGACAATAGATAATATCGCCATGTATGAACAAGCTAGGCTTGATAGTAATAGGCAAAACTACTACAATGATGAATGGCTTATGGATTCACTAGGTGGGGTTAAAACGAGGAGCATAGATGTAAATTATATTACAGATGCAGTTGCAATTGAACTTGAAAAGTTAGAAAAGAAATCTAAAACATCACTTGAAGATATATGTTCTAAAATATTAGGGGATAATCAATCAATTATAGAACTTGAATTGTATGCTAGAGGGGTTAAAAAACCAAATGATTTCACTACTGATGCCTTGAAAGAGTTAATGACAGAACAACAGACAAATAATCAACGTAAGGATATGTTTAGAACAATTAAAGAGGGTGGAAATTACCTAACTCACAGCATAAACTTAACAGAAATGATAATTAGTATCTTAGAAGTGTATTCTGAAAAGGGTAATAGGGAATTCAAAAGTATATCATCAAAGAATTATATCAGAACTCATGTTAGAAATAAGAATTATCCGTTATCTAATGGTAAAAAGGTAAAATATGATGATATGTATGCAGATGGTGATGTATTGTACTGGGCAATTAGAAAGAACTGTGATGGATTAGCACAAAGTAGGAATGCAATTACAAATGTAACACTCAGAAATATTATAAATGATAGTTCACTTGTATATGGTGTTGAGTATAATGATAAGACAAAGCAATTTGTATTGGTGGGTAAAGGAGATATTGTTAAAACTAATGCACTAAAAAAGATTGTAGGCAACATTGAAAGTGCAATCTCAAGCATCTACAATCTAAGTGATGATTCAAAATTATATGGGTTGAAATAAACATCAAGGGGTATTCATAGTACCTCTTTTTTTTACATATGTGCAGTTTGGAGTTAAAAATCAGTGTTTGGAGTTGAAAAATCCACACCCAACTTTGGGTGTAAGAAAACCTCTATAAATGGCTTGGTTGAGCCATTTCTTTTTAAAAAAAAAACTCCAAATGACTATATAATGGAGTTATTTTTTGGAGTTATATTTTACATCAGCAAACTCAGCTCCACTCGATATTTTTATTAAATAGTCATAATATCACTATAAATAGGTATAATGATAGTGAAGATAACTTCCCTTTGAATTTATGTTTTTCTCTTGTATTTTATTTGGTGTTTCCAAACTACAGTTCCCTCACTCACAAGGTGGGGGTTTTCCATGTCCATTTTTATTGATAATCACATTTCATATTGACACATCTACAAATAGGTAAATTCCGACTAAAATACCTACTTATCATAATCCATCTACTAATCGGTAATAATGTAGTTAGATAATACTTATTGAATTTGAAGTCAATTTGGAAAGGAGGAGATTTAAATGGCAACTAGGAAAAACAAACCTCATACAAGTCCATACACAGCAGGTGAGCATAATGTTGAGAATATGAACTTACCAAAAGATACTGATAAGTTGGGCGAGAAACTATTACCTGTGTATAAGCAAGGTATGAAAAATAAAAGAGCCTATAAAGGATTATGGACAGATGAGCAATTGGTTGATTCCATAAATGAGATGTTTGAGTATTGTGTTGAAGTAGATATATTACCCAATGTAGCAATGTTGAGATTGTGGTTAGGAGTTCACAGAGATACTATGCATCAATGGAGAACTAATAAAGCCAAGTATCCAAGTAAAGCTGAAATTATTGGAACTGCTTATGAGATGATTGAATGCTACCTCCAAGGTAATATATTCAAATATCCAACAGGTTCAACATTCTTGTTAAAGACTACTTTTGGACATGTAGATACCAAGAAGATAGATATTACAACTGATACTGTGGATACCGAAGATATAAAAGAAAAGATTGGTAGACTAGGATTGGACAAGTAAAATAGTTAGTACCAATGGCATTATTGTTATTTTTATATAGAATTTATAAATAAGTTATCATTATTTGGTTGTTCCCTCGCAACCTAACCTTGAGTTTATTTGTTATTACCCTTAATATTATTATCTTCTCTGAATGACCTCACTTAAATGTGGGGTTTTTTCATTGGCTTTTATTTGGAATATGACCTCTTCAATATTTATTTGGATTATAACTCCCGCTACCCTCTACTACTATCATCTTCCAATATTATTTGGTATACTGCATCTCTTGTTTATTTGGAACATGCCCTAATTAAACAACTATTGATATTGTACAAAGTGAGTATTTGGTGTTTGTTTGGAATTCTTATTTAATTTATAAACAATTGTTTGCAATAATCCTTGATTCTAAATAAACAGTATGATATAATAAGTACATAAGATGTGAATGGGAGATTATAAATATGAATATAGGATATGTAAGAGTAAGTACAGTAGACCAAAATGAGAGTAGGCAGATAGAAGGACTTACCAAGTATAATATAGAGAAGATGTTTATTGAAAAGGTTAGTGCAAAGAATACTAATAGACCACAATTAAAGGATATGTTGGATTTTGCAAGAGAAGGTGACACAATATACATACACAGCCTTGATAGATTGGCAAGAAGCACAAAAGATTTATTGGATATAGTGGAGCATCTGCAATCCAAGGGAATACATTTGGTGAGCAACAAAGAAAGCATTGATACCTCTACTGCAACTGGTAAGTTAATGTTGACAATGATAGGGGCAATCGCAGAGTTTGAACGTGCTAATATGTTGGAAAGACAAAGAGAAGGTATTGCAATAGCCAAAGCACAGGGCAAATATAAAGGTAGAAAAACAATTGATTATCCTGCTAATTGGGTAGAGATATACAACCAATACAAGAGTAGAGAGATAACTGGTACAAGAGCCATGGAAGTGTTGGCTTTGAAGAGGAATACATTTTACAAACTGGTTAAAGAATATGAGGGTATCCAATAGGGTACTCTATGTTTGTATTGGTAAGTGTTTACATTGAATGAATATATTAGACTAGTATAAAGTCATTATCAAATCACCCACCCCTACCCCTATTTTGGGAAATCTGTAGCCACATCTAAGACCCTTTTGTAACTCCGAGTATTTTGTAAGGCTTCATTAATAAAGTATAAATACGTTGGATTATAGATAAATAGAATAAAGATTTATTATTGATGTTGAATTTTGTAAAAAAATTGGAAAAATGTTTCACTATGTATCATATTTTAAATATGTTAATATGTTATACGGATATTAAGAAAAGGAGGGATTATGATGGCTGAATTAGTGAATTGTAAGGATTGTGGAAAAGAAATTGCAAAAGGAGCAAAGTGTCCACATTGTGGAAAAGACCAAAGAAACTTTTTCGCAAAACATAAAATTTTAACTGTTTTTCTTTGGGTGTTTTTCCTGCCAATTATGGGTATTATAACTATCGTTAAGAATGAGAAATTAACTAAAAGGGTTAAAGTTATTCTTATTTCAATAATTGTTTTCATTAGTTTAATAGCAGGTATTTATAGTACCATTGAGAATCAACAAGCAGAAAAGAAAGCTTATGACAATATTAAAATCTCTGTGGAAAATAAGGAGTACATAAAGGCACAAGAAGAAATTAATTCGTTTTTGAATGAGTTTTCAAGTTCCACACATGTCGAGGAAGTAAAAAAAATTCAGACTACTGTAAATGTAGAAGCTGAAAAGATTAGAGTTAAAGAAGCAGAAGCTAAAGCAAAACAAAAGAATATAGATGTTTTAATGAAAGATACCACATTAAACCAAGCAGAAGCAGAACAAGTTTTTAGCGATTTAAAAAGTGTGGGTTTATCATCTATTACCAAATGTACTGCTACTGTAGGTACTGGTGTTGATAAACTGCAATCTTTTACTGTTGAAGCTGATTCTAATACAATATTATTAACTATCAAAAATAGAAAAACTTATTATATTGGATATGGAGGTACTGCTTTATTTGATGTGAGTAAAGGTGGTGTATTAAATCAAATAAAAGACTTAACTTTAACATCAGAAGAAATAACTCACTTTATATCTACTTCACAAGAATATGTTAAGTATGCTTTAAAATCACCTACCTCAGCAGAATTCCCAGGTCAAATACTTGAATTAGACCAATGGTCTGTAGGTAGATATAAAAATATAGTAGAAATTTCATCTTATGTGGATGCTCAAAACAGTTTCGGTGCGATGATACGTAGTAAATTCACTGTACAAATGGACTATAATACAAGTAAATGTACCTATTTGAGTATTGATGGGAAAACGGTAAGTGGAACATATTTTTCACCACCCAAGTAAGATTAATTGGTAATAGTTATATTATTGCAAAACATATATTAAAGTAGTATAATGTAGAAAAACATCTAATATATAAAATTAAAATTTTCTAATGTACTACTTGCCATAATGAGGTTAAAGGAGTAAACAGAATTGTTTACGATATAACATCAAAACCACCTTCAACTATTGAGTGGGAATAAAATATAAAAAGTCATATAGACCTTGATTTTACAAGGTTTATATGACTTTTGTTTTGTCAAATTATAATATATACTTTGCGAGGTAGTATAATGAAAAATATACCAAACACAATATCTATATTAAGAATTTTGTTATCAGTAAGTCTATTCTTTTTAAAACCGCTAACCACAGTGTTTTTTCTTATATATTCTATTTGTGGATTTAGTGATATTATTGATGGATATATCGCTAGAAGAACTAATTCTACAAGTAGTTTTGGTTCAATACTTGATAGTATTGCTGATGCTATTTTTATGAGTGCTGTGATTGTTGTTTTTTTGCCAATATTATTGATTCCAAATAGAATATTAATATGGATAGTAATTATTACTTTTGTTAGAATTGTCTCATTGATGGTAGTGTATTTTAAATATCATACTTTTGCTATTCTTCATACATATGCTAATAAGGCAACTGGGCTTTCTTTGTTTTGCTTTCCATATTTATATATGTTTGTTGATATAACTACTTTAGGCTATGTAGTGTGTATTATTGCAAGTTTATCTGCAATTGAAGAATTGGTTATAAATATAACATCAAAAGAATTATTAAGAAATGTTTAAGGGGTATTGACGATCTTTAATTGATATAGACTGGAGGTCTTATCTCAATCAACTTCATAGCAAATTAAAACTACTACATTTTCAACATGGAGATATATAAAGCCATCTATTATAGAAAATAGGTGGTATTTTTATGTAAATATATATTTACATAATTTAGTTAAAATATAGGGATTAATCTCCTTATTTTGGACAATATCTAACTAATATAAAGATAGAAACCACATTGTAAATCAAGAGATACAATGATACTATTAATACAAGAGCGAATAAGGAAATTATTTATAAAACATATAATAAAATGGAAGCTTTAATATAGAAAGAATATACAACGGTTAATATTAATAGAAAATATTTAGGGGATTGATGGAGGGATACAATGTCAAATTTTCAATTTTTAAATAAAAAATGGGGAGTATTAGCCAAACTAGGGACTCAAGCAGAAAATTATTTTCATACAGATAATAATGCATCAATGTTAAAAATGCGTATGTTTGGGGAACAAATAATTGATCATGTATTAGCAGCTTTAAGTATTAAGGTTGATAGATTTGCAACTCAAGATGATAAGATTAAGCTTTTAAGACATTCAGGAATAAATCCAGCTATTCCAGATTTATTTGATATAGTAAGACGCTATGGAAATAAGGCAAATCATGTTTTTTATGAAAATAAGAAAGATGCCTTAGAATGTTTAATTGCCATGTACAGAGTAGCTGCATGGTTTTACATTAAGGTAACAAAGGATACATCAATAAAACCACTAACATATAAAACACCAAAGCACGTTACAAGTATAGTACCGGTATATAATGTTGAAGATTATGCTAAAGAAAAGGAAGAAATTGAAGAAGAGCATACTAAAGAAGTGAAGGTCGTTAAGGAAGAAGCAAAGACATTTGTTATAACTGAAGAAGATAAAATTATAGAGAAAGAAATTGAAGTTAGCTTAGATCTTAATGAAGCAGAAACTAGAAAGAAGCTTATCGATATAATGCTAAAAGATGCAGGGTGGGATGTTAATAACAATGAATTAGTTAAGTTAGAGCTTCTACTAGAAAATCATAAAGAGGCTAGTAAAAAGGGCTTTGTTGATTATGTATTATTTAATAAGAAAGGTAAACCAGTCGCAGTAGTAGAAGCAAAGAAATCTTCAGTTGATCCTATTATAGGGCGGCAACAAGCTGTAGAATATGCTAACACTATTGAAAGAGATTATGGAGTTCGCCCAATAGTTTTTTATACTAATGGATATGAGATATATATGTGGGATGATAAGTATAGTGAGCCAAGACAAATTTGGGGATTCTATACTTTAGAAGATTTAGAAGAACTATTTTTTAAACATAAATACAAGAAAGATTTAAATAAAGTCGAGATAGATAAAAATATTGCAGGTAGACCATATCAAATAGAGGGTATCAAAAGAGTATATGAAAGATATACTAATGGGCATAGAAAAGCTCTTTTAGTAATGGCTACTGGAACAGGAAAAACAAGAACTGTTATAGCACTAACTAAAGGTATGATGGAAACAAATTGGGCTAAGAGAGTATTGTTTTTAGCTGATAGAGATGAACTTGTTAGACAAGCTAAAGATGATAAGAATAGCTTTAAGATTTTTATGCCAGAGCAAATATCCTGTAGGTTTACAGGTAAGAACTCAGATAATAGGGAAGCTACATTATACTTCTCAACATATCAAACTATGATTAATTATTATAGCAATTTTAGCGTAGGGTTCTTTGATCTTATTATTTGTGATGAATCTCATAGAAGTATATATAAGACATATAGGGACATACTGGAATATTTTGATTCACATATTATAGGACTTACAGCTACCCCTATTGATTTTATAGAAAGAAATACCTTTGATTTATTTAACTGTGATATTGAGGATCCAACATTCAACTTCCCAGTAGATCAAGCGTGGAGTCACATTCCACCATATCTTATTGAGCCAAGGGTAATTGATGCTACTACTGACTTTTTAAGAAAAGGAATAAAGTATAGCCAAATGACAGAGGAACAAAGACAGCAAGTTGATGAAGAAGGTTATGATGGAGATGAAATTGAGTTTGATAAAAATGCTTTAGAAAAGAAAATAACTAATAAGGATACTAATAGATATATATTAAAAACTTTAATGGATAATGGAATTAAAGTAGGAGATCACTTAGGTAAGACTATTATATTTGCTAAAAGTAAAAATCATGCTAATCTACTAGATTCATTATTTAATGAAATGTATCCTCAATATAAAGGTAAAATGACAGCAATTATTTATTCAGGTATTAAAGATAAGGAAAGACTTATAGAAAATTTTAAAGAAGAAGAATTCCCAAGAATAGCTATATCTATAGACTTATTAGATACAGGAATAGATGTACCTGAAATAGTCAATTTAGTATTTGCAAAGCCTATTTATTCAAAGGTTAAGTTTTGGCAGATGATAGGTAGAGGAACAAGAAGATGTGACAATTTATTTGGTGATGGATTAGATAAAAAAGAATTTGTTATATTTGATTGTTATAAGAATTTTGAGTTTTTTGAAATGAACCCAAAAGGATTTATTCCAAAACCACAAAAAACATCTATGCAAGTAAGATTTGAGCTTATGTGTAAGCTATTAGAGATATATAAGGAAAAGAATAAAGAGGAGATATGCAAGGACTTTATAGAAAAGCTAAAGGCAGATATTGAAGAGTTACCGGCAGAGAGTATAGAGATAAAGAGGAACAGAAAGAAAATAGAGCAGGTTAAGAAAGAAGAGTATTGGAGTCATTTAAGTGAAGACTTTATTAAAAAATTAAAGTTAGAAATATCACCATTAATACAATGGATTGAAGCTAAGGATAATTTAGATGCTATTTTGTTCGATAACTTAATTTATAGAGTACTTCAAAGCTTTGAGACAGAGGACAAGAATTCCTTAATTAGAGAAATCAATTCTACTATGGAGAAGCTAGCAAAACTAAAATTAAATATAAATCAGTTTGATGGCAAAAGAGAGCTTGTAAAATCTCTTTTAGAGCCTTCAGGATGGGATAATCTTAGATATGAAAAGTTAGAGCAGATAAGAATAGATTTAAGAGATTTAATGAAACATAAAGGAGCCAGTGTAGGAACTTTTGTTGTATTTGATATAAAAGATACTGGATCATTGATAAAAGAAATTAGTGCTGGATCAGTACTTTATGGAGCAAACATGGAGCCTTATGAAAAAAGAGTAAAGATAGCAATTGAAGAAAGATTAAAGGATCATATAGTAATCCATAAAATTAGAAAAGGAGAAAAGCTTTCTCAAGCAGAGGTTGAAGGGATTTATTCTGTATTTGGTGAAGACTTTGTTTATAGTATAGACGAGCTTTCAAGTAAAACAGATATAGATAAAGAAGATATAGTTGGCATTATCAGAAAGTTTGTTGGTGTAGATGAAACAGAATTAAACAAAAGATTTGAAGAGTTTATTCAAAAGCACCATAATAAGATGAATGCTACACAGATTAAGACTTTAGAAATAATTAAGAATGATATTGCTAAGAATAAAGGAATATCATTTGCGGCATTATTTACAGCTCCATATACATCATTTAATCCAAATGGAGTTGATGGAATATTTGGAAGGATGGCAGATGATGTGTTTAATTTGATAGCACCATTTAAAGTAAGTATTATATCTTAAACTTAGGAGGAAAGACAAAAATGTTAACTGCAGATATTAAGAGCAAAATTGATAAACTATGGAATGGATTTTGGTCAGGGGGAATATCTAACCCTCTCACTGTTATAGAGCAAATATCATATCTTTTATTTATTAAGAGATTAGATGATATAGATAATGCTAATGAAAAGAGAGCCAATAGAACTGGAAGATCACATAAATCAGTATTTGAAGATTATTTTAAGAAGTTAAAGGAAGAGAAAAAGTTAGAGATTGATTTTAATTGGGAATTACTAAAGTGGAGTGAATTCAGGCATTTAGATGTAAATGAAATGTTTGATATAGTATCACAAAAGGTGTTTCCATTCATAAAGAATATGGGTGGAGAAGAGTCTAGCTTTACAGCTGAAATGAAGGATGCTGTGTTTATGATACCTAAGCCATCATTATTACAGGAGTCAGTTAGACTTATAGATGGTATAAACATGGATGATGCAGATACCAAAGGGGATTTGTATGAATATCTATTATCAAAGCTTGCAACATCAGGAGTAAATGGTCAGTTTAGAACACCAAGACACATAATAAGACTGATGGTTGAACTTATGGACCCAACAGCAGAGGATAAGATATGTGATCCAGCTTGTGGAACTGCTGGATTCCTTATAAACTCATTAGAATATATATTAGAAAAGTACACAAGAGAAGAAAGTGTATTTAACGATGAGGAAGGAAACCTTCATAACAGAATTGGTGATATGATGAGCAATGAAGAGTGGGAACACTTTAGAAATGATATGTTTTATGCTTTTGACTTTGACCCATCAATGGTTAGAATAGCTTCAATGAATCTTATGCTTCACAGTATAGACAATCCCAATGTTAGACAAATGGATGCTTTGTCAAAAAGATACGAAGAAGAAAATAAATATACATTAGTATTAGCAAATCCGCCTTTTAAGGGTAGCATAGATGAAGCTGATATTAACACTACATTATCAAAGGGAGCTAAAACTACTAAGACTGAGCTTTTATTTATGAAACTTATAAATAGGGTATTAGACTTAGGAGGAAGATGTGCAGTTATAGTACCAGATGGTGTTTTATTTGGCTCTACTAAGGCTCATAAGGATATAAGAAAAAGCTTAGTAGAAGAAAATGCATTAGAAGGTGTAATATCAATGCCATCGGGAGTATTTAAACCATATGCAGGAGTATCTACAGCTATACTTTTATTCACCAAAGGTGGAGAAACAAATAAAGTATGGTTCTATGATATGGAAAGTGATGGATACTCATTAGATGATAAGAGAAATAAATATGATAATGATGGAGATATTCCAGATATAATTGAAAAGTGGAGAGCTGTAAAAAAAGATAATACTTTAGATCCAACTAAAGAAGATAAATGGTTCTGGGTAGAAAAAGAAGAGATAGCTAATAATGATTATGATCTTTCTATAAACAAGTATAAGGAAATAGAATACGAAGAAGTGGTATATGAAAAGCCAGAGGTTATATTGGATAAGATTGAAGCTTTGGAAAAATCAATTTTAGAAGATATAACTGCGATAAAGGGAATGGTGAAGTAGTATGGACTCAAGTAAATGGGAAAAGGCAAAATTAATAGATATATGTACACCTAAACAGTGGAAAACAATTTCTAAGAAAGATATGCTAAGTAAAGGATATGTAGTATATGGAGCAGGTGGTATGATTGGATATACTGATAAGTATAATCATGAAGAAGAAACAGTTATAGTTGGATGTAGAGGGACTTGTGGAAATGTAATAATAACAGAAAAGTTTTCATATATAAATGGAAATGCTATGGCATTAGATAATCTTAAGGAAGAAGTAATAAATAAAAATTATTTGGCCTACTATTTAAAGAGCAAAGGGTTTAATGAAGTAATTACAGGAACAACTCAAAAGCAAATTACTAGAGAAGGATTAAGTAAGTATTATGTCGAATTTCCGCAAATAGACGAGCAAATTAAAATAGTTAAGATTTTAGAACGCGCTGAGAAGGTTTTAGAAAAGAAAAAAGAAGTTATTAGATTAGTAGATGAATTAGTCAAATCGACATTTATTGATATGTTTGGAGATCCAGTCACGAACTCATTTAATAATGATATAAGGGAACTCAAAGAATTGGCTAAGTTAGAACGTGGTAAATTTACCCCAAGGCCAAGAAATGATCCTAGATACTTTAATGGAGAATTCCCTTTTATTCAAACTGGCGATATAAGTAGGTGTAACTATAGACTATACGATTATAGTAGTACGTTAAATGAGGAAGGAATAAAAGTAAGTAAAAAGTTTGAGAGAGGTGTTATTGTTATTGCTTTAGTTGGAGCTACAATTGGGATGACAGCAATATTACAACGTGAAGTGTATGCTACTGATAGTATTGTAGGAATAACTACGGTGGATAGTATTATAAATAGTGTGTTTTTAGAAATGGTTTTAAGAGCTTGGAGAGAACCTTTATTAAATATGGCTCCAGAAGCTGCACGAGCAAATATAAATATTGGTATTTTAGAGAAATTACCTATAATTATTCCAGATATTGAAGAACAAAATAAATTTTGTTTATTTGTTGAAAAGATTTACAAATTGAAATCTCAAATGGAAGAAAGTTTGAAAGAAATGGAAAATAACTTTAATTCATTAATACAGAGCGTGTTTAAGGGAGAATTGTTTAATTAACATTTAAGGAGGCTATAGAATGATAAATGATGATATAGAAGTATTTGATGAAGAAAATGAAGATGATTTGTCTGGTACAGATGTGAAAAGATTTGAAGAAGCTGTTATTTGGGGAACTGATTGGACAGCAGAAACTATAGTGAGCCAGTTAGAAAAAGGTAATATTGATTTAAAACCTAAGTTTCAAAGAAGAGACGCTTGGAGTATTCCAGAGAAAAGTAGATTAATAGAATCATTAATTTTAGGTATTCCTGTACCACCAATAATACTGGCGGAAAGAAAAGATAAAAAAGGTAAGTATATTGTAATAGATGGAAAACAAAGATTATTATCATTAAGGCAATTTTGTTCAAATGATGATGAGTTTAAGTCATATAAATTAAGAGGTTTAAATTTATTAAACGAATTAAATGGTAAAAGTTTTGATTCTTTTGATAAAGACATAGAATTATCTAAATATAAGACACAATTAGAAAATCAAACATTAAGAGCAGTAGTAATTAAAAACTGGCCAGATGAAAACTTTTTGTTTACAATCTTTTTAAGATTAAACACAGGTAGTAAAAAATTATCACCACAAGAGTTAAGGCAAGCATTGCATCCAGGTGAGTTTTTAGATTATTTAGATGAAGAATCAGGTAATAGTAAATGGTTATTAAAGTTATTAAATAATAAAGAGCCAGATTCTAGAATGAGAGATATTGAATTATCTTTAAGATATTATGCTTTTAAATATTGTATAAAAGAGTATAAAGGTAATTTAAAGGACTTTTTAGATTTAACATGTAAAGTTTTAAATGAGAAATGGGCTACTAATGAAGATGAAATTAGAGAGTCATTTTATCAATTAGAAAAATCAATAGAGTTAACTATGGATATTTTTGGAGAAAGGCAAGCGTTTAGTAGGTTTATTGATAATATATATAATAATAAGTTTAATAGGGCATTATTTGAGGTATTCACATATTATTTTTCAATTGCGAGTATAAGAGATGAGATTAATGTAAAGAAAGCGGAGTTTCGAGGATTATTTGAAGAATTAAGTGTTAAAGATAGTAAATTTAACGATGCAATAGCATCTACAACTAAAGAAGTAGGAAGAGTTCAGTATAGGTTTGAATGTATTTATAACATATTAAATTCACTGGTTAGTTCTCGATTACCTAAATTACAATACGATAAAACTAAAAATATGTTTGAGATATTGTAATATTAGGAGGGGGAGAAGTGGTAAGACAAAGGAATACCAATGAATATCGGCTTTTGGAAAAAAGAATAAATGAATTAGAAGAAAGTTTAATAAAGGAGTTTATTAGTAAAGATACATTGGACATGAGTAAAAAAGAAATAGAGTTGGCTAGAGCATATAGACTTTTAGTCCATGCAGAGTTAGAAGCCTATGTTGAAAGTATTTCAAAGAAATTATTAAATAAGGCTATTCAGAAGTGGAGAACTAAGAAAAAAGCTAACTTAACAATAGTATCTTTACTGGCCCATTTTAAGAAAATAGAAAAAGATGATAGTTTAGATACTAAAATTAATAAAATAGTAAATGATTTTTCGATAGAAATTATTAAAAAAAATCATGGTATAAAAGCAAAGAATATAAGCGATATGTTTGTGCCGCTAGGAATAGACAAAGGTGATATTGACGCTGCTTTACTAGCGGCATTAGATAGCTTTGGTGCAAATAGAGGGGAAACAGCACATAATTCTGGAAAAGTACAAAATCCAATTGATATAAGAACAGAGGTTGAAAATGTTAGATTTATTCTTAGTGGAATTATTGATATAGAGGAAAAAGTAAAAGAAATATTAAAGAGTTAAATAGAGAGAATGAAAACTTCATATTTGTTAGGGTACTATAATCTTTAACATATATTATACATTTGAAATACTAATAGTTATTAGCATCATATATTAATTTAAGAATATAAAAGGATTCTATTAATTTTATTCGTAATAGAAAAGTTATAGGATATAATACAATAAAAGGAATAATGTACTTTACGGGTAATAAGGAGTGATACAATTGTGAGTATAGAAAGTATTGAACTTAAGAATTTTACTGTTTTTAATAGTTTAAAAGTTAATTTTTCAAAGGGTATAAATATATTAATAGGAGAAAATGGAACAGGGAAAACACAATTACTTAAGGCAATTTATGCAGATCTTCAAATTTCCAAAAGTAAAAACATAGATGATATTTCCAAATATTTTAAATCTGTTAATATTAATAATCATTTTTTTGTAAAGCAACTTAAACCATTATTCTTAGAAGTAAAAGCTTCAAAGAGTAATAATGAGTCAGATAAACAATATTTAATGGGCAAATTAGAATTAAACATTAATGGAATAAAGTCATCCTTTGGAAGTGATGATGAATGTTCATATGAAATATCATTTCCATCACAAGAAATCAATTGTACATTTATTCCGGCAAAAGATATGCTTACACATTCAAAAGGTATTGTATCAATGGCGGATAAGTTCAATGAATTTCCATTTGATAAAACGTTAATTGATATTGTAAAAATAGCTAGCCAATGGCAATTAAAACAACCTCCTAAGATCGCATTAAAGATATTGCCAATTCTTGAAAAAATGATGAATGGTAAGGTAGTCATTGAGAATGAAGAATTTTATGTGAAAAAAAATGATGGTAATATGGTTAATTTTGCAGTTGAAGCAGAAGGATTAAAGAAAATAGGGTTACTATGGCAGCTTTTAATGAACGAAAATATAACAGAGAGTAGTATTCTTTTATGGGATGAGCCAGAAGCCAATATTAACCCTAGATTTATTCCAGATTTAGTAGAAATATTAATTGAATTACAAAAAAATAATGTACAAGTTTTTCTTACCACCCATGATTACATTTTTGCAAAATATTTTGAAGTTAAGCGTTCTCAAAATGATAAAATTATGTATTATTCATTATATAAAACTAATGATGGTGTAGAGTGTGAAAATAATATTAATTTTGGAGATTTGAAAAATAACACAATTATGGATACCTTTATTCAATTGTACAAGGATGAAATTGAAAGGGCGATGGAATAATGGTAGAAATAAATGAATCCAATATGATTTTTGGAGATTTTGAGGAAGATAAAATATTTAAAATTGAAAAATCTAAACTTCATAATAAAATAGGAAATGGAATAAAAGTTGTGGAATTTATTCTTTTAAAAAATGAAAATGAGCTAAATTTTATTGAAGCTAAATCAAGTTCGCCAAGACCAACAAAACATAATAATATACGTTTTAATGAGTTTATAGAAGAAATCTCAGATAAATTTATACACTCTTTTAACTTATTCTATTCGGTTATTTTAAGAAGAAATAAGGATTATAGAGAAATAAGTAGTAATTTTTTTGAGTTAGATAACAGTCAAATAAAGTTTAGATTTATTCTTGTAATTAAAGGACATGAGATAGAATGGTTGTTACCTATATCAGATGCATTAAAAAAGAAATTGTCATATCAGAATACTATTTGGAAAAGTGAAGTTATTGTAATGAATGATAAGATCGCTAATAAATATAATTTAGTTAAAAGTGTCATCTTATAATACTTTTAACTAAATTATTTTGAAAATAGTATAATAACTAAATTAGTGGCAATATACCATAATATATTAAAGTCTAGGAGCTGAAGATTATGGTAGAAAAACTTATTATTGAAATTAAACAAGAAATGTTAAATTTACTGAATAATATGCAAATGGAAGAGCTTCATAAAGTTTTGTTGAAAAAATTACAAGGAATAGCTTTTATAGATGAATATAATAATAAAAAATTAGAGAATAAAGAAGTAGATTATTGCAACATATTTATTGATGCTAAGCGAGTAGAGGGCTGCTCAGAAAAATCTCTAAAATACTATAAATCAACTATAGAAAATATGTCGAAAACATTGGACAAACTAGTTAAAAATATAACGACGGAGGATTTAAGAGGATATTTATCAGAATATCATAAAAAAAGTAATTGTGGCAAAATTTCTATTGATAATATTAGAAGAATTTTATCATCATTTTTTTCATGGCTTGAGGATGAAAATTATATTTTAAAGAGTCCAGTAAGGAGGATTCATAAAATAAGAACTGGAAAAGTTGTGAAAGAAACATATTCAGATGAGCATTTAGAAATAATGCGTGATAATTGTAAAGAAATACGTGATCTTGCGATTATAGATTTATTAAACTCTACTGGAGTACGCGTTGGAGAGTTAGTAAAATTAAATATCAATGATATAGATTTTAATGAGAGAGAATGTATTGTGCAAGGAAAAGGTGACAAGCAAAGAAGAGTATATTTTGATGCAATAGCTAAAATACATTTACAAAATTACATTAATAGTAGAGTTGATGACAATGAAGCATTATTCGTATAACTAATACAACCATATAATAGATTAAATATCAGTGGGATTGAAATTAGAATGAGAGCTTTAGGCAAGAAACTTAATATCAGTAAAGTACATCCACATAAGTTTAGAAGAACACTTGCAACAAGAGCTATAGATAAGGGGATGCCTATAGAGCAAGTTCAACATCTTTTAGGACATCAAAAGATAGATACAACACTTCAGTATGCTATGGTAAATCAGAATAATGTTAAAATCTCACACAAAAAATATATTGGATAGCAAGCTGGGTAAATTTTAAAATCTAAAGTCAAATCGAGATTTATCGAGATGTTTGGAGACCCAATTTCAAATTGAAAAGGTTTAAAAACAACTTATTTAATGGATTTGTGTATTTTGAAAGCAGGAAAGAATGTTACAGCTAGTAACCTGTATGAGAAAGATGAGATTTATAAGTATCCTTGCTATGGTGGAAACGGAATTCGTGGCTATGTAGAAAGTTATTCACATGAAGGAAACTATCCACTAATCGGTAGACAAGGAGCATTATGTGGAAATGTTCAGTATGCAACTGGAAAATTTTACGCCACTGAACATGCAGTTGTTACGAATCCAAAAGTAGAATTAAATACGTATTGGCTATATAGTTGTTTGAAAATGTTGAATTTAAACAGATTGCAAACAGGGGCAGCACAACCTGGTCTTAATATAGAGATATTGAGCCAAGTGAGTATTCCTTTTCCAGAGGTAATATTACAAAATGAATTTTCAGTATTTGTTCAACAAGTCGACAAATTGAAATTTGAAATGGAGAATATCTTAAAATACTTAGAAGATAATTTTAATTCACTAATGAAAGAAGCATTTAGTGGAAGACTAAATATATAAAATACATCCATAGGGGGATAGGGATGAAAAGATTGTATTTGATGTTGGGAAATGGTTTCTCAATAGATATAGTTAATAGATTAAAACAAGGTAGTAATGACAAAAAAATTGAATCAGTAGATTTATTAAATCTGTTTTCAAAGGGAGATGAAGTACCCTGGCCTAAGTCAAAGGACATTGGATTTCTATCAAGAAAATATTGTAAAGCTTTATGGGAGCTTGGTGCAAGAACAACAATGACTGGCGAAGCATCAATAAAATTAATAGAAAATATATTAACATGCATTAATGTTATTAATTATGGGAAACTTATTCATGATCAAGAAGATGATGTTGAGTCTTTGGATAATAATATAGTACAAGCATATAATGAATTAACTTCATATCTTAGATACTTGATGATATATTATAATAATTTAATATCAGATGAAGATTTGAAAAGAATAGAGGTTCCTGTTATTAATTTTCTTAAGGATAATATAAGTAATTATGAAGAGTGTATCATAATTACTTATAATTATGATATATTATTAGAAAGATTGCTTAAAATACATGGATTAGATTTTAAAATTGAATGCTTCGAGGAGAAAAATACAAAGATAAAGATATTTAAACCTCATGGGTCAATTAGTTTCTCCTTTAAAGCACAAGGTATACAAACTCAAACATTTAATATAAGTAAAGAGCAAGATAATTTTGCACAATCACCTGTAGATTTTGATATTAAATATGATTTAACAAGTGATTATCCATTAGTAGTCCCAATTATTCCACCAGCGGGTGATTCTAATAGAGTTAAAGCTGGATGGATTAAAGAAGTTCGAGAAGGAATATCCAAGATTATTGAGCAGTCAACAAAAAAAGATAGATTGATTATATTTGGAGTTTCCTATTGGCATGTAGATAGACTTGAAATAGATGAAATAATAACTAAAATTGATAAGGGAACCAATGTAATATACATAAATCCAAAGCCAGACGAGTGTTTTGATGCAGTTTTATCTAGCATTTTTAAAAATTACATACATTTTAAGGACTCTAAAACGTTAGGAGGGATTAAATAATGAAAACTAGATATGATAGAAAATCTACAACTATAACTATATCAATATTTTATGAACAATATATGTTAAAGAAATATAGATTTGATCCACCATATCAAAGAGATTGCAATGTATGGGATTCAAAGCAAAAAGCCTTTTTAATTGATTCAATAATGAAGAATTATCCAATGCCACCTATATATTTAGAACAAAAAATTAATAAGAGCAAGGGAACTACAACTTATGATGTAATAGATGGTAAACAAAGGCTAGGTACTATTATAGAATTTATAGAAAATAAAATAGAAATACCACAGTATTTTTCTAAAGATATGTATGGAAATGAATTGCTTAATGGAAAGAAAATAGAGGACATAATTAGATTAGCCGAGGAAGAGGAAAATGACATTGCACAAGATTATTTATCAAATTTTTGGTCATATTTAATCTCTGTAGAGTATGTTGAAAATCCTAATGAGATGGTAGTCGAAAATATATTTGATAGAATGAATAGAGGCGGAGAAAGGTTAAATAGTTTTGAACTTAGAAAGGCAAAACACTATGACACAATTCAATATCAAAATATTGATAAACTAAGAAATGATAAATTTGTTAAAGAGTGTTTAGGAACTTTGAATAAGGCGAGATTAGAAGATGTTGGATTTTTAACTGAAATTTATCTAATGGTTCTTAAAGAAGAAGTCTTAGAGGGAAAAGAAGAGAAAATTGATAAATACTTTGAAGAGATAGTAGAACAGCAAACAGAGGAAGATGTCGATAAAGTAATTAGTTATATTGAAAGAATAATTGAAGTTTTAAAAATATTTAATTTAGATTATGAAAAGTATAGCATTCAAGGGGTAAGTCATTTATATGCAGTATGGTATTTAGCATATGTGATTTGTAAAAAGGATATAAAGAACATTGACGAAATTAAAAATAAAGTTATAGATTTTTATGAGGAGCTAAGAGGAAAACAGGAAAATAACTATGTAAAAACTTATCATGCATCAATGCAATCTGCTAGTAAATCTAAATCATCAAGAAATAAAAGAGTTAAAGCATTATTAAGTTATTTGACAATATCAGATGATTAATTTGTAAAGAATAACGATAATTAACCTATAAATAATTTGAAAGAAGGTATTATATGAAGTATTCAACTAGAGAAATTACTTTAATTGCTATAGTAGTAGCCATTATGATATCAGTAGGTTATATTCTTTATGTAGTAGGTAGTATTTTCCCAGGATCAGGTTCTAAATTTGTAACTATGGCACCTTTTTTAAGCTTTATGCTTACAATTCTTATATCTAAGATTAAAAAAGTAGGTACTATATTTTCTACTAGTTTAATTTTTGGTGGAATAATGACTTTTATATCTGTTTTTATGGGGGTAGCCATTATAGCATCGGGAATTCTAAGTGATATAATTACCTTTATACTATTTAGAAATTATAATAAAAGTTATAAAATAATGGCGTCAACAGCACTCTTTCCTATGTTTTCTGCAATTACATCAATTTTAGTAGGGAACTTTATAACAGGAAATAAGCTTCATGTAGTTTTTGGTGGAACTACAACAGTTATTATTTTATCCATATGTATATATGCACTTGGATTATTTGGCTCATATATGGGATTGAAATTAGCTTCACTCAAGAGTATAAAATATAGTTAAAAAATGAGTACAGAAATATTTTTCTTGTACTCATTTTTTACTATTGAACTAACTTTTTAAATGCATCACTATTTCTTACTTTATCAAAATCTTTTTCATGTCTAGCTTCCTCTTTAACACCGCCCTTCATGCTAATAGCTATTTTTAAATACTTCACAGTATTTTCTACATCTCCAAGTCTTCCGTAGATGCTAGCTTTTCCATAATGACTCCACACATAGTTTTCAACCTCTAAGGCCTTATCGTACCATTTTAAAGAATCGTCATAATGACCATATAATTCATAGGCCAAGGCTTTATTAAATCTTCCGTAAGCAAAGTCAGGTTTTATGTTTAAGGATTTATCTATATTTTTCATTCCTTCTTCAAAGTTATTAGAGAAGCATAATGCGATTCCTTTAATGTTGTAAGCTTTATAAAAATTAATATCTTTTTTTACAATGTTATCTGCTAGAGTTATAGCTTCTTTATATTTACCCTGAAAAAACAGTCCATAAGCTTTATTATATTGAGTTTCAATCTCTTTTTGAAGTTGAGTGGTATTTGTATTAGTGGATGAAGTTTCTACATTAGCAGCATAGTTAGGGTCACTTATTCTAGTTTTAAAAGTATTTATATCATGAAAGCCGCTTATATAAACTCTGTCTAATGTGAAAATTCCATCAGTTTTATCAGACCATTTTCCAGCGGTAGTAAGGGCTAAACTATATCCAGCAGCTTCTGCGGCTCTTACAGTATCCTTATTATACTTTCCAAAAGGATAAGCTATATATTTAATCTCTTTATTAAGTAATTTTTCAAGAAACTCTTTTGAATTCTTAAGGGTAGCAAGTTGTTTATCATAAGAAAGCTCACTAAGATTTTCATGATTTACAGTATGGCTTTGAATATCTATACCATTCTTATCTAATTCTATTATCTGAGATTCTGTTAAGTATTCCCCTGTACCTATAACATTAGTTATAACAAATATAGTAGCTTTAAAACCATATTTCTTTAAAATAGGGTATGCATTAGTATAATTATCAACATATCCGTCATCGAAGGTTAATACCACAGATTTTTTAGGGATTGGTACATTATTTTGAAAAAATTCATATGCTTCATCTAAAGTCAATGTAGTATAGCTATTATCTTTTAGATATTTCATTTGTTCACTAAATTTATCTTCCGAAATTCTAACTGGATTATCTTTTTCGTATTTTACTGAGTGGTACATAAGTATTGGAATACCTTCATTATTATATTTGGGATCTTCTATAGAAGGGTTACTCTCAGGTGCTTTTGAATTAGGATTTTTATTAATGCTTGTACTAATATTTGGATTTGTAGAAGAATTATCCTTATTAATATTTTGATTATATCCACAAGAGCTTAGTAAAAGTGCAGAAATAAAAGTAGCAGTTAAACATAAGGGCATTTTCATAAATTTAAACCTCTCTTTATAAAGTAGATAAAAACAAATTAATTATACAATATACTAGAGGCAATTAATATATACATTAGGTAAAAGTATAAAATTGTTAATGTTATTTACAAAATTTAACAATAAAAAAGGGTTTTTAAATATAATTATAGAAATATTATTATTGAGGAATATAGAGACTGATTATTTAATAGACTAGAGGTGGTGATTTACAAGTCTTTCAAGGAAGTATGTAAGTATACTAAAGGCATTTCGATGGGAATATTAAAGAAAGAATATATAATTATTATTGGAGGGTTATTAATATATGTCTATATCATTAGATCTATCTAAAGCTAAACCTTATTTAAATACCCATGAGGTTGAACAGTTACAACCCATGGTAACAGCTGCACATGAGTTACTACATAATAAAACTGGTGCAGGAAATGAATTTTTAGGATGGGTAGACTTACCTATTAATTATGATAAAGAAGAATTTGAAAGAGTAAAAAAATGTGCAGAAAAAATAAAAAATAATTCTGATGTGCTTTTGGTTATAGGAATTGGTGGATCTTATTTAGGAGCTAGAGCTGCCATAGAAATGTTAACAAATACTTTCCATAATCTTATTCCAAAAGAAAAAAGAAGTAACCCTAAAATACTTTATGTAGGAAACAATATAAGTTCTACATACATGGCAGATTTAGTAGAGCTATTAGAAGGAATAGATTTCTCAGTAAATGTTATATCAAAATCAGGAACTACAACGGAGCCTGCTATAGCCTTTAGAATTTTTAAAGACTTACTTGAAAAGAAGTATGGAAAGGATGGAGCAAAAGATAGAATTTTTGCTACAACAGATAAAGAAAAGGGAGCTTTAAGAACTTTAGCAGAGTCGGAAGGATATGAGACTTTTGTAATTCCTGATGATGTAGGAGGTAGATTTTCAGTACTTACTGCAGTAGGGTTACTCCCAATTTCAGCAGCGGGAATAAATATTGAAGAAATGATGAAGGGAGCAGCAGATGCTAGAGAAGAGTATAGTGATACAGATATAAACAAAAACTCAGCGTATAGATATGCAGCAGCAAGAAATGCCCTTTATAATAGAGGAAAAAATATTGAAATCATAGCGAATTTTGAACCAGCCCTTCAATACATGAGTGAGTGGTGGAAACAACTATTTGGAGAAAGTGAAGGAAAGGATAATAAGGGTATATTCCCAGCAGCTGTTAACTTCTCAACAGACCTTCATTCAATGGGTCAATATATACAAGAAGGTTTAAGAAACATAATAGAAACTCATTTAAATGTAGAAAAACCAAGAAAATCTTATATAATAGAAGCAAACCAGGATGATCTCGATGGTTTAAACTTTCTTCAAGGAAAGGATATGCACTATGTAAATTCTCAAGCATTTAGGGGAACCGTAGTAGCACATAATGATGGGGGAGTGCCAAATATAATTATAAATATACCAGAACTTACTCCTTATTATTTTGGATATTTAGTATACTTCTTTGAAAAAGCTTGTGCAATAAGTGGGTATTTACTTGGAGTAAATCCATTTAATCAACCAGGAGTAGAGGATTATAAGAAAAATATGTTTGCTCTACTTGGAAAGCCAGGTTATGAGGCTATGAGAGCGGAAATAGAGGCAAAGCTAAAATAGGTAGAAAGTATAATTAATAAAATAAAACTTGCTAGAGTATTACCTCTTGGCAAGTTTTATATTTATATAAGTGAAAAATTGAAAATGAGCAATATTAAAGTTTACATTTATCTATAAATAGGATAAGGTGTGTAGAAATTACTGCTTTCTTGATTTTGAAGTGTTCTGAAAAGGGATAAAGCTAGGTCTTCTTTTGTTACTATATTCTTAGGATTAAAGTTATTGTTTTCATCTAAAGTAACTAAATTTAATCCCTTAGCTAAAGCAATGTAGCCTAAATTTTCTTTTGATATAGCTTTAGCATCTTTAGAATTTAATATAAATATATCAGAGGATTGAGCTAGTTTATCGTATCTTAAAAATCTTACCAAAGCTTTAGTCATGTTTTCTTTAGTTACATTGCCTTGAAGATTAAGATTATCTGTATCCTCTACCAGTATCCCATAGTATTTAGCCATTTTTAAATAATCCTCATCTGAGAGAAGGGATTGATTACCGTTTATTTCTGCACTTTCTTGTTTTACTCCATCTAAACCACTAGCTACTCTACTATCATTAACTACATAAGGTGTGTAACCAAGTGCATCTACTAAGGTCTTTATTAAATCTATATTCTTAACTTGTGTTTTTAATTTAAAATTATCAGTGTCTATTAAGCCTTTATAGGCTAATATTTTTATTTCTTTCTCAGCCTTACTGCCTTTTATTTCATTTAAGAACTCAGATATATCAAATTTTACATCTTCGCCATCATAACTATTAAGTATCTTACTATCAAAAGCATTGACGCTAACAGTATTATAATCAAGAGAATATACTAGTTTTAATCGAGGTATATAGTTTTTGTCATCTGAGCTAGCGTTTACAACGATATAATTTAAAGAAGGTTTATATTTGTTAAAATAAGCCTCTTTAGCAGTATCGCTATTTATCTTTTTTGCAGGGTCAGGGAAGGAAATGCTTTTATCCCAAGTTGAGCCCATACTGGATAACTCACCAGTTTCAGCATTGAATTCTATATATAAATTATTGTTTTCAAAAGGAATATTGTTTACTTTTCTAACAAAGGAATATCTATAATGTCTTTCAGGTTCTATCTCGTAATATTTAGCTTCTTCATGGACCAAAGTTAATTGGAGATCTTTAACCTTATCCTTGTAGTATTCACCTATTAAATCTATAGCTTTGTTGTAACCTTCCTTCCAAGTGAATTTAGGAGTGAATTTTTCTTTGTAATCATATGGTCGGTAATTATTTACATATAAAATTTGTCCGTTTAATGCATTAATTGATATGGATCCGCTTTGAGTAATCTTGTCATCTATTTTTTTGCTAAAGAAAGCAGACCATGTTTTGTTTTCATTTTCAAAGTATCTTAAATCATTTATGATGTAACCTTCACCATAAATCTTTTTTACTAAATCTGTTATTAGGCTTAGAGCTTTAGCTTCTTCAAGAGGAGTTTTAGAATCTAGAATTTCAGTATATTTACTATAAAAAGTTTGTAGTTCTTTATCGCTTAAATTAGCAGATTCTACTGGAGTGTTATTTGGATTTGTAGTATCAATAAACTTACCAGTTTTAGCATCAATTACATATCCGCTTTTAAAAGTAGGCTCATAAACTAATTTTACATTCTTTTTATTTTGAGCATTTTGATACTCATATTTATTTTGAAATAATTTATATTTAAGAACTATATTCATATCATTTTTCAATATGTTTTTAGCAGTTGCCAATGGTAGATAGATTTCAGTTTTAGGAACAGATAATTCGGAGTTCCAATTACAATTATAGGATGTAACCTTACCACTTGTACCATCTACATTCACATAAATATTATTGTTAGCGTAGGAAGCACCATTCATAGTTCTAACATAATTGAAGTTATAGCTTGAAGAATTTCCTCTATTTGAAAACCATTTATTACTACTTAAAACACAACTTTTAAATTCCTCAGGATTAATCTTTTTAATAAGATTTTCAGCAACCTTTTGAGCTTCTTCTATTGATAAAGTAGGAACAGAGTATTCGCTACTGCCATTATATTCATTCTTGTTCATAAAAATTAAGCTTCCATTAGATGCATCTATTGATACGCTTATGTTTATGTTACTTTTAAAAGCATTATAATACCATTGTATATTCCATACTCGCTTTCCAGAAGAAGCATCATAGGTTAAAGTGTCTAAAGATATATTATACTTAAAATCTTTTTCATTAATTATAATGGAAAAGTAGTTTTTAAGTAACTCTGTACTTTTTTTAAGTGCTTCTTCTTTGGTTAATCCAAGGTTTTGTTCTTTATAGGGAGTAACCGCAGGGGAACTAATTTCAGGTTTAAAACTTATAGTACTATTATCCAGTGCAAATGCAGGGGTTATAGAACTTGCAAGAACTGAACATGTTAATAGTACAGAAAACAATTTTTTCTTATTCATATAATTACCTCCGAAATATATTTAGGAATACTATGTTAAATATTGGATTATATTCCTAAAATATATACGATATGTGTACGAATTAAGTTATAATATTATAAAAAATATTTTTAAATCAAAATTTAACACAGTTTTATAAACAGAGCTCTTAGCTTCAGGTGGAATTTTTTATTCTATAGGAAATTATAAAAAAATAATTTGTGGATAACTATTTTAATATTTAGTAGATATTCTATAGAATAAAAAAAGGGGTGCAGGGGAAAGGTTCCCTGCTTCTTTAAGGAGGGTGCTCAGACGCGGATGCGTCGTCGAAGGCAAGAGTATTAATAATATTCTTGTACTACAGAGCACAACAGCGGGGAAATAAGGTTCCATAGCGAAAGCGACGAAGGAGCTTTTTTACAGGTAATAATGGGATAAATAAACTTAAAGGAGAAAAGTAGATGAGAATAATTGTAGATGCAGATGCTTGTCCGGGTAGAGACGTAATTGAGGATGCAGCAAAAGAAAATAATATAAATGTATTAATGTTTACAGATATAAATCACAACATAACTAGTGATTATAGCGAAGTAAGAATTGTAGATAAGGGTTTTCAAAGTGTAGACATGAAGATTGCAAATGAGGCCGAGAAGGGAGATATTATTGTAACTCAAGACTATGGGGTAGCTGCTATGGTTCTAGGCAAAAAGTGCTATGCTATTAGTCCAAAGGGATATATTTATGATAATAGTAACATTGATAGATTATTATTTGAGAGACATCTGTCGGCTAAAGCTAGAAGAGGAGGACAGAAAACTAGTAATCATAAAAAGAGAACAGAAGAGGATAATGAGAGGTTATATAGAAATATTTTAGTGCTTATTAGGAAAAAAGTAGAGGAATTTTAAAATTGGAATATATGAAAAGCTTGAAATTAATTTTGCTGAACTAGAATTTTAGAGTTTGTTCAGCAAAATTTTTTTAATATCATGTAGAATAAAGAACATTCATACATATTCCTTCTATGCATAGTTTATCAGAGTTAAATGTATCTAAGATATCAGTACCAGCCTTGTTTTTATCTACTACCTGATTCCAATTACTCTCAGGTACATTTATAGTTACAGGAAAGTTATTTCCGTTATAAATAACTAATATAGTATTCCAAGAATCACCATTAGCATGATTTTTAATTAAAAAAGCCACAGTATTTTTAGGAGTTTTTTCTAAAAATTCTATATTAGATTTAATTTTTTCTACATCAAACATTCTAAAGGCGGGATGCTCTTTTCTTAATTTTATTAGCCCTTTGTAGTAATTAAATACATCTAAAGATTCTAACTTCCTATGATAATTAATGCTATTAATTTTATCAGGAGAGTTAAAACTGTTATGAATTCCATTTTTTGTTCTGCAAAATTCAACTCCAGAATGTAGAAAGGGAACTCCTTGACTTGTCATTATTATAGCATTAGCTAGTTTAAGCATGTTTTTCCTATCTTCAAGAGAATCTTCCTTATTACTAAATTCAAACTTATCCCATAAAGTGTTATTATCGTGACAGGAGACATAATTAATTGATTGTTCTGGGGAGACATAAATAGCGTTAAATTTATCCCTTGATAGAGAGGAGCCCAGTATACAGCCCTTCATTATATTTTCTAAATTAACCTTACCGCTTACAAAGCCTTTATCTTTAAGAGAGAAGACACTGCCTTTAATAGAATCTCTTATAACATCATTAAAAAATCCTATACCTTGAACTTTATAAGAATTTTGTTGAGTGGTTTTTAGGTTTTGACTTAAATTAGTATTTAGGTTCCATCCTTCTCCATATATCATTATCTTTCTATCTAATTTATTTAAACTATCATAAACTTTATTCATTGTTTTTATATCATGAAGTCCCATAAGATCAAATCTAAATCCATCTATATGATACTCTTTTGCCCAGTAGGTAACAGAGTCTATTATAAATTTTCTCATCATAGCATGTTCAGAGGCAGTATCATTACCACAGCCACTACCATTAGAAATGGTGCCATCTTCATTAAATCTAAAGTAATATCCAGGAAATATCTTTTCGAAGGGATTATTGCTATGGTGATGGATATGGTTATATACTACATCCATATTTACACAAATATTATTTGAGTGAAGTTTTTGAATCGTTGTTTTCAGTTCTAAAATCCTAGATATAGGGTTATAAGGATTTAGAGAAAAACTTCCTTCAGGGACATTGTAATTTTGAGGGTCGTATCCCCAGTTATACTGTATAGGATTTTTTTCATCCGTACTTACATAGCTAAAATCATAAAAAGGCATTAGCTGAACATGAGTTATACCTAGTTCCTTTATATGACATAGAGCAGTAGATATTCCTTTTTTTGAGAAAGTATTATCTTCAGTAAGACCTAAGTATTTACCTTTATGAATAACATTACTGCTTTCGTCAATAGAAATATCTCTAATACTAGTCTCGTAGATAATTGCATCAGTATAATGAGGAAGAACTGGAGAGGTATCACTAGTCCAATCCTTTGGATTTGTAGATGTTAAATCAACTATTGCGCCACGAAGTCCATTTATTCCTACGGCCTTAGCGTAAGGATCTATAGTCTCATTAATAGACTCATAAACATTTAATTTATAAGTGTAGAAAAAGTTATTTAAATCTCTATTTATATTGATTTCCCAAACACCATTTGTAGTTTCATTCATAGGAAATTCTTCTGGAATTTCAGGAAGACTTATGTCACCATTTTTATATATGAGAAGAGATACAGATGTTGATGGGGGAGACCAAACTTTGAATATAGAGGCTTCTTTAATATAGTTAAGACCCAGCTCTCCATCATAATAAAATTTTTTATTAAAATCATATGTGGAAAATAAAGTGCTATAAGAAGCTGTGATTTCTATGCCATTATAACTAATAAAACATTGATATTTTATATCTATTTCCTCCACAAGAAAGATAATAAAAGATTTCTCACTGTTTAAAGTAAAGTTTTTTACGGATAAAGTTTTATTTTTGCTTCTTATGCTAAGTCTTCGTACATTAAAGGTATCAGGATCATCTAAATGTAAGGAAATTTTTTTAAATCCCAGTACATTAGCATATAAGTTGTACATATTAGCCCCCTTATATCTATGGATAAATATTTGCAATATTATAAGTAGTTAAAACTAAGTCTCAAATATTAGTGACTAATATTATATGATAAAAGTTATTAAAATATAACTTTTACAATAATTGGAATTATGATACAATATAAACTAAAGTAATATTTTGTTTAGGGGATGATATTTGATGGATGAAATAATAATAAATTGTGATAAGGAATCTCCACAAGATAAAGATTCAGAAATAAAGATTTCTATATTAAGTGACGAAAAGGAACAACTATTATATAAATTTATTGTTGGATTAGAAGGAACTTGGGAGACATTAAAGGATTTTGGAGAAGAAAAAAGTGTTATATGGAAACCTAAAGAAAATGGAAACTACATTTTAATGGTACAAGCTAAAAAAGAAAATAGTAGTAAAGCTTTTGAGTATGTATCAAGAAAACAGTTTACCATAGGTAATGCTAATGAAAAATTAATTAATAATATATATATAGATAAAGAAATTTTTAAAATTGGAGAAAAAGTAACTATTAGTGTGGAAAGTAAAACAGAATTATCAATGTTTAGATATTTTATTAAAGAAAAAGAAAAGTGGGTTTTAGCAAAAGATTATTCAAGTGAAAATACATTTTTATGGAGTGCGAATGAGGTTGGAAAACAAGAAGTTCTAGTACAATGTAAGCTTATGGATTCGGAAAGGACTTTTGAGGATGCTACTAAAGTAGATTTTGAAGTAGAAGGTATAGAAGATATAGAAATTACAGACTTTAAGTGTCTGAACTCATTGCTACTTGTAGATGAAGAAATTATATTTGAGGTTAATGCTAAATGTGAAGATAGTAGAACCACATTATATAAATTTGTAAAGTTAGACTCGAGTGGACAAGTTAAGTGTATTCAAGATTACTCTACTAAAAAGGTAGTAAGTTTTAAAGAGGAAGCAAGTGGAGAATACAGGCTTTTATGTTTAGCAAAAGATATGTATTCTTCAAAAGAATATGATGATAGAGCTGTAATATATTATGAAGTTAAACCATATAAGCCAATAGAACTTCAAAGCTTTACTAGTGATCTAGGTTCTCCACAGATAATCGCACAGAAGATTACATTAAAGGCCGTTGCAAATGGAGGAAAGGAGCTTAGATATAGATTTATAATTGAAGGTGAGGAGACCGAAGACTCAGGATATATAAAAAATAATTTTTTTGAATGGGAACCCAAAAAAGAAGGAAGTTATAAGATTAACTTATGGATAAAAGATGTTTCTTTTAAAGGAAAGTATGAAGTCTCTGAGGTACTAAAGTTTAATATAGATGAATTGCCAAGAAATCCTGTAATAATAAGCGAAGTAATTCTAAATAAAAATAACAATGTACTAATAGGAGAAGAAATAAAAGTTAGGACTATAGCCCAGGGTGGAGTTAAATTATTATATAGTTATATTCTTAAAATAAATAATATAAAACATGAAGAAGTAATTTATAGTGAGAATAATTCATTTTATTTTACTCCTCAAAAAGAAGGAAGATATCAACTAGAGGTGAGGGTTAAAGACAAATACTCTTCTAAAGAATTTGATATGCACGATATAATCTCCATACAAGCATACGAATATATTCCAGCAGTTATTGATTATGTATTAATGGAGCCAAAGGAGTACTATCTTGTAGGAGATCAAGTTGTATTAGATGTTATAACTAGAGAAACGCAAAATATATTAATTAAATATGCTCTTTTTATAAATGGACATAAGGTGGAAGAGACGGATTATGTAAAAGGGAAGAGATATATGGTAACCCCTAAATGTAGTGGTAAATATATTGTAAAGGTATATGCTAAAAATGAGAAAAGTACCAAAGACTTTGACAATGTAAAAGACATATCCTTATCAGTAAATGATGCTCCACCAATAATGAATACTATGATAAAATGTGATAAGATTGAATTTTTTTGTAATGAACCTATAGAGGTAACCGCAGAAAGCTTTGGAGGAAAGGATGTAATTTATGAATTTTATCTAATGGATAAAAATGAATGGACATTAGTACAAAGCTATGGTAAAAAATCTAACTATATCTTTATACCATTTACTAAGGGAAATTATAAAATATTAGTTCTTGCTAAGAGTAGCTATAAAAAATCGGCATATGAGGATTATTGCATTATTGATATTAGAGTAAGTGAAAAGCTATTGGAGTGTAAGGATATTTTAAATAGTAATTTATTTTTAGATAATAAGTATCAACAAAGTAAAGAAGGATTTATAGATATAAGCCTTACAAATGAAGAAATAGCAGCATTACATTGCGGATTTAAAAGCTAGTACCTTAACAAAACAATGTTAAGGTACTAGCTTTTAATATTAAGAGGATATCATTTAGTTCTTGCTCTCCTGTAATAATTTATTAAAAGATTTTATAGGTAGAAGGATAGTATTATAATAAAATTGGGAAGAATTATTAATAAATATAAATAAAAGTATGAATTGTACTAGTAATTTTGGTAAAATAGATTGATATAACAAACTAGTCAAGGAGTGGAAAGCATATGGAGAGATTGGATAAAATCCTATCAAATTTAGGATATGGTTCTAGGAAAGAAATAAAGGATATTTTAAAGCAAGGAAAGGTGGAAGTTGACGGAATACTTGCAAAAGATAGTAGTATGAAGGTGGATCCTGATAAATCGATTATTAAATTTGAGGGTGAAGAAATTAATTATAGAGAAAATATTTATCTTATGATGAATAAGCCACAAGGAGTAGTTTCTGCAACTTTTGATAATTATGATGAAACTGTAATAGATTTGTTAGATTATGAACATACGGTTTTTAAACCTTTTCCAGTAGGAAGACTTGATAAAGATACAGAGGGACTATTATTAATTACAAATGATGGCGAATTAAATCATAGACTTACTTCGCCAAAATGGCATGTAGATAAGGTTTACTACGCAGAAATAGACAAAGCAGTAGATGAAAAAGATATTTTAGCCTTTGAAAAAGGAATAACTTTAGATGATGGGTATAAGTGTTTACCAGCTAAATTAGAAATAACTTCAGCAGGAGAAGATGGATCAGAAGTATATATTACAATTCAAGAAGGAAAATTTCATCAAGTTAAAAGAATGTTCGAGGCTGTAGGTAAGACAGTGGTATATCTGAAAAGAATTAAAATGGGAGCATTAGATTTAGATGAGACACTAGAGGAAGGAGAATACAGAGAACTGACTGAGGAAGAATTAAGCTCACTAAAAGAAAGATAATATCTCATAATTTGTATTTTTAGCAAAAATATTAAGAAATTATGAAGGAGATTAATTATCATAACAGTTTGTTTACAATTTATTTTGCAAAAATACTTGCCTTTTTACTATAGATTTACTATAATAACTGTTGTAAGGGAAATAAAAAGATAAATAGCCCCCTTTTTATTTGAGGCACTGTCCCGCCCCAGGACTTGTCTTACCCTATATAATTCAAAACACTATCATCGGCGATAGTGTTTTTTTTAGTTTAGGAGCATAATTTTCAAATAGATTAGGTATGGAGAAATTAAATTATACATTTATATAAGGCTTTCAAAATGAGATTATAAATAATCTAGTATAATAATAATAAAATATAGAGAAAAATCTTGTGAAATGTTAGAATTTATATATGAATAGTATTATTGCAACTTAGTGCGTTTAAAGTCATATTGAGAATAGGAGTGGTTTTGTGTCGGATTATAAATCTAAATTGGAAAGTTTAGAAATGGATCATTTATGTGAAGCTATTTTATCTTTAAAGGATAAAGAGGAATGCTATAGATTTCTTGAGGATATATTCACTATAAATGAATTAAAAGCAGTAGAACAAAGACTTCAAGTGGCTAAAATGCTTAAACAAAAGAAAACTTATACAGAAATAGCTGGAAATACAGGGGCAAGCACTGCTACCATTAGTAGAGTTAATAGATGCTTAAATTATGGAAGTGATGGCTATAATATCGTATTGGAGAGAATAACCTGGGAATAATATATAGAAAGTGCTGCAAAGGAGTGATTTTATGGAGTTAAAGACATTACTAAATAAAGAACAGTATGAAGCAGCTATAGCAATAGAAGGTCCTGTGCTAGTGCTAGCTGGTGCTGGTTCAGGAAAAACTAGGGTTTTAACATATAGAATAGCTCATATGATAGAAGATTTAGGAGTTCCTAATTACAATATACTAGCTATAACATTTACAAACAAAGCAGCAGGAGAAATGAAGGAGAGAATAAGGAAATTAGTTAAAAGTGATATCGAAAGTATGTGGGTATCTACCTTTCACTCTTGTTGTGTTAGAATTTTGAGACGAGAAATAGATAAATTAGGGTACAGTAAAAACTTTGCTATATATGATAGCTCAGACCAGAAAGCCTTAGTTAAACAATGTATGCAGGAATTAAATATTAATGAAAAAGATATAGATGAAAAAGAAATAATAAATAAAATTGGTAAGCAAAAAGATAATATGATAACAGCTGAAGAATATAAGAAATTAAATGAAAAAGACTTCAGAAAAAATAAAATAGCAGATGCTTATCTTTTATATCAAAAAAGATTAAAAGCTAACAATGCCTTAGATTTTGATGATTTAATTTTTAAAACTGTTGAACTTTTTAAGAAAAATTCAGATGTTTTAAAATTTTATCAAAATAAATTTAAATACATAATGGTAGATGAGTATCAAGACACAAATAAAACACAATATGAATTAGTTAGAATGCTAGCTGAAGCTCACAAAAATATTTTTGTAGTGGGTGATGATGACCAGTGTATTTACCAGTGGAGAGGGGCGGACATTAAAAATATTTTAGATTTTGAAAAAGACTACCCTGAAGCTAAGGTTATTAAGTTAGAAGAAAACTATAGATCTAAAGCAAACATATTGAATGCAGCTAATACTGTAATTAAAAATAATTCTCAAAGAAAAAACAAAGTGCTCAGAACACTTAATCCAAATGGAGAAAAAATAAAGATTTATAGAGCTTACTCTGATATGGATGAAGGTAACTTTGTAGCAAATCAAATTAAAGGTCTTAAGGGTAGTGAATCAAGAGCTTTTAGAGACTTTGCTATACTATACAGGACAAATGCTCAATCAAGAATATTTGAAGATATATTTATGAAAAGAGATATTCCTTACAGAATTATAGGAGGCTTAAAGTTCTATGATAGAAAAGAAATTAAAGACATAATAGCCTATCTTAAATTTATAAATAATCTTCAAGATGACATAAGCTTAAGAAGAATTATAAATGTACCTAAAAGGGCTATAGGAGCAGCTACGGTAGCTAAAATACAAGATTTTGCAAATCAAATGGATGAGTGTATGTATAGTGTTTTATTAGACATTGAAAATATACCTGGACTTTCGGCAAGAAATATTGCATCCATAAATAAGTTCACAAGTCTTATAAATAGCTTCACTAGAACAAAGGATAAAGTTGGTGTAGCGAAGCTTATTGAAGAAATACTAGAAAGTACAGGATATATAAAAGAATTAAAAAATTCAAAAGAGATAGAAGATATTAGTAGAATCGAAAATATAAAAGAATTAGTATCAGCAGCAGTAGAATTTGAAAATACATCAGAAGATAAATCCCTTTCTACCTTTTTGGAAAAGGTAGCATTGGTATCAGACGTAGACAATTATAATGAAGATACAGATACTGTTGTCATGATGACTGTTCACAGTGCAAAAGGATTAGAGTTTCCTGTAGTGTTTATGGCTGGAATGGAGAATGGTATATTTCCAGGAACCCAGGCTATGGATAACTTTGCTGAAATGGAAGAGTCTCGCAGACTTTGTTATGTAGGAATAACTAGAGCAAAAGAAAAGTTATATATGACCTCTGCAAATACTAGAAGAGTATTTGGTAGAACTGTAAGCTATGCAGAATCTGATTTTATAAATGAAATAGCTCCAGATTTAAAAGAACTTGCAAGTGAGAGAAGAAGTAGTGCAGGTAGTACTGGAACACTTGGTGATATTTTAAGAAACCACAATATCACATCCCATAGTGTGTCTAGTTTTCAACTAAGAAAATCAGAAGAAGATTCATTAGCTACTTCTAATGCTAAAACAGATATAAATGAGATAAGTGCTGGGAGAAAAGTTAGGCATGAAAAGTTCGGAATAGGAACTATAATAAGTGCCATGAAAGCAGCGGATGATGTAAAGGTTACTATTGCTTTTGAAAATATGGGAATTAAACAACTTATGTTTAGTATGTCACCACTTAAACTAATTTAAATAAAAGGTACTAAAAAGAATAATTGACAATTGAAATATATAATTGTCAATTATTCTCTAATTATATGTTTTGCAGTAATTAAGCGAGGAAAGGTGAGAGTTGTGGAAGATAGAAAGCAAAGAGTTTCTGAGCTTGTGGAAGAGCTTAATAGATTAGCTTATGAATACTACACTCTAGATAATCCAAGTGTAGCAGATAAGGAATATGATAGAAAGTATGATAAGCTAGTAAGACTAGAGGATGAAACAGGAATTATACTTCCCTATTCGCCAACTCAAAGAGTAGGTGATGTAGTATTATCAGAATTTAAAAAGCACATACACAAGGGTAAACTTTGGAGCTTAGGTAAGGCTCAAAACCTACAAGAGTTAAGAGAGTGGCATAATAAAAATGTTAAGATTATAAATGAATATAATTTAAACCATGATGATAGACTTCCGGATATAAAGTATATTGTAACTAAGAAGTTTGATGGATTGACAATTAATTGTACATATAATGAAGAGGGAATAATGGTAACAGCAGCTACTAGAGGAACTGGATTTGTTGGAGAAAATATTACAGCACAAGCAAAAACCATTAAAACTATTCCTCTAAGAATAGATAACCATGCTTTAATAGAGGTACATGGTGAGGCAATAATGACAAAAGAGGCTTTTAGAGAATATAATAAAGTAGCAGAGGTTCCACTTAAAAATTTGAGAAATGGAGCAGCTGGAGCACTAAGAAATTTGAATGTAAAGGAAACTGCAAGAAGGAATTTATCAGCATTTTTTTATAATGTAGTGTATAATGAAGGCAAACCTTTTGAAACATACTTGGATATGCTGCAGTTTATAAAAGAAAAAGGCTTTTCAATAGACGATTACATTAAAGTATGTTCAAGTGTAGAAGAAATAGAAAAAGAAATAGATTATATAAATTCCATAAGAGATAGCTTGAATTATGAAATAGATGGTATTGTAATTGCTGTTGACCATATTAAGACTAGAGAGATTATTGGTTATACAATTAAGTTCCCAAAGTGGTCTCTAGCTTATAAGTTTGAGGCACAGGAAGCAACTACAACACTTTTAGATGTAGAATGGAATGTAGGGAGAAGTGGAAGGGTTACCCCGACTGCCTTATTAGACTCAGTTGAAATTGCTGGAGTTACAGTAAAGAGAGCTACCTTAAATAATATAGATGACGTAAATAGAAAAGGTGTAAAAATAGGAAGTAATGTGTTTATACGCCGTTCTAATGATGTAATTCCTGAAATACTAGGAGTAGTAGATGAGAATATAGGAGATGGTTTAAAAGAAATAGAACCTCCAACAAATTGCCCTTACTGTGGTAGTGAGGTAATTCAACAGGGAGTTCACTATTATTGTGAAAACTCACTTTCTTGTAAGCCACAGCTTGTAAAATCTATAGTTCATTTTGGCAGTAGAGAAGCTATGAATATATCAGGTTTTAGTGAAAAGACAGCTGAACAACTATTTGAAGACTTAGATATAAAGTCTATATCAGATCTTTATAGAATCACAAAAGAAGATCTACTAAAGTTAGAGAGATTTGGAGATAAGAAGGCAGAAAATTTATTGCAGGCCATAGAAAATAGCAAAAACTGTGAACTAGCTTCATTTATATATGCACTAGGAATTTCAAATGTAGGAAAGAAGACTAGTATAGATTTAGTTAAGAGATTTAAAACTTTAGAAAATTTAAAAAAAGTTAGCGTTGAAGAACTTGTATCAGTAGAAGATATTGGTGATATTGTAGCAAGTAGTATTGTAGAGTTTTTTAGAGATGATAAAATACTAAAGAGTATAGAAGAATTACTGAATTTAGGGGTAAACCCTCATTTTGAAGAAGAAATTGTGAAAGAAAATATATTTAATGGGAAAACTGTAGTGGTTACTGGTTCTTTAGAAACTTATTCAAGAAATGAAATAAAAGAAAAACTAGATTCACTTGGGGCAAAAGTTTCAGGAAGCGTAAGTAAGAAAACTGACTACGTTATAGTTGGAAAAGATCCAGGGTCAAAGTATGAAAAAGCAGTTGAGCTTAATATAAAAGTTATAAGTGAAGATGAATTTAAAAATATGATAATATAAAAATCAGAGCTATAAAATCGGGGGATGCAATATGAAAAGAGTTATAAGTATATCGGCTTGGTTATCAGTAGTATTGACATCTATATGCTTAATGCTAACGATGATTTCATCATATGGATATATTAAGTTAAGCTATTTTAATAACTACTATATGGTTCAAATAAGCATAATTGTAACAATGTTTCTTTGGAGTATTAAGCAATTCCATATAAGACGAGGAGAGTGGATTAATTCAGCACTATGCTTGCTTATGGGAGTTGGAGCTATGTTTTTTGTAGTTATGAAAATATATTAGATGAAAATTTATTTAAGTAAACAAAATTTCAACTTTAACTTGAAATTTTGTTTACTTTTTTCTTTTATGGTAAATAATTTAACATGAATGATAAGACTTATATTAAGAATGGTGATTATATATTATGAAAAAGATTAAATTTATATCTATATTTCTAATTATAGTAATAATTTTTACGAGTGGATGTGTGAGAAAAAAAGTTTCAAATACAAGTGTAAGAAATTACTTAGTCTATAATACAAGAAAACTACCGAAAAATTTACTGATGTTAAATAGTGATGATACAAGAGAAGAAGATTTTACATTGTTATTATTTGAGGGATTAGTGTCTACTGACTTAAAAGGAGAAATCACTCCATCTATTGCTGACAGTTGGACGATTACAGAAGATAAGTTAACCTATACATTTCATATAAGAGAAAATGCAGCTTGGAGTGATGGAAGTGCTATATTAGCAAAAGACTTTACTGATTTTTTTGCAAGAATATTAAGAGAGGAAAATAATATATATTCTAATCAACTAGAATGTATATTTGGAGTAAAAGATTATATAGATAAAAAAATAGAGTTTAATGGAGTTGCTATAACTGCTAAAGATGATAGAAGTTTAGAGATAAGACTAAATTATCCTTCCAATTATTTTCTAGATATAATTAGTCAACCAGTTTTTTCATTAAAGAAAAATTTTTACAACGTAAAAAACTGGAAAACTGAATATAAGAAAATAACGTATACTGGTCCCTTTATTATTGAAGATATGTATGGTAACGGTGAAATTTCTTTAAAGAGAAATGAAAATTACTGGGATAGTAGCAATGTACTAAGTAATAAGCTACATGTAACTAATGAGGAAAGTACCGCTTTTGCATTAGCTAAATATAAATCTGGTGAAATTGATGCATTTAGAGAACTTCCAACTAGTGAAATAAACAATTTTAGTCTTAATGAGAAGCTTTCAAATGGCCCTACAGCTAAAGGGGTTAGTTTGATTTTTAATCTTAACAAGAATTATATAATTAAAGATATAAATTTTAGAAAGGTTGTTAGTGGAAGTATTGATAGAAATAGAATTGAAGAAGAATTAAATGGGGTATTAGAAGCTTCAACATTATATGTACCAAATAACATAAAAGGTGCAAGTAAAACTAGAAGTATTTTAGAGACAGAAATATTAAAAGAAGAGATGAAAAAGCAGTTATCAAACATTTATAATGGAGAAGTTATAAATATTGTATATTTAAATACAGAGGATAATAATAAAAAAATAGTAGACTGTATAGTAAAAGATTTAAAATCTATAAATTTAAATGTAAAAAGTAAAGGATATGATAAAGAAGATCTCAGTAATATAATAGACTATGGTGACTATGAAATATTGCTTGCAGATTATATGGGAGGGTATGATTCCCCTTTATCTTTCTTAGAACAATGGATGAGCGATTCTAAAAAAAATATTTATGGATATAATAATTCGAAATTTGATGAACAGGTATTAAGAGGAAAGATATTAAGTGATAATAGTAAAGCAGAAGAGAGTTTTAAGCAAGCAGAAGAAATTTTTCAAGAAGATAGAGTATTGATACCAATAGGCATATATAATACTACAGTCTATATAAAACCATATATAATGGGAATTGAAGTAAACAAAAGAGGAAATGTGATTTTGAAAAAAATGAATAATTCAGTTAAAAATGATACTCCCTAGATTCTAGGGAGTATCGTTTTTAAGAAAATAAAGAATAAAGTAAAATAAATTTAGGTTTTTTCTACTATCGAAAATAGCTTTACTAGTTTTAAATGTATTTTTTTCTTTGTCATAAGTTGCATCTTTTATAAAAATTGAAGCATACTCGCTACTTTCAGGATTTGATATTGTAGGCATTTTGAAGTAGTGATCATCTAATAAGTTTTCAGGCTTAGAAGAAAAATCTCTGTAATGTTCAATATCATCCAAAGTAGGCGGATCTGGCCAACTAAGAACTATTCCAGAATCAAGTAGTTGGTGTCTAAAAATTTCTAAAATCATCTGCTCATCTACATTTTCCTCAAGATTAGAATGATACAGCATACATAAAATATAAAGCACTATTTCATTTGAAGAGAATTTTATATTTTTATCTTCTGTAGACTTTACAAACATAGATAATTCTTCATTATAGTATTTTTTAAGAAGCCCATTAAGTTTATTAGATATCTTTTTAAATTTAAATATATTACTATGTTTAAATAAAAGAGCTGAATTTAAGTATATTAGGCAAGTATGCTCTATTTTAGGATTATCAGATAATTTATTATAATCATCATATAACAAGTCAAATATATCTAAAAGAAGTAGTTTTACCTCTTCGAGTTGGGAATAAGAATAAAATGTATTTAAGCTTAAGCAAAGCATGCATTTATCCTCGAAGGATATATCATACATTTCTTCTTTAAAATCAATAAACATTTTTAATATATCTAAAGAGAAGTTTTTAAAGGACTCCTTTGCTTCTCCATCTAAATAAGTAGAACATTTAAAAAAGGCATTCATCAAAAGTGCTTGTTCTGAAAATTTAAATCCTTTGCTCTTATCTTTTAGTTTAATTTTCCCTATTATAGGATCTGTGCAATCTTTTTTATCTACAAATACTCCTTCTTCATTTCTTAAATTAGAAGCATAAAAGTCTAATTGCTTCTTAGCTATTTCAGTATATAAAATACTAAGGGAATATTTTTTAGAATCAATATCTTTAAATTTCTTGTAATAATCAACAAGTTCTAGTAGGCAAAGAGTCATATATGCATTACTAGATAAGCTTATATCTTTTTTTAATTTATCTTCATCCCAATGCATTTTGTTATCTTTAATCTTTAGTTTTGGAACAGCCTTTTTGTATACACATAGAAGTGGAGAATTTACTTTTAATGTGTTAATATCAGTATTAGAAATATGTTTTAGATGTAAATCCTTATTGTTTATAGTAATTCCACATCTTGAATATAAAACAAGGTTTTTTATAGATTCTTTAGATAAATAGAACAATTGACTTTGGATTTGTTCTGTGCTTAGTTTATTCATTCTTAAAAAAGGGCCTATATATCTTAACATTATTACACCACCATAAATTAATGATTATATAAATAATATGAAAAGACATAATAAATGATGATAGTTTTTAACATATAAAAGGAGAGAATTTTGTGCGAATTGGAAAATTACCATGGGAAGAGTTAAATAAAATCATTAAAAATAATAAAGGTTTTTTGAGAGAAGAAGTAAGAGTAAGAAGTGCCATAGGGGAGGACTGTAGTGTAGTTAACTTTGGAGACTATGAATGTGTTTTATCAACGGACCCTATTACAGGGGCAGAAAAGAATATAGGAAAGTTGGCAGTTCATATTAATGCAAATGATGTAGCTTCTTGTGGAGTAAGTCCTCTTGGGATTTTAGTAACAATTCTAATACCTCCACATACACAATTTGAAAAGGTTAAAGAGATAATGGAAGAAATAGACGAAGAAGCGAAAAAATTAAAACTAGAGATATTAGGTGGACACACAGAAGTTACAGATGCGGTAAATAAGGTAATTGTGTCTTGTACTGTTATAGGTAAAACTGAAGCAGGACGTGCTATATCAACCTCAGGAGCGCAATTAGATGATGATATAATTGTTACAAAAGAACTGTGTTTAGAAGGCACCTCAATTTTAGTAAATGATTATTATACTAAAGCTAAAGAGATTTTAAGTGATGAAGAATTAAATAAAGCTAAAACATATACAGAGAAGTTAAGTGTAGTAAATGAAGGGATAATTGCAGGGGAATTTGGGGTAAACTCAATGCATGATATAACAGAGGGTGGAGTTCTTGGAGCCTTATGGGAGATATCAGAAGGAAGTAAAGTTGGATTTAGGATTCATAAAGATAAGCTACCTATAAATAATATAACTGAAAAATTGTGTAGAGGATTTTCAATAGATCCTTTAAGGTTTATATCTTCAGGAAGTATGCTAATTACTTGTAAAAATGGGGCGGATTTAGTAGAAGAACTTAGAAAAAGTAATATCGATGCTTGTATAATAGGGAATATCACCAAGAAAGACAGAGTTTTAATAGAGAATAATAATGAAAAAAAAGTTATTCCGCAAGAGAGAGATGAACTTTTTAATTTAAATATATTCTAAAGATAGGAGTTAAATATGAAGAGACTTATAATAGCTAGTAATAATGAACATAAAATAGGTGAAATAAAAGAAATACTAATAAATTTTAATCTTGAAATATTATCACTAAAGGAAGTTGGAATAAATGTAGATGTTGAAGAGAATGGAACTACATTTATAGAAAATGCTCATATAAAGGCTATAGAGATTTATAAGCTTCTAAAGGATGGAAGTATGGTTATGGCAGATGATTCAGGCCTTATGGTGGATGCATTAGGAGGAGAGCCAGGGGTTTATTCTGCTCGGTATGGTGGAGAACATGGAAATGATAAAAAGAATAATGAGAAGCTTTTATCAAATTTAAAGGGAGTTAAATTTGAAGATAGAAAAGCTAAATTTGTATGTGCCATAGAACTAATTATTGACGAAGAAAATATAATTAGTGTTCAAGGGGAAGCACATGGTTATATATCTGAAGAGCTGAGAGGAAAAAAAGAATTTGGATATGATCCATTATTTTATGTACCAGAGTTTAACAAAACTTTTGCAGAAATGAGTTCAGAGGAGAAAAATTTAATAAGTCATAGAGGAAAAGCATTAAAAATGCTAGAAAAAGAACTTACAAAAGTTTTGTAGGAGGGAAGTTGCGTGCTTATAGGAGTAGTTAGTGATACCCACAGGGATAAAATTGCAATAAAAAGGGCGGCTGAAGAACTTTGCAATACAGATGTGTTGATACATTTAGGTGATAATGATAGTGATGTTGAAGAATTAAGTAAATTATATAAAAATAGAATTATAAGTGTTAAAGGTAATTGTGATTTTATATCAAAAACACCTTTAGAGTTAGTTGAAGAATTTGAAGGTATAAGGATACTAATTACTCATGGACATAAATATAACGTAAAACAAAACATTTCAAAATTAAAGGATAAAGCTATAAAATTAGATGCAACTATAGCTTTGTATGGACATACTCATAGTGGAGAAATACGTCTAGAAGACGGGGTGTGGATTATCAATCCAGGTAGTGCAGCTCTTCCCAGAGATGAATATAGTAGTGTTGCAATTATTGAAATAGAAAATGGCGAAATTAAGCCTAGTATAAAAAAAATATAAAAAAATTAATAAAAGGTATTGACTGAAATAAGTATATGGTGTAGAATAATCAATGTCGCTGGTGAATTCGGAACATTAAATGTTAAGAAAGCGATATGATTTTCGGGGTATAGCGCAGATGGTAGCGCGCGTGGTTTGGGACCATGAGGCCGCGGGTTCGAGCCCTGCTACCCCGACCAATATGCGGGTATGGTTCAATGGTAGAACGTCAGCCTTCCAAGCTGAACACAAGGGTTCGATTCCCTTTACCCGCTCCAAATGCGTCTTTAGCTCAGCTGGATAGAGCAACGCCCTTCTAAGGCGTGGGCCAGGAGTTCGAATCTCTTAAGACGCACCAAATATGGTGGACGTAGTTCAGTTGGCAGAGCGCCAGATTGTGATTCTGGTTGTCGTGGGTTCAAATCCCATCGTTCACCCCAAAATAATGGGATGTCGCCAAGCGGTA
>JAVBVX010000030.1:0-9800 GCA_036677665.1 Clostridium sp. | reverse complement strand
ATTTCTGCAATATTAAAAACTACCTTAGTATTAATATTAAAAGTTATCTCCTCTCCCTCAACTACTGGTTTAGTCTCAGTTTTTAAACTTCTTTGTTCTAGAGTAACTATACCTTTAGGATCATCTGGTGATTCTATTGTTAATGTACTTCCTAATGCATAACCTGATATCCATTTTAGATAATTCGTTTTTATTTCATCAAGCCACCCTACCATCTTATCCTTTTTAAATATAGCGCTGCCAGCATCCCTTATCTCCGTTTTACTTGGCACAATTCTAGGCAGTACAAAGTCATTACCACTATGTAAATTTGTCATTACTTGCCCAAGGTCTGTCTTATGAAGCATTCTAGAGGTTCTTATTGCATTGTTAGGTAATGCTTTTAAATAAAGACTTGCATAATCTTCTATTTTAGGTGTTACTTCTAAAACTTTAGAGGCTTTCCCTGGAGTAATGAAAATCTTTGTTCTTCGTCTCATTTCAGGATCTCTCATAATAAAATCAATAGCAGTATACATACCTTCTCTTGCAGCAGCTTCACTAATTACTACTACTTTAAGATGTTCATAAAAGGGTGGATAATCAAGTCTTGTTGAATACTCTCTATTCACTTCAAAAAATGAGTTTCCGAGTATTGTTAAGTTCCATGTTTTTGCTCTTATTCCTGTATCACCTCCACCATGTACTCCTGTTCCAGAAACAGCTTTACCTTTAGCTATTATTGGAAGTTGTATTGTATACGCATATTTAGGAACATCCGTCTCTGTCATTATTGTCTCTATTTTATTACTTCTAACCTCTCCTTCCTCTATTAAATCAACTGCTAATCCTAAAACATAACCTCTTTTTTCTATCCCAGTATAATCCCAACAACCTGAAAGTAAGCTTGTAGTTAGAAAAATTATAATTATAATTATATATCTGTTAAGTATTTTTTTCATGTTATCATCCCTTTCCTTTTTTTATTGTTGTTATCAAAAAAAATATTGGAAGATAACCTAGTATTAAACCCACGGCAAACTTATTGCTTATTAATAAATACTTATAAAGTTCTATTATGTTTTTAGGCATTAAAGCAATTATTAAAAAAATAGGAATTTGAAATAAAATAATTCTGTTAATACCTTTTTTACTCTTAACTTTAAATAATTCTTTAATATTTAAAGTCGTTATAATATAAAATACTATAATTGAAGTAATGGCATTTGGAATCCATGCAGCCATAAAGAAACTTTCTGTTCTCTCAAATATTTCTACTTCCATTTCTATAGTTTTAGCTAATGAAACTGCTGGGAAATTTAAATATTCAACTTCTATTACTCCAAATACAGCTAAGCTCATTAATATTAAAAGAAAATATATAAACATGGCTATTCCCACAGCTATTAATATCCACTTTTTTGTCTTTTTTGCATCCTCAAAGTAAGGCATAATGTAAGAAATTATGCAGCAGCTTAGTACAGTATTACTTCCTTCAACTGAGCCTCTTATAACTGGTTTAAAGCCATTATGCATAACAGGCATAATATTTTTAAAATCTGCATTTTTATAGGTCATTAATAATATCCCCAAAACTATTATTAGTACACCTGGTAGAAGAATATCAAATAAAATACTAGTAGTCCTAACTCCTTTTATGAGACAATAGGCACAAACATAAATAAATACACCTATGACTACAATTTTTGGTGTTCTATCTAATAAATAGGCTTCTATACTTTCTTGAAATAATCTTATAGATATACTAATAAACACTATATAGTAAATAGTTATTATTATAATACATAATCTACCAAAAAAATTTCCCAATACTTTAGTATTAATTTCAGCAAAATTCATTCTAGGATATTTAATAGACATTGAATAAAAAGCATACGCACATGCCATGGCAGCTATAGCGAGAATTATTATTGATATCCAGGCATCAGTCTTTGCATACTTAATTACATCTTTAGGTAAGTTTATTAGTGTTACATGTATCATTGTAAGTATTACTATACTCATCATACTTATAGCTTTTAATTTACCATTTGTCATAACTATCATCTACCTTAATATTACTATTGCCTCTTATATCATCTTCTGATTTTAGATTTGGTGGTCTTTTATATATCATTTTCTCATTAACTTTAATCATGCCATCTTTTAATGCTCCTATAGTATAAGGTGAGAAATCGCTCAAAAATCTTACTCCAAAATTTTCTAAAGATGCAAGATGAATTATTAAAATTATCCATCCCATAACTAGCCCATATAATCCAAGTATAGATGACATAATTAACAGAAAGATTCTTATTAAAATACATCCAAGAGTAAAATTATAATTTGGTAGTGCAAAAGAGGTTATAGCCGAACCTGCAACAATAATTACTATAATAGGACTTACTATCCCTGCCTGAACCACGGATTGGCCGATTACAAGACCACCAACTATACCTACTGTTGTACCCATGGCATTTGGAAGTCTTATTGCTGCTTCTTGAATCACATATAATGTAAGTTCCATAAGAATTACTTCTAATATTACTGGAAACGGAAGTCCTATTCTTGAGCCAGTTATGGATAGTGCAAGTGGAGTAGGTATCATACCTGTCTGGTATGATACCAGTGATAAATACAGTCCTTCAAGTGATGTACATATAACATAACTCATATACCTTATTAAACGAAGTAATGTACTTATAAGAGGAGTTTGAAAATAATCATCTGGAGATGAAATGAGCATATTAAAGGTTACAGGATTTATTAAAACAATAGGAGTTCCATCTACAATTACTACAACTCTTCCCTCAAGAAGATTTCCTACTACTGTGTCTAATCTTTCTGTAGCTAACATTTGAGGTAAAATTAACCAATTGGGTTTCTGCAAAATTTGTTCTAACTGTCCAGAACCTATAACTCCATCCCTATCTATCTCATTTATTCTTTGTATTATTCCTTTAGGTATTTCCTTATCGACAACACCACTTATATATATTACTCCTATATCCTTTTGACTTCTTTCCCCTAGCTTAACTATTTCTACACATAAGTTAGGGTCTCTTATTTGTCTTCTTATTAAAGTTATATTAGTATTAATATTTTCTGTAAGTCCAACTCTTGATCCTCTTATTGTCTGCTCAGTTTCAGGAGTTTCTAATGATCTTTCTCTTTCACTTTTACTTTTTATAATTAAAGCAGTAGAACTTCCCTGTAAAAATAGTAATGTACTTCCAGACAATAAATTTAAAATCAATACATCAAAAGTATTTACCTCATTTATGGTAAGTACTTGTAATACTCTATTTTTTAATTCTGAAATACTTATATCACCTGTATTTATACTTAAATCTTTATTATTTATATCTGTGTTTGTATTTACGTCTTTACTCTTATTTGTATCCTTATTATTACTTGTATTATTTGCATTTGTATTTGTATCTGTATTGGTATTTATATTCATATTTGAGATAAGGGGGGCAATCACATAATCTTGAACTATCTTATCATCGATAACGCTTTCTATGTACACCAATAATATTTCTCTATTTTCGCTTCCGTAATTTAATTTCTTAAATCTTAAATCATCACTTTTACTAAGTATTTCTTTTATAAAGTTTTCATTGTCTATTACATTTACAGACACATAATTCTCTTTTAGACTTTTATAATCAGGTCCTATTACTTTTTCTCTCATGGCAAATACTATCCTCTTTTCTAGTATTTTATATATTCTAGTATCTGCAATATAAGAAAATATATTATATTTTTTAGTATTATGAGATATAAAACTTTTGACATTAAAAATAACCATCTAGAAGATTTTCTTAGATGGTTATTTTATATGTTTTATATATGGTGCACCCAAAGGGAGTCGAACCCCTGGCCTTCCCCTTAGGAGGGGGACGCTCTATCCTACTGAGCTATGGATGCTTATTATGTTTTACTTTAATATTTTATTTCAATTTTTTAACAATGTCAACCTAATATAAAAATTTATTAACTATAATTTTTAAAATTCATCTTTATACTTAGAATTATATTACTTATAAATATATATTTAAATAGGCACAATAACTACTAATATTAATTATTTATTTTACAATACTAAACTTCTAAGAGGTACATAATATGTCCAAAAATTCAGTGCAAAGATTTAGAGAAATAGTTAAAACTCTTGCCTTTTATGGCTATGGATATATCGTAGGTCACAAAATAAAAAATGACAAAAATAATCCTAAAAACTTGAGGAAAGCTTTTGAAGATTTAGGTCCTACATTTATTAAAATAGGTCAGATATTAAGTACACGCCCTGACTTGCTCTCACCAGAATATATAGATGAACTATCTAAGCTTCAAGATAACGTAGCTAGTGAACCTTTTAAAAACATTGAAACTGTATTTATTGAAGAGTTTAATAAGCCTATAGATCAGGTCTTTAAACAATTTAATAGAGTGCCCCTTGCATCTGCCTCTATGGCTCAAGTTCATGAGGCTATTTTAAGAGATGGAACAAATGTTATAGTAAAAATTCAACGTCCTAAGATAGCTTTAAAAATGGCATTAGATATATCTATTCTCTATAAAATATCTAAACTCGCTAAATCAAAGCTTGGTAATTCTATAATAGATTTAGATGAAGCTTTAGATGAACTTAAAATATCCACAGAGCAAGAGTTAGATTTTAGAAATGAAGCTAAAAATATAGAATGCTTTAGAAAACTAAATAAAGATGAGGAATTTATAGTAGCTCCCTATGTTGTTCATGATTTATCCAAAGAACGAGTTATAACAATGGAAAAAATAGATGGCATTAAAGTTAGTAATTCAAAAAAACTTAAAGAAAAAGGATATAACTTATCAGATATAGGTAAAAGAATAGCCCTCTCCTATTGTAAACAAGTTTTTGAAGATGGTTTTTTTCACGGTGATCCTCACCCTGGAAATATTCTCATATCAAATGGCAAAATTTGTTTCATAGATTTTGGTATTATGGGTACATTATCTAAATCATTAAAGTCTGCCTTAAGTGATATGATGTTCGCAGTAGCATCAAGGGATATTAACAAACTTGTATCAGTTATTATGTCAATAGGGATTAAACGAGGGTATGTAAATAGAAACAAACTTTTTGAAGATATAGATTATCTTATGGATAGTTATTTGTCTACTTCTCTTTCAAACATAAAAATTTCTTCACTACTAGAGGATCTTTTAGATACAGCAAAACAAAACAATATAAGACTTCCAAAGGACTTTACTATGCTTATAAGAAGTCTACTTATAATAGAAGGTGTTATAGTCAAACTCTCTCCTGATATTCAGATAATAGATGTTGTTATTTCTTATGTGAAGAATAATAATAATTTTTCTATAAGTGATATTAATCTAAATGAAATTTTAATTAGAGGTTTTCTCTTTACTAAGGATTCTTCAAGACTTCCTACTAAGCTTATTGAACTTAGTGATAGCATACTGCAAGGAAGAGCCAAAATACAGCTAGAGTATAAAAACTTGAATAAAACTATAAATGAACTACACAAAATGATTAATAGACTAATTATTAGTCTTGTCATATCTTCCATGATAATAGGTTCTTCTCTAGTATTAAATACAAATGTAGGGCCTAAGCATTATAATATATCTTTACTTGGGCTATCTGGCTTTGCCATAGCAGCTTTTATGGGATTGTTACTTCTTATATCTATACTACGGTCTGGAAAAATATAAAAGAGGTGAATCGTATGAACTTTTTAGATATGTTTTGGCGAGATAACACAGAAAATCATATATCTAAACCTTTTTCAATTTATCATATTATAAGTCTAGTTATAATCTTTTCTATAATTTTACTTATATATAAATTTAAAGATGCTATACATGACTCAGTATATAAAGAGGTTTATTCATATATTATTGGATTTACTTTGATACTTCACCAAATTTCTATTTATGTTTGGTATATTACTAATAACAGACTTAATTTAAAAGAATCTTTACCCCTGTATCTGTGCAGGATATCAATTATACTTTGTATCATAATGATTTTTACTAAAAGCCATAAAATTTTTGATATAGTTTACTTTTGGGGACTAGGTGGGGCAACTATAGCACTAATTTTTCATGATACCTCATTATATCCATTTCCCCACTATATATTTATTCAATTTTTTATATCTCATGGATTCATTTTAATTGCAACATTTTTTATGATGTTTGTATATAGATATACTCCAAACTTAAATTCACTAATAAGAGCTTTAAATTGGACCTTAATATACTTCTTATTAACTATACCTATAAACTATTTAGTTGATGGTAACTATTGCTATTTGAGATATAGGCCATATGCTACACCCCTTGATTATTTGCCTAATGATCCTATTTTCTTTGCTCCTTTTATTATTATAGGAATATGCATACTTTTCTTAATTCTATATCTTCCTTTTAGAAGAAAAGTATATTTTTAATTGCCTATAAAAACATTAATACTCTAAACTATCTTAGTTTTATGGTAATATATTCTTAGTACATTATAACTATTGTTATAAAAAATATTTTATTAGTGAGGATTGTTTATGATTAAGTATTTTAATAGAAAAACAAACGCTTATGAAGTTGAAAAAGTAGCTGGTGGGAAATATTTAGAGTGGACTTATTCTTCTCCTATAGGTATGAAGTCTCTTGATCTTATAGTTAAAAAAAAGGCTTTCACTCTAGCCTATGGAAAGTATTGCGATTCAGTTTTTAGTAAAAGAAAAATCCAAAAATTTATAGATGATTTTAAAATAGATGAAAACGACTTTAAACATGATAAGTCTCATTACAGAAACTTTAATGATTTTTTTGCACGAAATTTAGCTAAAGAGGCTAGGCCAATTAAATTTGATTCTGATATATTAATTTCTCCTGGAGATGGGAGACTCTTTGCTTATGAAAATATTGATATTGATAATTTAGTTCAAGTAAAAGGTATAACCTATAGTTTAAGAGAACTAGTTCAAAATGACTCTCTTGCAGAAAAATATAATGATGGTGTCTGTCTTATATTAAGACTTGCTCCAATAGATTATCATAGATTTCACTTTATAGATAATGGTATTTGCGAGAAAAGAGTAAAGATTAAAGGTTTATATTATTCTGTTAATCCTATTGCACTAAATAAAATACCAAAGTTATTTTGTGAGAACAAAAGAGAATATAGTCTCTTCCACTCTCATAACTTTGGTGATGTCTTATATGTTGATATTGGTGCTACCTGTGTTGGTTCAATAATTCAAACATATACTCCTAATGTTGCTATCAATAAGGGGGATGAAAAAGGATACTTTAAATTTGGTGGCTCTACTATTATCTTATTCTTTGAAAAGAATAAGATTTCTATTGATCAGGATATAATAGAAGAGACTAGAAGAGGCTTTGAGTGTAAGGTACATATTGGTGAACAGATAGGCCTTAAGTTATAACTTAAATACTACTCCCGTTTCAGCCTTACATACGTCACCATTAAATTCTCCTATAGCTTCTTTTACTAGGTCATCAGTATTTCCATAGTGAGGAAAATGAGTTAATACTAATTTTTTAACCTTAGATATATTGGCTATCTTACCTACTTCTCCAGCTGTAAGATGGCCGTCTATCTGTCCTTTTTGCTTATTAAAAAGACTAGTTTCACATATAAACAAATCAGCCTTATCTGCTATATTAATTAGCTCGTCACACCATTCTGTATCTGCACTATAGACTAAAACTTTTCCTTGTTCTTCAAACCTCATTGCTAAACATGGTACTGGATGCTTCATCCATTTAAAACTTATGCTTAAATCATTAAAATTGAGTACAGTGTCCTCATCTATCTTCTTTCCTATACTTCCATCTTTATAATTTAAATCATTAAACTTTGCGTCTAAATTATGTGCATAAATCTCTAGTTGCTTTTCCCTCATTCCTAATTTTAATGCTAGTGAAGCTTGATATTGAAAAGAGAATATATCTGACATATGATCTGCATGGTAATGTGATAAAATTACAGCATCTATTTTAGATAAATCAATGTAGTTTTGAACCTTAGAAAGTACTCCTGAACCACAATCTATTAAGATATTATAATTTGATGTTTCTAATAAATATCCTGTTGTTGCCTCATTTTTCTTTGGAAAAGCTCCCCAATATCCAATTACGGTAATCTTCATTTTAATTTCTCCTCTCATAAATTTACTTTACATAGTCTTATTATGTTCAATTTATCCTTTTAGGATTAACACTCTATATAAATAATATTACATTCTATACTTATACGTCTATTTACTTATGCAATATTACTATTTTCTATATTATGTTTCCTATATTTCCTGAGTTTCCACTAAAAATTTATCCATATGTGGAAAAATACTTTGAGAATATATAATATGTGAGTTACTATAATTCAGGTAAAATTCTAATAAGGAGGTATAATAAGTGTAAACGGTATAGACTATTCATAAGTTAGTCTGATTCCTTAATCATCTTCTAACCTTATCACTCTTACCAGTGAAACTATAACCTATAAATATCAAGGAAAATTTTATTTTAAAATAAATTCTGGAAAGATACTTCCTGTAAACTCATTAGACATGGAAATCTATCTAAAAGGTGTTGTTGGTTAGGAAATGTCTGATTATTTTCCATTAGCAGCTCTCAAAGCCCAGGCAGTAGCTGAAAGGAATTATGCCTTATTCAAGCTTGGAGCTGAGTCTGCAAAGGGATACGACTTTGATGATACAGTAATGTATCAGGTTTATAAGGGATATGATGATAAACTTCAAAATGTTATCCGAGCTGTTAATGAAACTAGGTTCATCATTCTACTCCATAACGATAAATTAATTGAAGCCTTATATTCAGCCTGACATGGTGGCTATTCTGAAGATGCCGTCAATGTATGGGGTAATTCAGTAACTTATTTAAAATCAAAGGCAGATACTTTTGAAAGTGATTCATGTCCAAATGGAAGCAGAATCTTTACAAGTGCCCAAGTAGATTCTACATTAAAATCTAGAGGTTGGCTTTTATCTACAGACACGTTTATTAGGCTGGATCTTTATTCTATCACTAGATTTACTAGCGGGAGAGTTGCAAGCATTGATATTATTTATGGCGATTCAACTGGAACAATTAGAACAAAGTCAGCTACTAGGGATAAAACTCGTACTTTCCTTGGTCTGCCGAGCAACATGTATAATGTTGTCTACGATTCCGGAACTAATGTCTATACCTTCAATTGGAAAGGCTATTGCCACGGCCCTGGAAACTATGAGATAGTTTCTTATATAAAGGACAAGTATTCTTCTCTAGTCTTTGATGAGAAGCAATCTAGGTTTGTTAATGTTATAAATACTAATATATCCATGATAACCTTAGAAGCTTATGCCTCTCAACAAATAGTTTCAGCTAAATCTATAGGTAAAATGTTCATTAATACTCCTATAAACATAGCATCAGATATTAAACCCGGTAGCAATTCTGGATATGAAATAAGATATCAGCTTTATCTCAATGGAGCTTTCCTAGAAGAAAAAGCTTTAGAATCTTCTACTGAGTTTTCATTTACTCCAAGTAAAGTTGGTAAATATACTATTATTCCTTATGTAAAAGACACTCTTTCAGTAAAAAGCTTTGATGCTATGAATAGTTTACTTTTAAAAATTCCTGAGATAAAAACAACATTATATTAATTCTACATTCATAATTATTAACTTTACAAGAACACAAAAAAGGCTTTCCGAAACTCGGAAAGCCTTTTTATGGTGCGGCGGAGAAGATTCGAACTCCCGACCAACTGG
>JAVBVX010000029.1:0-18450 GCA_036677665.1 Clostridium sp. | reverse complement strand
TTTTCATCATTAGAAAGTATGGCAACGTTTCTTATTTTGAAGATCTCTTCAATTTTCTGAGTAACTTCTTCATTATTATCGTCTGCGTTAACCACTGGATTATAAGGTGAATAATAAAAACAAGTAATCAATGCAAATAAAATAATGAATGATAAAATTAAAATCAATCTAGATTTTTTAAGTACAATAAACATAATTATTTCAACCTCACTATTATTATATAGAAAATTATATGAAGAAAAGATGAAAGATAGTATACAAGATTTAAATAAAAGGAAATTAATTAAAAGGTCAAAAGGTTTTAATTTAAATTTAAATAAAATAACAGTATTTTACTTTATGATGAAGATATGCTATACTTAATATCGAATATTAAGTATAAATAAAGAAAAGTAAGAAAAATTAAACAAAAATAAACAAAGATTAAAATTACTAGTGAGTAAGAGGTGAGTTTATGATGCAGCAACATAAAAGAAGCTTATCCATTATTGTTAAGGAAATAGAGGAATTGAGAGAAGTTTTAAATGAAATTGTTGCTGATAGGGAAAACTTAGAAAGTGATGTACTAGAGGTTAGCATGGAACTGGACAAGCTCATTAATGAATACATGAAATATGAATATAAAAGGACTATATAGTTAAAATAATGAAAGAATGTGCATAACAGCACATTCTTTCATTATTTAATCCACCATTACAGTATGTTGTAATGAATGTGATGGGCTTTGCCTATATAAAATATAGTTTTGAATTAACAAAACATCCCTTCCTAGAGCCTGGTACCTAAAACATAAGAATTTTACGTCGTAAAATTCTTATATAGTAAAGTAAGTATCATATTAATACTAACTCGCATATAGTAAATTAGTATTAATAGGAGGTGCCCTTTTTTGGTAATTCACGTTGTAAGACCAGGTGATAGCATATACTCAATTGGAAGGCAATACGGTGTTTCACCTAATAAAATAATTACAGACAATGAGCTTTCAAACCCGGGAAATCTAGTAGTTGGTCAAACTATAGTAGTTTTAGGGGAAAATAGAAGATATACAATTAAGGCAGGAGATTCATTATATAGCATTGCCAGAAGATATGGAACTACAGTTCAAAGTATATTAGATGTTAATCCTCAGATAGCAAGTACAGGAGCTATTTCAATAGGGCAAACCATAACCATTCCCCCTACTAGAAAAATAGGCACTATAGAAGTAAATGGTTACGCATTCCCTAACATAAATCCAGAGGTTCTAAGGAAAACCCTTCCTTATTTAACCTATCTCAGCATATTTAGTCATGAAGTAAGACCAGATGGGTCCCTTGCTCCAATTAATGATACTCCATTAATTGAAGCTGCAAGAGCAGCAAAGGTTGCTCCACTTCTAGTTATAAGTAATATAGAGGAGGGAGGAAGTTTCAGCAGCGAGCTTGCAAGAACAATTCTTACTAATAATCAAGTTCAAGAAACTTTAATAAATAATGTTATTGAAATGTTAAGAAGTAAAAATTATTATGGATTAGATATAGATTTTGAATATATTTTCCCGGAAAATAGAGAAGATTATAATAACTTCCTCAGGAAAGTAACTTCAAGATTAAGACCACTAGGATACTCTGTAACTACAGCATTAGCTCCTAAAAATGAAGCTAATCAGCCAGGGCTACTTTATGAAGCACACGATTATCCTGTTCATGGAGCTCTTGCAGATCATGTAATACTTATGACCTATGAGTGGGGATATACAGCTGGTCCTGCAATGGCTGTAGCACCACTTAATGAAGTAGTTAGAGTGCTAAATTACGCAGTTACAGCTATTCCAAGAAATAAGATCTTCCTTGGAATCCCTAACTATGGCTATGATTGGACTCTTCCATTTAGAAGAGGAACAAGAGCTCAGACACTAACAAATGTAGCAGCTGTTGAGTTAGCTTTAAGAACTGGCTCTGCAATAAGATATGATGAAAGAGCTCAGGCACCTTTCTTTAATTACTATGACTCTTTAGGAAGACGACATGAAGTTTGGTTTGAAGATGCAAGAAGTATAGAAGCAAAACTGATGCTTGTAAATAGATATAAGCTAGGGGGAATAAGCTATTGGACAGTAAATAGATACTTCCCACAAAACTGGCTCGTACTAAATGCACTTTATGATGTAAGAAAAGTAATACAGTAATGAAGCAGTAACCAGTGAACAGTCGCTGGTTACTAATTTTTACTAGTTCATTAAGCTAGGAATAGTACGATAATAAATATGAGGTGATTAAGAGTGAGATACGTACCAACTGGCTGCTTAAGACCAGGAATGATTCTAGGAAAGAACATCTACTCTCAAGACGGCGCAGTACTTCTTGCAAAAGATGTTTCTATTACTAAAGAATATATAGAGAATATGAAAAAGTTAGTTATAAATGGAGCTTATATAGAGGATAACATTTCTGAAAATATATCTATTGAGAATGTAATATCTGATGAACTTAGGGTAAAAGCAGTAAAATTAATAAGAAAACTCTATAATAATCCTAATACTATAGCAAAAAACATAGATACTGTGGAAAATGTTGCAAAGAATATAATAAATGAATTGATGAAAAGTAAGAGTATAATGATAAATATGATTGATATTAAGACCTTTGATGATTTTATGTTCAGTCACAGTGTAAATGTCGCAGTACTATCAGCAGTTATGGGAATTGCTATGAATTTAGATGAGTCAAAGCTTGAAAAGTTAGTTGCATCTGCTATGCTTCATGATATTGGAAAGATATTTATATCAAAGGAGGTTTTAAATAAGATATCACAACTAACAAAAGAAGAGGAGGAGCTTATTAAATCTCATCCTGAGAAGGGATATAGATATATAAAAACTTACTATAGTAACAGTATAGCTGTAACATCATATGTTGGAATACTTCAACACCATGAACATTTTGATGGAACTGGATACCCAGATAAAAAGAAGGGCGAAAAAATCTCTTTATTTGGAAGAGTAATAGGAATATGTGATGTTTATGATAATCTAATATCAGAAAGACCTAATAGAAAGGCATATACTCCCTCAGATGCAATAGAGTATATAATGGCTCATAATGGAATTATTTTTGATCCTAAATTAGTAAAAGTATTTTTAAGAAAAGTAGCACCCTATCCATTAGGTACAATAGTAAAATTGAGTAGTGGGGAGAAGGCTATAGTAATGGAAAACAACGAAGAGTGTTCAACTCGACCAGTAGTGAAGAGTTTAGAGAGTGGTAATATACTGAATTTAACCCATGATTGGAACTGTAGAAATATAACTATAGTAGAAGTAGACAAAGGAGAATAAGAATTTTAAGAGAAAAATCTTAAAATTATAAAATAACTATGGAGTAAAAAAGCACGTATATAGATAAGGAGACTATATAATGGACGCTTAGGGAGGCAGAAGGATGAAGGAAATAAATAGAAAAAAGTTTTATTTTATCATAATTTTAATGTTTGGAATTATTTTTACCAGCAAACAAGTACAAGCTTCTACTATACCAAATACTATGGTGGAAAAGGATAAGAGTTGGATAATAAAGTTTAATAAAGCCATAGATTATAATGACAAGGCAGTAAGTTCCATAGGTGTATTTGATAAAAAAGGGGAAAAGGTAAATATAAGACTTCAGATTGGTGAGGATAAAAAGTCTGTAATAGTAAAACCTCCTATAAGAATGTATACAGAAGGAGAGGAATATGTCTTAAAAATAGAGACTAATATACAATCAGAAAAGGGAAATAAACTTAAAGAAAGAAAAGAAATTAATTTTACTATAAATAAAAATGAACCATATAAAGACTATATAAAAATAAAGCCAGGAGATACTATACAAAATGAAACTGGGAAAAACTATATATTTTATGATGTACATAAGTCGAAGCCATTAGATAATAAATCCTTAAGTGAGAACGGATGGTCTTTAAAGGCCTATAAAACAGTGAACTCTAGGGATAGTAGAGGTATGATATATACCCTAGGAAACTCTAAATCATTAGAACTACCTTTTAAAGTTAAGGGCTGGATGGGATTCTATGTTGGTTATCACAATGATACAGAAGAGTTCACTATTAACTCTAATGGAAATGAATTTAAGTTTAAAAATTATGATGATAATAAAAATAAATCAGGAAATGGATTTATAAATGAGAGCTTCATATTTGCAAAGAATTTTACTGAAGATGATAGTGTTACAATATCATCAATTCAGGGAAAAAAGGCTCAAATTGCTTATGTTAGATTAGTGCCATTAAATGAAGAAGAAATCGCTATCTACAATAAGACTAGTGAGAGTTCACCTGAAAATAAAAAAACTGTTGTATATGATAATGATGGGTATACTGATTTCTTTCTAGGAAAATATCCAGATATAACTAGTCTTGAAAAGTTTCCAGAGGATATAACATCAAAGCTTAATAGTCAAAGTATAAACTGGACACTGGGGACTACAGGATTATTAAATTATAATAGCCAGTTTGCAGGAACAGCTTTTCAAGGAGCTGAAAAGTTTGATTCCTATGTACGAGAGGGGGATATACTAGCAAGATATCAAATATTAAATATATTAATTGGAGGGAAATCACCTTTAGAACTAGTAGCTAGTAAAGGAGAAACCTTAGGGGTTAGTGTTAATGCTTCCCTTAGAATGAATGCTTTTTATAATCAGCAATCAACTCTATTTTTAAATGGTGCCATGTATGATTTCTATAAGGAGTTTCTTCAAAACAATAATTATAATTTAAGCTATTACTATCCAAAATATAGAACCTATATTTTAAATGTACTCAAAGAGGTTTCAGTGGTGGAAAATGTAGATGGAATAACTCTTGATTTTTGTAGATATCCAAATGTTATGGGAAGTGAAGCAACCTTAGGAGAGAAAATTGCTATTATGAATGAGTTCATGAGACAGGTTAGACTAGAGATACCAAATAAGAAGATAACAGTGAGATTCCCATATCTGCAGCCAGCCTCTTATGGGTTAGACGCAAAAACTTGGGTAGAAGAAGGGTTAGTAGATACAGTAGTTCCTTCAGTTATAGGATATGAAGAGTTCTGGAATGTAGAAGAATATTCAAGTCTGTATAAGTCTAATAAAATCCAGATTTTAGTTGGGATTTCTGCTAATCTAAAAGGGAGAGACTTAACACCGGAAACAGAAAGGCTAATGAAAGAAGGAAAATATGTACCAGATAATAGATATTTATCGGTAGAAGAATATTTAATTAGAGCAAATGAAGCCTATAATAAGGGCGCAGATGGAATTTTTATGTCTAATATTTTAAATGATTTAGACATAAGAGGAGATGTATCACCAAAATTCAAATTTCTTTCAGATAAATTTAAGGTAAAGAAGTGGTATGAGTTAGAGTATAAATCTTATTTAGTGAATGATAAAATAGAGTGGATATTCTAATTAAAATAGTTATTAATTATAAATCGCTAGTTTCTATATGTATATGATAGAAACTAGCGATTTCTTTTAAGATTTTTGGTTATTTGATACTAGAGATTAGTAATTATTTTGTTTCCTTAATGAGTCCTTTTCTATAAGCGATTAAAAGCATTTCAATCTCTTTTATTTGTGATTTGATTTCTCTTCCGATATCTGTATCAGCAACTCTTTTTCTAGTAGCCACATGTTCAAGAATTATAGTTGAAGATAGGATGTCCCTTTCTTCTTCTATTGCTTTTCTTATAGATTCGAAAGGCTCATGGGAGCTTAAGAGTAGTCCATAAGAATTATAAATTAAAGTATATCCTGCAATGCCTGTCTCAGGCTGATAAGCTCGACAGAAACCTCCATCTATAACAAGAAGTTTTCCATTAGCTTTAATTGGACTTTCTCCTTCTTTTGTCTTTACAGGGATATGTCCATTAATTATATGAGAACATTCAGGGTCAAGACTAAATTCTTTTAGTATATTACAACATACTTTTTCGTTATCTCTATATTTGTAATAAGGATTTTTTATCTCTTCATGAGTTTTAGGATCATCAATAAAGTATCTTTCAAAGGTAGTCATTCTTTGTTTTCCAAATTCAGCTGAATCAGGGCCACACCATAAGTACCATACCATATCCATAGCAAATTCTTTTGATGCAGAACCTTCCTTAAAGAAATAAGCTTCACGAGCTAAGGAGTCGTACTTGTCCAACAAGATTCTTCCGCTATATTTTTCACCATTAATAAGAACTTCTTTAAAAGAACCATCTTCATTTAATGGGATACATCCATGATAAAGCAAGTTAGAATTATAAACTAAGTACATACCTCCTTTGCTATATAAAAAGCGAATGTGACGTTGAAGCTTTTCACTATGAACAAAGGAACGTTTTAATTTATTTATTAATACTTCTTCTTGAGGAGTTAATTTATACGGATCTTTTGGATCAATAGTTGGGAAGTTGGTATCATTTAAAGGGTAAGTTACTCCATTTAAAACTATAGTTCCTTCTTCTAGGTTAATTTTATCAAGGAGAAGTTGTTCTTCCATCTTAAACTCAGGACGATTTTTAATTGTCTGACCTTCTAATTTAAACTGCATAATGGCAATGGCTTTATGCATCTTTGAAGTTAGAGAAGAATCCTTGTTGTTAATTTCTTTTCCTAAACCTCGAGGATTGAATTTTTTACATGGATCATCTCTGTAAACATCCATAGCAAAGGTTGCAAGAGGAAGGATATTTATTCCATAACCATCTTCAATGGTATTTAAATTAGAGTATCTTAGAGAAATTCTAATTACATTACAAATACAAGCCTTATTTCCAGCAGCAGCACCCATCCACAGAATATCGTGATTTCCCCACTGAATATCTACAGAATGATGTTTTATTAAAGCCTCCATTATAATTTCAGGGCCTGGACCTCTATCGTAAATGTCGCCTATTATATGAAGTCTATCTACCACTAGTCTTTGTATGAGCTTAGAGATAGCCATAATGAATTCTGAAGCTCTATCTATGTCAATTATAGTGGAAATTATTACATTATAATATTCATGCTTGTTTATTGTTGTATTATGCTCATGAAGTAATTCCTCAATTACATAAGCAAAATCAGGTGGAAGAGTTTTTCTAACCTTTGAACGAGTATATTTTGAAGAAACCACCTTGCACAATTCAATAAGTCTATATAAAGTTATTTTATACCAATCTTCTAAATTATCTTCTGTAGCTTTTATAAGGTCTAGCTTTTGTTCAGGATAGTAAATAAGAGTTGCGAGAGTTGTTTTCTCACTATCTCTTAAAGAAGTTCCGAATACATCATCTATCTTTCTTTTAATAACACCAGAAGCATTTTTAAGCATATGAGTAAAGGATTCATATTCCCCATGGACATCGCTTATAAAGTGTTCTGTGCTCTTAGGCAAATTTAAAATAGCTTGTAAATTTACAATCTCAGTAGTAGCAGAAGAGATATTTGGATATTGTTTTGCAAGTAATCCTAAGTATCTCAAATCCTTTTTAATTAATTCTAAATTATTCTCGTCACAGAAAGTCATCTGGCTGCCCCCTTTATAAAAGAATCTTGTATCGCAAAATTCTTATGTATTGTATTTCAATTATAATATTATATCACACTTTATTAGTTACAATAAATAAAAATGCTACAACAATTAATGAGGTTTTACGATAAAGTATAGTACAATAAGGAAAATAATTGAACTCTTAGCGAATAGATGAACTGTAAAAGGTATTATAAATCTGATAAAATAAATTATAGTGATTAGTAAAAATCGAGGTGAATGCATTGAATAAAACCATACTTATAGTAGAAGACGAAGAGAGAATGAGGAAGCTTCTAAGAGACTATTTTAAGAGTAGTAGCTTTGAAGTTTTAGAAGCTGCTAACGGTGTTGAGGCTTTAGATATATTTAAGGAAAATAAAGTAGATTTATTAATACTGGATATAATGATGCCTTACATGGATGGGTTTACAGTCTGCAATAAGGTAAGAAAAACTTCAGAAACTCCAATAATAATTTTGACGGCTAAGGGAGAAGAGGAAGATAAGCTTTTAGGTTATGAACTAGGTGCAGATGACTACGTTACAAAGCCCTTTAGTCCAAAGGTGTTAGTTGCAAAGGCAAAGGCTTTAATAAAGAGAAGTAGTGTAGTAGATATAGATACGGATATTAATAAGCAATCTAATATAGTAGATTTTAATGGACTCATAATAAATGAAACCTCTCACAGTGTAACTATTAATGGAGAGGAAATTCAAGTATCTCCAAAGGAGTATGATTTACTATTATATTTTGCTAAAAATAAGGGCGTAGCACTAACAAGAGACATTATATTGGATAAGGTTTGGGGCTTTGAATACTATGGAGGACTTAGGACTGTAGATACTCATGTTAAAAGACTTAGAGAAAAATTAAGAGATAAGGCTGATTACATAGTTACAGTTAGGGGAAGTGGCTATAAATTTGAGGTGAGGGAATGAGGAGAATGAAAAGAAAAATTGCCCTTAAGTTATTTGTAGTTACTACACTGGTATTTATGCTTTTTATATCTGCCCAGGTTTTACTTCAATCTGTGTTTTTCGAAAATTTTTATGTGGATAGAAAAACTAGCGGCCTTACAGAAAAATTAGAGAGCTTTTCAAAAGAGTACATAAAGAATATAGGAAGCCTTCAAAATACAATAGATAATATAAAGGATTTTGAGGATGAAAATTACGCTAAAATTGCTATTTTAGAAAGTAATGGACTCTTAAATTATACTACAGATTATGATAATGAAATAAAGGATACAGGGAAAATTAGACTTATTCAAGGAATTATAAGAGAGTGGACATCGAGTCCAAGAACATTTTTAGAACTTCAAAAGAAGGGAGAGGGTGTAACATACATATTTAATGATCCTACCTATAATATAAAGCATATTGTAGCTGTGAAACCTGTAATATTTAAAGGTATTCCAACAAAGGTAATTTTTGCAGTATCTTCCTTGCAACCAGTTAATGAATCAGTAGCTGTAATGAGGGAATTCTACATATATATATACGTCTTTGGTGTAGCGTTAACTTTAATCTTAGCTTATATATATTCAAATATGGTGTCGAAACCACTGGTTGACCTAAACAATACAGCTAAAAAAATGGCAAGATTAGATTTTCAGGAAAGCTGTGAAATAGATAGAGAAGATGAAATAGGAGGACTTGCTAAAACTTTAAACTTTTTATCAATGAATTTAAGTAGTGCATTAAAGTCTCTTCGGGAATCTAATGCTAAACTAAAAGAAGATATAGAGAGAGAAAAAGAATTAGAAGAGAGAAGAAAAGAGTTTGTGGCGGCAGTATCTCATGAGCTTAAGACACCAATTAGTCTAATTGGTGGATATGCAGAGGGTATAAAGGATGGCATAGTAGAGGGAGAAGATAAAGACTACTATATTAATGTAATAATAGATGAAGCAAAAAAGATGGGAGAGCTTGTGACAGAAATGTTAGAACTATCTAAACTAGAGTTAGGAAATTTTAAGATTCAAATTGACAGTTTTAATTTAGATACAAGTATTAGTGAGACAATAAAAAGGTTAGATGGTATAATGTCGAATCATGAAGCTAAGGTTATAATTAATAAAGAGATAGAAAAAGGGCTACAGGTTCTGGGGGATAGGGACAAAATAGAAGAGGTAATAACTAACTTTCTAACTAATGCAATTAGGCATACTAGAGAAGGTGCATATATATATGTAAGAACTCTAATAAAAGAAGAAAAAGTAGTTGTTGAAATTGAGAATGAAGGGGAACATATTGGGGAGGAAGATATAGATAAAGTTTGGGATAAATTCTATAAGGTGGATAAAGCAAGAAAGAGAAGTGTAGGGGGCACAGGTCTTGGGCTTTCTATAGTTAAAAACATATTAAAGCTACATGAAAGTCATTATGGAGTAGAAAATACAGATATAGGAGTAAAGTTTTATTTCACACTGAAAAAATCGCTAGTGACTAGTCACTAGCGATTTTTTTTCTTCCTATATTAAGGGGGGTTATTCAGTAAGTTTTAAAGTTAATTTTTTAGTGCTTCCTTCTCTACTAATTTCAACTTCTACAGAATCACCAGCACTATGCTTTTGTTTAAGTTCATTTATTTCTTGAACTGTAGAAACACTTTTGTTGTCGAATTTTGTTATAACATCTCCAGGCATTATGCCAGCTTTTTCAGCAGGACTGAAGCTTTCAATCTGTTGTATATACACACCAATAGGTAAATTATGTTCTTTTGATAACTGTTTATCTATATTTATAGCACTGATGCCAATTCTAAGTATAGGCTTAATCAAATTTTCAATTTTAGGTTTAACTGCATTTATAGGAATTGCAAAGCCAAGTCCTTCTATTTGACTTCCACCTATTTTAGCAGAGTTTATTCCAATAACCTGACCATAAATGTTAACAAGAGCTCCTCCACTGTTTCCAGGGTTTATAGCAGCATCTGTTTGTATATACTTTTGTGTCTGGCTTTCTACAGCTACCTCTCTATTAACAGCACTTATAACACCAGAGGTTACTGTTCCTAAAAACTGTTTTCCAAGAGGATTACCTATAGCAATAGCAGGATCTCCTACTTGAATAGCATCAGAATCTCCAAATTCAGCTATAGCTGGAACTTTAACGGTCTCACTAAGTTTTATAACAGCAAGATCCATTGCAGCATCATAGTTTATAAGCTTTGCAGGAATTTCTTTTCCAGAATTTCCATCATTAAATATAACTGTTATCTTCTTTGCACCACTTACAACGTGATAATTTGTAAGGATATATCCATCTTCGCTAAAGATTATGCCAGAACCCATACCTTCTTCCTGCTCTGGTAGCCCAAAGTAATCTCTAGTACCACTCTTAGTAGATACTCCAACTACAGCAGGGCCTACTTGCTGCACAACATTAGCAACAGAAAGGGGAACTAAGTTGTTTGAGGTTTGTACAACATTAGTGTTAGCTTTATTTTCAGTAGTAGTTTGAGGTACTAGATTTGTGTTAACTTTACCATTAAAGTACTTTATAGTACCAACTGTAGATATGCCAGCACCAAGGGATGCACATAGAACACCTACCAGTACATAAGAGAGAAGTCTTCCTCTCATACCCTTTGATTTTTTAACTTCTTCTTTATATGGTGTTACTTCATAGGAACTTACTTCTACAAAGTCTGTATTATCAATTTTATTGTTATCCATAAGAAATCTCTCCTTTACTATCTTCATAGATTTGTGTTCTATGCTTATATTAACGTAACTTTGTTACAGTTTTGTGACAAAGTTATGAAGAAGATAAGAATTTTACACAAAGAAATTCTTATCTTCTTCTTGAAAGTGAATTAATCTCTCCACCAAGTAGAATTATAATAGAAGTAAGAAAAAGCCATACCATAAGTGCGATAACAGCACCAATACTTCCGTATAGTTTTGAGTAATTTGCAAAGTTATCTACATAAAAGGAAAAGCCAATAGATACAATAATCCATCCTATAGTAGTGAAAATTGATCCAGGAACAGCCTCCCAAAGAGTAAGTCGTTTGCAAGGTGTTATTTTATATAGTAGTGCAAAAATAAATACCATTATAACTAAGGTTAAAAGATATCTTAAAAAGTTCCATAAGAAATACAAAGAACTAGAAACTCCAAACCAAATAGCAAATTTAGATTTTAATACATTTCCAAGCACCAGAATGAAAAGTGAGAATATAATTAAAAAGGTAAGACCTAAAACAGATAAAATGGAAATCAGTTGTACTTTCCAAATTGGTCTACATTCATTCTCATCATAAGCTTTATTTAAAGCTTTAATTACAGCATGAAATCCACTTGAAGCTATCCATACTGTAGTTATAAAACTAAAAGACAATAAATCCTTTTTACGGGAATCAAAAATCTCTATGACTGTTCTATCAATTAAAGAATAAGCATTATAAGGAAGAATTCCCTTTAGGCTAATTAAAACATCTTGGCTAGCAACTCTACTATAGCCTGCAATAGTGAATAGAAATATTAGAAAAGGGAAAAAAGATAGCAGCAGACTATAAGCAAGCTGTGATGCCAGTGCAAAAATATCATCTTCTTTAGCCTTTTGAAATAACCTAAATAAAGAATTGTTTTTCATTGTGTTAATCAAAGTACTACCCCCTTTGAAAAAAAGTTCTTAATATTAAAGTAAATAAAATTCATCAATAAAGTTTTTGTAAAATGACTTATTAATATTCTATATCAGAGTAAAAGTAAAATATAACTAAAAATAAAATTATGGAATAAATAAGGTAATTGGGAATAGATTTTAGATATTGGAATAAATTACTAGGAAGTAAATTTTAAAAAGGGATTAATTATATTTTAAAATTTACGAAGATATATGTAGACAGTAAAATAAATGAGGCATGTACAAGAAAAAATGATAATATTGTAAAGAAAAGGTAAATAAATGAGATAATATTGTTTAATAGTATTATCTATTGCATTTTATGGTAAAATGGTTTAAAATCAATACGATATAGAAAAAAATAAAAAGTTTTCTATAAAAAGCAAACTTTTCAAAAATTTACTCGTATTAATATATATAGCTATGCACCAGTGTCAATATATCCTTAGAATTTGATAAAAGAAGAAAAAAGGCTAACAATTACAATGGATAAACTCTAGGATTCATATTGATAAATGGAACGAAAGTCTATATAATTATTGTTATAACAAATATGGAAAAAAAACTCATTATTAATTATAAACAAAATTATACAAAATATAATTTTATTAGGTAATTAAAGAGGGAAAATTCCATTTTTGTAGAATATAACACTTAATAAGGTAATAATCAGGAATGTAACCTTTCATAAGTTATACTTCCCGACTTTACATAAATTATTCATTAAGTTGTTAATAATTTAAAATTTTATATTAAATCTTATTCAATGGGAGGGAACAAAAGTGATAAAGAAGAAAATGAGTTTACTTCTTGCAGCTGTTTTAGTTGCATCAGGAGTAGTAGTATCTACACCAGCATCAGCTGCAGCAGTAACACCAAAGGTGACTTATGTAGCACCAGCAATCACAATGGCAGAAGTAGGGGATGAGTTCTCATTCGCACTTCAATCAAACGTAGCAACAAATGTTCAATACCAAATATGGGCACAAAACACTACAACAGGAAAATGGTATAGCTTAACTAACGGCTACACAGAAGCTGTTAAAGGAACAGAACCATTTATACCTGCAGCAATCAACAATTTACCAGCAGGAGCATATAATGCTTCAGTATGGGTTAAAGCTGAAGGATCAACAGCTAAGTATGATAGCTTCAAAACAGCAAAATTCAAAATTCAAAAAGATGGATACTTTGCTGAAAGAGCTAAGTTAGACGACTTAGGAGTAAAAGATTCTTATAAAGTAGGAGAATCAGTAACTATTCAAGGAGAATATCAATACAAACTTCATATGTTTGATCCATCAGTAGAAGTAAGAGCTGAAGGATGGTCAATTGATGGCACATATGAATCAGCTGAAGCTACAAAATACACATTTACTAAACCAGGTACTTACTTAGTAGACGTTTGGGGTAAAAAAGCAGACAGCACTAATAAATATGATGGTTGGATGTTAAAAGTTGTAACAGTTGAAGAAGCTTCAAAAGAAGTTAAAGCAGTTGTAACTGTAGATGCAGGTTTAACAGCTTTCGATAGATATGTAAAAGTTGAATTAGAAAATGTAGAAGATCCAGAAAACTACAATGTAACAGTAATGGGAACTAAGTTAACATATGTTGCATCAAAAGGATTCTTCCAAGGCTTAGTAAACTCTTCAGACGAAGCTGCTATAAAAGCTGATGTTAAAGTTGTTTACACAAAGGTTGAAGTTCCAACAGCTACAGCTACTGTAGAAGCTGGATTAACAGCATTTGATAGATATGTAAAAGTTACTTTAGCTACTGAAACACCAGAAGCATTTGATGTAACGGTTAAAGGAACAAAATTAACATATGTAGCATCAAAAGGATTCTTCCAAGGCTTAGTAAACTCAGCTGACGAAGCAGCTATAAAAGCTGACGTTGTAGTAACTGTAAAATAATCAATATAAAAAGCAATAATTTTTTTAATATAGAATATAATGTTTAACTTATCTTAGGGAGGTAAATAAAATGGCAAAGAACAAAACTTTAAAAGTACTTTCAACTGGAACGGTTGCAGGTATGATAGCAGCAGCAGTATTATCATCTCAAGCATTTGCAGCAGTAGATGCATATTCAGTTAAAATCGGTGATGACGTATTAAAATACGACAAAGCTGCATTAACAGAATCTTTCTTAGCTTCAAAAGCAGGGGAAGCGGCTCCACTTTATGAAGATTTCACAGCTAAATTAACAGAAGCTAAAGGATTCTATGCATTCAGCGATTCTAAAACAGGAAAATTCGTATCATACAGTGATATCCAAGCAAAATTCTTAGCAGCAAAAGCAGCAGGAGAAGCTTTCGACGTAAATGCTTACACTGAAACAACAGCTGCTCAAGTTGTAGAAGTTCCTACAGTTAAAAAAGTTGTTGTTATAGATGGCAAAATTGTTATTGAAACTGAAACATCAGAATTAAAAGTTGCAGCAGTAAGTGCTATTAACGCTAATACACTAACTGTATCTGGAACAGGATTAGATAAATTAACAAAAGCTGATATTACTATAGCTGGAAACACAATAACTTCTGTAACAGCAGCTACTGATGGAAAGACTGCAACAGTTGTTCTTGGAGCACTTGTAACTCCAAATGTTGAATATACAGTAAAAGTAAAAGATGTTGATTATAAAATCACTTACTCATTAGTTGCAGGTACTGCTTCAATAACACAAGCAACTTATGATGATAACAGAGCTAATCAATATGTTGCATTCATTGTTAATGGAACAACTGGAAATGTTCCTGACCTTCTTGCTAACGGATATACTGTAAGCTTTACAGCAACTGATAAAGATGGAAATACTGATAAAACTCCTGAGTTATTTAACAGTGCAACAACTGGAAAATTAAATACTAACTTAGTTGCTGGTACAACATATAAGGTACAAGTAACATTAACAAATGGTTCAACTGTTATTGTAGCACCATCACAAGAAATTAAAATTGAGAACTTAGACTTAGCAGCAAGTGCTATTAACACATATGAATTTTCAATGGGTAGTGTAGTTTTAAATAGTGCAAAATTAGTAGTTGGTGACACTGGTAGCTTTACACAACTTAAAGTAGTAATAGATGGATCAGAAAAGAAAGTGACTACTAATATCAAGGTAGAATCATCAAATAAAGCTGTTGCTTCCGTAGCAACAAACGGAGTTGTAACTGCTCATACTCCAGGAACTACAACATTAACACTTACTTATGGTAATGTTAAGAAAGAAGTAGTATTTACTGTAGTAAATGAAGTTCGTAAAATAAATACAGTTAAAGTTACTAAAGTAAATTCTGATGATCAAATTTACAATGTAACAGCTATTAAAAATGTTAATAATACAGTAACTGTATCACCACTTGACCAATATGGTGATCCAATGGCTGCTAAAGCGTTTAACATTGAATCTTCAGATACTGCAATTGCTACTGTAGCAAGCACTTTAACATCAGCTGCAGATGGTACAATAGCCTTAACTATTACACCAATTAAAGCTGGATCAACAACATTATTATTTAAAAACCCAACTAATAATACAACATTATCTACATTTGGTGTAAATGTTACAGAAAATTCAGGTATTGCTACAAAAAGATTAGAAGTTGTAGCTCCAAAAGATAGCGACCCAAATAAAAAATCAGCTGACAATACATTAGATCTTGATGATGATAAATTTGTAGAATACAAGTTAAATCAATATACTTCTGAAGGTATTAAGAATGGATCAGTTACCTTTACTTCAGGTTCACCGGCTTATTCAGTAACATCATCTGATACTACTATAGCAACTGCTGCTTTTACTGGATCAGGAGATGTTCTTACAATCACAGGTGTTAAAAAAGGTACAGCTACAATCAGCTTAAAAGATGGTGCAGGATTAAATGTTGGAACAATAACTGTAACAATTGTTGATACAGCAGCTACAATTACTGGGGTTTCATTTAAACCACAAGCTAAACTTGATTATGCTAAAACAATTGATTACAAAACTTTCTTAGCTAATACAGAAGCAGCAGGAACATTAGATCCTGTTATTAGTGGAATTAGCATAAGCAAAGCAACAACTAATGCAATTCGTCTTGATGTAGCTTTAGGAAAAATATACATTGATACAAATGGAGATGCTGATTATACTTTCGGTACTGATAAAGACCTTGGATTAATTGATCTTTCATACACAACAGATTCAACAAACATTACAGTAACATCAAATTCATCAGTTATAGGTACAGGATCTAAAGGTACATTAATATTTAAAGTTAAAGAAATTGGTGGAGATAACAAAATATTTGGAGCGACTTCTTTAGAAGTTGACGTTAAATAGGTTTAATAGTTATACTAATAAATCATATGTTATCAACTGAATAATTAAAAGAGAGGGATAATCTTTAATGGTTATTCTTCTCAAATTAAAATAAATGAACGGATTCATTTCGAAATAATCATATCATATTAGCATAAATATTCTGTCATCATATCAGACAGTGAAAAATTATATAGGCATATCTTAAAAGAGATCAATGGAATGTGTAAGCTATCCATTGGTCTTTTTTAAGATATGTAAATTTTATTTAAAATACATATTATTAGCTTGATTACTACTTAATAAATATAGTGGTAATTAAATCTATAATTAAAAATATTCTATATAAAGGATGATGAGAAATGATAAAAAGAAAGAGTATAGCCGCATTGTTAATAGTATTTTCATCTATAACTTTTAATGCTCATGCCAATGAAATTAATAATAAAAGTAATGTGGTAAGTGTAGTTACCTATGGTAATATTAAAGAAAGTATTCTTAATAAAAACATAGTTGTAAAAATAAATGAGAACACAGTAAAATCACTTGAAATTAACTATGATAGTTTAATAGAAGCAGAAGAGGATTTAAAAGATGGAATAACAAAAATGCAAGATTTAATCATAATGTATAGAAAGCAACTACAATTATTTTATGTAGAGCCTTCATCTAGCGATGAGGCAATAAATACCACACTATCAAATATAAATATGATGGTACGGGGTATATTTACTGGCAATATGGCAACTATACAGGGTAATATAACATCTATGGAAACACAACTAAAAAATCTAAAAGATCAAAAAGATGATATGTCTACTACTATTAGTAAAATCACTCTTAATGGAGAGCTGGTTAATAACCAAATGGTTTGGACAGGAGAGAATCTGATTTTTGCTTATGATGCTATTGATGTACAAATGAGAAATATAGATAAGAACATAACCATGTTACAAGATCAGCTGAGAATATTAAATATACAAGAAGATTTAGGACATATATCTAAAATAGATACTGAAAGTATAAAACTAAAAATTGAAGAATTAAACTCTACAAAAGAAACTTTAGATAATCAAAAACTAAATATAAAGAGGCAATTAAATCTACTTCTTGGGCAATCTTATAATACTACACTGGAAGTATCTTTTACTCCGGAATTAAGTGCTTATAAGATAAGTTCTATGAACAGTAAAAATGATTTAATTACTGCTATAGAGAAAAGCTATGAACTAAAATTAAAGAAGTACGAAGTAGAAGCAAAAGAAAGTGCTTTATTAAGAGTTGAAAAAGCTGATGATTTAAATTTAAATAAGCAAAAATTAGCGAAAATTGATTTAGAAAATGTTAATTTACAATTGGAAGATGCAAAACGAAACTATGAACTAAAGTTTCAGCAACTTTATGAAACTGTTAAAGATAAGCAAAAAGTTATGTCTTTAGAAGAGAAGAAATTAGCACAAGAAAAAACTAAGTTAGAAGCTGCAACGAAAAAATATGATCTTGGAATGATTTCTAAGGTAGAATATGATAATGTAAAGTTATCTTATGATCTTCAAGGCATTAAAGTAGAAACTGCAAAAAGCGAACTATTTACGTCATACAGAAAATATGAGTGGATGTTAAAAGGATTAAGTGTTTAGATGTAAATAATGTTTATAAATAAAAATTTACGAATAAGCTAAAATATTTCTGAGTTTTTACACTTGAATATATTGAACATAAATGATGTAATGGTATAATATAATAGTTCGTATTCGAAATATTTGAATGCGAACTATTATATTTTAATAAAGGCTGTTATTATGAGGCTTCTTAAATATTATTATAAAATTAGTCACTAGGAGGTGAAGCATAGGAATATGGATAAAGAAGGAGTTAAAATAGCAAGTCTTTTAAAATCAATACATAAGTCATTACATAAAAGTATGTGTGATAGGTTTAATGACTGTGGATTTACAGTACCTCAAATGATGGT
>JAVBVX010000028.1:0-14619 GCA_036677665.1 Clostridium sp. | reverse complement strand
AAACAACACTCATAATGGCACTGGCAATAATACTAGCTTCACCATCTGTCCATATTCTTTCACCCTTTGGCTCACCTACAAGTTGAGAAGTTAAATCCCATGTAGCATCAATAGCCTTTGCTATATCCTTGTTATCAATAGCTTCAATTACTGGTTCTAGAAAATTATATCTATGGCTCTTTAAGGGATTTTTAAAATCTATAGCAATAACCTCATATCCTAACCTCTCTAAAAAAGGATATGTATATTGATATAGCTCACCCTTAGGATCACTTAGAATCATACTTTCACCTGCAAGGGCTATAGTTCCTATACTTTGAAGTACAACTGTTCTCGTTTTTCCTGAACGGGTTGCACCAATACATAAACTATGAACATCTTCACCAATAAAAAATATTTTTTCTTTACCACCTACCTTTCTACACCCAAGCACTATACCACCTTGCGGTAAAATATCTTGGGAACATTTACAAATATTTTTGATGGTTTTCTCTGTGCCTTCAGTATTTCTTTCTTGTTTTTCAAATCTTGATTTCGCTTGGATTTCTTCTTGCCTTTCTTCATCTTCTTTTCTCTCATCTTTGCACTCACATCCTTTCAAAATTTCTTCTGCGCCATCATATCCTTGCTTGATTAATGTTTTAACTTTACTGTCATTGGTATTTAGAATAACGCTTTCAAAAGCTAAATCCTTCTCTTTTTCACTAAGCCACTGTGCAGAACCAAACTGTTTTTGCCCTGCTGATACTGGGATAGAAATCTTAGGAGTTATTTGTTCTAATTCGCTTTGATAAGGCTTGTCATTTGCTACAAAGAAAAACACTGCAAATAACACTATAAATCCATTTAGACATAAAAATAGCATCAAGTGATTTTTACTTGACGCTACACTTGTTAAACAATATTTAAAATTTGGTATTAATAAATTTGTCACTTTCTTAGTAAGTAATAAATGTACTATTGTTGAAAAATAAGTATTGAATAATAATCCCCCAACTATTATAAGCAAGGACATAAGTGCTTTTTTCTTTTTTGATTTCACTTGCTAGTACCCCTTTCTTTGATTGAGTTTTGGCAATAAAAATAAGACCTACCAATGATAAGTCTTAAAATTTTATCTAATATATAAATTGGAATTTGTCTGTCTATTTATTAATCAAAAAAATACCCATAATACATAGAACAGCACCCATTGCTTTCTTCATTGTGATTTCCTCTTTAAACACTAGTGCACCAACGATCATAAGAATGATTGCTATACACATACTTGCTATCAATGAGCCTTTGCTGATTTCCCAACCACCACGATACATAAGAATATAACCACCTTCAACTCGAACCACAACTAATCCTAATAAAATATTTAATATGCTAACTTTTGTTACTTGCGTAATAAAATAGTCTTTTGAAGTAATTAGAAATGCAAGGACACTTATTAAACAAGCAACTCCATAGGTTATAAACAGCCCAATAAATGTATTGATTGTACTTTAAATATTCTTACTGATTAAATGATAGCAAACATTACATATGATTACCATAAAAAGTGGCATGAGATAACTTACATTCATTTACATATATCCCCCAAATTCTTTTTCATCCAAATATGCAGACAATCCTCCTCCAAATAGGCTACTCCTTGCTTTGTGTACCCTTGCTTTTCATAAAACCCTGCTACTCGTACTTGACCTGACAACATTACACTTTTCCCACCATCTAACCTAATGTTATCTTCTGCAGCATCAAGCATTCTTGCTCCAACATCCTTTCCCCGCCATTCCTTTACAACAGCAATTCTTCCTATAACAAATGATTGTTTTTTGCTATTAAAGTAAATTCTGCATGTTGAGATTGGCTGTTCTCTTTCATACATAACCAGATGCTTAGCAATATCATCAATTTCATCAAACTCTTCAACGAATCCTTGCTCTTTTACAAATACCTCGCTTCTTATTTTTCTAGCCTCTTCTGGTAAGTAGTTATAATCTTTAATTATCATTTTGACCTCCTTAGAAACAAAAGGCATCCAAAAGCTAACCTTATAGTGTGAAAACACACCGTACCTACGGTTATCTTTTGGATGCCTTATAATGCAATCATCCGGTGATGAAAGCATAAGCTCTTATTTATTTTTCTTATAAATTATATATAACAAGCTATTATAAGTCAACGACAAATTACTATTTACCACTTAAATATACCTGATTTTTTTACCATTTCATACAAATTTATCTTATCATAATAAAATATCTAAATCCATAATTTTTCTACATAACTTTTCCATCTTCCCAATTTAGCCCTCTTCCTTTAGTTTCTTCTATAGCTCTCTCCTTCCTAGCCTGTCCTTCAAGAGATGTTAAAGGATAACGTCCTTGATTATTTCTTTCCTCTTTAGATAACATTTGAATAACAGATAACAAAAGCTCCATTCTTGTCTGTAGTTGTTTTTTAGTCCCCAGCTGTTCATTTAATTCAAAAGCTTTAATGAGTGCTTCTTTAGTAAATTGCTCTGGGGGATATAGTTTTTTATTTCTGCATTTCTTACCATTAGGAGTAGTAAAAGTGATATATTTTCTTTCATCATTCCAATCTACTTTATAACCTAGCCTCTTCATACTATCAACAAATTCTTCTTTATTTCTGCTACACCATTTGCATTGCTTTACTGCTAAGAAAAGTTCATACTTCCAACTTTGTTCTTTATCTTTCGTCCTGTATTCTCCTCTATTTTTATGACTTCCTTTAGCTCCATCAACAATAATAAGTCCATAATCTCTACATAACTCATCAGAGTATTCTTTTAATTCCTCCAACTTCTCTTTTGAAAGCTGCCATTTTCGTCCTGATGTAAAACTTACAGAATTAATTATAAAGTGATTATGCAAATGCTCTTTATCTGTATGAGTAGAATATACAACTTGGAAATCTTTAAAAGTTTCATGACCTAAAAGCTTTTTCCCAATTTCATTTATTACTTCTGGAGTTGCTTTATCATGTGGTGAAAAAGACTGCACAAAATGTATAAACTGCCTTCCAGTTTCTTTTTTAAAATTTTGCTTAGTCATTACAAATTCATTAAAAGCAGCATCTGGGCTGCAATCTTTTCCACCAACTAAGTGTGGCTCTGTTTTTTCAGGATTTTTTATATAATTTATAGCTCTTTTCATTCCTTTATATGTGTTATTAGAAGCATTAATAAACTCTATTACTGCCATAGCTTCACCTTGCTTTGATTTATCTTATATAGTGATAAATAAAAAATCATCTATAATTTTATTAATAAATTACAGATGATTTTCGAAATTAATTATTTAGTTTTTGGACATTAATATAAAAAAATCCAAATAAGTTATCATATTTTTAGTTATAACCTTGATGAACAATATTTAGAACATTACTTATTAAATGTACTTAGTATGGTTTCTTTACTATGTGTTGCCAGTTCCAAGGCAATTGATAACTTTTAATATGTTCAAATTTCTTAATTTCAACCGAACCAAGCCCTCCCGTTTCAATTATAATTCGGTCATCTCCAACAGTATTATGTGGCCCAACGTATGGATGTGCTATAACTTCCAATTCAATTAAATATCCAGTTTTAAATTTTCTTTTAGCACTTACTATATCAATACTATACGCAAAAAGTTGAGGAGATTCTGTTAAATATTCTTTGTAATAATTATTTATTTCCTTTTGTATATATGGTACAAGTAGTGAATTAATTACGTCTCTATATATAATCTCCTTTGAATTCTCTATTTGTTGTGATGATTCAATTTTATTTGGTTGTTTTATATTTGCTTCATAGGCATAGCATGGAAATGTAAAAGATGTTATTACTGTAAAAACACTTATTACAAACACAATTTTTTTCAAAAATACCACCTCCAAAGAATGTTCTATAAATAGTTTCTCCGGTCAGTGGATTTATTATAAAATAAAAATTAGTTATTACATTTTCATAATACTGTGACGTATAACCTTACTATTATTCATTAAGTAAATTATCTACTACATATTAACAAGCATCAAATTATTAGTAGCCTTCTATTATTACTTTCTAATACAAATTAATTCTTCCCATATCTCTTTTAAAATCTTATTTACCGATGTTATATCTGCACAATTTATTTTCCCCTGATGACAAAGCATTGTAAGTTGATTAAGATTTATCCCTATCTTTGAAAGCTGATGAGTAAAATCTTTTATCCCATCAATAACTATAATTTTATTATTTAATGCTGAAGAAATAACATAATTACTAAAAGTCATATTGGCACTTTTAGCTTTTTTATTTATGCCTTCAATTTCTTTTTCTGTCATTCTAATATTTGTTTGTATATTTCTTTTTCTCACTGTTCCCTCCTTGCTAAAGAGATTTTTTTAAAAGGGGCGTGGGGATTCCCCACACTTTACAAACTATTGGCTATACCAATAGGAAGCTTGCCCTCACCAAAGCCACAGGCTTTATTCTTGGTCTTTTAGGTTATTGAGAAATAAGTAATTCATCTTCTTCAACCATATGTGTTGATGTATTTTCTAACGCTTCCACATATAATTTGTTCATATTTAAAAGCTGTTCATTAAAATCTTTACCTTGCGGAATATGTCTTAGTATCTTATATCTGTCTCTATATTTTTCTCTTATCTGCTGACAAGCAAAATGCCCTGCTTCATCATTGTCGAGGCAGAGCATTATTTTAGTTATATCTGAATTTTCTTCCAGATAATATTCAAGAGCTTTATCCGCAACACCTCCAAGAGAAATGCAATGGCTTTTAAAATCTTTAATATTAAGCTTTTTTATTAATGTTAAATAACTCATAAGATCAATAGGAGCTTCAAATATACATACTGTATCATTAGTTCCTGAACTGCAAAATGGATATGTCTTATCTGAATTTTTTACATCACTTCTATAAGACTTTCCTGTAGTATTAGTACTTCTTACACTAGCATATTTAGCTTGTCCTTTATTATCATAGCCTACAAAAACACAGCTTCCATGTTTATTTTCATAAAGTTTATCCTTATTTACAAAATCATAAACTACTTCTTTATCAATACACCTTGTATTTATGAGATATGCGAATATATGCTTAAAGGTACTATTTTTCTCTGGTAGTATAAACTCTCCTTTTTCTTCTTTATTTTCAATTTTAGGTGGTGTATAGCTTACAATTTCATTATCTATATTAAGCAGCTTCTTTATTGCTTCTACCCATGTTTTACCCTCCATTTCCATAACAAATTGAATAGCTCCTCCACCTTTGTTCTGAGAAAACCAATTCCACTTATGGCCGTTCCCATGAATATATAAACCGCCATAACCTTCTATTTTAAAAGACCTTGAAGTAACTTGCTTTACTGTATACCCTATACTTTCAGCATAATTTAAAATATTGACGCTATCTGCAAGAGCAATTTGTTTCTCAGTAAATCTCAATTTTTTTCTTTCCATAAAACTCCCCACTCCTACTGCTTATTATTCAAGCTCCCATTCTTCCTCTTCAATATCAATAGCATAGTCAATTTCTTCTTCATTTTTCACTTCTACTATTTTAAAAGGTTCATAACTTGCTCTTGCCTGTATATCTCTTGGCATATATCCCTTTTCAGCCATTGAAGTATATTTTGTATCAGCTACAATAATGTGATCATGTATTCTAATTTCTAACGGATGAAAAATATCTACAAGCCTTTGTGTAATATTTTTATCTTCAGCTGATGGCATTATTGCTCCTCCTGGATGGTTATGTGCAATAATCATTGATTTGCAATCACAAGCTAAAGCCTGCTTTAATATTTCTCTTGGATAAACTACAGCTTGTGATACTGTTCCTTCTGATACCAGACTAGCATGAATAATGTTATTCCCTGAATCTAAAAAAGCAACCATGAACTTTTCTTTGTCTTTCTTACCACTAAGTAAGGGTACAAAGTAAGCTCCTGCTTGCTCTGGTGATGATATTTTTATTTTATTTTCACTTTCATGAGACTTCAATAAATTATAAGACGCAATAAATTCATTCAGTAATCCTATCTTTTCGAGCTGTTTCTCATTAGGCTCTATAATACGTGGATGTTCTAAAATATTAAAGGGACTATTATCTTTTGCATAATCCTTAACCTTTCTCATTGAAAGACCAGTTAATGTAGTTAGTCCTTTTAAAAAGCTTTCTGTGTGAGGCTTATTTTTCAATAAATTGCACCTCCTTTCTTTTCATTTTCCATAAACTCTCTTCCTTCTTCTAAAACTTCAATAATTTCCGCTAAGCTTTCAAGTTTTTCTAATGTATCATAAGGCAAATCCATTAACTCATAATCCCTTAAAAAATTGTCTACTCCAAAGGTTTCAATGTATTCTGTAATTCTTTCTTCTGTGTCCATATCTAATTCAAGTAATTGTACAAGTAAAGAAATTATATGTTTATACTCATTAAGATTAATTGTTCTTTGTCTATTCATCGGCTTCACCTTCCCTTTATAGTTTTTATATAGCTATCTCTTCATTCTCTAGTTCTTCATCAATAGCAGTTTCATTTTCAACTACATTTAATGTATCTTCATCTACTAAAACCTCCTCATCTTTCTTATTCATATCTAAAAGTGTATTAAGTTCAAATTGCCTTGCAAGTTTTATCTTTAGTTCATCTTCATACTGGAATGGTTTTTCATATTCAATCTTGGACTGCTGTAGGTTTCTTTCATACTCTTCAATTTTTCCTTCAATGCTGTTTAACTTATTTTCAAGATTACTTAGTACATTTTCAAGCCTCATCATATTTCCATGGGGGCTATCTCCAAGTTCTACAATGTATTTTGAATTACCATGGATTATTATGTCTAATTTTTCATAGAAAACATTTCTTCTTAGCATTAAATCAAAACCTCTAAAAGTACCAATATGAAGTTCTTTTCCTTTAGGAACTTTTGAAGATAGTGCTTCAAGCATTGTACCTGCCTTTTCTCTTTCATCAAATAACTTAGCATTAAGAGTAATTGCAAAGTCTTTACTTATGTTCATATCCCGTATATTAATATCATTACTAATGCATTGAAGTTGCTGTTTAGTTTTAGTTATAAGGTTAGGATACTTGAAAGTAAAGTTATCCTGCATGGTGTATTTCTGATTATCATAGGCTGATTTTAATACTCTAAGTCTTGATACTTCATTATCAATATCCATCTTTTCTTTAATTAGTGGATTACCTGTTGCAAGAGCTTTTACTTCTGCATAAGAAAGCACTGTTTCATCTACATCCTCACAGTTTCTTGCAACGGATTTCGAAGTCATAATTTGAGAAATAAACTTTTGCTTTTGCTCAACTATTTGCCATAGGTAAGAGTCAAAGGTGTTCCTAGTAACGTACCTATAAATATTAACTTCATTATTCATATTTCCTTGTCTTAAAATTCTTCCCTCCCGCTGTTCTATATCACTTGGTCTATATGGACAATCTAAATGATGAAGTGCTATAAGTCTATCTTGAATATTAGTTCCTGTTCCCATCTTCGGTGTACTTCCTATAATTATTCTTCTATTTCCTGCCCTCATATCAGAAAATATTTGCTCACGTTGAATTTCATTTTTAGCATCATGAATAAAGCAGACTTCATCTTCTGAAACTCCTCTCCTCATAAGCTCTTGTTTAACATAATTATAAACAGAAAAACGCCCATCACTATTAGGCGTTCCTACATCACAAAAGACTATTTGAGTTCCTTTTATATCTTGTGATTTTAAGTATTCTTCATAAATATTCTCTATACATTGATTAACCTTAGATGCAGGATCATTAATAGCATTAATATCTAAAAGCCTTGGGTCTGTACCAAGTAGCCTTGCTTCATTGGTTATCTTAAGCATATTATCTGATGAAGGATCTACTCTACCATTTCTTATTCTCTCTGCTCTTTCTACAAACTCCATCATCACATCTTGAATAAATTCATTTGGCTCTGAAGCTACAAGGATATGTTTATCATTCTTTAATTTAGGTATTGGTAGCTGTAGCATATCTGCGGTTTGCACATCTGCTATATTTTTAAATAAGGTCATAAGCTCTGGTAGATTGGTAAACTTAGAAAATCTACTTCTAAATCTATAACCTGTTCCTTCTGGTGCAAGTTCAAGTGAGGATACAACTTCTCCAAAACTTGCTGCCCATGCATCAAAATGATGAATACCACGTCTTTCTAATTCATGGTTTTGAAGATACCTTTGCATTACATACATCTCAGTCATAGAGTTTGAAATAGGAGTTCCTGTTGCAAAAATTACTCCTTTGCCATCATTAACTTCATGGATATACTGACATTTCATAAGCATATCACTTGCCTTTTTAGCTCTTGTATTTGAGATACCTGCGACATTACGCAATTTAGAAAATACTGCACAGTTTTTATAATAATGTGCTTCATCTACAAACATACAATCAATACCGAGTTCTTCAAAATTAATTACATCATCTTTTTTAGAAGCATCTAGTAATGTCTTTAGTTCACTTTCAAGACCTTTTTTAAACTTCTCCATTTGCTTTATAGACCAGTTTTCACCACGCTCCCTTTTAGTTTGTTCAATAGCATAAGTCATTTGCTCAATCTGGTAATTTAGCATTCTTTCTTGTCTTTCTTGAGAGATTGGTATTTTTTCAAATTGACTATGTCCAATAATAATTGCATCATAAGCTCCTGTAGCAATTCTACTTACAAACCGCCTTCTGTTTTGCTTTTGAAAATCCTTTTTAGTAGTTACAAGGATATTTGCTGAAGGATAAAGTCTTAAAAACTCTGCTCCCATCTGGTCTGTTAAATGGTTAGGTACTACATATATACTTTTCTTAGCAAGTCCTAATCTTTTAAGTTCCATGCCACTTGCTATCATTTCAAAACTTTTACCTGCACCAACGCAATGGGCAAGTAATGTACTTCCTCCATAAAGTATTCTTGCTATAGCATTTATTTGATGTTTTCTAAGGTTAATATCAGGGTTCATTCCTGGAAAGGTTAGATGTGAACCATCATATTCTCTTAATCTTATGTTATTAAAATTTTCATTATAAAAATCAACATATTTCTTTCTTCTATCTGGATCTCTAAATAACCAATTTTTAAATTCTTCCTTTAATTGATTTTGCTTTTCTCTTGCAATCATTGTTTCCTTTTGATTTAAAACATATCTTATAGTATCTCCATCTTCAATTCTGTCTTTTACTGTAACTGTTCTAAGATTTAAGCTTTCTTCAATGATATAGTAGGCACTAATTCTTTTTGTTCCAAAGGTTTCTGTAGCTGCTATAGAGTTACCATCTGCACCTTTGTTTTCTATACTCCATGAAGAGTTATAATTATTGTAATGAACTTTTATTTCATTATTTGAATATCGTGAACTTGAATTTTGAAAGTATCTTGGTGTTCCTAACGTTTCATAAATAAATTTCTCCATATCACCTTCTTCAATCCAAGTGGTACCAAGTCTAATATCAATTTCACTTGCATCAAGTTCTTTAGGTTGCACTTGCTCCAACGCTATAACATTACCTTCAAATAATGCTCCGTTAGTCTCTGCATATACTTTTGCAATTCTAAGTTTTTGCCTTACATTCCCACTTAAATATTCATCTTGTGGTTCCCATCCCTTTAAGATATCATCTTTATCATAATGTTCAGGATTTAAAAATATTTGCCCTTTTAATTCTTCAATAATATTTTCTGGTGTACTATCATAGAGCTGTAACATTAAGTATAAGTCCACCTTACCTTTTTCATTCAAGCTTACAGTTAGTGCTTCAATAGCTGTATCAACCTCTATTATCTTCTCTAGTGGTCTAATTGTCTGCTTTGTAAACATATCAGCCTTAGTAACTTTATTAGCTTCATCAATCACTTCCAGTGAACATAAAAGGGGATAATCATTGTCATCTCTAAAAGCTGTGTTATTAGCTCTTGATGTTATATAACCATGCTTTTTAACAAAGCTGTCATATCTGCCATTTAAAATAGCTTGCTTTTCCTTTAATTCTGTTTCTGTACATCCATTGGTTTGAATATCAATAATTTCTCTTGTAATCTCTCTAATACCATGAAGCCCTTTAATACGTTCTAAGGTTTTACCTGTTTCTTTAATTCTTCTCATAAAAGAATTTTCACGATAATATAAAATTTCTCCAATAAAAGTGTATGTGTAATTTCTAACATTAGGGTCAGCAGGTATTTCATCCTCTGAATTAATATCTTCCCTTTCATAATTACCTATATCAGCATTAAGATTTTCAACTGCTTTATATAGTGCTTCTTTAAGGTCAAAGTTTTCATCATTATTAACTAATGCTGTATATTTACTGCCTTCCCCATACATTCTCTGGTCAAAAATCATTTTTCCAAGAAGCATATCAGGATTATCAATAAAGTACTCATTTACAGGAACCTTATCTTCTGTTAATCCTACATGCAGCCAATTAGGTTCATTTACAGATACTCTTTCTCTTTTCTGCAAAAATATAATATCTGTTGTAACATCAGTATTTGCATTAGCTTTAAAAGCTGTATTTGGAAGTCTTATTACTCCTATTAAATCAGCTCTTTCAGCAAGATATTTTCTTACTGAGCTATTTTCTTTATCAAGAGTTCCTTTACTAGTAATAAAGGCAACTATTCCTCCTGGTCTTATTTGATCTAAAGCCTTTGCAAAGAAGTAATTATGAATTAAAAAATTGTGTTTATCATAATTTGGATCATGTAATTTGTAATCTCCAAAAGGAACATTACCGATAGCTACATCAAAGAAATTTTCTGGATAGTTAGTTTCCTCAAATCCTTGAATTTTGATATTTGCCTTTTGATATAGCTGCTTTGATATTCTTCCTGATAAATCATCAAGCTCTACTCCATAAAGTTTTGAGTCTTCCATACTATCTGGTAAAGTAGAAAAGAAATTTCCTACTCCCATAGCTGGCTCCAATATAGAGCCAGACTTAAATCCAAATCTCTCAATGGCTTTATACATAGCTTTAATAACTATTGGTGAAGTATAATGTGCATTAGGTGTAGATGCTCTAGCTGATGAATATTCTTCAGGTGTTAATAAAGCTTTTAGTTCTGCATATTCGTTATTCCATCCACCTGCATTCATATCAAAAGCTTGAGGCATTCCTCCCCATCCAACATATTTTGCTAGTATTTTTTGTTCTTCTGCTGTTGCAAACCTATTTTTACCTTCAATAGTCTTTAAGATTTTTATAGCTTCAATATTATTTCTAAACTTAGTTTTAAGTCCTCCACCTCCAATTTCATCTTCTGGACTATATTTGTAATTTATAGGCTTGTGAGATGCTACAGTCTCTCTTTCTTCATTATTTTCGAGCATAGAAAAAGAGCCACTATTAAGTGACTCAGTAAGATTAGTTTGTATTTCATTATCTAATGTATTTGATACACCATCTCCAGTAGAACTATTTCCTCTGCTGTCTGTCTTACTTGTTCCCTGTATTTGAAGCTCTCCATGGTATTCTCCGGATTCGGTATTGGATTTGTCTCTAGTATCTTCCCCATTATTAGTTGTAATTTTCCATAGGCTTCCTTGTTCACCTTGTGCATGGTTGGCATTAGTTCCCCCTTTGCTAAAAGTAAGCTGTATCTGTTCTGATGATTTTCTTTGAGATAGTTCAATGCCATCTGTCCGTATTTCCCTAAGGGTTTCTCGTCCGCTTCCTTTTCCTTTGATATTTGAATCTCTGGATAAAATATTCCCTCTACTTCTTTGTAATTCATTTTTAATGCTTCTTTCATTACTTTTCTCGCTCCTTTTTTCCCTAGTAATCAGTTTTACTTCATTTTCAATTTCTCTTAAGATTTCCTGTGAAATACTACATACTTCATTACCTAAACGTAAAGTAAGTGGTAGTGTATTAAAATGTGTAATAACTCTAAAACCGCTATCATCATTATAAATAGGTGAATTTATACCACATCTTTTAGCTATCATATAGTGAGCACTTTCAATAATAGTCTGTATAAAACAGCTTATTATACCTTCAATAGGCAAATCTTGAAGCCATGTGTTCTGTGTATCATTTTCAAAATCTGCAAAGCTATTTTCTAAGTTTGCATTGACCTTCATTTCAACCAATTCTCCTATAATACTATCTAAATCATTATAGGAAAGAGTATATTTTTCATTAAGCTTGTCTACAAGTAACGGTGTAATATTATCATTCAAACTCCACAGTTTAGGAATTGTATGTAACTTACCATTAGTATCTTTAATATCAAATAAGTACTGAAGCTTTAAATTTGGTTTATAAGTATCAAAAACTGCAATGCTTCTTGTTCCTTTATTAATATATCTTCCTATCTTTTTGTTCCAAATCTCCATGTTAGCAACCATAGTGGCATCAGGTCTTTGAGCATATATTAAAATAGCATTATCAAAATTATATTTATAAATCCTTGATGCAAAGGTTAAAAAGTCTTTCCACTCTTTTTTACTTCCTGCTACAACATCAGTTATCTCTTCATAGATTTCTTTTACTTCTTTGAATCTACTCATCTAAAACCTCCTTCCCTTGTGATTTAAAATATAATTCTAAAGCTTTTTCAATAACATCTTCAATTTCAGGCTGCTTAGTTTCTGGTGTAAAGAATTTATTGATAAGCTTGGATTTCAATTTAATTGATGAGGGCTTATTTGTCTTTTTCTTTTTATGCAATTCTCCTGAAAGAATTACGTAAGCTGTTTCTTCATTTAATTTTTTTCCTTCTGAATATGCTCTTAAACTTTCAGATTTCTTCATATCTACTTTGAAGTTATGTTCAGAAAGAATAAGTTCTACAATATACTGCTCTTCCTCTGTTAAATAAGAAAGATTTACTGAAGCTGTAAAAGGTATTTCTTCTATATCTAATCTATCTTTTAACTCTTTTATAAGATTACAGATTCTTAAATATCTTGATACAGATCTACCTGAAAGATTAAAAGTTTTTCCTGTTTCATCTGCACTTGTCAACTTCTCGCCAATTTGTCGAGAAGTTTCATCGCTCTTGATTTCATCGGCTTTCAGGAGACTTTCAATCTCTTTTAAAATATCTGTTCTTTTACCTTGAGAAGCTAGTGCCTTATGATGCTGCTCTAATGCAGCTGCTCTTTCTGAATGAAGCATATCACTAAAAGAACGCTGCATAAGATTTGTTTCAGTTACAATAAGCATTGCTTCTTCATCTTCAAGGTTTTCCTTAATTATTGCTGGCACTTTGAATAGTCCTACTGTTTTAGCAGCATTTACTCTATTATGACCTGATAAAACTTCATATTTATTGTCTTTTAGTCTTACAATAACAGGAACAATAATACCTAGCTCCTTAATACTTCGTACCATATTCTCAAGTCTCTCACCCTCATATAATTTAAAAGGGTGATTTTCAAAAGATACAAGCTTTGATATATCAATTTCAGTTTGATTAGCAGATTCTTTTTCCTCAGTGTCTTCTCCAAACATATCTGCTAAACTCATTAACTTTTTCTCACTCATATTGCTGCAACCTCCCTTGCAAAGTCCCCATAAGCAATTGATACTTTATTCTTAGGATCATACTCTATAGTACTTTTATTTCTCAAATTAGATTCTCCCACCTTTACTGATGTTGGTATCTTGCTTTCAAAGATATGAATATGACTTCCATATGCTTTTTGTATAATTGACAGCACTTCCTTTGATAGTTTCATTCTTTCTGCATACATGGTAAGAAGTATTCCATCAACTTGTATCTTAGGGTTAATCCTCTTTTTTACCCTTAGAATATTTTTTAATAATAACTCCAATCCTTTAGCAGAAAGATATTGAGGAGTAACAGGTATAACAACGCTGTCACATGCTGCAAGAGCATTAATTGTCAGCATTCCAAGTGATGGGGAACAGTCAATAATAACATAATCATACTCTTCCTTAATTTCATCAATAATAGATTTTAAAATAAGTTCTCTACTCATCACATTAACAAGTGCTATTTCTATTGCGGACAATTCCAAGTTACATGGAATAAGATCAACCTTTCCCGTTGAAAGAATATACTTATCTTTTTCAGGTAGAGTCTTTTCTTCAATAGCCAGTGCCATCAGATTATATATTGTAGTGTTTATGCTATCAGTGTTATCATAGCCAAAACATACAGTCAAACTGCTTTGTGGATCAAAATCTATAAGTAACACTTTCTTCCCAATTTCAGATAAAGCATGTCCTAAATTTAAACTTGTTACAGTTTTAGCTACTCCCCCTTTTTGATTAACTATTGCTATTATTTTACTCATATTTTTAATATCCACCTTTCCTAAATTAATTTGCCTGTTTTTATTTTTAACATTTTATAGTTTGATAATACACTAATAAGTTTACTAATTCAAGTAATATTAAATTATTTAGTTTGGTTTTATCTTGATTTATTGATAAATCACATTTAAAAGTGTATATTGTTATTATTAAGGATGGTGAATAATATGGCTTTAACAATGGGCGAAAAAATTCGCATTTTAATAAAACGAAAAAAAATGACTATATCTGAGCTTGCAAATTTAATTGAAACTACTAATCAAAATTTATCCAACAAACTTACTCGTGATAATTT
>JAVBVX010000027.1:0-40003 GCA_036677665.1 Clostridium sp. | reverse complement strand
ACCATATTTCTCTCTTAAAATACTAACTATAATTCTAGCTTTTTTATCCTCTAATTCTTTCAATTCTTCTTCTCTAGGAGGATATATTACTTCTACTGAAATTTCTTTTCTTTTTACCATACTCATCACCACTGAAAATACTATTACAATCATACTATTCGCATTTATTAATTTTGCTACAAAAATCTTCTTTTAAATAGATAACGAACATAAACTTTACTATGATACTTTAACTCGTAGTAGCTTGGAGGGATTCTATGATTGTAGCAATTTATGCTAGAAAATCTATTGAAACAGACAAAGGAGAATCTATCGAGAATCAAATACAACTTTGCAAGGAATATGGTATTAAAATTGGAATCACAGAGTTTGTATATTATACTGATGAGGGCTTTAGTGGAGGAAATATCAACCGTCCTAACTTTAAAAAAATGATGAAAGCTGCTAAAGCAAAAGAGTTTTCAATGTTAATTTGCTATAGACTAGATAGAATTTCACGTAATGTAGCTGACTTTTCTTCCACTCTTGAGACACTTCAAAAATATAATATAGATTTTGTTTCTATTAAGGAACATTTTGATACTTCCACTCCCATAGGTCGTGCAATGGTATATATAGCTTCGGTTTTTGCACAGCTTGAACGTGAAACCATTGCTGAAAGAGTTCGCGATAATATGCTTGAACTCTCTAAAACTGGACGTTGGCTTGGCGGAACAGCTCCCCTTGGATTTAAGTCAGAAGCTGTTAATTATAAAGATTCAAATGAGAAAAACAAGAAAATGTATAAGCTAATTGTTGTACCTGAAGAAATTGAACTTGTTAAGCTTATATTTGACTTATATCTTGAAAAGAAAGGCTTTCCTTCTGTTGCTAACTATCTTTGTACTCACCACTATAAAGGCAAGAACGGAGGAGAATTTTCTCAAGGCACTGTAGAACAAATTGTAAAAAACCCTGTATATACTTATGCTGATGAAAAAATCTATAACTATTTTAAAAACCTTGGTGCAACTGTTTGTGGTGATTTTAATGGTAACTATGGTGTAATCACTTATAATAAAAGAGAAAAGGGAAAAAAAATTAACCCTATATCTGAATGGATAGTTGCTGTTGGAAAACATAACGGTATCATTCTAAGTGACCTATGGATTAAATGTCAAAATATCAATGCTCATAATGCTCAGAAACCTTCTCCACGAAGTGCTACTGGTAATAAGTTTCTCTTATCCGGCCTTTTAGTTTGTGGTGAATGTGGTAGCAGTATGAGTTCTTGGAGTAGAAATAATCCTAAAAGTAATAAGTATGAAAGATATTATAGATGCAATCTTAAAAATAGAGCAGCTAATCGCTGTAGCAGTAGAATGTTAAATGCAGATAAAGCTGAAAATTTAGTATTATCAAATATAAAAGGTATCACTCTAGAACAACTGGTATCTGCTTATGATAAAATAACATCTAAAGAAAAAAATAAAGGTAACTTTATAGAAGATGAACAAATTAATCTAGAAAAACAAATAGACACAAACAATAAGATGATTCAAAGTTTAATAAGAAAATTAGCTTTATTAGACGATAATCCTATAGTCATTTCAGAATTTCAAAAGGAAATTACTAATTTAAAAGCACAAAACGATTTATTAGAAAAAGGCTTATCGGATTTAAGACACCTTTCTAGAAATACAAATTCTAAATTAGATTATATTGATGAAATTAACGATAAATCATATAATTTTCAAAACCTCTTTCAGTGCATAGATTCCATAGATAAACAACGCTCCTATCTATTAGGACTTATTAAGTATATCCTATGGGATAGTTCAAATAATAAATTACAGATTAATTTATTTAATTCTAGCTCTTCCATTCCCATGGGAGTGGTAAAAAGAAGAGAAGCTAACTTGCCTTTAGAAAATAGTTCCAGATAAGACTATGCAACAAGTTTTAAGTGGAAGTGTCGAAATTGGTTTTTGTGGACCTGAACAAATAATTTATATTTATAATCAAAAAAGAGAAGACTTACCTATATTATTTGCTCAATTAACACAAACTGATGGTTCTTTCTTAGTAGGTCGAAATAAAGAAGATAACTTTAAGTGGGAATCTTTAAAAGGTAAAACTATAATAGGTGGCAGACCTGGTGGCGTTCCACAAATGACTTTAGAATATGTTTTAAGAAATCATGGGTTAGAACCTGAAAAAGACATTAATCTAATTACAAATTTAGCCTTTACTGCTACAGCCGGAGCATTTAAAGCTGGTACTGGTGACTATGTTGCTTTATTTGAACCAACAGGTAGTATGCTTGAAAAAGATAAATCAGGATATATAGTAGATTCTATAGGTAGTGAAGCAGGTACAATCGCATATACTTGTTTTTTTGCTACTGAATCCTATATAGATAAAAATCCTGAAACAATTCAAAAGTTTACAAATGCAATTTACAAAGGTCAGGTTTGGGTATCTGAACACACTGATGAAGAAGTTGCAAAATCTATTCAATCTTTCTTCCCAGGAAGTGATATAGAAATTTTAACAAATGTTATTAAAAATTACAGAGGTATAAATGCATTTTCAACAAATCCAACATTAAATGAAGGCGACTTAAATAAATTAATGGATATAATTCAGTCTTATGATTCAAAATTAATAGAAGAGAGACCTTCTTTTGAATCTATTGTTAACAATAAGTTTGCTGAAGAAGTTATAAAATAAAATTTGAGCTAATGTCAGTACTGACATTAGCTCTTCTATTTAAATTTGGGTTCCACTTGCTACTTCTTCACCTGCTGCTGTTAGTTCATTATTCTTATAGTTTAACTCTTCATTTAAATTTTTCTCAGCAACTGCTAGCATAAGCTTTATTCTATTTATTTGATTTACTTCACTGGCACCTGGATCATAATCTATTGCTACAATATTTGAACCTTTATATCTTCTTCTTAGCTCTTTAATTACTCCTTTTCCAGTTACATGATTAGGTAAACATGCAAAAGGTTGAAGACAAGCAATATTTTTAACTCCAGTTTGTATTAATTCCACCATCTCTCCTGTTAGGAACCATCCTTCACCAGTTTGATTACCCATAGAAAGTATCGGCTCAGCTCCCTTAGCAATCTCCTGTATTGAAACCGGAGCATGGAATCTACTACTTTTTTCTAAAGCTTTTTTCATATCTTTTCTAATGTATTCAATACACCATATTACAGCGTCACTAATTATTTTAGATTTTAAATTGCCAGAAAGATATTTGTATTTATAAGTTTCATCATATGCACAATACAAAAAGAAATCTATAAGGTCAGGAACAACTGCCTCTGCACCTTCATTTTCTAATATAGCTACTATATCATTATTAGCTGTTGGATGATATTTTACTAAAATTTCTCCTACCACACCTACTTTAGGCTTTTTAATGTCTAGAATTTCAAGATTATCAAAATCTTCTATTATGTTATATATATACTTCTTACATAATCTGAAGTTCCCTTCTCTTATAACCTTTTTACACTTATCAACCCAGTTTTCATACAATAAATTAGCTGAACCTTTTATTTTTTCATAAGGTCTAACACGATATAAAACTCTCATAAAAAGATCACCAAATAAAATCCCAGTCAATACCTTTTTTATCATAGAGTAAGATATAGTAAAACCTGGATTACTCTCGAGTCCAACATAATTTAATGATATAACTGGTACTTTGTCAAATCCAGCTTCTTTTAGCGCCTTCCTTAGAAATCCTACATAGTTACTAGCTCTACATCCTCCACCCGTTTGAGTAATCATAACAGAGGTGTTATTAGGATCATATTTACCTGATTTTAAAGCCTCTATCATTTGTCCAATAACTATAATAGATGGATAACAAGCATCATTATTTACATACTTTAGCCCTTCCTCTACAGCACCTTTATCAACTGATGGAAGAACTTCTATATTATATCCGGAAGAGGATAGTGCCTCTTGAATAAATTGAAAATGTATAGGGGACATTTGTGGGGCTAAAATAGTATGTTTTTTTCTCATCTCCAAAGTAAAAGGTATCTTTTCCATTGGTTTATAATTTAACTTAGGCTTTACTCCCATTTTATTTCTTTCTTCAAGAGCCGCCTTCAATGATCTCATTCTAATTCTTACAGCACCAAGATTGTTTACTTCATCTATTTTTAAAAGTGTATATATTTTGTTGTTTCCTCTCAATATCTCTTCTACTTGATCCGAAGTTACGGCGTCAAGTCCACATCCAAAAGAAGTTAACTGAACAAGTTCTAAATTCTCTTGAGTTGAAACAAATTCTGCTGCTGCATATAATCTAGAATGATACACCCATTGATCTACAACTCGCAGAGGTCTTTCTACCTTTCCAAGATGGAATATTGAGTCCTCAGTTAAAACAGCCATATCATATTCATTTATTAAACTTGCGATTCCGTGCTGAATCTCAGGATCAACGTGATATGGTCTTCCTGCAAGAACTATTCCTTTTTTACCAGTTTCCCTTAAATAAGCTAGAACCTCTTCCCCTTTTAATCTTAAATCATTTTTATAGTTTTCTCTTTCTTTCCATGCTTTAGAAGCAGCTTCAAATACTTCTTTTTTAGTCAGACCTAACCCCTGTAATTCTTGAAAAAGTCTACTAGCAAGTCTTTTCTCTTCATCCATAGGTAAGAATGGATTTGAAAATACTATATTCTTTTCCTTTAAAACGTCCACATTATTTTTTATTACTTCCGGATAAGAAGTTACTATAGGACAACTATATTTATTATCAACATTATCTAATTCTTGTTTGTCTACTGGAATACATGGATAAAATATTAAATCTACTTCCTTTGATACTAGATCCATTATATGTCCATGAACTAATTTAGCTGGATAACACACCGATTCCGACGGTATAGTCTCCATTCCCATCTCATATACTTCCTTCGAAGATCTTCTTGATAGCTCTACTCTAAATCCAAGCTCATTAAAAAATGTAAACCAATAAGGATAGTTTTCATACATATTTAAAACTCTTGGAATTCCAACTGTACCTCTTTTAGCCTCTTCCTTTTTTAAGGGTACATAATTAAAGACTCTCTTATATTTATAATCATATAAATTAGGTATTTGCTTTTTTACTTCTCCTCTATTTAACCCTCTCTCGCATCTATTTCCAGAGACAAATGTTCCTCCATTAGTAAATTTATTAATGGTAAGCAAACAATTGTTTCCGCAAACTCCACATCTTCTTAGAATTGATTTAGTCTCAAAACTGTCCAACTCACTTAGAGGAAGTAATGTAGTTTTATATCCTTTACTATACTTTTCTCTTGCAATTAGAGCTACTCCAAATGCTCCCATTAATCCTGCAATATCAGGCCTTACAACCTCCCTTTCAGAAATTAATTCTAGACTTCTTAAAACTGAGTCATTATAAAAAGTACCACCTTGTACAATAATTTTTTTTCCCATCTCTTCAGGATTTCTTAGCTTTATAACTTTATACAAAGCATTTTTTATTACTGAGTAAGATAACCCTGCGGATATATCCCCAACGGTAGCCCCTTCTTTTTGAGCTTGTTTAACTCTAGAGTTCATAAATACTGTACATCTTGAACCTAAATCCACAGGTTCTTTTGTAAACATAGCAGCTGTTGCAAAATCCTCAATATTTATATGTAATGACTTTGCAAAGGTTTCTATGAAAGATCCACATCCTGAAGAACAAGCTTCATTAAGCATGATATTATCTATAACTCCATCTTTAATCACCATAGATTTCATATCTTGACCACCGATATCTAATATAAAATCTACTTCTGGTAGAAAGAAGTTAGCTGCTTTATAATGAGCAATTGTTTCAATCTCTCCTATATCCATCTTTAAAGCAGTCTTTATAATACCTTCACCATATCCAGTAACAGCACTAGATGCTATTTTAGCTCCTTCTGGCATTTTGTCATATATATCCTTTATAATTTCAATAGTTAATGCTAACGGATTTCCTTGATTGCTACCATAGTAGGAGTAAAGTAAAGCTCCGTCTTCTCCAATTAAAGCAGCCTTTGTTGTTGTAGATCCTGCATCTATTCCTAAAAAACAGTTTCCTTCATAACTGGATAGTTCTCTTCTATTTACTTTGTACTTAGAATGTCTCTCTCTAAATGTATCTAATTCCTCTTCATTTAAAAATAATGGTCTTAATCTATTTACCTCATAGTTTGTAGCATCTTTTAATTTAGGTAACTTTTTATATAGTGCTTCAACCGTTACTACCTTTTCTTCTCTTGATGCAAGTGCTGCCCCCATGGCAACAAATAGTTGAGAGTTATCTGGAAATATTATTTGCTCTGGTTGCAATTTTAATGTTTCTATAAATCTTTTTCTAAGCTCTGATAAAAAATGTAGAGGCCCTCCTAAGAATGCCACATTCCCTTTTATTGGCTTACCACAAGCAAGTCCACTTATAGTTTGATTAACTACTGCCTGAAATATAGATGCTGATAAATCTTCTTTTGATGCTCCCTCATTTAAAAGCGGCTGAATATCCGTCTTTGCAAATACTCCACATCTAGATGCAATTGGATATATCACTTTATGATTTTTAGCCATCTCATTTAGTCCCGTTGCATCTGTTTGGAGCAATACAGCCATCTGATCTATAAATGCTCCTGTACCTCCAGCGCAAGTACCATTCATTCTTTGCTCTATTCCATCTTCAAAATAAATAATTTTAGCATCTTCTCCTCCAAGTTCAATTACTACATCTGTTCTTGGAATAAGTTCTTCTACTGTCTTTGTTGATGCAATTACTTCCTGAATAAAAGAAACATCTAACCACTTGGACACTGCAAGTCCTCCTGATCCTGTTATCATTATAGTAATATTATAATTTTTAAACTTTTCATATGTTTCCTCTATAAGACTTGCAATTGTATTTTTTATATCCGAAAAATGTCTTTTATAATTTCCATAAACAATATTATTGTTTTGGTCTAATACTACCAATTTAACTGTTGTTGACCCCACATCTAACCCAAAACTCAATATTCTTTTCATAGTTACCTTCCCATTCTTTCCTAATTTCTATTTACTAATTATAACTCACTAAATGTACCCATAATTGTAATACTTAATTATAAGGTGTTTATAATCTTTTTTCAAATAAGAATTTTCTTTCTTTTTATTATATTTCGCTTAGTAATTCAGCTTTAAAGATAATTATTATTAATTAGCTAATATATCCTTTGTTTTAAGTATGATTTTATCAAAATTTACATCCTCATCTATATCTATATTTAACATTACTGATTTTAATTCATATAATAAAATATAAATACTTAGGAGTTGATAATATGAAGGAACTAACCCTATCTCATGTATTTATGAATTATCATACTCTAAATGCTGAAACTGAAGCATTGAGGGACATTTCCTTTACTATATATAATGGTGAATTTGTAAGCATAGTAGGTCCTTCTGGTTGTGGAAAATCAACCATATTAAACATTATTGCAAAAATCTTTTCTCCTTCTAAAGGAGAGGTACTAGTAGATAATACTGATTTAAGTGAAACTGAACTAAGGATCGGGTATATGTTTCAAAAGGACCAGCTTTTTGAATGGCTAACAGTCTGGGATAATGTTCTTATAGGCCTTAAAATCCAACATAGAGTAAATGATAATAGTAAAGAAAAGGTTAAACAACTATTAATTCAATATAACTTATGGGATTTTAGAAATCATTATCCTAGCCAGCTATCTGGCGGAATGCGTCAAAGAGTAGCACTTATTAGAACTCTTGCAATCGATCCTAGCATTTTACTTCTTGATGAACCTTTTTCTGCTCTAGATTATCAAAGTAGATTAAAAGCTAGTGATGAGATATATAAGATTATAAAACAAGAAAACAGAACTGCAATAATGGTTACTCATGACATATCCGAAGCTATATCTATGTCAAATAGAGTAATAATACTATCTCAAAGACCAGCCAGTATTAAGAAAATTATTCCAATAGAGTTATGCAATGAATGTGAATCTCCTTTAAAGTGTAGAGAAAATCCAAACTTTAGACTCTACTTTAATGCAATTTGGAAGGAGATGGATTTAAATGAGTAATTACAGTTCAGAACATCAAGATTTTATTAGAAAATTAAAAAATGATAAAAGAAAAATTATAATAACTAGAATACTAATACTTTTATTTATATTTATTTCTTGGGAAGTTGCAGGTAATTTGAAATTAATTGATCCATTTCTCACAAGTACTCCATCTAGAATGTGGAAAAGCCTTGTAAAAATATACGCTGAAGGTAGTCTATTTAAACATATACTAGTAACCTGCGGTGAAACTATACTTGGCTTCTTGCTTAGTACTATTTTAGGCACAATAATTGCTATAGTTTTATGGTGGTCCGATTTTGCCTCTAAAGTTCTTGATCCATATTTAGTTGTACTAAATGCTCTACCAAAGGTAGCCTTAGCCCCTATTATTATATTTTGGGTGGGAAATGGTATAAAAGCAATAGTTTTAATTGCGCTTCTAATCTCAATAGTAGTTACTATAATTAATATCTTAAATGGCTTTAAAGAAGTAGATAAGGATAAAATTAAACTTCTTAAAACTTTAGGTGCTACAAAGCTACAAATACTATATGCTTTAATAATTCCAGCTACTTTTCCTACTATTATATCGTCATTAAAAATAAATGTGGGCTTATCCTGGGTAGGGGTCATTATGGGAGAATTCTTAGTTGCTAAAGATGGACTAGGTTTCTTAATTATATTTGGTGGTCAAATCTCCCAATTAGATATGGTTATGATGAGTATAGTAGTGCTATGTATACTTGCCTTCTTAATGTATGAAGTTGTTGCCTTTCTTGAAAGACGAATTACTAGTCAAAACAGAGGTAAAAACTAATATATTATGAATAAAATGTAATTAATTTGACAATAATTAGACATGAATATTAAATATTCATGTCTAATTATTCTTCAGATTAAATAAAAAATATCCTCTGAAGTTAAAATTATGTCTATAAGGAGGTTTAAATATAACTATGAGTTACTTTGATGAAGCTAATATTTTTTATAACAATAAACAATACAAGAGGGCTATTGATACATATAAAAAGGCTATTCAAATTAAAGAAAATAAAATTGCATCTTTATATAACACTGCTGTATGCTTTATAAAACTTTGTGATTATGAAAAGGCTATTCCTCTTTTAAAATTAGCAATCCAAGAAAAAGAAGACAGTAAATACTTTTTCAATCTTGGCTATTGTTATGCTATGCTAAAAGACTCGAAAAAAGCTCTTATATATTTCAATACCGCTTGGGCACTAGATAATTCCGATAAAGATTGTGAACGAGCGATAGATTTAATAATAGAAAACTTTAAAAAAAATGTTTAGATTATATCCCTAAAAATTTAGGATTTCAATCTAAACATCATATATTATATACGGTCGGGGCAATTTTGTTTATCGTTTTTCTCTTTTTTTGTAATTATGCTTATATGTCTCTTGTTATAATTAATTTGCAATTTTTGCCCCTCTATGATCAAGCTTAAATACTGAACTATCAAAATAATTTCCACCTTTATAAAATGTAGTATCCACATTAATCCAAGTGTTCTCTTCTTCAATATAAACTTGATTCCATGCATGATTTACCCAACTCGAGCCATTAAAACCCTCTCCAGTTATTATTCTAACATTTATTCCATTTGCTTTACTCATTGCTGAGTAAAGGCATGAATAATCAAAACATATTCCCTTTCTAGTATTAAAGGTATTTATAGCACCAGATTTAACATTAAAATCATTATTTAGTATTTTATCTACTTTGTCATAATCATACTCTATATTTTCCCCTATCCAATTGTATATAGCTTTGGCCTTTTCTCTTGTACTATCATAATCCTTTACTAATTCCTTTGAAAAAGCATCAATCTCATCATTAGTTTTAAGTCCCTCATTAAGAGTTATTCCATTGTAATAAACAATGGTTCTTCCAGTACTAGTAACAGACCCTTCTGAGCCATTTTCTACTACTATCTTAAAAGAATTATTTATTATATTAGGTAGTTCTTTTGCCAAGTTAGAGTTAGCAATCGGGTTTACTACTTCCTCTGATAGTAGGCTATAAACTTTAGAATTCTCTAATTTCTTATCATAATTTTCATTTATACCTATTAGTGCAAATATATTAAATATAAAAGTAAATAGCAATATATAGCATATAGACTTGGGCAACTGGAATATTACTCCTAAAAATCTTTTTGTAACATTACTTTTTTCTTTTACAAAATTTTCAATTCCATCTAAAAGAGGATAAAATGTTAAATTATTTATTATATCTATAAATAATTCTACTAATTTATATATAATAAATATTATAATAGGCATACATACAACATATATAAATATAGGTTTGCTTTCTATTAGTTGTATAATTGTTTTAGGTATACCATTATATATTTTATTGTAAATATCCTCTTCATGTCTTATGAATATTTTCTTTGTAACATATACACCTAGAATTGATCCTATAATAAATGCTATATAACTTCCTACATCTTCTATATCATTCTTCAAATTTTTAGATGAAAATTTAAATAAAAATCCTTTTATTATAGGATATAGAAATATTAATATTAATATTATGTCAATGCTATTTTGGTTTATAAACTCAACTACATTACTCATACTCTATTATTTCCTTCAATATTTTCTTTATATCCTTCCAATTATATCCCCTTCTTATAAGATAATCACTAAGTTTCTTGCATATCTTTTTCTTATCTTGTTCTAGCTTACATACTATTCTATATCTTTTTTCTGCAAGTTGTTTAAGTGTACATAAATTTTCTTCTGAAGCTTCTGACTCACTTTCATCTATTTTTGTACTTTCATTAATATCTATTTTGTATATATCCATAACTTTATTCAAAGTACTAGTTACTACGTCAAAATTATAACCTTTTGATATTAAATAATCTCCAATTTTTTTGTATATATTTTTTATATTTGCTTCAGATTTTTTTAGAATATCTAGCTTTTTCTGTGCTAACTTTAATGCAGATTGCTCCTCTACATCTTCCTCTAAGATAGTAAGTTTATTTTCTATAAGACTATCCTCTATTCCTTTTCTTTTAAGCATATATCTAATTTTATTTTTTCCTATACTTATAGACTTATCTTTTATAAACATTTCTGCATATTTCTCATCATTTATAAAATTGTATTCCTTTAAAAAATCTATTATTCTAGCTATAGTTTTCTCATCATAATCCCTAGCCAATAACTTTTCTGCCATTTCCTTTTCGCTTTTATAGCTTCTTTCAATAATCCTTAAAGCATAACTTTTGCACTTTATATAGTTATCTTCAGCTAATACATCCTTTAATAAATCTAAATCTACAATTTTACCTTTTTCTAAGTTGTAATAATACACTAAATCCGCACTACAAGCAAAAGCAAAATCATCATTTATAAATACATTTACTCTTTCCTTATTCTTTTTACCCACTTCTATTTTAGTTATAATTTTATTCACTACTTACCATCCTTCTTCGGAAGCAATATGTGTACTGTTGGATTTGATAAAACTTTTTTTGCAATATCATATATATCTTTACTCTTAATATTTTCCATGTTGTCCATATCATCTATAAATTCATATATATCCTCATTATCAATAATTTGATGCAGTACGTAATTACCAAGCTGAATAGAATCTTCTAAAGTTCCTACTACTGCTGTATTTAAAACTTTTTTCATCAAAGAAACATTTCTTTCGTCTAAAATAATTTTTTCAGCTTTTATATTATTTATAACTTCATCAATAATAGAAAGGGCTTCATCAACATCTTGCTCATTTACAGATGTATATATAATTAACAATTTAACATCTTCTGTAACATCTAATTCAGAATATACATCATATGCTAGTCCCTTTTCCTCCCTTAACTTTCTGAAGAGAACGGAATTTGCACTCTCTCCTAGCTTATAATTAAGTATTCTTAATGCTAATTCTTCTTGTTTACTTAAATTATGAAATGTGTATAAATATACTATAGTGCTTTGCTCAATTTCTTTTTTATAAGAAACCTTTTTAATCGTTACATTATCCTCAACAATTACATTACCCTTCTTAAAGCTCCTATCTTTCCATCCATGAAAATATTTCGTAACTAAGTCTAAAACAATTTCATGTTCGTTTGGAGATACAATAGTTATACAAGTATTGTTAGGTACATAAAACTCCTCATAAAAACCAAGTAAATCTTCTCTTTTAAACTTTCTAACAGTACTTTCTTTTCCTGCAGCATCTATTTTAATTGAACTTTTTTTAAATGCACTATCTAAAGTTTTTCTAAAACTAAAATCTTCAACATCATCCTTACTAGTTCTAATTTCAGCTAAAATAACTCCTCTTTCTTTTTCAATTTCTTTTTCAGGAAAAACTGAATTTTGAAGCATATCTGAAAGTATCTCTAGTGAAGATGTAAGTTCATCATTTAAAGCTGTTATGCTATAAACCGTACAAGTATAATCAGTATAAGCATTATACTCTCCCGCGAGTTGTTCTAGTTCTTCATTTAACTGTTTATTATTTCTATTATTAGTCCCTTTAAAGAGCATGTGTTCAACAAAATGTGCTATTCCTTTTTCCTCAATCTTCTCATAAATACTTCCAATTTTAACTCCTATTTGTATAGAAGCTAATTGAGTATCTCTTTTTATTGTTACTAAATCAATTCCATTTTCTAATGTAGACCTCTTTAAGTCAAAAATGCCTTTTTTCATATATTCTCCTTAAAAACTTATTTATACTGATTATTATAATTTATATTCAAATAAATAAAAAGTATTTATGAGATTTTTATTTTGCCTAAATATATCTTTAAATCAAAAAAACCTCTGAAAAGTAACTTACAGAGGGTTTTTTTGATTGCCAACTATCTATCTTTAGTTATTGTTCTTCAATAGCATCACCTAAAGTTGCTCCTGGTGGAACTATAGGAAATACCATTTCACTGTCATCTATTATACATTCTATAACTACAGCTTCATTTAAATTTAAAGCCTTTAATAATACTTCTTCAACTTCATCATCAGAAGTTATTTTTAAAGCTTTTATATCATAAGAATTAGCAAGTTTCATAAAATCAACATCATTTCCTAATTTAGTACTACTGAATCTCTTATCATAAAATAAATCCTGCCATTGTCTTACCATACCTAAAGCACTATTATTAAGCACTAGTTGTATTATTGGAAGCTTATATCTTGAAATTGTAACAAGTTCTATAGAATTCATTCTAAAACAACCATCACCTGCTATGTTTATTACCTTCTTATCAGGATTTGCTATACACGCTCCTATAGCCGCTGGAAGTCCATACCCCATGGTTCCAAGTCCACCTGAAGATATAAAGCTTCTTGGCTCTTTAAACATATATGATTGTGCTGTCCACATTTGATTTTGACCAACTTCTGTAGCTACTATACAATTACCTTTAGTAAGTTCTGAAAGCTTCTCTATTATAAAATGAGGATTTAATTTACTTTCATTCTTAAACCTTGGTGGAAAAACACCTTTCCATATATCAATCTGATTATTCCACTCTGATAGTGGTTTTTCATCAATTTTTGTAATCAGATTTGTAAGAATACTTCTTACATCACCACAAAGTGGAATATCTACTTGAACATTTTTACCTATTTCCTCTGGATCTATATCTATATGAATTATCGTAGCATTTTTTGCAAAAACATCAGTTTTTCCTGCAACTCTATCACTAAATCGTGACCCTATTGCAATTAAAAGATCACATTCAATTACTGCTCGATTTGAAGCACGAGTTCCATGCATCCCTATCATACCTGTATATAAATTATGATCTTGTGAAAATGATCCCATTCCCATAAGTGAGCAAGCAACTGGCGATTTGATTTTTTCTGCAAATTCCATAAGCTTATCATTAGCTTCTGATATAATTACACCACCACCCGCATATATAAGTGGCCTTTTAGACTGATTTATTGCATCTATAGCTTTTTCAAGATTTCTTTTAAGAAAATCTTTATTCCATTCATCATTATGATAATCCCATTCAATTCTTTTACTAGAAGTGTCTATAACTGCTGGTTGATACTCTGTTATGCAGGTCTGAACATCCTTAGGAATATCAACAAGTACCGGACCTGGTCTCCCATAACGTGCAGTCCTAAAAGCTTCTCTTATTGTGGAAGCTAATTTTTTAACATCCTTAACAATATAGTTTTGCTTTGTAACTGCACGAGTCATACTAATTATATCTACCTCTTGGAAAGAAGATCTTCCAAGAATAGGTAATGGCACTTGACCAGTAAATACAACTATAGGAACAGAATCCATATAGGCCGTTGCGATTCCTGTAATTGTATTTGTTGCACCTGGTCCTGAGGTTGCAAGTACCACGCCTACCTTTCCAGTAGACCTAGCATATCCGTCCGCTGCATGAGTTGCCCCTTGCTCATGAGCTGTTAAGATATGTGTTATTTCCTCTGAATTATATAATTCATCATAGATTGGAAGTATTGTTCCTCCCGGATATCCAAAAATAACATTAGCTCCCTGTTCTTTTAAACATTCTAAAAATATTTGAGCTCCAGTTAACTGCATGCCCTCGCCCCCTTTAAACCTCATATATAATATTACTTTAGTATTAAATTTTATCTTAATTTAAAGCTTCTGCAATTAAATCTCCCATTTTTTCAGTTCCTACCAAAGTCATTCCACTCTGCATAATATCGCCTGTTCTATATCCGTTATCTAATACAGCCGCTACAGTTTTTTCTATGTGACTTGCTGCCTCCTCCATATCAAAACTATATCTAAGCATCATAGCTATACTCATAATTGTTGCTATAGGATTTGCTTTATCTTGTCCTGCAATATCTGGTGCTGATCCATGAATTGGCTCATATAAACCAAGTTTAGTATTTCCTAAACTTGCTGATGGAAGCATTCCAAGAGAACCTGTAAGCATAGAAGCTTCATCACTTAGAATATCCCCAAATAAATTTTCTGTCACAATTGTGCTAAATTGTCTTGGATTTCTAATAAGCTGCATAGCTGCATTATCAACATACATGTAACTTAATTCTACTTCTGAATACTGCTTAGCCATCTTAGTTACTATCTCACGCCACAATCTTGAACTTTCTAATACGTTAGCTTTATCTACTAATGTTAGCTTCTTATCTCTTTTCATTGCAGTCTCAAAAGCAACCTTTGCAATTCTCTCTATTTCATATGTAGAATATGCCATTGTATCCCAAGCTTTTTGTCCATCTTCAGTATTTACTCTATTCTTTTCACCAAAGTAAGCTCCACCAGTTAATTCTCTTATAACCATTATATCAAGTCCATCACCTAAAACTTCTTCTTTTAAAGTAGACGCTGCTTTAAGTTGTGGAAACATTATAGCTGGTCTTAGATTAGCAAATACCCCTAATGCCTTTCTAATTCCTAAAAGTCCTGCTTCTGGTCTTAAATTGCCTGGAAGCACATCCCATTTTTCACCACCCACAGCACCAAGAAGTACTGCGTCACTCTCCTTGCATATAGCTACAGTTTCTTCTGGAAGAGGAACTCCAGTTGCGTCAATTGCAACTCCTCCCATTAATACTTCTGTGTATTCAAATTTACAATTATATTTTTTTTCTACTACATTTAGAACCTTAAGTCCTTGTTTTATTACCTCTGGTCCTATTCCGTCTCCTGGAATTAAAGCTATCTTCATTATTCTTCCCCCTTATTATTATGTAAAAAATACTCTATTGAATCCGTTAGTGCAACCCAACTAGCCTCAATAATGTTTGTAGATACCCCTACTGTACCCCATACATTTTTCCCATCTGTTGATTCTATATGAACTCTAACTTTAGCTGCAGTAGCTGTATCTGTGTCCAACACTCTAACCTTATAATCTGCAAGTCTCATTTTTTTAAGATGAGGATAAAAAACTCCAAGAGCTTTTCTTAATGCTGTATCAAGTGCATTTACTGGACCATGACCTTCAGCTGCTGTTATTTCCTCTACTCCATCTACCACAACTTTTACAATAGACGAAGCACTGTTTTCTTCACCCCAGTTATCATCGCAAATTACCTTAAAGTCTTTCACTTCAAACATCTCTTTATAATTAGAAAGAGTCTTAATTACCATTAGTTCAAAGGAAACTTCGGCTCCCTCAAAAGCGTAACCTTTGTGTTCTAAATCTTTTATCTTATCAATTAACATTTTGGTTTCTGGTGATTCTTTTGTAGCCCATGGTGCAACTTTTTGAATTTTTGCAAGAATTGTACTTCTACCCGCTACTTCTGACATGGCAAAATCTCTTGAATTGCCTACTTCTTCTGGTGAGATATGTTCAAAAGATCTAGAATTCTTTTGAACTCCGTCAATATGCATTCCACCTTTATGTGTAAATGAACTTGCCCCTACATAAGGATCTCTTTCACTTGGAATAATGTTTGTTATTTCATATATATATCTTGATAAGTCAGTTAATTCTACTAATTTTTCTCTTCCAACACAAGTTTTGTTTAATTTCAGTTCAAGATTAGGAATTACTGTACAAAGATTAGTATTTCCGCATCTTTCTCCATATCCATTAAAAGTTCCTTGAACTTGGAATGCTCCATACTCAACAGATACTATAGAATTGGCAACCGCCATTCCACAATCATTATGACAGTGCACTCCAACAGGTGCATTTACCTCTTCTATGACTTCTTTTACTATAGTTGCTGACTCTGATGGAAGTAATCCTCCATTAGTATCACATAATACTAGCCAATCTGCGCCAGCTTCTTCTGCTACTAAAAGTGTTTCAATTGCATATTTCTTGTTTTCTTTATAACCATCAAAGAAATGTTCCGCGTCAAATACTACTTCTTTTCCTAAACTCTTCATATATGAAATGGTATCCCTTATCATATTTAAGTTTTCTTCTAAAGTAGTTTTAATAATATCCGTAACATGAAAATCCCAACTCTTCCCAAATATAGCTACAGCATCAGTCCCTGCATTTGCTAATGCCATAACAGTTGCATCTTCAGTAATCTTTATATTTGGTTTTCGAGTATTTCCAAAAGCAGTTAACTTTGCATTTTTTAACGTAAGGGTCTTTGTTTTTTCAAAAAATTCTAAATCTTTTGGATTTGATCCCGGGTTTCCTGCTTCTACATAATCTATACCGAATTCATCTAGTTTCTTAAGTATTTTAAGCTTGTCTTCAACAGTAAAGGATATGCCTTGAGCCTGTGCCCCATCTCTTAGCGTTGTATCATAAATATATATTTTATCTCTTAAATCCCCAATTTTGGTTCAGCCCCCTTTTTGAAATCCCAGAAAAATCTATAAAATATTCAGTTTAATTTTCATACTTTTATTAAACCACAACCACATTTATAATTAACATAACATTGTGGTTAATTTTGTAGAAAATCAAACTGAATAAGTTATTATAGCTTTTTATAATTTTAATTACTATTATCTCTTTTTTAAATGTAGTTTATTTATTACTTATTTTTCATCTGACCATGACATCATTTTTCTAAGTTCTTTACCAACTTTTTCGATTTCATGTGCCTTTTCAATTCTTCTTCTTGAATTAAATGCTGCTCTATTTGATTGATTTTCAAGTATCCAGTTCTTTGCAAAAGTTCCATCTTGGATTTCAGAAAGTACTTTTTTCATTTCTTTCTTAGTCTCATCAGTAACAATTCTCTTACCTATGCTATAATCTCCAAATTCAGCAGTATCACTGATAGAATATCTCATATATTCTAAACCGCCTTTATTCATTAAATCTACTATTAACTTCATCTCATGCATACATTCAAAGTAAGCACTTTCTGGTTGATAACCAGCTTCGATTAAAGTTTCAAATCCAGCTTTTATAAGTTCACTAACCCCTCCGCATAGAACTGCTTGCTCTCCGAAAAGATCTGTTTCTGTCTCTTCTTTAAATGTAGTTTCAAGAACACCTGCTCTTGCACCACCAATTCCTTTTGCATACGCTAAAGCTAAATCTTTAGCACTTCCTGTAGCATCTTGATGTATAGCTATAAGACAAGGAACCCCTTTACCTTCTTGATATTGGCTTCTTACTGTATGTCCTGGTCCCTTTGGAGCTACCATAAATACATCTACATTTGCTGGTGGAACAATTTGATCAAAATGTATGTTAAATCCATGAGCAAATAATAACGCTTTTCCTTCAGTAAGATTTTGCTCTATACTATCTTTATAAAGTTTTCCTTGTCTTTCATCAGGTATTAAAATCATTATTAAATCTGATTCTTTAACTGCATCCGCAACTTCTAATACTTGAAGACCTGCTTCTTCTGCAATTGACCAAGACTTACTTCCCTTATAAAGTCCAACACAAACATCCACTCCGCTATCTTTTAAGTTTAACGCATGTGCATGCCCTTGACTTCCATAACCTATAACTGCTACCTTTTTCCCCTGTAATAATTGTAAATTTGCATCTTTGTCATAATATAACTTTGCCATAATATAGTCCCCCTTTATAATATTGTTTATATAATATGTTTTGAATAAAAAAACATCACCTAGCTTTAAGCAAGGTGTATAAATATGAAACTCCGCTTCCTAATAGTCAGAGGAGTAAGCGACTCACAACAAATCACACATTTGTGTTCTCTGCTTATGAAACTCATCTTTCTAGTAGTCAGATGAGTTAGCCATTCACAATAAATCTTAGATTTGTTATCTTTGCTTATAATGTAATAATTCAAACTATAACTTAATTCATGCTTTTATTTATAAAGTTAAGTTTTTACTATTCTAACAGTGAACCCGTTTCTTGTCAATATATTTACTTTTTTTAGAAAAATTGAATTTTAAACTTCACTTTTATTAAAACCTGCATACTAATAATCACTTTATTATAATTACACATTTTTTTAAATATAATACATAAAAAAATTGTAACTCAACTTTCTTTAATTAACATTTATTAATTAAAAAACACTATTAATCAGTACTAAATCATTACTTAATTAGTTAATCACTCTTAAATAGCTAATAAAATTACAAATATTCTTTATTATTTAATTAATTGAATAATATTAAAATGCTTTTGTATACATAAGTAACTATAATAACGCAACATATAATTTATTTTCATATACTTTTTGACTTTATTAATTCATAATTTCACATATTCATATTAAAAATATTATAAATTACTTTCTTAAACTCTTTTCATTTACCTAATATATTGATATATATCTAAAATTGTGTTCTAATTTAGAAACTTAGCATAAACTTATAATAATAATATTTCCTTTGAGGTAAATCATGTCAAACATTAAATCCAATTCTATTTTTTATAAATTACTATTTACTCTTATATTCGTACTAATTATTGAGATAATTATAATATATAGAACTCTTTAAAAGGATTTTTTCTTTCGATAATGGTTACAATAAGTTTGAATAAAAATAATCTTTTACAAAGGTGAAAGGTGGTTAATTATATGGCTAGAAAAGCTTCAGATAATTATAATATGACTAAACAAGAAGCAATAATAATAGAAAAAAGCGAAAATGCACAACTATCTAATAAACTTCATATTTACAGTGGCAAAAAAGGTCCTTCTAAAGAAACTGAAGAGAGATAACTCAACCATTATCTAAAGTTTTTACTGCTTTGTTTACAACAAAAGCGAAGTTCATGTAATTTTTTGAATACATAAAGCTTCGCTTTTTCTCTTTATTCTTTATTAACATTCATTATCTTCTTTATTTTGAAGAAATATTTTTTGTTCCTGCAACAAACTTATTCCTAAGTTTAATATCATTTTTTTCCGTATTTTTTGAAAAGTCTGTGCTTTCTCTAGGGTATTTTTTAAAGATTTCATCTCTTCTTTATTATCTATCTCCATTATTTCTGTATTATCTATTTTACATAGGACCTTTTCATTAAGAAATTCAAAGTGTTCGTAGCTTTTTTCCTTTATATCTAAACAACTTTTATTTATATTTGGATTTATAATTTCTAACTCTAGACTATAAGAAGATTTAGGAATTTTAGGCATATTATTAAAAGCAACCTTTGTAGAGCATTTAAAAGGAATATTAAAAATAGATTTTTTAACTTCCCCATTTATTGTATTTTTTTTAATAGTCATTGGAGTAGCATACTCTATATTCTCCTGTATGAAACCTTTCACAAATAATTTGTCTGTACCAAGAATTAATTCGCATTTATTCAAAAAAATGCTTCTATCCAAATCTTTTATTTGAAAAACTGGTTCCGGAAACTTTATAACTGATTCTACAAAAACTTTCATATGAATCTGCGAGAGTATAACGGGTATTTTAGTCACTCCAGATTGAAAAAAAGAATAATATTCCAGGCTTTTACTTACATTATCCTGAAGCATAGTAGTTTTACAGGATGTTACCTTAGAACGCGAGGTGATTTTATATGATACATCTTCTATTTCGTTTATTTTACTCTTATCTTTGTCATCTTCTTTATCACTTTCTTTATCTTCCTCTACAATTTCTTCTTTACTAATACTATTCTCTTTTTTATTCTTTTCTATATTCTCTACTTCATTCACTATCTCCATATTTTGTATAGTTTCTTCATTATAAATTTTAATATAATCCTTGAGATCTCCTACTTCTACTTCATTTTCTACTTCTACTACTTCTTCTACTTCTTCTATTTCTACTTCTTCTGTGTCTGTTTTTTCATGTTTTTTATTTGAATCTACATTAACTAATGGTATCTCTATTAAGTTATTATTTTCTTTTATTTTTTCACTTAATGCTTTTAATAATAGAATAATAACAAGTAAGCGTTGCTCTTCTGGTACTATATTAAATTCTGTATGTTCTTGGTATATCTGGTGCTTATGTTTATGCTTATAATCATGTTTATGTTTTTTTGACATGTAGTACTCTCCTTATTATTGATGCAAAATAAAACTTGAATAGGAAACCTCAAGACAGAGGTTTCCCGTATTTTAAATTTAACTAAAGTCTAATCACTAACTGAATAAAATTATTTCAACTAGCAAGCTGACTTAGCTATAATTGAAAGTGTTGGATTGTATACATCTAGAGTATTATCAAGTCCTACATTTGTAGCTGCTATTATTCTAACAGAATAAGTGCAACATCCTGGACAGCTATTGCATTCACAGTGACTGAAACTATAGGAAGTAGTAATCTGCTCTGTTGTATCATCAAAATCAAGTGCAAAATCCCAAGTTCCGCAGAGTATTTCATCTCCATCATTACATTTCTTGAATAATCCAAAAGTTAATCTTGTTGGAGTAAGTGTTCCTGAAGTATTTAAAAATCTTATAATACTAGTAAAATCAAATTTTACTACTGGATTTTTTAAGCAAGTTGTATCAATAGTAACGCATCCTAATGCTCTTGGAGCAAAAGGTGTTGCTTCTAAAGCTGTTGCAATCCCTGGGATTACAGCCCCTGTACCGCAAGCACATTCAAAAAGTATTGGATAAGGGCATGGGTTTTTAGGGTAGCATCTATCATATTTGTGATCGTCGCAGCATTTTTTATCATAATAATCTTTTTTATCACAATAGTCACATTTATCATAATCACGCTTGTCTTCATAGTCATAACGAAGTTTCATAATTTTAAAATCCCCCTCTATATTATCTCACCGTGTCTAAATTTTTATTTCTAAAGAGTTAATTCTTGCATATATGAACCCTACATAGCTAGTACACTTTTTTTTGCTATCCATTGTTTTGTAGTTTTCCAAATAATTAACTCTCTAATGTTAATATATGCTAATTTCATTTAAATGTTACAAAAATTTATTTGCATTTACTTTCTAGAATTTTTCAGTAAATTACCTTTCACATTCGTCATAATCATTGTCTTCATCATAATCTTCATAGTCTTTTTTATTACTATAATCACAATCTTTCATTTTATCTTTTTTGTGTTTAGGTGCTGGAATACATACTTGCTGATTTTGTAGTACTTTTATTACTATATATACCACCATTTTTTCAGTGAATCTACGGAAGCAATTTTCATCTGTAAACCCTTCTGCACAAAGTCTATTACGCTGATAAATATCAGATTCTAAAATTTTTGACCATTCTAATTCACAAAAAACAGGTTCATAATATTTATTAAAGTGTGTCCATGAATCTTCTCCAGTATCTTGGCAGAGCATAGTATCATCTATAGCATTCAGTTTTTCCTTATAATACTTGCCATATATAGGTTGTTTATCAAATTTTACTGCTGTTACACAATGAAAATCAACATTAACTGTAGTGTGTTTTACATTTCCACTTATACTATCTTCACTAACACATTCTACAGTTGAATATTGTATATTCTTTTGAATATATCCTCTAATAAATATTTTATTTGTATGAGGTACTAAGTGGCATTGAGTTAAACATACTCTTTTATCTATTGTCTTTATATCATATGCTTGATTTTCTAATCTAATATCAGCTTCAACATCTAGTTGTACTTTACATTCTGATAGTACAACTGGAATCTTAGCTACTAATGGACCTGGACGTCCTACAGGTTCAGAACAATCACTCTCACACTCTGTCAAAGTAATTGGGTCAATAACTCCAGAATTACATTCTACTTGTTGTCCTCCTATATTATTGCAATTAGATTCATCAGTGAAATTATTTCTAATCATGGTTCCATCTCCCTTTATACTCTTTCGTATATGAAGCTTTAAAACTAGCAAAGCTAACTCCAAAGCTTCATACCTAATAATATAATATTCTCTTACAGGAAAATTGCTACTTCATAAAGTTCATTATTTTCATCAAAATTAGTCTTGATCATTATCATGAGTAGATACTTCTCTTCCAATCATTCCATTTTGAGGATCAAAGCCCACCTCTATATTTGTATATTTTCTATCTTTTATATACTGAGTATCTTCTTTTGACTTTTCTACTATAGTTACATCCCCATCTGGTTCTGGAATACATATCTGTTGATTTTGTAATACCTTTAATCGGATGAATATAACCATCTTCTCCACTACCTCACAGATACCTTTTTCATGATGTGAATCCGTAGAATGATGATATGAGCCATTTATAATATCTGTTTCTAATATTCTTGCATATTCTAATTCACAATAGATAGGTTCGTATAATTTGTTATAATGAATCCAAGACTCTTCTTGTTGATCTTTGCCAAGCATATTCTTATCTAAAGAATTTAATCTTTTTTTATATTCTTCCCCATAAATTGGTCTTTGAGAGAATTGTATTTTTGTTGCACATTTAAAAGGTATATTAACTGTAGTATGTTGGATATTTCCACTTACACTTGTTTTATTAGCACAATTAATAGTTGAGAATTGTATATTTTTTTGAACGTAACCTGCTATGAAAAGTTTATTTGTATAAGGAACAAGTTTACATTGAGTAAGATAAACATGTTTATCTACAGTTTTAATATCTAAAGCAGCTTCTTGTAGTTTAATTTCTGATTCAACATCAATTTGCACTTCTAAATCAGATAAAACAACTGGAATTTTAGCTATTAATGGTCCTGTTCGTCCCATTGGAATGTAATGTTTATTGTTGCATTCATTTAATGTACTACTCTCTAATACCTGTGATTCACATTTTGTATTAGATTGGACAATGTCCTTATGACAATCTATTGTATTCATTGAATCTATAGCGTTTTCATTTGACATACATTTCGCCTCCCTATTTTTCTCATAAAATATACAATACAGTAATATAATATTCAAAAAAAAGAGAAGTGTAACTAATGTATATTATAAATTTAAATTTAGTTTTATATATGTAATATATCCAATTTAATACATTTTCTATTATAATAATTACAATAAAAAAATCAGCTTTAGGCTAAGTAAAAACGCCCCAAAGCTGATTCTTATTTATAATATTAATTTACTGGTTCAAATTCATCCTTTCCTACTCCACACAATGGACATAACCAGTCCCCAGGTACGTTTTCCCATGCTGTTCCTGGTGCTACACCATTATCAGGATCTCCTAATTCTGGATCATATATATATCCGCATACTAAACATTCATATTTTTTCATCTTTGTTCCTCCTTATTTTTATATTTTACTTATAAGTATATCATATTTTTACCAGACATATCTATTATATTCAATTATTTAATAATCTATTACTATTTTTCCAAACTAACCAAATATTCATTATTTATATTAATTAAAAGTTTATCTTTTTCCTTCTCATTCCTATATTTAAAAGTAATCCAATAGACATAAAATTTGATAAAGTCGAACTTCCCCCATAACTCATCAAAGGTAATGTAATTCCTGTTATTGGCATAAGCCCTATAGTCATTCCTATATTTTGAAAAATCGAAAATATAAAAGATGATATAACCCCAACTGCAACTAAACTTCCAAATATGTCTTTTGAACTTTTAGCTATTTTAACAAATCTATATATGAGAAGTCCATACATAGCTAGCAAAATCAATGCACCTAAAAGGCCCCACTCTTCTCCCACAACAGCGAAAATAAAATCCGTATGAGCTTCCGGAACATTATTCCCTGCAATCTGGAGTCCTTTTCCAAAACCTTCACCCAGAATTTTACCTGATCCAATTCCCATAAGAGACTGATTAAGCTGAAAGGAAAGTCCCTGTCCATGTGCCTCAGGATTTATAAATGAAAGCAACCTCCCTTTCCAGTAGGTTTTCATTAGTGGAGAATTCCATATCCCTATAATAAGTAGAGTTATGCCAGCAAATCCTCCAAAGATAACCCTTAAATTAAGACCTGCTATAAAAAGCATTCCTAAAACTATAAAAAAGGACACCATAGTCATTCCCATATCCGGTTGAATAACAATAAGTATCATTGGTAATATTGCATACAGAACTAATTTAAAGAAATTTTTAGGTTCATTTATTTTACCTTCCATATCTTCTAAAAGCTTAGCTAACATAATAATCATACCTAGTTTTGCAAATTCAGAAGGTTGGATAGCACGTGATCCTATAGCAATCCATGCATTTGCACCTTTATGAGTACTTCCTAATACAAAATCATTTAATGCTAAGAATATGACACCTGCCCAATATATTAAGGCTGCATAATTTTTTAGTAAAACATAATCTACTAACAATATAACATATATTACAGATAACCCTAATATAAGCCATGCAAATTGCAGTTTTGCATAGTATATCCCTAAATTTCTAAAAGTAGCACTATATATGTTTATACAGCTAAATACAACTATAATAATAGCCAAAATAATTATAATTACATCCAGCTGTCTTAAGAGCTTTTTATTTATGATTAACTTATTAAGCATCTGTATCCCTCCAATACAAATAAAATTATATCATATTAAGCACAAAAAGCTATGTATAATATATTATATCCATAGCTTTTTGCGCTTAGTTTGAAACTCATCTTCCTTTATACTCAGAGGAGTACTCCACTGAGTAAGCCACTCACAGCAAATCGTAGATTTGGGATGTCTGCTTATCTCTCTCTCATTTTTTTTATTGGGATATTTGCAATTAGTGCAGGTGAACACCCTTCTATTTCTTCTGTTCTTGTAAGTCTAACATCTACCTCACCATCATCAATTATAATATATTTTGAAATAACCTCTAGAATATCGCTTTTCATCATTTCTAAAAGTTCAGGGGATACATTAGACCTATCATGTATTAATATTAACTTTAATCTATCTTTAGCTACTTCCTTTGAGGAAGGTTTACTAGAGAAGAATTTAAAGAAGTCCATACTTTTTCCTCCTATTTAATCCTAAATAATTTTTTTAATGATGCCACAAAACCTGTTTCATTAGCTTCTAAATTTACAATAGGAATATCCTCTCCTAGGATTCTTCTAGCGATATTATTAAACGCTTGTCCCGATAAAGCTTTATCATTTAATACAACAGGTTCTCCTTTATTTGTAGCTATAGTTACTTCTTCATCTCTAGGTACTATACCAATTAATTTAATAGCTAGACTATCAAGGATATCATTTACATCAAGCATATCCCCTCTCTTTACCATCTCATAACTTAGTCTATTTACAATTAATTGATGATCTTCAATACCCTTAGCGTCTAACTTTCCTATCACTCTATCAGCATCTCTTACTGATGTAACTTCTGGATTTACAACTACAAGCGCTCTATCCGCTCCCACAACTGCATTTTCAAAACCTTGTTCAATTCCAGCTGGACAATCAATGAGTATGTAATCAAATTCTTCCTTTAGTTCTTTTACTAAATTTAGCATATGTTCTGGATTTACATCATCTTTATCTCTAGTTTGAGCTGTTGGTAGTAAATATAAGTTAGGAAATCTCTTATCCTTTATAAGGGCCTGTTTAATTCTACATCTTTCTTCTATTACATCTAATAAAGTGAATACAATTCTATTTTCAAGTCCCATAAGAACATCTAAGTTCCTAAGTCCTGTATCTCCATCTACTACTACAACCTTTTTTCCAAGGGCAGCAAGGGCAGTTCCAATATTTGCAGTAGTAGTAGTTTTTCCAACTCCACCCTTACCTGATGTTATTACTATCGCTTCACTCATTCTTTTTTTCCTCCATTAAACAAATTTATTCGGTAAATATGGTTCAACTATTATCATATCGTCTTTAATTTTTGCTACTTCAGGATAATATGGCTTTTCATCCTCTTCTGGAGCCCTTGTAATAATATTTGCGATTTGAAGTATTTTAGGTTGAAGTCTAAAAGCAGCAATTATTGCCTTACTATTTCCAGTATCTCCTGCATATACATTTCCTTGCAAGTTTCCTAAAACTAGTACATTTCCTGAAGCATACACCTCTGCACCTGGATTTACATCTCCAACTATTACAACATTGCCTGGGTATTTAATAACTTGACCACTTCTTAAAGTTTTACGAAAGAATTTTGTACGTCCTTCATATATTCCTGAAAACATTTTATTTCTACCTTCATCTTTATCTTCAAAAATACAATCTTTTATCATAAATTCTTCAAATAATATATCTCTTAACTTAATTATATTACTTTCATTAAATTCCTTTAGCTGTGTTATTATTTTTATTGTAGACCCTTTATAAAACTTTTTTCCCACACTTAGTTTCTCTATAAGATTTTCTAGCATTTCATCAAAATCTCTAAATTTATTCATATCTATTACTGCATTTAATCCATCTCTATTTCCTTTTATTAATATTCCTGCCTTTACCATAACAAACCTCCATAACAACACTTATGTTATATTTCAACATTTTTTTGCTAATTCCTCCTAATTATACAATAAATTTTTAAAAAAACCAGATAGTAATATCTGGTTTTTAGTGTTGAATATTTAATTCTATCTCCGATTGTGTTTTTTCCTGTTCTCCACTTGTATCGATTTGAAAGTTATATCTTGGTACATACGCAGGATAATCTCTCTTTAGGGTTTCTTTAAAATATTCTTCATACATAGCTCTTGCTACTGGAGCTACACTTCCTCCATGACCGCCATCAAAAATAACTATACACACTGCAATCTCCGGATTATCAAAAGGTGCAAATCCTACATATACTCCATAAGCAGTTCTTCCATACTCATCTTGTAATTTTGAAAAAGTAGCAGAACCAGTTTTTCCACCATTAGGTATAGGAAATCCTTCAAATGCATATTTAGCTGTACCATCTCCACCATTTGTAACATCTCGCATTCCAGCCTTAACTGCATCTAAATTCACTGAATTCATATCTATTTTTTCTATTAATTCAGGTTTATATTCCTTTACAACCTTACCATCCTGATCTAATATTTTATCCACTAAATGGACATTATATCTATTTCCTCCATTAACGAGGGTAGCCATATAATTAGCCAATTGAACGGGTGTAAATTGATTTGTTCCTTGTCCAATAGATGCATCATATACATTATTTTGATTATTTATATTATAGTTTGCATCATCAATAGAGTATATTATTGCCATCCATACCTTATCAATTTGATCCTTTAAATACTTTTCATAAGTTTGCTTTTTAGTTATATCACCTACATAGGTACGAGAATACTGAGTATATCCACTAGTATATTTCTGTTTTAAGATTAAATCCATTTCCGCTAGTTTAAATAGATTATTTTTTATGTCTTCTGTACCTTTTTTCTTATATTGCATTTCTTCTAATATCCTATTTCTCAATGTTTCTTTTAATTTTTTGACCTCTTCCTTATCTCCCTCTTTATCACTAATATCAATTCCTATATAGTGACTTTTATAATTAGGTGTTCTTGTATCCGTTCCTCTTGATAGTAGATTTATAAGAGAGTTCATATATAAGGATGAAAAAATCTTTCTGCCTGATTCTAAATTATATACTTGCCCAAATCTCTCTGAAATTTCAATTCCTGTAGATGGTTTAGCCCCTTGAGGAGCGCCAAGTCCAAATTTCCAAGCATAGTTTGCTATAGCATCAAACCCTCCATTGTATTTCTTAGTTTGATATAATCTATCTCCAACTTCAAAGAAGAAATAGTTAATTGAACTCTCTATCGCTCGAGCCACAGTTACATGCCCAAAGCTATAAGAGTTCCAATCTTTACCTTTATATCCGTGTTTAGTAAAAATAAGACCATCATAGATAGTTTCATTAGGTTTAATTACTCCCTCTTCTAGTCCTGCTAGTCCTACTAGTGGTTTAAAAGTAGATCCTGGAGGAATTAAGCTTTTAGTAGCATAATTATATAACGGCTTTGGATAAATATCATAATAGTCTTGCCTTATAGTTGTATTGTTTTTTATATTTTTATCTAGCGGAAACAATCTATTAATCACATCTTCAACAGATTTATTTTTATATGCTTCTTTAGCTATATAATTACTTTTTACTAAATCCGTTACATATTCTTTTCCGAACTCTTCTAGGTTAGGACTAAAATACATTTCTTGAAGTTCTGGAGTAAGACTTCCTGCAATAGCAAATAAATTAGGATCAAATCCTGGTTTACTAGCTAAAGCAAGCACCTTTCCAGTTTTAACATCAATTGCTACTGCAGCTCCTCTAGTAGCATTAGATGTATCAACATCACCAACTCTACCACTCGCTTGAAGATTTTTCATAATCTCATCAAGGGCCTTTTCTGTTGTATGTTGTAAATTTTTATCAATGGTAAGTTGAACTGTCTTTCCAGGATAAGGCTCCTTTCTTCCAAGTTCTCTCATTATTCTTCCATATTTATTTATCTGAACTATTTTAGTACCATTAGATCCTTTTAATGTGCTTTCAAAAGCACTTTCAATACCTGATGCTCCAATATAATCAGTACTTGCATCATAGCCTTTTTCTTCGTACTTTTCTTTCTGCAATGAATTTATCTTAGATATATAACCTAAAAATGCAGAGCCCAGTTCTCCATTTGGATATTTTCTTATGGGATCTACAGTAACCTCAACTCCTGGTAGTTCAGCATACTTTTGCATATAAATAAAAGCCGTGTCTTTCTTTATATTCGCTGCAAGAACAATTGGTTTAAAGCCGTAAAAGCTTTGCATTTTCATGGAATCTTTAATAACTATAAACCTTCGTTTTAATTCTGTTGAGTATCTATTAGTGTTAATATTATATTTTTTCACCAAAGATTGAAACTCATCTTTATCCATATTCTTATACAGTTTTGCGAACTGATTTTCTTTATCTTTATCAGTTATATCATATTTTTTTAAATAAAATCCTAAACTCTCTTCCCCACTACCTTGATCTTTAAGCTTATTAAAAACATACGTATATATTAGACTATTTTCTTGACTATCTATACCATACAAATTTACCAAATATTCAAAAGTCTCTTCTGGAGTTTTCTTTAATAGTTCATCATCTATCTTTTTTTGTTCTTCATCGGTTATTTCTTGTTTCTTTTTATCTGGAAATAATTCTTTTCTTACCTGATCATCCATTCCTCTATCTTTTTTAAATCTTATTTCCATCCATCTTCTAGTACTAGGATTATCACTTCTAAATTCGAATCTATATGGATTAATTTTTAATTCAAAATCATCCTTTTGAATCTCTTTATTCTCATCTAATATCGTTAAAACTTTTTGCATTGTAGTAAAAAATTCTTTTTTACTCTCATTAGTTTCTGTAAAAACTAGTGTGTATCCTTGCCTACTTTCTGCTAATATCTCACCATTTATATCTATAATATTTCCTCTTGGTGCAGTAATTGGTATATTCCTTATAGCCTTTTGACTTGTAGCCTCTCTATATTCATCAGCTTTTACTATTTGTAGATATAGCAGTTTAAGTATTATTAAACTGAAACTAAATAGCATAATAAAAACTAAAGCAGTATACCTATTAAATTTTTTATCTTTTTTCTTCTTAAAAATTCTTCTTTCGCTACTAAACATACTAAATCACCACTTCTAGAATTTCCAATTTTTAACCATAAAGCTTTTCTGACACAGATTATACGTTCTTTTATAAATAAACGCCCCTGCTATAAGATTATATATACTCCTATATAAAATAACTCTAAAATATACATGCTGTCCAATTATATAAAGTATTATAAACACACCTATTCCTTTCAAAAAACTCAATAAGAAGCATGAAATAATAGGTACAACAGATTTATCTTTAAATATAGTTTTTCCTATCTTTCCAGCAGCTAAACAAATAAGCATATTTAGCAATAGATTTATTCCAAATCCACCCACTAGATAAATATCTTGTAGAGCTCCTGATAATATACCTATAAACATAGCGCTCCAACTGCCATTAATAATAGAATAACATACAGCAAATATAAACAACAAACTGGGATAAACACCTTTTATTGATACAAAGGGCATTAATGCATTATCTAAAATTGCAAATAGAATCGATAGACATAGTAAAATTATTATCTTCTTCATTATATTATCACCTTAATATTTTACTTCTCGCTGATTTTTAGGTATAATAACAAAAAGCTCTTCTAACTTATTAAAATTGACACTTGGTTCAATTAAAGCATTTTTAATTAATTTACCTTTATCTTCTTCAATGCTAATAACACTACCTATTTTAATATCTTTCGGATATAGACCACCTAGTCCTGATGTGAAAATTATATCCCCTTCTTTAACCTGTGAATCTAATGGTAGATAATATAATTTCGCTAGCAGTCTATCATTATCATCCCTATATCCTTTAACTACACCATCATTTTCTCTAGTAGTACTCACCGTTGCAGCAACAGCAATATTTTCATTTATTAGCGATTGCACAATTGCCCAATTACTACCTACTGTAGTTACTTGTCCTACTAACCCTTCACCAGTCATTACAATCATTTTATCTTTTAATCCATCATCAGAACCTCTATTAATTACAAATCCATCAAGCCAATTATCTCCACTTTTACCTATTATGTCACAGCCAAGATAATTATATTCTGTTCTTTGATCTTTGAAATTCAACATTTTCTTTAATCTTTCATTTTCTTTAACTAAATCATCATATTTTAATGATTTATCTTTTAAATTATTATTATCTTTTACTAAGGTTTCGTTTTCCTTCTTAATATCATTTAAATTTAAAATGAATCTTACACTATTTTTAATCCTATAATTCAAATTGTATAAATTACCTTGAAATATATTTAAAACAACACCTAATCCATTTTCTGCAGCAGACATTTTTTCTCTTTTTGCCGTATAACTAATTAAAATTAAAAAGCTAACTGACAGTAAAATTACAGTTACTGTCAGCTTATTTTTAAATAACTTCATATAGCTCTTTTACTTTCTTCCCATCTTATCTAAATTATCTAAAGCTTTTCCTGCGCCTATTGCAACGCAGTCTAAAGGAGATTCTGCTATATGTACTGGCATATGAGTTTCTTTATGAATTAGTCTATCAAGACCTTTTAAGAAAGCTCCTCCTCCTGTAAGCATTATTCCCTTATCCATTATATCGGCTGCTAGCTCTGGTGGTGTTTTTTCAAGATTTGTTTTAATAGCCTCAATAATGGAAGAAACTGTTTCCTTAAGTGCTCCTCTTACCTCTTCTTCAGTTATTTCAATAACTTTAGGAAGTCCAGTAATCAAATCTCTTCCTCTTATTTCCATAGTAAATGGATCTTCAGCAACTGCTACATCTTCTTTTTCTAAATCTACTCCATCTTTCTTTTCTTCTCTTGGATATGCAGACCCTAGTTCCATCTTAATGTTTTCAGCTGTTCTTTCCCCTATCATAAGATTATACTCTTTTTTAATATATGCAATAATTGCATAGTCCATTTCGTCCCCAGCTATTCTTAAAGACTTACTGGTTACAATTCCACCAAGTGAAACAACTGCAATTTCAGTAGTTCCTCCTCCGATATCAACAACCATACTTCCTGTTGGATCTTGAACAGGTAATCCTGCTCCTATAGCAGCTGCCATAGGTTCTTCCATAAGAAACACTTCTCTAGCCCCAGCTCTTTTGCTAGCTTCTTCTATTGCTCTTTTTTCAACAGCTGTTATTCCTGACGGGAAACATACAACAACTCTAGGACTTGTAAATGCAGATTTCGAAGAAACCTTTGATATAAAGTGTCTTAACATTTCTTCCGTAATATCAAAATCAGCTATTACTCCATCTTTTAGAGGTCTTATCGCTACTATATTTCCTGGTGTTCTTCCAATCATTTGCTTTGCTTCATTTCCTACAGCCAAAACCTTATTAGTCGTTTTATTTATAGCTACAACTGAAGGCTCTCTCAATACAATTCCTTTTCCTTTTGAATAGACTAACGTATTAGCTGTCCCTAAGTCTATTCCCATATCTTTATTCATTCCAAAAAATCCCATTGTTTTTCTCCTTTCAAGCAAAAAACTACAGTATGCACTTTTCTTTTAAACTTACATAAATACCATTTCCTATTATTATATGATCAAGTAAATCAATGCCTAAAATCTTTCCACATTCTTTTAATCTCTGTGTTACTTGTATATCCTCTGAACTTGGAGTTGGATCTCCAGAAGGGTGATTATGACATACAACTATAGATGCACTACTTTTTTTTATAGCCTCAGCAAAAATTTCTCTTGGATGAACAATAGAAGAATTTAGACTTCCTATTGAAGCATCTTTGACAGCAATAACAACATTTTTAGTATTTAACATTACTATCCTTAAATGCTCCTCTTTAAAATTCTTCATTTCTTCCATAAATAAGTTTGCAACATCTTTAGGTTGATGAATCTTATGCTCTTCTCCAGATTTATATGCTCTAAATCTTTTGGATAATTCACATATTGCTATTATTTGCGATGCCTTAGCCTTTCCAATTCCCTTTAGAGACATAATTTCCTCTGGTGCCAAACTTAATAAGCCATTTAACCCTCCACTTTCAGTCAATAATCTACTACTTAAACTTACTATATTTTCATTCTTCATGCCTGTTCTCAATATTATTGCTAAAAGTTCACTATTAGATAACCCTGTAGCTCCATATCTTAAAAGTCTTTCTGTCGGTCTTTCATTGATTGGTAAATCTGTAATTTTCAAAGTTTCCTTCATATTACTTCTCCTATACTATAGATTTACCCCCATACCTTTTAATATATAATTTAATCTGTTAATCGGAAGACCTACTACACTATAATAATCTCCATGAATTTCTTCAACAAACACTCCTCCAAAACCTTGTATGCCATAGGCTCCAGCTTTATCCATAGGTTCTTCCGTTTCTATGTATGCTTTTATTTCCTTATCTGTAAGTGTAGAAAATTTAACATCAGTACTCATATAATCTATTTTCACTTCTCTTGTTTTTGTATTTATAACTGAAATTCCTGAGTACACCTGATGGACATTCCCACTTAAAAGCTTTAACATATTAAAAGCTTCTATCTCATCCTTTGGTTTTCCTAATATATGATCTTCAAAAGCAACTATTGTGTCACAACCTATTACAACTGCATCTGTATGTAATAACTCTGCAACTGCATTAGCTTTACCTTTAGCAATCTCCATTACATACTCGCTACAGCTTTTCTTAAACTCAACCTTGTCTTCATTAAAGTTACTAATTATAACTTCAAATTCATTAGTTAAACGACTTAAAAGTTCTTGTCTCCTGGCTGAAGCTGATGCTAAGATTAATCTCACTTTATCACTCCTAATATTTTCTATACAGTAATATTGCTAAAACAACCCCAATAATAGCTAATATATTTATATGGAAATTAATTCCAAAGGTAAATTGAACTACTTTTAAATTTAAAATAAATGGACTTGAAGTTCCAATAGGATAGGTTGATTTAAAAAAACTTAAAGATTCTACATTATTACCTATGATATCTCCAATAAAACTTCCACATATTGCGCCAAGAAGTATTATAAATAGCAGAAAATTGCCTTTTTCATTACCCCTCACAACTATAACCCCTTTTAACTATTTTATCTTATATAGTTTAACATTTAATAAAAGTAGAAACAAGTGTGTATGTTTATAATTTTTATGAATTTAATTTGAATTTTTTAAAAGCATTCAACTAAGTTATTGAATGCTTTTTGTGCTTTTAATTTATATATCATTTTATTTCTTTTATTTTATTGAATAATTGAAAATTAATATTTTCTAAATTCTCTTTAGTTATTTGATCTGGAAGCACCTTTATCTCTTGTTTTAAACTTTGTAAAACTTCATAATTTATACTATTTTTTTCAACTTCTTTTAAAGAAGATGTCCAGCTCTTTAATTGCTTTGTTTGTACTGACTTTACTTTATCATCGAAGAATCTATTATTGATTTGTATATATGCTCCTAATATTTCTGTAATTTGATTATCACATAACTCTTCATTATTTATTTTTAGTTTTAGCTTAGAAGACTCTATTTTGTTTTCTATCAATTTTTTTAAAATTAATTCTGAACTTTCCTCTGTATAAATCCCCATTATTACTCTACTCTTATTATCTTCCTCTACTATAAAAGTAGTACCTATTAGAGATAATTTTTTCTTTAATTCTTTAGCATTATCCTTATTTGCAAAAACTCCACATTGTAAAGCTACATAATTATTTTGTGGTTTAAGATTTTCCTTAGTACTTTCGTTATTTTTAACTTTATAATCTGTGCTTTTTATAAATACATTTGATATTATTGATCCTGAAATAAACGCTAAGGTTAATATACCCACAATTAATACTATAAAAAACACATTATTCTTTTTTCTTTTCTTCAAATCATATCTTGTATACCTCATCTTCCCCTCCCCAAACGCTTCGTTATATAATTAATACTATTTCAAAAACTCATTATTTATACTAACAAAATCAACTCTGTTGATTTCGCTAGGGAAACCTACGGTTCCTTTCGACGACACTACGTGTCTGCGCACCCTCCTTGCTACGGCAAGAAATCCTTTTTCCTACACCTTTATTTTTTATTCTATAGAATAAAAATCCCAATCAACTTTGATTGGGATTTTACTATGTACAATCTAATTAATTATTCTTCTTGATGCTGAGTATCTTGATTTATAGTAACTTTCACCTAAACTACTAACCATAACCTTTTTTCGTCCTGAAGATGCGTGTATAAAATTCCCGCTACCTATATAAATACCCACATGACTATTTGAACCTGAAGTATCAAAAAATACTAAATCTCCTGCTCGTAAGTTTTCCTTACTTATTGATATCCCCATTTCAACTTGGTCTCCAGTATAATGAGGCAAATAGTATCCAAACTTATTATAAACATATGTTGTAAATCCCGAGCAATCAAATGCGCTTGGTCCTGAAGCTGCCCATACATAAGGTCTACCTAAAAACCTATAAGAATATTCAATTAAATTACTTGTTACACTACTACTTCCTCTTGACAATCTTTCTCTATCTACTTGGTTACTCGGAACCTTTATCACTCTATTGATTTCAACTTTTGTAGAACGTACATTTATACCTTTAGATGATTGAACTCCAACGTCAGCCTTTGCTTCATAACTATTTATAGATATAATAACACCTACAGTAAAAATAAATAGAATGAAAGTTATACTTTTTCGTATAAAACTATTCATTTGTCTTCCTCCTTTAAGTTATTAACAGATAACGTTTTCATTATCCTATACCAAAAGTAATCTTATCTTTTTTTATTTGCGTAAAACTGAAAATAATGCACTCTTTTTTCATTATAGTATAAATTACAAATAAATGTCAAACATTTTTAATTCTATTTATATTTACCATGAATATAATATTATTTGGTCCTTTTTAAAATTGCCCCCTGTATTCTTCTCTCCTTATTCAATAATGTAGATACTATAAATCCACTTTTTTTCCAAAATTCCAAAGACTTCATATCAGTTTCCTTAAGCTTCGCACTAAAATTAATTATGCCAAAACCAGTATCAAAATAATTAATTATGGAATTTAATAATTTAACTCCTACTCCTTTATTTCTATATTTCTCACTTATTAAAATATATCCAAACCATACATTGTTAGGATTTACAAATTCTATCCTCCCTTTAATTATACCTATTAGCTCATCCTTAATTGTAACTTTTATAAAAAACTCACATTCACTAAGATAATACTCCATAAATCTATCTTTAAAATCATTCTCGCCGAGTTCTTCATACTTATTTACATCCAAATAGGTTGTCTCTATTTTAAACCAATTATAAATTTCATTTATGTCTTCTTTTTCAATATTTTTAATTTCAAACTCTGTAGTTTTAAAATTAATATTAAACATATAAGCTACACCTCACTGATATCTATTCTACATTTAGAGTAATTTTCCTCCAAAAAAAATCTATCAAGTTTATAACTTAATAGATTTCTTAGAAAATCTTTAATATTTATTAATTAATCTTCATAATACATAAGAGTAACCTTTATGATCCTTCTAATGATTTTCTTTGCTATAGTAAAAGGAACTCCGTACATTCTTAAATATCTGAAAATGCCTGGATTATATTTTTCCATCTTCATTAATATTTTATTAATTTCTTTAGGTCCATATTCCTTTTTCCTTGTCATATCTTCATCCATATCTTCATATTCGTCTTGTTCCATCATGTTCATGCCAGCCGTAGTTGTTGGTAACATCTGCTCAACATTCATCATACTAGGTATCATATTTGGTATCATATTTGGCATCATATTAGAATTTATGTTTGGCATCATTATCGGAGACATTTCTACTCCTACTGGTTTCATCATAAGTGGCATAAAGCCTTGCATACCCATACTTCCTTGCATATTTAACGGCATTTCAACAGGCATAATCCCTGGAACTGGAACCCCGCCTGGCATAGGCATAGGCATCATATCATATTCTGTGTCCATATCTATCTCTTTATCTATTCTATCTTCTTCATTAAAATCCATATACATACCCCCATAAATAAAATGACTACATTACTAAGTTATGCATATAGCTTTATTTTAAGCACTATTTTTTATCTCAAAACCCTTATTCCATAGCAATTAATCTAACTTGAACTACATTATCCATACATTTTACCTGATCAATAAAATCACTTAACTCTATATTTATATTTGAAATATCTAGTGTTATAGTTACATTCGCAGCATTATTTACTGGTATGTCTTGGCTTATAGTAAGTATATTTCCATTAACACTTGCTATACTATCTAATATTCTAGATAAAGTTCCCGTTTTATGAGAAAGCAAAAATCCGATTGTAGCTTTTTTAACATGTGTTCCTTCTGCAACCGAAAATACAAAATCTTTATATTTATAATAAGAACTCCTGCTTATACCTACCGATTTTACAGCTTCAGTTATATCTTTTGCTTGTCCTATTTTCAATAATTCCTTTACTTGTACAACCTTGTCAAATACTTCTGGTAAAATTCTTGTATTTATTATTAGATACTTATCCATATTTCCTCCTACATTAATTCTTTAATCTGTTTTGATAAACAGATTTCTTGGCTTCAGGTGGAGTTTTTCACTTAATCTGAAGCTTACTAACAGAATTCTAAGTATCGGTACTTTCGATACTTAGAATTCGTTGTCCTTTAGGGTAAATCGTTATCCAGGGACGTAACTAACCTTATCTCCCACTTTGATAGAAAAGCAGAGAACCCAAATCTCTGATTCGGAGTGAATCCCTTTCACAGAGTGCGTGGAAGTATTACGGCAGGTAGTCATCGAACAAATAATAAAATATATATCAAATCCCCTTAAAAAATTTAAATAAAAAGTGGCCTAAACCTTTAAGTTTAGCCACTTTTGGTGCAGAAGATGGGACTTGAACCCATACACCTCACGGTATACGCCCCTTAAACGTACTTTGCGAGTACACTATCTTCAACACTTGTATATCAACATCTCTAAATATTTATAGTTTAAATTTATCGTACGTTTATGATTGTTTATTATAAGTATACTACCCAAATATATATATTTCAATACAAAAAGAAAAAAAAAGGGTAAGCCAACTTAATGACTTACCCTTAAAATTAAGGTAGTAAACTCTTTACCACCTTGTATGTATAAAATTCCTACATTATTATAAATATTATTACTTACTATAACTATCACAACTCTTTTGCATCCTTAGCCGTAGACTGTCCAAAATAAAAAGAAACTATCATTATGAATATAGTTTTAAATGGTTCATCTACAGTTATTTGTCTCAAAGTTAATATTACGAAAGTAATAGTTAATAATAATGCTATAATCTTCTTTACACTTATTAACCTTTTAAATTCTTTTATTAATACTCACCTCTCATTAACTTTCCTATAGTTTCATATGCTTTTTTAGTTTCTTCATTACCTTTAAATATAGAGTTTTCTCCTATAGGCTTCTTAGTTTTAGTAACCTGATTATAAAACTTTTGAAACTCTAAAGTATAATATTTAGATAATTCATCCCTACCCTTATTACTTACTTCATCTTTTATCTCTTGTCCAGTAATACCCTTAACGATTGCCCTAGCTAACTTATCTGGATTATATCTATTCACATCACTCTTATTATCTATAAAGAACGGCTCTATAATTATTGCTGGTGATTTAGTATTTTTAAGTACATATAAGTTATCTCTATATTTAGTTCCACGATTGTGAAATCCTAATTTAGCTATTTCAGTTATCACTTTATCTGCATAAACTTTGCCACTAGCAGAGTAATATAATACTTCGCACCCTTCAGCTATTCCATTGAAACAATTCGCATGGCAACTTATATATAAATCATAATTCTTTTTATGTTCCATTTGTACTCTATAGCTTAAAGCTTCACTATTTGATATGCAAGTATCTTTACTTACTACATCCACTGTATGGCCTAGTTGCTCCAAATACTTTTTAACTAAACCTCCATATTCTCTATTAACTTTAAATTCTTCTACTATCCCATATGCCCCATCATTAGCTGTTTTAGAATGTCCATAATCTATTGCAACTAACATTTCTTTCACCCTTTCTAATTATTTCTAAATACACATTCCTTAATATCCTCAACGTCCTTCTTAACATCTTCAACAATATTAAATTTGTCTGTAAGTGTTTTAATAATATCTTGATAATTCTTTTCTCTCTCATCATTTTGAACCTGTACTTTATCTACAAATTCTTTATAGTCTTTTCTATTATAAAACCAAAAGATTAACATCAGTCCTAAGATAGGACTTGACTTTACTATTTCTGTAAATAAACTTTCCAATTTAATCACATCCTTTATCAAATAAAAAAAGCCCTAATAAAGGACTTTTAAGCTAATTTCTTATATTCTGTTTTTAATGTGTTCTCGTCCAAATCTGCATACACCATAGTTGTATCGCACTTTGAATTCCACCTATAATTAACCTCTATGTGATTCTAATATTATGCCATCGTCAATACACACATTAAAAAGATTGTTTTTAAAACTCACGTTATTTATATTTACTATACTATTAGTTATATTCATAGTTTTCATAAT
>JAVBVX010000026.1:0-39078 GCA_036677665.1 Clostridium sp. | reverse complement strand
AATAAAATTCCTGAAAATATGAAAATTAAAGATATGAAATAAATTAATCCTAGTAAAGCATAATTTTTAGCCTTACTAGGATATTTTAATACATTTAATACTATAAAAATAGGCGCTAAAACTTTGACGCTTACAGAAATTATAAAGAAACTGATGTGAATATAAAAAAACTTTGGCATTTTAGAAAACCCTATTAACGTAAAGGCTAATAGGGTTTTCTAAAATGAAAACATATTTAATGAAAAATATAGAAATAATGTAGTCTGAGTAAGCTAAAATAAATATAGTATCAATTGGATTTTATAGCGTAAAAGCTACATAGTCTTCTACATCATAAGAACTTTCAACTAGTTTATTTTTATATTTATTAGCATTTTTCCATCCACCGATAGCGTTTAACAATATAGCATTTTCACTAAATATTATAGGAATTCTATTTAGTTCTTCTGCTATAGTTTGTTTAAATAGTAGAGAACCTCCACCATTAAATATAATTAGTCCAATATCGGGAAGTTGGACACCAGCAGCAGCAGCTTTTGCTGAAAATTCGTCAATTAATTGCTTCCCATCAAATTCTATTATTTCATCACAGAATTCTTTTAAATTTGGTATTTCTTTACCGTATACTAATAGCTTTTCATTTCTTATGATAGTATTGTCTATTTTATGTCTTGGTAAGGCTACTTGATGTTCTGTTTTTATAAAGTCAACTATTCTATTTAAAGGGTCTATTGTACCCTTGTCCATTCCAAAGAATGTTCTAAGTTCAAAGTTCTGCATCACTGTTATATCTGTAGTTAATGCACCAATATCAAAACCAAGTATTGTTCTCTCTGAATAATTGTCTTTATACTCTGCTAAAAGTTCACCATTATCATCGTACATAATTGCATTTATAGCACATAAACCTTCAGGCTCTACAGTCAATCCTACTATTTCAAATTCTACTTCAATTCCATTGAATACTGGATTTAGAAATTTGACATGATGTGTCCCTAGAAGGTTTTCTTCCAAGGTAGCTACATTTTCTTTATTATTTCTAAAATATTCTTCCGTAGGAAGCATTGTTCCTAGAACTACTTTCTCTTTAATATATTTTTTGTTTGGCTTAATTAAGGATAATGCCATAGAAGTCAAAAGAACGATTAAATTATTCTTATCATGAGCTTTTCCATTATGTCTATCTGCTACAGTCTTTTCTTTAATAATACCTCTATTAAAACTATATGCCATACTTCCTACAAAATATTTACCTATATTTTTATCCTTACTTTTAATGTCTACTTCTAAAAGATTAAGTGGATATCTTGTATCTTCATTTACTACTCTTCTAGTATACCAGGGGGAAATGAGATTTAGTATTAATAGTTCTTTCTTAGATGGCCCTATAACTTTAAATGAATCATTTCCCATATCTACACCGATTGTCAACAAATTATTCTCCATAATACCCTCCCTACACACATTTTTGGTAATTACCAAAATTTATGGAATTTTATAACATAAGTATACATTATTAAACAGTTCAATTCAATAAAAAATGCTATTATTTGTTGTAAAATCGTAATTCAAAAATATATATAATTCTACCGGTTTCGATTATTTATTATTAATAGTAAACTTTGCATTAGATTATTATGAAATTTGAGTTGTTGTTTATTTATTATGTAAATTATATAGAGAAAGTGTCTTAAAAGGGGAATTTATAAAATTCTTGCTTTAATCTTCATATAATCTTCATATAAGTTTTCTAAAATACATTTATATAGGTAGTCCTTTGCTGTATTTATAGTATAAGGTATAAGTAAGGCAAAATTATTTGTGGTAGATTATAAAATAATTAATTTTAATTGGAGAAGCAAATATAAATTATTGACTATATAGTATTTTGACAAAAATGTAAAAGGAATAATTATGGATTACCATGGAAATAATATCATTAAGAATGGTATAAGAAGTATTTTTATACAAATTATATTATAGTTGGTTAAATTTATTAATAACATGGGTGTAAAATGTTCTAGTTAGGTAAAAGTGTTTAAAATATTGTAGGGGGATGAATAAATGGCTACAAAAATATTAAAAATTCAAGGCATGACTTGTGCAGCCTGTGCCAAAGCAGTAGAGAGAGTAACTAAAAAGTTGCCAGGTATAGCTGAAGCTAATGTTAATTATGCCACAGAAAAATTAAGTGTAAGTTTTAATGAGAACGAGGTAACTTTGTCTGAAATTCAGAATGCGGTAAACAAAGCTGGTTATAAGGCCTTAGTTGAATCCTCAAGTAAGACACTTAAAATAGAAGGTATGACTTGTGCAGCTTGTGCTAAAGCTGTTGAGAAGTCTGTAAACAAGCTGGATGGCATAATAGTAGCTAATGTAAACTTTGCTACAGAAAAGCTTGGAGTTACCTTTGAAACTTCTAAGATAAAAGTTTCTGATATTAAAAAGGCAATCGAAAAAGCAGGATATAAAGCATTAGAAGAAGAAGCTAGTGTTGATGCAGACAAAGAGAGGAAGGAAAAAGAAATCAAATCCCTTTGGATAAGATTTATTATTTCTTTAATATTTACGGTTCCACTACTTATAGTATCTATGGGACATATGCTTGGTTATATGTTGCCACAATTTATTGACCCTATGGCTAGTCCGGAAAATTTTGCGGTGATACAATTAGTATTATCATCTATTGTAGTACTATTTGGAATGAAATTTTTTGAGATTGGATTTTCAGCATTAGCAAGAAGAAGTCCAAATATGGATTCGCTTATTGCACTAGGAACATCAGCCGCATATTTATATGGAATTTTTGCTGTTTACCAAATTTTTGTGGGAAACGTTGATTATGCTTATGAATTATACTTTGAATCAGCTGCAGTTATTTTAACCTTAATTACCCTAGGCAAATATCTTGAATCTGTTACTAAGGGTAAAACCTCAGAAGCGATAAAGAAACTTATGGGCTTAGCACCAAAGACTGCTACAGTAATACGAGCTGGAAAAGAACTAGTTATACCAATTGATGAGGTTGAAGTTAGTGATGTTATTGTAGTTAAACCTGGAGAAAAACTTCCAGTAGACGGTGAAGTTGTTGAAGGGCTTACTTCTATAGATGAATCTATGCTAACTGGTGAAAGTATTCCGGTAGAAAAGTCACCTGGTAGCAAGGTTATAGGTGCGAGTATTAATAAAAGTGGGTATATAAAGTATAAAGCTACAAGAGTAGGAAAAGATACTGCACTTGCACAAATAATAAAGCTAGTGGAAGATGCTCAAGGATCAAAGGCTCCAATTGCAAAAATGGCAGATATAATATCTGGATACTTTGTGCCTGTTGTTATGGTTATAGCTTTAGGATCAGGAATAGCATGGTATGCTTATGGAGAGACTTTGGTATTTGCTCTTACTATTTTCATTTCTGTGCTAGTTATAGCTTGCCCATGTGCGCTTGGCTTAGCTACCCCAACTGCAATAATGGTTGGAACTGGCAAAGGAGCGGAGAATGGGGTACTTATAAAGAGTGGTGTAGCATTAGAAACAGCACACAAAATAAAAACTATTGTTTTTGATAAAACTGGTACAATTACTGAAGGTAAACCTAAGGTTACAGATATTGTAACTGTAAGTAAAATAAACGGAGAGTATCTCCTTCAATTAGCTGCCACTGCTGAAAAAGGATCAGAACATCCTCTTGGTGAAGCCATAGTTAGAGAAGCTGAAGAAGAGAAACTAGAATTCAAAAAAATTGATAAATTTAAGGCGATTCCAGGTCATGGAATTGAGGTAGTAATAGAAGAAAAGACAATATTACTTGGAAATAAAAAGTTAATGGTTGATAGTAAAGTAGATATAAGTGAGTTAGAAGAATCCTCCGAAAAACTTGCAATTGAAGGTAAGACACCTATGTATGTAACCATTGATGGAAAGTTAGCTGGTATTATAGCAGTAGCTGATACTGTAAAAGCAAGTAGTAAAAAGGCTATTGATACACTTCATAAAATGGGAATAGAAGTAGCTATGATCACCGGTGATAATAAGAAAACAGCTGAAGCAATAGCTAAACAGGTAGGAATAGATGTAGTTCTTGCTGAAGTTCTTCCACAAGATAAGGCTAATGAAGTTAAAAAGCTACAGGACCAAAGGAAAAAAGTAGCAATGGTAGGAGATGGCATAAATGATGCTCCAGCATTAGCTCAAGCTGATATAGGTATAGCAATTGGCTCAGGAACAGATGTAGCTATGGAATCAGCAGATATAGTTCTTATGAGAAGCGATCTTATGGATGTTCCTACAGCTTTAAAATTAAGTAAAAAAACTATAAAAAATATAAAACAAAATTTATTTTGGGCTTTTGCATATAATACATTAGGTATACCAGTAGCTATGGGTGTTCTTCATATATTTGGAGGACCACTATTAAATCCAATAATTGCAGCTGCTGCTATGAGTTTAAGTTCTGTTTCTGTACTTTTAAATGCTATAAGGTTAAAAGGATTTAAACCAGTGTCATAAAAAAGTATTATATAATACAAGACAATAATAGTGATTAAAAAACCAGGGATATTCCCTGGTTTTTCATATATTATATGATCTAATTATTAGTATTTTCAATAAGGAGGCTATAATACTAAAAAGTTATTCATTTGTATGTTTAAAATACTGAGTAATACCACTAGCGACAGCTTGTGCAAATTTAGTCTGATATAATGGACTTGCAAGAAGAGATTCTTCTTTAGGATTACTAATATAAGCAAGCTCAATAAGAATAGTTGGTGCATTAACATTTCTAAGTATAGAGTAGTCTTTTGATCTAATACCTCTATCTCTCAAATTTATTTGGTTTACTATTTCAGACTGAATAATCATTGCCAGGTTTTTTCCTTTAGAACTGATTTGATGAAAATAGATTTCTGTACCGCCTACATTTGTATATTCAGAACTATTAGCATGAATACTAACGAAAATATCTGCATTATTTTTATTGGAAATTTCAGCTCGTTTCAAAAGTTCTTCTTTTTTACTAGACCAAGATATATTATCATCTTTTCGTATATAAATCACATTGAACCCCTTTTTTTCTAATATTTTGCCTACCTTTAATGTTACTACTAAAGCAACATCTTTTTCAAACGTCCCTGCAGGTCCAATGGAGCCAGGATCTTTCCCACCATGACCTGCATCTAATACTACTGTATATCTGTTTTTCCTAGCATTAGATAAATTAGGTGTTGAAAAGGTAGGTTCAATTGTAGATGAAATAATAGAGGGGTTCTTTATTTTCAATATTGAATCACTACTGTTCAAAACACTTAAGATATCTATAGAAGTGATAATGATAACCATTGAAAACATAAATATAAAAATAAAATTAATCTTCCTCAAATTTTATATTTCCTCCTTGACTGTAGAAATTATAATTTATTATTCAATTATTACGTTTATCGATAATTAGTTCATTAAATAATGAGTCTGCAAGAAATACTCCAAAGTTGATACTTAAGATTATGAAATACCTACACGTACTAAATAGTCTTATCCTTAAATATTTACATGATACTTTATTTTATAATAAAGTTGTAAAGAACCTATAAAGAAATAACTTTATAACAAGTAGTAAATTTTTCTCTAATAAACTTCTTAAAATATAAGATTACAACATGGCATTATTATTGCTAAACTATGTAGAAAGAATAATCTTTAGATTATTCAATGATAATAATGATATGGAGGGATTTTATAATGACAAGTATTAATAATTTAACAAAGATTACAAGCATGCCGCAAAATTGTGGTATGAAAGGAATGCACGAAAATCATGGTAGTCATTCAGCACATGTAAAGCACACCTCAAAAAATGAAATTTTAAAAACTCAAGAAATTTCTCAAGTACAATCATTGAAAAGTGAAGGAATTGGTAATAAATTAGATGCAAAAGCTTAAAGCTATTCTATTAAAATTCTTAGAATAAAATAGCCTACTCGTTAGTGTTAAAATTGACACGACTATATGTTGAAAATTCTACACCTATCTCAGGTTAATAAGTGATATGTGATAATATTGAATGATTAAATTATTATTTTCAGTATCTACTATTATAATAATTGGTTAAATAATGAAGATGATAACTTGGCATGAATTTTGCTTATATTATTAACGAAATTACAATGTAAAGGGGTGACTTAGTATGAATAAAAAATTACTTGCGGTGGCTGGTGTGGTTGCAGTAGCGGTCATAGGCTATCTACTTTATATGTATGTATTTATGGATCCATCTAAGATGTAATGATGGAATCTAGAAGGGGCACCTAGCTGCTGAATAGCATATCCAAATTATATTTCTGTATAAAAAGGCTATTTACATAACAATACTAGCCTAGAATTGGTATAATTTAATACTATTATTATGAAAAAAGTGAGATGAATCTCACTTTTTTTGCATTAGCATCATATTGTACTAATAATACATAATTTAATTTATTAAGGTAAAAATATTTGTGAAGTAAATTTAGAAGTAAAATACTTAAGAGGAGTGAAATTATGAAAGTTTTTAGACGTATTACGGAATTTATACTTATATTAATTATTATTGGAGGAATCGGATTTTTAACTTGGAATATTACAAATACTTCTGGAAACATGCAGGGTATGAATATGGGAGACAATCAAAATAATACAAATAATACAACAAATACACAAGAAAATTCTGCTCATAATACAATGCCTGGAATGCAAAACGATACTTTATTAAACACATTAGATATAAAAAATAAGGATAAGTTAGATCAGGTGATTACTGCAATAAATGACTCAATTAATCAGATTACAATAGATCCATATTCAAAGATTACAGTACCAAGGTCAAGTTTACAACAAAATGCTTCTGAGCAACAAAGAAATACAACTATAAATATTTACCCTAATAGTAATAATACAGTGAATGCCCCAGTACAGGGAAATGCAACACCTCCTGCAGCAGCTTCTAATAACTTAAATGCTAATATAGTATATAATCAAGCTAAGCTTGAGCAACTACATAATGGTATCTTTAAACTCTCTCAGGGGTTAATGTCTTTAAATGATCTTAATGATGATTTAACTCAACAAGTAACTATTCAAGAACCGGCTAATTATGAAAGTTATGCTAGAAGATATAGTACTTTGTATCAAAATAAAGTCAAGTTGACTAGAGCATTAAATCTTATCAATGAAGGTTCATTACTCGTAAATGTTAATCCTTATACTTCTGGAGTAGGATATGAGTATGATGCTACACAAATGGAACAGCTACATAAAGGAATATATAAGCTAGCACAAGGTATGCTTTTGGGAGTTAGATTAGGTGAAGATTTTACTAAGCAAATGACAGAAGTGAATTTATTAGCAAACAATACCTCAATGAACACTATGAATATGTCGCCTAGCTATAGTATTAGAGGAATAGATGTCAAAGTAATACTATATATGCTTATTGTTGTATTTATAGTTACCTTTATAATAGCTCTTTCAGGAGCAGTGAAGGCTGCTTTTAAGCCAGCGAAATAAAAGCTCGAGGTAATTTAAAGGAGACTCAATAATGAAAGATTATTTTAGAATGAATGTGTTGCTAAAAGTTTCAACCGTTATAATATTGGGATATTTTATATTTGAACTTTTATTTGGAATAATAACAGGAAACTTTGGTATGTATGGAAGTGCGGGAAGTGCAGGTTCTCATCATCCATCCAGCAGCGGACAAATTACACCATACTCCTATGATGTGATTATAAATGCATTGCTATTGTTACTTGTAAAGTTATTAATAATTATATTATTCTTAGCATTGATCAGTGGAGCATCTAGATTAATGAAAGATATATGGAGTAACGAAGAATATAAAAATACAAAGAAAGTTATGGAATACAAAGATAAAGAAATTTTACTAATAGTAACCGGGGCCCTAATTGGCATAATGGTTCTATATAGTGTGGTTAGAGGCTTTTATCTAGGGGCCGAGGGACAAGGAACTTCAGGTTGGAATAGTATGTATTTTTATGGTAATCACGTTACAAATATTCATAATCTTTATAGAATATTTTTTAATGTTTTGCTTTATATAACTGCTATTATACTTGGTGTAGAAGTATTTAACTATTTTATCAGAAAAGAAAAAGGGCGGTAAAAAAATGAATGTTAAGTTTGATTTTATTATGCATTGGATTTGGACTGTAGTATATCTATTACTGTGTTTCAGTGGAATAGCTATGATAGGGGCAAAGTATGGTTGGATATTAAACTATAATATTGCAATTGCAGATATTACTCATAGAGTACTAGCAGCTATATTTGTAATATTAACTTTTACTGCCATTATGTATGAAGTATATCGTGTACTAAAAAAGGATGAGAGAAAAGAAATATGGGCTATATTTGGTAGAAGTGGATATCAGCTATTTACTTTGATTACCTCACTTATATTTATTATAACAGGAGCGCTAATCTGGATTTGCATGGATACAAATATGTCCGCTACTGCTTTTGCACTATACATCCATGAAGTATTAACATACATAGCTTTAGGTAGTGTTATATGGCATATTTATAAAAAATGCCATGCACTACTATGGCCTGTCAAAAAAGCTAATACTTCAAAAAGGAGAGCATAGATATGCTTCAAAAAAAATGGTTTAAAACATTCATATGGTTTTCGGCATCAGCATTCTTTTTTTTAGGTGCAACTGTTTTAATATCCTATTTTAACCCTACCCCTAGCGAGAAAGAAATTATGAGCTATATGTCTGGAATGATGAGTGCAATGGATGGATCTACTATGGGATTTACCATGTCATTAAAAAACGACATAAGTTTAAATTACATTATGTATTTATCTGCGAAAATTGCTATTCCATTAATTATATTTGCTATACTCAGTAGTCTCATTATAAAGATAAGGAGGAGTACTATTGATAAATAAAAAAAAGCTTCATTTTTATCAACTTAGTTTTATATTTACTTCAATAGTAATTATTTCCCTATTATATAATTGGGGGTATATAGGGAATTCTAAAAAAAGCGAAAGTATGATGACTCAGAGCATGGGCAGTATGATGAGTTCAATGCACTTAAAAAACATTAAATTGTCAGATTTATTTAAAGTTGAAAGTGAAAAGATCAATAATAATTCAGATGATAATTCAACATCTCACCACGAAGTAAATAATTCCTATAAGAAGGATATTTATTATATAACTACCATTGCTATAATAGTTTTAACTCCATTTATAGTATCAGGAGCTATTTTTTTGACTATAGTATGGATTAAATAAAACAGGAGGAATAAACATGGGCATTTTAGGCACAGTTGCATCATTGTATATGGCAGTTCTTATTATATTACTTATAATTTCCTTTGGACTTATAGGATTGAAGTTTGTGAATTACATATTAACTCTAAATTATTTTGATACAAAACCAGGAGGAAACATAAAGAAGCGAGAATTCAATAAAATAGAAGTCCATAAATGGTTAAAAGCTGCACTTTATTCATTTTTAGGATTAATAATTTCTTTTTTAATATTATCAATATTAAATTCAACAACTTCTTTCTCTACTTTTATGTAGTATAAAAAAAGGTATATTAGAAAAATATGTAGACATACTATTATTAAAGTTTAATATAAAAAGGAGATGAGTTTTATGAGTATGGGAGGATATAATTACTCTTTAAGTGGAACCATAGGCACTTTACTTTATCTTATTATAAAGCTTATGGTAGTAGTTTTAGCTGTAGTTGTATTATTAGGTGTAATTGTATGGGTAAGAGATAATCTATTTAAAAATGATAGTTCAAAAATTGTTAGAGATATTAAGAGTGATCCTTTGTTAAAAGTAGTAGTTGTAATAACTTTAGCAATTGTTGGTATTGTTTTCTTGTTTGCAATAATAAATGGAATTTTAAATTCTGGAGTATCAAGCAGTATGGGTGTTGGTATAGAACATCAGGGAGGGAATATGGGGTATAACCCAAGCCTTGGAGTATCTGGAGTATTATTTTTACTTATAAGAGTTCTAATGTTTATTTTAGTAATTTCGCTTGTATTAGCAGGACTAGGCTACTTAAAAGAACTTTATGAAAGTGGGAAATTAAATATATTTGAATCTCCAAATAAAAATAATAATACAATAATTACCGACATTGGTAATACAAATAACTCAGATACAAATAGGGAATTAAAATAAATATGCTTTGGTAAAATTATAAATATGGAGGTAAACAAATGAATAAGTGGCTTAAACTATCAGTTTTTTCAATTATAGGAATCGTACTATCTATGCTAGCTCTATCTTTTATTTCTCCTAAAGGATATTCCGGACATAACTATATGAGTCAAGGAGCTAGTTCTAATAATATGCAAAATATGCAGTCAATGCAAGGGATGTCTTCAAGCGGGGGTATGGGCATGCCTATGGGAAACATGCAGCAAGGTGGTATGGGTATGATGATGCCTATGGGAAATATGCAGCAAGATGGTATGGGCATGACGATGCCTATGGGTAATATGCAACAAAGTGGAATGAACGCTATGCCTATGAATAATATGAGCACAATGCAGGTTAATAGCAATATGCAAATGATGCAGATGTTAAATCAACTGCAACTGGAAATAAGTCAATTAAAGCAACAGATGAGCAGTATGTCCAGTGGAAGTATGTCTGGTGGAAGCAGTGGCGGCGGAATGAGTATGATGTAAATATCAATCTATATTAAGTCCAGCTAAGTTATAACAGATTTTAAAGTCTGTATAAGTTAGCTGGATTTTTTTGTTTGTAATTGTCCAAAATTCTACAAAGTATTGTAAAATACTATACAAAATAAAGTGAAAAATAATAGTAGAACTTATATTGATAAGGAATATACAAGGATAGTTCGATCTTTTTAATAAGAAATTAACTTGGCACAGTATTTGCTATATTATTAAGTAAAGAAATGAAGGAGGTGATACCAATGAAAAAAGACTCTACTATCAAAATAATTGGAGTATCAGCTTTAGCTATTATTGCATTATGGCTTTTAAGACTTATTCTATTCCCAACTGGAAACGGAATCTCTGTAAGCTATAGAGTACCAATGCATATGGGCAATGGTTATGTTTACGGTAATGGATTAAATAGCTTCGGTGGATCAGGGGCATTATTATTAGCATTTCTAATTAAGGTATTGCTAATAGTATTTGTTATAGCTCTACTATTGGGATTTTTGATGTTCATAAAAAATCATGTATTTACTCAAGAAGATATTTTAATGATAAAAAACAGCTTTGCTGGAAAGCCAGATAGAAGTAGTAAAGTTTGCTTAGAGTGTGGTAAGAACTTAAATGAAGATTGGAAAATATGTCCTCACTGTGGTAAAGAAATTGACAAGCTTTAAACTTAAGAATTAAGAAAATATAATAAAATATAAAAGGAGGTAATATATATGGGAACAGGTTTTGGACTTTCAATTGTAGTACTTTTAAATTTCCTGATTAAATTCTTATTTGTAGTGTTTGTTATAGGGTTAGTAGGTGGATTACTAGTAGAAGCAAAGAACTATATTTTTACACCAGAAGATATAGAAAACTTTAAATCTACATTTAAGAGTAATAAAGCAACTGAAAAAAAACAAGCATGTATCATATGTGGCAAAGAAGTAAATTCAGATTGGAGAGCTTGCCCGTATTGCAGTACAACTATTGAGAAACTAGATTAATTTTTATAAAATTGGAGGTATTAATATGAGAACAAATTCATGGTTTAAATTGGCAACTGTTGCATTAGTAAGTTTAGTATTAAGTTTTGTATTATTGTGGGGTATTCAACAATTTAATCAATATCAATACTATAATAGTTACAACACAACTGGTAATATGCAAATGAATGGTTATGGAAATATGAATATGAATATGAATTCAATGCCTAATATGAACATGCAAGGTAATATGAACATGAATTCAATGCCAAATATGAACATGCAAGGTAATATGAATATGCAAGGCAACATGAACATGCAAGGTGGCATGATGATGGATAAAATGATGAATATGCAAGGTGGTTCAAACATGCAAGGCGGTATGATGATGGATAAAATGATGATGGGTATGTAACCCTATTATATTTAGAAAACCCAGTAGAATTAATTCTCTGGGATTTCTATGTTTTTAGCATGTTACAAAACATTATATATAAATAATACTTGCATGTATGTTTATATATCTTCATTATATCTTCATAATAATGAACTATAATAGTTAAATCATAAATGAATAAAATAAAGGAGGAATTAACATGAGTAATGGATGGTTAAAATTAGGCACATTTTCATTAATAGGGTTGGTAATAAGTTTTGGAATTCTTGGATTTGTTTCAAGAACTAGTCCAACAAATATGAATATGCAGAATACAATGACAATGCCCATGAATAATAATAACATGAATATGCCTATGAATGGACAAACTATGAATTATTCTAATGATATGTACATTCAGAACCAATTAAATCAAATGCAAATGCAGCTAAACCAAATACAGATTCAAATGCAGAATATGATGAATTCTAATGGACAAATGCAGAATAGTAATAGTGCTAATATGAACAATAGTAATAGTAGTAGCAATAGTGGCAGTATGAGCATGATGTAAATACAATGAGATAAGCAGAAGTAAACCTTAAGGTTTACTTCTTTTAGATGAATAATGTATATATAGTATTGATATTTGCTGGAGGTGTGATCTATGAGTAAGAAAAGAATAGGCATTTTAACAGTTTTAGCAGTAGTCATAACAAGTTTATCTGCAGCAGTTTATATTAAAAATAATTCAAATATGGATATAGGTAGTATGAATAACATGTCAAATAATTCTACGAAACAAAATATAGATAAAAGTGTTGTACCATTAAGTACCCATAGTTATGCAGAGAATATAATAAGCCCAAAACCAGATCAGACTGTAAAAAAGTTTAATTTACTTGCACTAGAAAGTACTAATGAGATTAAAAAAGGTGTATTTAGAAAAGTATGGACATATAATGGTACTGTACCAGGGCAAGAAATAAGAGTTACTCAAGGTGACTTTGTTGAGGTTACTTTGCAAAATATTTTACCAGATCCAGTAACGATTCATTGGCATGGATATCCTCTTAAATCTGCAATGGATGGAGTTCCAGGACTTAATCAAGATGCTATAAGACAAGGGGAAAGTTTTACCTACAGATTCTCAGCAGATGTTCCAGGAACCTATTGGTATCATACACATCAGCGAGGTTCGATTCAGGTAGATAAAGGCTTATATGGTGCGCTTATAGTTGAGCCCAAAGATAAGGAAAAGCCAGATAAAGACTTCACATTAATGTTAGATGAATGGACTGAGGATGAAAATGGTATGGAATCTATGGTAAGCATGGAGGGTATGAGTGATAGTTCAAAGGAGAGCTTCAAAACTGCAGAAGAGGCTAGCTTAGCAGAAGAAGCGAGCATGAAGGACATGTACAATATCTATACTGTAAATGGAAAATCAGGATCTCTAATACAGCCATTAAAGGTTAATAAAGGAGATGTTGTTAGACTTAGATTTATTAATGCAGGATATCGATCTCATACAGTCCACATACCAGGTACAAATATTAAAGTTGTAAGCACAGATGGACAAGATATAAATGGAGCGCAGGTTATAAAAGATAAATTAATAGCTATATCTCCAGGGGAAAGATACGACATTGAATTTACTGTTGAAAACACTGAAAGTTTTTATATAGATTTTCATGACGGCAATAAGTATAATGATGAAATTAAGATTCCCGTATATGTAGGTGAAAATACACAAAAATTTATTGTGGAAACTACATCAGATCTTCCACAGCTAGATTTCACTAATTATGGTATATCGTCTAAAGGAAGTTTTACCTTAAATGAAAAGTATAATCAAGAGTTCAGTATTGATTTAGGTATAAAATTAAATGATGGATCTTTAAAATATACTATAAATGGTGAAACCTTTAATGAACTACCTGCATTAAAATTAAATAAAGATGATCTTATAAAACTTACTTATACTAACAAAAGTAATGTAGATCATCCAATGCATTTACACGGTCACTTCTTTCAAATAATTGCTAAAAATGGTATGCCTGTAACTGGTGCAACATTGTCAAAGGACACTTTACTTATAAAGCCAAATGAAAGTTATACCATTGCTTTCAAAGCAGATAATCCTGGTAGTTGGGTTCAGCACTGTCATGAACTTCACCACGCTGCAGGAGGTATGATGCAAAAGGTTGAGTATTTTGGATTTAAATCAAACTATATACCTGACCCAAATAACAAGTTTAATAATCCAGAATAAGGCAAACGCAAATTTACTTTTGACATGTTTCCAATATATGTATATAATTGAAGTATTATAATATTGGAGTTGTTGTCTATGATACAAGATATAATTACAAAAAAAAGGTGTAATAGCTGTGGAAAAATACTTGAAGAAAAATGGGATTTTTGCCCCTATTGTAAAGATAAACAAATAAAGATAAAATGTATATCTTGCAAAAATGATTTAGATCCATCGTGGAATTATTGTCCCTATTGCACAAATAAGAAAAATAATAACAGTAGAGACGAAGTGCTGGAAAGTGGAAATGATTGGCTTAATAAAATCCTCAAAAAATAATATAAAAAGGGCACTATTTGGATTAAAGATAGTGCCCTTTTTATAATTAAATTAGTATCATTATACTGGTATAGAATTAACTTTCTTGAATTAGGTTTAGTATCACTTTTTAAAGGACGTCCCAATATCTATTCCATTATAATTGTAGGTATTTTATCTTGGTATGCTTATCAGGTACTAACGGCATATTTAATAATTACTGTAAATATAGCATTTATTCATAATTTAAATTTATATATATATCAATAGTAGTAGCTGCCGTGAATTTTGTAAGATATTTAAAGTATTTAGATAGATTTAGATTGATTAGTGATAAGAAATAATTTTTATTACTTGAATAGCTGTATCAATATATCTTTAATGGATTGGTACAGTCTATTCTATTGATTTTTAAGAGAAGTCTAATAAAAACTGCTATTTGGCACGTTATTTGCTCATTAATAAAGGAAAGACAAGATTTTAAGGAGATGAGGAAATTGGTAGGAAGTTAATATAAATCTATACTTAAGTAAAATTTACGTAATGGAGGTTGCTATTAATGTATTTAATGAGCTTATTATTTCAAGGAGTTATATTTATCCTATTATCAGTATTTGTAATAGCTACTATGATTGGTGTATACTCAAATCTTAATTATGCTGATAAAATATCTGAAGATACTTCTAAATTTAATGAGAAAGCATATGAACAAATTAACGGATATATAATATACGACAAGTATGTTGAGAATAAGCAAAAACTACTAACTGAAACAGAATTCACAGATATAAACTATACTGAAATTCCAACTCGACCTAAAAAATTAGCAGAGATTAATAGTACAAATTTAGAATCAACTGAAGAAGATGAAGTACAAAATTCTTCTGAAAGTGAATCAAATGCAGATAGTAAAGGGGAAGTATATGTTTCTAAATCTTCTACTAGAAAATATAAGAAGAAAAGATCATAACATTAAATGTAGACATTTGAACAATATAGGAGAGAAAGTTAAACTATTTAGCAACTAGGCGGGGGGAGAACTAATTGAATAATACAGTTAATTTTATAGAAAGAGAGCAGAAAATTGTTGAACTGATGATACGCATATACTGTAATAAGTATCATAATCATAGAGATGCTCTTTGTAGTGAATGCGAAGGAGTACGGAATTATGCAATGGGTCAGTTAAGTAAATGCAGATATGGAAATAGCAAACCTACATGTAGAAAATGTAAAACTCATTGCTATAGTTCTATAATGAAAGAAAAAATAATTAAAGTTATGAGATTCTCTGCACCTAAAATGATTTTTTCTCATCCTGTATATACTCTTTATTATATAATTCGAAAAATATAAACTTATGGATAAAAGAAAGTTATTATTTATGAAAGTAGTATAGGACATATTGTTAAAAAATATATGGCATGATAATTGCTATTTAATATTGTTAGTGGAATATATAGTAAACTTCCACAAGGAGGGATATAAATGCTTTTAGGTCCATTACTAACAGTTTTGATTATAATATGGATAGTATATTATGTTGCAAGACCCTATCGTGATAATACTCCTAGAGATTACAACAGTAATCAAGGTTATAGTGTAAATAAATCACTTGAAATACTAAAAGAGCGCTATGCTAAAGGAGAAATTACTGAAGAGGAGTTCGAAAGAATTAAGAGGAACCTAGAAAGATAGAATTTTATGTTCAAAATTATACAATTACTTGTTCATATTCTAACATTAATATGTATCCGAGTTTAATATTTTAACAAAAATGGTGAGATTTATTTCGCCATTTTTGTTTATTTTACACATAAATTCTTCATAATATCATTATATAAATTATATATAGTTTTGCCGATGGAGGAATTAAAATGAGTATCAACACAGAAAGAATAAAGAGAAGGTATAATAGAGTATCTATAGTTTATGATATATTAGAAAGTCCAATGGAAATAATGGCTCTAAAGAAGTGGAGAATTGATGTGATGAGGGAGTTAAAAGGTAAAGTACTTGAAGTAGGAGTTGGTACAGGTAAAAATATACCTTATTATCCTGAAAATATTGATATCACAGCCATTGATTTTAGTGATAAGATGCTTAATAAAGCTAGATTAAAGGCGAAAGATTTAAGTAAGAAAGTAAAATTTTATAATATGGATGCAGAGCATATGTATTTTAAGGACAATACTTTTGATACAGTTCTTACTACTTGTGTATTTTGTTCTGTTCCAGATCCAGTGAAGGGGCTAGAGGAAATAAAACGTGTTTGTAAAATAGATGGAAAAATAATAATGATTGAACATGTGCGAAGTGAAAAAAAAGTTCTTGGATTACTGATGGATTTATTTAACCCATTAGTTGTTACTAGTTATGGAGCTAATATAAACAGGCGTACAGTTTCTAATATAGAGAAGGCAGGCTTTTCTAGTATAGGTAGTACAAACCTATATAGTGATATTGTAAAGAGGATAACAATAACAAATATAAAATAAACCCTTATTCTTTGGTATGATTTTTGCTTATATAATAATTAGAGATGTAAAATTTGAATATTTGTAAGCTTAATGCTAAAGTAATATTAAGGAGTGATTCTATGAATTTCAAAAGGACTATTATATATCTTTTGTTAAGTATATTTATATTGATATTTATTTATAACTACGTTCTTCCATACTTTGCTTTACAAAACTACAATGATAATAATATGGGCATTGGCATGGGGATGGGAAAGCATATGTGGGAAGGTGTGGGCAATAATACACTAAATAACTATAATAACTATAATAACTTTGGTAGTATAATAAGTTTTTCTATAGTAATTTTAGTAGGCTTTTTATTATTTGATAAGATAATATTTGAATCTAAAGCTAGTAAATGTAAAAAGTGTGGTTTAACTATAGAAAGTAATCTTTGGAAAGTATGCCCAAGGTGTGGAAATCATTTATACAAAAGAGGGGAGGAATAGCTATTGACACTTTTGCTTTTAATTATATTATCTATAGTAATTTATTATTTTTTCATATACAAACAAGCTTATAAGACAATACTTTATAAAGTTAACAGCAAGAAATGTCCTAACTGCGGAAACCCTGTGGAAATAAATTTCAATGTATGTCCTGTATGCAAGGAGACTCTTAAAAGAAAGTGCAAAAGCTGTGGTGAATCTGTTGATGTAACATGGAAGTACTGTCCTTATTGTGAAGCTTCTCTAAGAAAAGGTGATAATTTTGAGGCATAAATTAGGTTTTAAGCTTCTTATCTCAGCACTAATTACATTTATTTCCATACTTCACTTTATGTCTAAATCTTCTGATTTATCATTACACCAATTCTTTAGACTTCTTTTTTTTATTCCAATTATATTGTCTTCTTTTAAATTTGGGTTTAGAGGAGGTACAATTACCGCATTAATGATTAGTATTATATACTCACCTCAGAAAGTGCTTTCAATTGGTTTTGGTGGGGAGGCTATAAATGAACTTTTAGATATACTCTTATTTTTTGCGATAGGTACAATTACGGGCATATTAGTTGAAAAGAAAAATTTAGCTATAATTGCAATAGATAATCAATTAAAAAAATATGTAATCCTTGAAAATTACACTAATTCTATTTTTGAAAGTATAAGAAATGGTATTGTTGCTATTAATAATGATTTCTTTATTACCTCCATAAATGCTGGAGCTAAGAATATATTAGGAATAAATAGTGACTGCATTGGTGCTAATTTTATAGAGATTTTCTCTTGCTGTGAGGATATATCAGAAATAATTATTGAAGCTATGGAAGAAAGTAAGTCTCAAGAGAATATAGAAAAGAGCATTCTTAAAGATAATAAACTAGTTAACATAAAAATTCATATTTATCCACTAAGTTTAGATAACAAGAATAAGGGATTAGTTATTATAATAGAGGATATTACTGAAATGAAAATAATAATGAGTCAAATGCAGCGAAATGATAAATTAGCTTCTGTTGGTCAACTAGCAACGGGGATAGCTCATGAGATAAGAAACCCTTTAGCTATAATTAAAATGATTGAGCAGACTATGAAAAGCGAGTTAAAAGATAATAAGGATGCTATTATAGAGCTGAGTATTATTGATGAAGAAGTAGAAAGAGCTAATAGAGTTATAAAGTCATTAATGGAATTTGGAAAGCCAAGTAAAAATGAAAAGAAAATTTATTCTTTAAATGATATTGTTGAAGATGTGCTCATCATAATAAATAAGTATGTATTTCAACATAAAGTAAAGATAAACTTTAATAAAGGAGAGTTACCATATAGTAAATTTGATAAAGAACAGTTAAAACAAGCTTTCGTCAATCTTATATTTAATGCAGTTGAGGCTATGCCTCAGGGCGGAGAAATTAGTATTTTAACAGAAAATGTATCTGGTAATTGGATAAAAGTTATTTTAAAAGACACAGGTATTGGCATTGAAGAGAGCAACCTTAAAGATATATTTAATCCTTTTTTTACAACAAAAGAGGAGGGCACAGGCTTAGGATTACCTATTGTTCATAGAATAATAGAAGAACATGAAGGGATTATAAAGGCAAGTAGTACAGTAGGTGAAGGGACACAGTTTGAAATACTATTCCCTATATACCAAAAAAGAAATAAATATGATAGTAACTATGAATAAAAAGGAGGTAACTAAATGAAGGTATTAATAGCAGACGACGAAAAAAATATGCGATGGATTCTTGAAAAGAATCTAAAGTCAGAAGGTTTTTCTACAATATGCGCAGAAGATGGTGAAGAAGCTTTTAATATGTTTTTAGATGAAGCCCCTGATATGGTAATTTTAGATTATAAAATGCCAAAGCTTGATGGTATGGAAGTTTTAAAAAGAATAAAAAAAATCAATAGTGATCTTCCGGTTGTTATGATAACAGCTCATGGGAGTACTGATGCAGCAGTTGAGGCTATGAAGCTAGGTGCAGTAGATTATGTATCTAAACCTTTTGATATTACAGAGTTAAAGTTGACAATATTTAAGGCACTGAATATTGATAAGTTAAATAAAGAAATACAATTCTTAAAAGAAGCATCAGCACAAAACTTTGATAGTAAAATTGTTGGCAATAGCAAAAACATGCAGGAAATATTTGAAGTTATTGATAAAATAGCTGATACCAATGCTACAGTTTTAATTATAGGTGAAAGTGGAACAGGAAAGGAAGGTATTGCATCAGCAATTCATAATAAAAGTAGTAGAAAGGATAAGCCTTATATTACAGTAAATTGCGGAGCTATTCCCGAAACGCTAATAGAAAGTGAATTATTTGGACATGAAAAAGGTGCTTTTACTGGTGCCAATAATAGAAAGTTAGGCAGGTTTGATAGGGCTCAGGGTGGTACATTATTTTTAGATGAGATTGGTGAACTAAGCTTATCACTGCAAGTTAAAATACTAAGGGTACTTCAAGAAAAGGAATTTGAAAGAGTTGGCGGAACTGAAGTAATAAAATCTGATGTAAGAATAATAGCTGCTACAAATAGAGATCTTGAAGCTATGGTTGAAAATAGTGAGTTCAGAGAAGATCTTTTATATAGGCTGAAGGTAATACCTATAAATCTACCGCCTTTAAGAGATAGAAAAGAAGATATAGAACCCTTAGTAAACTTTTTTATAAATAGGTATAGCAAAGAAACTAATAAAGGTAAGATAACTATAGAGAAAGATGCGCTAGATTTATTAAAAGGATATGATTATCCTGGTAACATAAGAGAACTTGAAAATCTAATAGAAAGATTGGTAATACTTTCTAGCAATGGACTGATAAAAGCATCATTACTTCCAAAAGAAATAATTAAAGGAGCCTATGCAACTAAAAATAATATATTCATTTTACCAGATGAGGGTATCAACTTAGAAGAACTTGAGGTAAGTCTTGTACGACAGGCATTAGAAAGATCAGGTGGAAATCAGACTAAAGCAGCTAAGATGTTAGGAATGTCAAGACATGCACTTATATATAGGATGGATAAGTATAATTTAAGAGAGTTTTAAAAATACAGGTATGAAATATTACCTGTATTTTTTTGCGTATAGATATGGCATAAGAATTGCTACATAAGTTTATATAAAAGTATAAATTTATATGCTATGGAGAAAGGAGGAATACAATTGGAAGAGTTAGAACAATTAAGATCTTTGCTATATAAAGCCATTGATAGTAATAAAAAAGAAGAAATTCTTAAAGTTAGCAAAGAAATTGATAAAATAATTGTAAAAGATATGAGAGCACTTTATCTAGATAAAAAAAGCTGTAAGGAAAAATCACCTTGTAGATAGATATGATTATTGTTCTAGATTGTACAGATTAGTGCAGAATATTCTACAGAATCTGCAATTATAATTATAAAAATATGATTTACTCTTAATGAAAACACTAAACATTCAATAATTTTTACAAAATATAGCTTGGCACAGTAATTGCTTTATATATAAGTATAAAAGCATTGGAGGTGAATTAAATGAAAAAAGATTCTGCTATTAAAATAGCTGGTTTATCTATTTTAGCTTTAACTGTACTATTGTTTATAAACGCTATTTTATTCCCAAGAGGTTTTGGAATGGGGATAAATGTTACAACTAATTATGGAGGAGGTAGTATGTCTATGGGAACAGGTTTAGGATTGGGTTTATCAATATCATTACTTTTAACCTATCTAATTAAATTCTTATTTGTTGTATTTATTGTTGGATTAATTGGTGGTTTAGTAGTTATAGCAAAAAACTATATATTTACCCCTGAAGATATAGAAGCTTTCAAAGCTCCCTTTAAAGGTGGTAAACCAGTAACTAAAGCAACTTGCGCTGAATGTGGTAAAGAATTAAATATAGATTGGAAAACTTGTCCCTACTGTGGTGCAAGTACAGAAAAATTAGAGCAATAGAAATTAAAAAATACTGTAGAAAATTAATATAATATGATGGAGGGTTTAATTATGAAAAGTAATTCTTGGTTTAGATTAGCAGGTGTATCTTTAGCGGGTATGGTAATAAGTTTTGGAGTACTATGGGGTACACAACAAATTAATCAATACAAATACTATAATAGTTATAATAATGGAACTATGCAAATGAATGGTTCAGGAAGCATGAATATGAATTCTATGCCAGGTATGAACCAAAATCAAATGAATAATATGCAAATGCAAGGCATGCAGCAAGGGCAAAGTTCAATGAATGGTATGAATATGCAAGGAAATATGAATGCTCAAGGTAGTATGAATAACATGCAAGGCAATATGAATATGCAAGGCAGTTCTAGTATGCAAGGTGGCATGATGATGGACAAAATGATGGGTGGTATGATGGGAGGCATGTAATCTCCATATATTAAAAAACCCAGAGAGTTATCTCTGGGTTTTTTAAGTAATTTAATAGTGCAAAATTACTCGTATAAAATTACATTTTTACATTATTTGTCGTATATCTTCATAAAAACTACATATTATGAATATATAATCTATACATAAAATATATAAATCTTTGATTATAAGTAGAAACCATATATTTTTAAATTTTAAATTGGAGGTATAGTAATGGAACAAAAAAGTAAAGTTTTTAGTAAGTTTATATCGTTTTTCCTTGTGCTCATTATCATAGGTGGAGTTGGGTTCCTCGGATACAACTTGCTATCTGGTAGCGGTGGAATGAATATGACTTCTATGAATATGACAACAGATGATTCAAACAAAAAAGATACCACAACGAACTCTAATCCAGCTGACAGCTCTTCAAAAAATACTATGAACATGGACATGAATAGTTCTAATACCAACACAGCTACAAATAGTAACGCTACAAACGCACAATATTCCACTGAGGTAATTAACGCAGTTCTACAAAACAAAGACAATGTTGAGAAAATAATAATAGCTTTAAATGATTCTTTAAAATTAATGACTCTAGACCCTTATGGCATAGCAAATAATCAACAAAATGGTGTGAATTCAACTGTTAACCAAACACAGCAAAATAATGGTCAGAATCAACCGGCTACAAATGGGACAGTTTCCCAAGCTGGAACTACAGTAAATGTTTTCCCACAAAATGGTGCTGGACAAGTCGGAACAATGCAAAGTATGGGGACAACCTATGATGCTAGTAAAATGGAAAAAATTCATACTGGACTTTACAAAGTTTCCTTAGGCGTACAACTATTAGATCAGCTTAAGAATAATTTATCAGCTCAACTTGAACAGGCGAGTATGGAAGTTAATAACCCATCACAATACTATTACAATCAGTATTTAATTACAGTACAAAACAAAACTAAATTAACTGAAGCTTTGGCCTATATAAATGAAGCTAGTACTTTAGTTAACATAAATCCATATGTTTCTCAAAATGGATCAGTATATGATAAACAAAGAATGTCACAAATACATGATAGTATATATAAGTTAGCTCAGGTAGTAGTTGATCTTAATAAGATTAATGATAATTTTTCAAAGCAAGCAATTACTCTAAGTAATGTGACTCAGAATTATATAAATAATGCTCAGTCCATGGGAAACATGGATATGACTAATATGAATACAAATTTCTTTGGAAATATAAGCATGGTTACAGTACTTAATATCCTAGTAGTTGCTTTCATAGTAATTTTTGTAGTTTCTATTTTCGGATATATAAGTAAGCTGTTTAAATCTCCAAAAGATACAGAGTTTTAAAATATTAATTTTTCATAATAGAAGATAAAAGAATAAACTATCAATATAAGGAGTGATGAAATGTGTGGGATTTAATAAAAAATGATCCTATTTTAAAGGCAATCTCTGTTTTCATTTTAGGGATATTCGCATTTTCCTTTGCATTTAGTATAATGTTTGGATCAGGTCAAGGTGCTATGGAGCATGGTTCAACCTCTGGAGGAATAAATGTTGTTAATAGTTTAGGTCAAATAATTATATTGTTGTCCAAGCTGTTAGTAATTATACTACTTGTTGGTATAATCATTGCATTCGTGAAGTTTATACAAAAGAATATAGTTGGTAATGAGTCAATAAAAACTATGGATAGTTTAAAAAATAAGCCTTTAAGTGCTATTTTACTTGGAACAGCAGGAATGCTGATTTTACTATTCATGTTCAGCCTAATTTTACAACCTAATGGTAGTAATAATATGATGTCACCCGCTATAAATTATAGTTATAATAATTATGGATTTGGAATTGCATCAATATTAGTTTCAGTATTAAAGCTTATAACAGCCATATCTTTTATTGGATTACTAGTAGGTTTAGTAATGCACTTTAAAAGTCAATACTTTACTAATGTAAAATCAATAGATGCAAATATAGTTAGTAAAGTGATATGTTCTGAATGCGGTCTTGAACTTAAAGATAATTGGAAATGTTGTCCAAGTTGTGGTGCTGAAAAATATAATAAAGAAGAGAATAGTGAATATGAATTAAAAATAACACTAGCAGACAACGAGGAAAAATAGTATGAAAATCAGATTTGATTTGGTAATGCACTGGCTTTATGCAATAGTGTGGGCCCTCCTTGCAATTAGTGGTTTTGCAATGGTAGGTGCAAAATATGGTTGGATTTTAAACTTTAACATAGCTTTAGCAGATTATGTACATCGTATTTCTGCTGCACTATTTATTATTCTTACTCTAATTTCAGTTATATATGAAGTCATCAGAGGAATAAAGAATGATAAGAGTAACTTGGTATGGCACATTATAGGTAAAAAAGGATATCAGTTATTTACCTTTATAATGACACTACTGCTTATAATTACCGGTGTTATAATTTGGATTTGTATGGAATATGATATGGGGTTTATCACCTTTGCATTGCTTCTTCATGAGTATCTATCATATATATTCCTTGCAAGTGTTATATGGCATATATATAAGAAATGTCACATACTTTTATGGCCTAAAAAAGCACCAGAAAAGAAATTAAGCAAGTAAAGGAGGAGAACTTATATGGTACAAAAGGCCTGGTTTAAAATTTTCGTATGGTTTATGACTACCTTCTTCTTCTTTCTAGCAAGTGGTGTAATAATATCAATGTTTAGACCTGGTCCTTCTGAAATAGATGTAATGAGGTTTATGTCTGGAATGATGGGTGCTATGGAGAACTCCATTATGGGAATAGCAATGGGCATAGAAAGTAACGCTACTTTTAGTAGAATACTAGCATTTTCTTATTTTATGCTTACTCCTATCATAGTTATTAGCGTAGTAGTAGGTTTTATTATAAGATTTATGCAGAGGAGGAACAAGGATGTTCGATAAAAGGAAATTAAACTTTTGGCGACTAGCAGTTCTTTTTACAGGTATGACTATTGTAATACTATTTCTCTTATGGAGTTCCCCTTACAAATCAAAATCAACCATGATGAATAGTAGTATGGGAAGTATGATGAAAGAAATGCATCTATCTAATTTTAATATTTATAGGGTGCTTCAAAATCCTAGTGCACAGCAGCAAGTCGCTACTACGGAACAACACCATGAAAATTCACCAGCATATAAGATTGGAATAATGACATCAAGCATAGTTTTTCTATTGCTTCCACTTTTAATTGGTGGTTCTATCATACTTGCAATAATCTGGATAAAGTAGGTGAAGGTTATGGATATATTAGGTTTAATCGGTCAGCAATATATGTTTCTACTACTTGTAGTTCTATTTTTAGGATTAGGTTTAGGAACATGGGCTATTATTAAATCTTTATTCGGTAAAGAAGATATAAAAGGACCGGTAAAGACAGCTATTAACTCTAACTCAAATAAATCAAGAAATATATTATCTAACTCAAAAGTCACTAAAATAATTGGAGGAATTAATATGAATAATGGATGGTTAAAATTAGGATTATTTTCATTAGTAGGATTAGTAATAAGTTTTACTATCTTGGGATTTATCTCAAGTAACAATTCTTACAACATGAATATGTCAAATGGAATGAATATGCAAGGTACTATGAATAACATGGGTACAAATACACATGGGGCAAGCAATATGCCGATGAGTGCTAATGGAATGAATAATATGAGTGGACAATCTATGAATTCTTCTTACGATACAAATATGCAAAATCAATTATATCAGATGCAAATGCAATTAAACCAAATGCAGATGCAATTACAGAATATGAATAACAACAATAATGGACAAATGCAAACACAAATGCCTATGAACAATACGAGCAATAGTAGTAATTCAAGCAGCTCAAGTATGAGCAGTGGTGGCAGTATGGGAATGATGGGAATGTAAACATAATAAATTTAAAGGGGAGTAAACCAGGGGGTTTATTCCTTTTTAGATTATAATAATTATGCTACATAAAATACTAATTTAACAGTAACTACTCATACAATCTACATATAATATGGTTATTATAATATTAAGTAGTAAAAATAAAGTATTCTAATTAAGGTAGGTGATTTTTGTGAGAAATGAATTAATTCAAGGGCTAGGGCAACAACAAAAATTAGTAATGACAACAGAAATGCAATTACTTCTTAAGTTTCTCCAGATGCCTATAACAGAATTGCAGGAGTATATAAATGATGAGATGCAAGAAAATCCAATCTTGGAAGTTGAAGATACTACAGTTTCTGAGGATTTGGAGCCAAATGAAGATAAAAATCTTTTACTATATAAAGAGATTATAAGACAATCTGAGTATGGAAATAATTCCTTTGAGAATGAAGGTAAGTACAGTAATCCAGTGGAAGAGATTTCACCATTTAATTATATTATAGAAAAAAAGTCTTTGAAGAGTTATCTAAAATCTCAATTAATTGAATGTAATGAAAGTATCTTGGTGATGTCTATATGTGACTATATAATTGAGAGCTTAAATGATAGAGGCTACTTAGAGTACTCTATTGAAGATATGAGTAATGAACTAGGGGTAAATACAGAAATTATTTCATATTGCCTTAATATTATACAAAGGTTTGAACCTAGTGGTATAGGAGCTCGTAGCTTAAGTGAGTGCCTAAAAATACAGCTAAAAAATAGAGGCATGGAAAATAAAAATCTTGAACTTATTATTGATAAATATCTAGATCTTATGGCAGGAAATAAACTTAAAGAAATAGGAAAAATGCTAAATATTGATATATTAGAGGCACAGAAATACTGTAACATAATAAAATCATTGGAGCCTAAACCCGCAAGGGGATTTTATACCGGGGAGAATACAAAATATATTTTGCCAGATGCATATATAAGAAAAATTGGAGATGAATATTTTATACTAATTAATGATAGTATGATTCCAAAATTGAGCATTAACTATATATACAAAGATATAATTAAAGAGGAAGAAAATAATGAGACTACAGATTATTTAAGAGAAAAATTAAATAACGCTGTGCTTTTAATTAGGGGAATCGAACAAAGAAAAAACACTATGTACAATATATTAAAATGCATTATAGATATTCAAGAAGAATGTCTTGAGCGTGGACTAGCTGCATTAAAACCAATGAGTCTTAAAGATATAGCTTCTAACTTAGATATACATGAATCAACAGTAAGCAGAGCTATTAGAGATAAATATATTTACGCACCATTTGGTACTGTTAAAATAAAGAATTTATTTTCTAATGGAATAGTTTCATGTACTAATGATGAAAAAATATCAGCTGTCAAAATAAAACAGGAGATCAAAAGATTAATTGATGATGAAGATAAGACAAACCCGTTGACAGATCAGATGATTTCTGAAAAATTAACATTTGTGGGAATGAAAATCTCCAGGAGAACTATAGTTAAGTATAGAAAAGAAATGGGTATTAAATCATCAACTCAGAGAAAAGTGTTTAATTAGATAGAAAAGATGAGGTAACTGAGAGATCTATATTGCTACATCTACTTTTCTATATAATATGGGTTTTAACAGATAGGATTCTAAGCTTTTTTCAATATATATAAAGAGTTATTCATTTTTATTTTAAGAACAGGTCTCAACACCATTAGAAATCTTAAATAATATTTCATAGTTATCACCAAACCTACATAATGAATCACAATTATTATAGAGGCTAGAAAATAAGATATATCTTAGTGTAAGACAATCTATATTTTTGAAGGATGGGCGTTTTAACTGGGCGAGTATTTCTTTTTCCCTTGAATTTGGAGTAACAAGAAAAAAGTTATATTTTTTATCCCCTAAGGAATAAGCTAAGTCTACTAAACGTAATTTACCTGAGTAAATAAAGGAGGCATTAGAGTGGGATGTAAAAAATAGAGTATATTTGCAACAGCAGGGCCTAGTCCTTTTATTCTCCTAATTTTCATATATGTTAGGAATTCTAAGCTTTGGTTTCCAGTAAAAAGGGTGGGCCGCTCCTGCGAATACTTGTTTTTGCTCTGTGATACAGTTTAAAATGAACTCTAATGGTGAACCTTTGAAATCATTTCCAAAAGAGTTATTCTTAATAGAATGAATAACGTCAATAACTTCACGCCTAATAGATCTAAATGCTTTCATTCTAGTCTCATTATAAATGAACCATATCTTTAGTTTCATTATTCTAAATAATTACTTTAATAATATAATTATCATAAACTAGTATAAACTTATAAATTGACAATAATGACTTGTCTGGTAGGAAGGCTTGTATAGGTATTAGCTTATCTATATTAAATAATAAAATCTTAAACTTTAGTATTTTTTCATAATTCCTTCATAACTAAAAGGTATACTTTTATTAAATAAGAAATAAGGAAGGGATTTTAATGAGAAAGCATACATTTAAATTTAAACAAGAAAATATACTTTGCCATAGATGTGTTATAAATGCTGTTAAAGCATTAAGTCAAATTAAAGATGTTCAGGGATTTAATTTAGATATTGATTCTAAAGTAATTCAAGTTATATATGAAGGAGATAAAATGTCAAAAGAAATGATAAGAGAGGTTGTTAACGAATATATAGTCAGTGGAAAAGCAAAACTAATCTCACATTAATTATTAAATTGACTTATCTATATAAATATAAAAGGAGTGTTGTATTATGGAATTTTTAACAAGTAATTGGTTATATTTTGTTTTTGTGGCATTGATGGTATTTATGATGTTTAAGCGAGGGGGTTGCTGTGGCGGACATTCTAATGACTCACATTCAGATAATGGAAGTTCCAAAGATGGTGGATGTTGTGATAGTCATAAGAAAGGCAATTAAAGGATTACGGGTCAGAGAGTGTAAATAGATTTGTTTAAATTCAAATCTATTTACACTCTTTTTGTATGTGTAGCTGGTATTTATGAAAATAATAACTATAAAATACTTTTTAGAAAGAAATAAAAAGATGAGAGAAATACAAAAGCCAGATATAGACTTAAATAAAGAATTATCAAAAAGCAAACATATGGAGGACCTTATAGGACAGAACGGATTAATGCAAAGAATATTTGGAAATGTAATTCAACAGTTTTTAGAAGTGGAAATGGATGAAGACTTACAAAGAAATAAATATGAAAGGGTTGATAATCCTACTAAGAATTATAGAAATGGTCATAGTAAGAAAACTGTTAAAACGAGCTTTGGCGATGTAGATATTGATGTACCCAGAGATAGAAATGCAGAGTTTGAACCACATATCATAAAGAAACATGAAACTATATGTAATGAACTTGATAAAAAGATTATAGGGTGGTTCTTTGTCAATATCTTAGATACGAAAAGTTGAACAACTTATGCAGATTCTCTAGCTAAATCCTCGCATTTTTGTTGAGTTATATATCCTATGCTGCTATGCAATCCTGTTCTATTGTACGAAACTACAATGTACTCAAAAATATCAAGTCTTGTAACATTAAAGTCCGGATATGTAACAAGATGTACTTCTTACTTTTTAAGAGATGCATGAAAAGACTCAATACAAGCCGTGATTACAATGAAAAAAGTATTATTTATCTGTTATTTAATAATGTGTCTACTTTTTACCATTAAATACTTTAGCATTCAAAATATCTTCTAACTTATCATAATTATAAGCTTCTGAGCCATCCCGAACCAATCCATACCAGTATATTTCTTTTTTTTGATTATATCTACTTAGCTTTTACTTAACCAGCTATCTTTATATACAGTGTCATTATCAATGCAGAAGTGCATTTCAATACAAGAGTTATATCTTATAACATCATTACTTAATATCTTCTTCAAATCATCTAATCTAATTTTATCCAATATCTTACACCTCTATATTACTTGAACTAAACATGACTTTAATATTCAATATAGTACAATTACCTAAATGTAACATTTAGATAAATACCCGACTATATTTCTTGTGAAATTACTTATAAATCTATAATTTCCTTATTGTAACACGTGATAAGAAATTAATATACTATAACACCATTTATGTCTTACATAACCACTTTTTACTCGTTGATATGTCATTTTAACTAACATATAATATGAGTATGTTAGTTATAACAACATAAATTTATATTAATTAAGTAATAAAAAATGATAACAAACTAGCAAAAATGCAAAAAGTAGAAATTAATTTAAAGTAAGGATTATTATTTAAACTAACATATTAATAAAAAAGGAGCTAAGTGAATATGAAGAGAAAACCAAGTTTTGATAAAGAAAAAACTTATCATAAAGCAAAGTTACTTCTTAAGATATATAGAGATGTGGTATGGAGTGTTGAGGGAAAAGTAGCAGAACTCGAAGAAGAATACTATGAAATGGGTGGTAAGGGTTTAGCAGAAGTATTAGATTATTTAAGTGATTATGATCCTAATATAAATAGAGAAGAACTTGAAGCGGAATTATGTGCTGTTTTTAAAAGTAAGCTGCTAATAGAGATTGTAGATAAAGCTTTATTAAAGGTTAAGAATTATCCTGATTATGGACAAATTTACTTTGATATTCTTCATAAACAATACATTGAAAAGTTTAAATATTCTGAGAAAAATATCATTTCATTTTTAAATTGTGAAAGGACAACTTTCTATAAGAGAAAGAAAGAAGCTATAAATTTAATGGGCATTGCATTATGGGGATATGTCTTACCTGAACTTAAAGGAATTTGGTAAACTTAATGTGAACTAAAAATGAATAAAGTATCTACATAAAGAGTACTGTATGTGAATTATCAAGATGTTAAAATATTTATACTGAGAAGTGTATACTATAAACCCACGATTTTCAGCCCATAAGGCTAGATAATCGTGGGTTTTTTATTATAAAAATCCTCAGATAACTATTAAATAACAGGCTCCAAAAAAAGGGTCGCAAGATTTATCTTGCGGCCCTTTTTTTGTTGTTGGAAAGGGTATTCATATGCAGCATTGGTTTTGGTATTACATACGTTATCCTTGATTCTCTCTGTTTTGCAAATATTCAAAAACAAAACGGAGGGAATCAAATATGAAAGAGTATAAAATTAGAATTAATAATGAGTTTGTAACAGTTACTGAGGAAATCTATATTGCTTATTATAAAATGGGAAGACGTGAAAGGTATTTAGAAGAAGTAAGTGTAGAGAGGAATTTATCATATAATCAATTATTAGAGAAAGATTATCCAATTGAGAACAAAATGAGTAATCAACAGTTTTTACTTGAAGATAAAGTTATTGAAAAAATTATGCTTGAAAAAATGATAGTAGCACTAGATATGCTAACAGAGTATGAAAAAGTAATTATCGATGAGTTATTCTTTAATGGTACAAGCATTAGAGAATTATCATCGCATTTAAATGTTCCTAGAAGTACCTTGCATGAACAGAAAGATAAGATTATAAAAAAACTTAGAAAAGTTATAAATAAAATTTAAATATTTTCCGGACACCCCTTCACTTTTTCGGCTTAAGTAGTGAAAGGGTGTTTTTTTATACCTTAAAGTTCTTTGAAAACTATATATCTATTATTTCAGATACGTTACTTCTATGGCTTTAAAATGGGAAGCGACTTGAGCAAGAGCGCCAAGACTGCCGAATCATATATACCTATCAATATAGGCATGAGCGAGAAACTTTTGGCTCTAAATCAATTTGTGATGAATTGATTGCCATAACCCATAGAAGCAATAATGATACTTCAACTTAGTCCTAAGAATCCTATGGAGAGTTGCTCGCACATTGTGGGAGAGGTTTAAATCCTATGATACTTGTTAATCACAAGTAGTCTGAAATATTCCCAATGTTGGGAAGGTATAAGTTAATACAATACAAAGAAATGTCTATAGGTAAGCAGTAGTTCTTGCCTATAGTCAATTAATTGATGATAAACCAAAGGATTAAAGGTATTTTGTTAATCTTTTGGTTTGTTATTAAAGACTTTTATAACGAGGGGGATGGTGTAGTGGATAATAACATGAAATATAGTATTCAATTAGCGATGTTAAATCAGTTACTTATGCTTAAACTTATTACAGATAAAGAATATAATACAATTAAAATTGAGTTAATGAGAAAATATAATATTATGATACTTAATGCTTGATTAAAAGTGTATTCGTATATATAATTATAACTAATTAGTAATAGGAATACATTTTGTAAGGAGCGATTTTGATGGCAGATGTGAAAGTAATAAAAGCAAGCTCTAGTAGGATTGATAGACGGAATGCAAAAGTTATGGATAGATTAAGAGTTGCTGCTTACTGCAGAGTAAGTACAGATTCAGAAGAACAGTTAAGCAGTTATAATTCTCAAGTAGATCATTATAAAAATATGGTTGAAGCTAATCCACAGTGGGGTCTTGTTGATATTTATGCTGATGAAGGAATAAGTGGTACACAGATAGAAAAAAGATTAGAATTTCAAAGAATGATAAAAGATGCAGTAGATGGAAAAATTGACTTAATTATTACTAAATCAATTTCAAGATTCGCTAGAAATACTTTAGATACCTTAAAATATGTAAGGTTATTGAAAGATAATAATGTGGCAATACTATTTGAAAAGGAAAATATCAACACTTTAACTATGAATGGAGAAATGTTGTTAGCTATTTTAAGTTCATTAGCTCAACAGGAAAGTGAATCTATTTCAGCCAATGTAAAAATGGGATTAAAAATGAAGATGAAGCGTGGAGAAACGGTGGGTTTTAGTGGTTGCTTAGGATATGATTATGATTCAGTAAATAAATTAATAATAGTTAATGAAGAAGAAGCGAAGATAGTTAGATATATCTTTCAAAGATACATTGAAGGAGCGGGATGTTTTGTTATTGCCAAAGAACTTACACAGTTAAAATATAAAACTAAAAAGGGAAATACTAAATGGAGTGATACTTCAGTTAGAAAGATTATAGGTAATGAAAAATATAAAGGGGATTTATTATTGGGAAAGACATTTACTGTTGATCCAATATCAAAGAGAAGACTTGGCAATATGGGAGAGGAAGAAAAGTATTATGTTGATTCTAATCATGAATCAATAATATCAGAAGAAATATTTAACGAAGCTCAAAAGATACTTCAGAAACGTAGTGCAAATAGCAGTAATAAAGGAAGAGGTGAAAAGTATAGTAGAAAATTCTCTTTCAGTAGTAAGATAGAATGTGGTTTCTGCGGTGGTACAGCTACTAGACGTAGATGGCACAGCAATACAACCCATGAAAAAATTATTTGGCATTGTGGTGTATCTACTAAGAAAGGTAAAAAGTATTGTGCAGATAGTAAAGGAATAGATGAAAAGATTATTGAAAATGCTTTTCTTGAAGCATTTAATATGTTTTGCTTACAAAATAAAGATATAGTTACAGAGTTCATGGAAACAGTAGAAAAAACTCTTAATAATACCAATACAGCTAAAGAGTTAAAAAGAGTTGAAAGAGAAATTACTTCTTATGAAAATAAGCTTAAAAAGCTAGTTGATATGAGAATTGATGAATTAATTGATAAAGCTACTTACGAAATTAAATTCACAGAGCTTTCTACAGTATTAGAAAAACTTAAATCTGAAAAAGTTGATTTAGATGCTTCTAATGAAAAAAATGTTGATATTAAAAAAAGAATAGATAGTTTTAGAAAAGTATTTGATAGTAATAAACCAATTGAAAAATTTGATAGAGTAGTTTTTGAAAGTGCAGTTAATAAAATTATATTAGGTGGAACTGATGAAGAGGGCAATAAAGATCCATATATGATAACTTTTATATTTAATTCAGGTATGAGTCATTCACTAAAAGGTAAAGATGTGGTAGAATTAAATACAGATAAAAATGACGAAAAAGTGTGTTCCTATAGCGAACTCGACACACATTGAGGTGGTTACTTTGCTTAGAAGGAACAAAGAGACACAGTAAGCAATTAGTAGCACCCATACAAAGGCTTGCACGAGAAGGTGAGCACGAAGTGGTAAACCTGATTGACTGCAAGTTTGCTTGAGAGCAAGACAATATAAATACACCAGTATCAGGATGAATAGAACTACCAGCAAAATAGAAATTTATAAGTGCTATATAATAGCTTTAATATTTGAACGAGGTTAAATTCTTACAGAATTTAACCTCGTTTTATGTGGAATGTTTTGGAGCGGGAATACCATAGAACTTATTATTATTCTCTAATCCAGGAAAAAATATATTCTACATGCTCAGGCAACTCAAAGTCTGGTTGAGATGACGTATCAAAATGACCTTTAATACCTTTTTCTTTAACCGATAAATCAAAGTGTGCTGCGGCAATGCCCATATCTATTTTTTGGATATCGTACTGGAAATAACTGCTATATCCAGGTTCTTTGTATTCATAAAAATGACAGATGCCATCCTTAAGAACAATTCTCCATGGTTGTTTATTTGATGCAGATGGACCTAATCTAACCATTTCCAATGGAAATGTAAGATCACCGGCTTCTTCTTTAGTAAGAGAGTAATTGAAGTCATTTTTATAAAATAACTGACTCCATTCTTTACGATAATCTGCTTGAATCATTTTTCTCATTTCTATTTCTTTTTCGTGTTTGTTGGCACTGGCATATCCGTAAGGTGTTATTATTGGAAAAACCTCTCCTTCTTTAATATTCATAGCTTCTGCAAAGCCTTCCCGGTCGAAGGTTCCTCCTAACCAACAAGTCCCAAGGCCCAAATGTGCCAAATAAAGCATTACTGCCTCCAATTCATATCCTACTGCCTCTAAGGCCATTGGTTCTAACTTAATAGTTGTTCCCAGATATTGATTTGCTCCTTTAATAACACCATAGGTGCCAAGCTTTTCTTTATTTTTTACGTCTTTATTATCAAGATAATGAAAGTTGACTTTATTTCCAAATGGATTATCCAAAGAGTCAATAAAAGATTTAATTGCTTTTATTTTATCCCATTCAATATCTTGTTCCAGATAGTTTCTTACACTATATCGTTTTATTACTGCTTCTTCTATTGAAAAATTAATATTCATTTATAAATCTCCTTTTAAATAAGAGAATTGATACAATACAATTATATTTTGCATAATTGTATTGTAAACAACTAATAATACTTCTGTCAATTGAAATTATATTATTTTTTTATATTCATTTATTGATATATTGTATAGTTATCATTTTAAACAAGAATTATTAAAAAGAAATTTTATAAAAAGCTAAAACTATGATGCTTTCATTTTCAATGTAGTTTTAGCGTTTTCAACTCTGCTTTTTATATAATCTTACAAACTATCATCTTTCAATATTTCCTGAACTACAAGCTTGCTTGAGAGCAAGACAATAGAAACACCGGGAGCAGGATGAACAGAACTACCAACAAAATAGAGATTTTTCACATGGTCTGACTTTAAGTGCGGTCGAAAGTAATTGGTCTGGGTTAGGGTCGGACTTAAGCCAAAGGCAGCACCACCGTAGGAGTTAAAGCTATCTTTTAAATTCTGAGGCGTAAGGTAGTTTTCATAAACAATATTTTCCTCAATGTCTTCTAAGCCTTGAATGTTTTTTAGGGCCCATAGGGTTCTATTTCTCATAAACTTTACTGTGTCTTCATTCCAAGTTATATTTCTAAAAAATAAATTTGGAACTCTCACTACTATGCTTATACATTCGCCAACGCTTTCTATCATACTATTGTCTATTTTACTAGGACAATACATATAGAAAGAAGGATTAATTGGTAAATGCCCTGTAAAAGCTGAATGAATATTCTTTTTAAAGTCCAAATTTAAGTATAGATTATGCACTGAAAGCTGAGGATATTTTTTCTTTAGGCCTAAGTAAATAATAAAGGTAGAGCAGGTGTATTTTAAATCCTCCAGTTTGCTAGTTGTATATCTTCCTTTGTGAATATCACTTTTTATAAGAGTATCCATAGTATACGGAAAATCAGCATTGCTAATGATTATATCAGCATAAACTGCTTCCTTTTCTTTAGACTTTATACCAATGGCTTTGCCATCAGAAATTATAATTTCGTCTACAGAATAATTCCTTTCGATTATTCCTCCTAGCTCATAAATAGCCTTTTCTAAAGCTTTTACATAGGAGTACATTCCACCCTTTAAATGCCATAGACCATATAACTGAGATATTATAGGAATTAAGGTATAGATACTAGGTCCTTCATAGGGAGATATGCCTACATATAATGACTGATAGCTTAAGAACTTTTGCAGTTTTTCATCCTTAACATATTTTGAAATTAATCCATATGAAGTAGAAAAGGATTTTGTTTTTATGGCATTTATTAAGGTTGAAGGGTTAAAGAAGTCAATAGGTCTTTCAAAGGACCGTTGTAAAAAGTGATCATTTGCAATAGTATACCTCTTATATACCTCTGATAAAAATTTCATATATCCAATAGCATCATCCGTTGAAATAGCTTCTAGGGTTTTTATTAAGGACACTATATCCCTAGTAAAATCATAAGAGGTTCCATCAGGATAAAAGCTACGATAAGTTGGGTTAACTTTAATAAAATTTATGTAATTTTTATAATCTAGGTTAGCATCATGAAAAACTTCTTCATAGATTTCTCGATTCATTAAAATTGAAGCGGTTAAATCAAAGGTAAATGGGTGGTGGATTAATTGATTTGTTTTACCACCTATAGTTTTTTCCTTTTCATAAACCTTAACATCATATCCTTTGCTTAGTAATCTTACAGCTGTAGATAAACCACCTATGCCTGAACCTATAATTAATACTGACTTTTTCATTGCTTCACCCCATGTTATAAATAACCTAATGGTTATCTATAGTATATATAAAGTTAGTATTACTATATAATGAATTTATAATTCTTTATTTATAGAGGTATTTTACAGTCAGAATTAATTCTAGAAGAATTGAAAAAAGGATATATTGATTTCGCTTAAGGAAACACCAAATTTAAATTTCATTGATAAAAATAACGTGAAAAATAAATATATATCGTATTGACACCATTACTACTACGTGATACTATATAGTGGTAGTAAGTGATACTGAATAGAGGTAATACTAGATAGTGAAGAGGTGATTGATTTGGAAAACATTACAGAAATGTTAAAAGGCGTACTGGAAGGCTGTGTTCTTGAAATTATCAGTCATGAGGAAATATATGGTTACGAGATTACTAGGAGGTTGAATGCGTTGGGATTTTCAGATGTTGTAGACGGAACGGTCTATACCATCTTGGTGCGACTTGAAAAAAATAAATTGGTGGAAATTACAAAAAAGCCATCAGATATGGGACCGCCACGAAAGTTTTTCATGCTCAATGACGCGGGACGTGAGCAGCTACATAAGTTTTGGGAAAAATGGGAATTCGTATCATCAAAAATTAACGAGTTAAAGGAGAAGAGAAAATGAATTTTTGGGAAAAAATTACGGGAAGTGATATGACTAAAGAATTGAAAACTTTTGAATCGCGAGCTCAAAAGCTACCAGCTGACTATCAAGCGGCATGGGAAAAAATTAAGGCTAATCTTTGGCAGCACTCAGATTTTACCGGGCGCAACCTGATGCCAATTCTTGACGGTGTTCTTGGCCTGCTCGAAGAAACGGTTGCGGACGGGCAGAGTGTACAAGAAGTTTTGGGTAACGATATCAAAGACTTTTGTTCAGCGCTAGTCGACGAAGAAGGGGCAAAGTCTTTTCGTGACAAGTGGCGCAAACAACTCAACAATAATATCGCTAAAAAATTAGGTAAATAGGAGGATAAAATGAGAATACAAGATATCATCGAAGGCAAAAAAGAGTGGCGAGCGCACGTGGCGCGTGTCAAAGCGCTCCCTAAAGATTATCAAATTGTTTATAAAGAGATTCAAAAATATCTCTTTAAGGTGGGTCCTGTTGAGCTAACCAACGGGATTGGTTTGTTATCGGGGATTATCGATCTTTTTGAAGAGGGCGCGGCTTTGGGGAAAGGCGTGCTCGAAGTGACGGGCACTGATGTAGCGGCTTTCTGCGACGATCTAATTAAAGATTCAAAAACTTACGCTGACATCTATCAAGAATCTGTTAACCAACAAGTTAACAAGGCTATGAAGAAGGTTACGGATAAAACAAAGTAAAAGGAAGATATCGGGACTGAAAAGCAGCTTAATGTTTGCAGACATTAAAATGATAGAGGTTAACAACAACATCAAGTAAGGGGATGGTAGAGTGTGTAAATACGAGTGGATATTATGTCCAGTCTGTTGCAACAAAACACGGGTTAAGATAGGTATTGATACGATACTTGAAAACTTCCCGCTATTTTGTCCTAAGTGTAAACAGGAAATGATAATTAATGTAAAACAACTGAATATATCAGTTATCAAAGAGCCAGACACTAAGATGTAGAGCCGACAACCGTGAGTGAAGTCACAGTTGTCGGCTCTTTCTTTATGACAACCATCCAAGCTATATTGTAGAGGAGGAAAAGAAAATGGAAAAAGATATAATACAAATTAAAGGAGTAAAGAAATCTTACAAAGATGTAGAAGTACTCAAAGGAGTATATTTTGAAGTAGAGCAGTGAGGTATCTTTGCATTACTAGGTTCTAATGGAGCAGGAAAAACAACTATGATTAGAATCATGGCTACTTTAATTAAAGCAGATGCTGGAAGTGTTGTGATCAATGGTTTTGATATTGAAAAAAATCCAAGGGAGATTAGAGGTTCTATCAGTCTTACTGGTCAGTTTTCTGATATTGATGAAATTTTGACTGGACGTGAAAATCTTCAAATGATAGCAGAACTTAGACATCTTAAAAATCCAAATGCAGTAGCAGATGACTTAATTAATCGTTTTGGTATGCAGAGGCTGCAGATCACAGAGTAGGTACTTACTCTGGAGGTATGAAAAGAAGAATTGATATAGCAATGAGTCTTGTTGGAAATCCAAAGATTATTTTTCTAGATGAACCAACAACAAGTCTTGACCCAGAAGCACGCTTAGAAGTTTGGAAGATTGTAAAAGAGTTAACAGCTTCAGGAACTACAGTATTCTTAACGACTCAATATTTAGATGAAGCAGAGCAACTTGCAGATAA